>CANJLF010000012.1 GCA_947475295.1 Fidelibacterota bacterium
CCGGCGATTGCAAGCTGGCGGACCTGTTCTAAGGATTGAGCGCACGGCTTATGAGGCATCGGCGAACGCCGCTTCTTTTTTAGCGCGGGAACGATCGCGGTTACGTCAGCACCTGCATGGCTCATAAGTACAAATATAAACCTCTTTTTTGTATTTTCCGAACGCCGCGTGCGCATATGGGGATCACTAATCCCGAGCAATTTGTGGGGGTGGGGGTGCTGGCTTGCCCCCTAAAACCGGACAAAGCGGACGGCTAAATAGGCGGCCAATTAAATTGCGTTGCTCGGGCGCGGCGGCATGAAGCTGAACACCCAGGGCGGGGTCGCTGTGGCGAAGTGCCTGGGTGGGGGGTCGGAGACGGCGCTAACGGCCTAAGGCCGGACTGACAGAACTGACAAAAGGGGTTCTGGCGGTTTTGTCAGTTCGGCTAGAGCCGTATGAACGCCATTTTCATGCTGAGATGAAATTATCTACGCGTCCGGTCAATGTCCGGTTTTTAGGATGGCCCCCTGAGGGGGCAGCATCCACACTGCTTTTTTAAGTTATTGATATTTATAGGGAAAAGGATGGTGGGCGCAGTAGGATTCGAACCTACGACCCGCTGATTAAGAGTCAGCTGCTCTACCAACTGAGCTATGCGCCCTGAACCCTATCATGCTGGGCAGGAAGGTCCGGAAGGGCGTCCTTATAGAGCCTGAGGCGGGGGGTGACAAGCCGTCCAACAGCCTTGAAAACCGGGCGCTTTCGCCCGTCAGTGGACAACTTTTGACGCGCAACGGCGGCATTTGACAGCCAATAGAGTGCTCCCATACTGTCCGCGCCATGAAAACGCTCTCAAACCCCCACATGTTTATTCGCTGCCCGGCCTATGCCGGCTTGGCGGGAGCATTTTTGCAGTAGTCGTTTCGTCCTTATCGTTGACCCTTGCAAAAAGCCCCGCCGGCACTCCCGGCGGGGCTTTTGCTTCTAGGCCACCTGTTCCTCTTGCAGACCGTGACACCATGTTTCGCTTTTTTGAAAATCTGCTGAACCCCACCGTGGATGCCGCCACGGACACTTCACCGCCGGCGGGCCTGGCGGCGTTCTATTGGCACTATGCCAAGCAGGCGCGCGGGCTGCTGGTGGCGCTGTTCCTGGCCGGCACAATCGTCGCGCTCATGGACCTGCTGATTCCGGTCTTCATCGGGCGCGTGGTCGATCTGGTGACCACCCATACGGCCGCCGAGGTCTTAAAAGACCACTGGAAGGAGCTGGCCGGCATGGCGCTGGTGCAGATGGGCCTGCGCCCGCTGATTCTGCTGGGGCAGAACCTGATCGCCAACCAGGGCGTGGTCGCCAATCTTACCAACCTGGTGCGCTGGCAAAGCCACTGGCATGTGGTGCGCCAGGGGTGGAGCTTTTTCCAAAACGACTTCGCCGGGCGCATCGCCAACCGCATCATGCAGACCGGGCCGTCGCTCCGAGACAGTATTGTCTCGGGCACCAACGCGGTCTGGTACATCCTGGTCTACGGCACCAGCGCCATTTTGGTGCTGTCGCGCAGCGATGGACGGTTGGCGATTCCCATCGTCGCTTGGTTCATAGGGTATTTGCTGATGCTGCGCTGGTTTGTGCCGCGCATGCGCGACCGCAGCCGCGCGCTCTCGGAAGCGCGTTCCGCCCTGACGGGGCGCGTAGTCGACAGCTACACCAATATCCTTACGGTGAAGTTGTTCGCCCGCCCGCGCGACGAGGACGCTTTTGTGCGCGCATCGGTGGATGAGCACAATGAGATCTACCGCCGCCAGCTGCGCATGATGACGTTCTTCACGCTGTGCCTCAGCGCCATGAACGCGACCATGGTCGTGGGCACGGGCGCCATGGCGATTGCTTTGTGGTCCATGGGCCAGGTCAATGTCGGCGTGGTGGCCATGGCCTTGCCGCTGGCCTGGCAGATGCAGTCCATGTCGGGCTGGGTGGCGTTCAACATCACCAGCATTTTCGAGAACGTCGGCACGGTGCAGGACGGCATGAAGTCCATCGCCACGGCGCGCACCATGCGCGACATCGACGACGCCAAGGCTTTGCAGGTGACCGCCGGCGAGGTGAAGTTTGACGATGTGCATTTCGGCTACGGCACCGCGCGCGGTGTGCTGCACGGCGTCAACCTGACTATCAAGCCCGGCGAGCGCATCGGCCTTGTGGGTCCCTCGGGGGCCGGCAAGTCGACCATGGTGAACGTGCTCTTGCGCTTTTTCGATCTCAGCGCCGGGCGCATCCTGATCGACGGCCAGGACATCGCCGGCGTGACGCAAGAGTCCTTGCGCGGCCACATCGCCATGGTGACGCAGGATACCTCGCTGCTCCACCGCTCGATCCGCGAGAACATCCGTTATGGCCGCCCCGAGGCGAGCGAAGCCGATATCCGCAGCGCGGCCGAGCGCGCCCATGCCATGGAGTTCATCGAGACACTGGAGGACTGGCAGGGCCGGCGCGGTTTCGACGCCCAGGTGGGCGAACGCGGGGTCAAGCTGTCGGGCGGGCAGCGCCAGCGTATCGCGCTGGCGCGCGTCATCCTCAAGAACGCGCCGATCCTGGTGCTGGACGAGGCGACGTCGGCGCTGGACTCGGAAGTCGAAGCCGCCATTCAGGAACAGCTGGATACGCTGATGGAAGGGCGCACCGTGATCGCCATTGCCCACCGGCTTTCGACCATCGCGCGCATGGATCGCCTGGTGGTGATGGACAACGGCAAGATCGTGGAGACTGGAAGCCACGCCGAGCTGCTGGCGAAGGACGGGATCTACGCACGCCTGTGGCTGCGCCAATCGGGCGGCTTTCAGGATGCCGAGACTTTGGATAACGGCTAGAAGTCGTTAAAGCCGCCGCGCACGCCCATGTGCACATCGCGGTGGACGTGGATATTCATCAAAAGCCCGACGCAAAGCATCAGGGTCAGCAGCGAGGTGCCACCGTAGGAAATGAACGGCAGGGTCACGCCGACCACGGGCGCGATGCCCATGACCATGGCGATGTTGATGAAGAAGTAGAGGAAAAAGCCGGTGGTGATGCCAACGGCCACCAGCCGGCCGAATTGATGGCGGCAGCGGAAGGCAATAGCGTAGCCGTAAATCAGCAGGATGACATAAAGGCCCAGCAGCGTGACGCCGCCCATCATGCCGAACTCCTCGGCCAGCATGGTGAAGATGAAATCGGTTTGGCGTTCAGGTAGGAAGTTGAGATGGCTTTGCGTGCCGGCCATAAAGCCCTTGCCGAAAAGCCCGCCCGAGCCCAGCGCGATCTGGGACTGAAGAATGTGGTAGCCGGTGCCAAGCGGGTCGCGCTCAGGGTCCAACAGCGTGCGGATGCGGTCTTTTTGATAGTCGCGCAACATCGACCAAACCACGGGACTGGCGGCGACGGCCATTACACCAACCAGCGCGAATTTCCATAGCCGGACCCCGGCCATGAACAAAAGGATTCCCGTACTCATGAGAATGACCAAGGCGGTGCCCAGGTCGGGCTGCAGGTAAACCAGGATCGTCGGCATGGCCGTCAAGATGATCGGCGCCACAAGAATGCTGGGTTGGCCGATGTCCTCCATGTTGACGCCGTGAAAATAACGCGCGAGGGCCAACACCAGGGCCGGCTTCATCAGCTCCGAAGGCTGAAGCTGGAAGACGCCCAAGTCGATCCAGCGCTGGGCGCCGCCGCCGACAAATCCGCTGATCTCGACGGCCACCAGTAAAGCCAGAATGATGCCGTAGAAGACATAGGCGTATCGCAAGAGCAGGCGCACATCGATGACCGCGACCGCGGTCAAGAGGCCGAGACCGATGACAAACCGCGCGAGCTGCGGTCCCGCCCAGGGCTGCATGCTGCCGTTGGCGGCGGAATACAGCATGGCGAACCCGAAGGCGAAAATGCAGCACAGCAGGAAGATCAGCGACCAGCTCATGTGCCAAATCTTCTCGCCGGGGGTCATGTCGCCCCGGCGCAGCCGCGCCGACATGAAGGCCATGTCGCTCATGTATGACCGTCTCCGGTCGTCGCGGCGATCTGGTCGCCTTCGACGCGCGGCTTGCGTGACGGATCGAGGCGCAAGACCTCTTCCATAATGTCGCGAGCGATAGGTGCGGCGAAAGCGCCGCCGCCGCCAAGCGCGTGGTCAACCACCACAGCCATGGCGTAGCGCGGCGCATGGGACGGCGCGAAGCAAATGAAGAGGGCGTTGTCGCGCAGAGCCCACGGCACACTGGCGGGATCGCGCTTCTGGGCCTCGCGCTGGGCGGCATTGAGGCCGCGTACAGCCGCCGTGCCGGTCTTGCCGCTTAAGGCCCAGGTTTTCTTTTCGGGATCATTGAGCCTGAGCCGCGCCGCCATGGCGGTGGTGGTCCCGGGCGGGCCGTTGACGACATCGAACATGCCTTGGCGCAGGATTTCAAGGTGCGGTAGCGGAATGTTGAGGCTCTCAAACATCTCACCGCTTTCTTCATCCACGGGCTGGCCGCCCTGCACGGTGGGGCGCACGAGGCGCGGCTTCACGGCAATGCCGCCGTTGGCGATGCGGGACGCCATGGTGGCGAGCTGGATCGGGGTCGCGAGCACGTCGCCCTGACCGATACCGACGTTGAGGGTATCGCCCGGCGCCCAGCGTTCGCCGCGCGCGGCTTTTTTCCAGGCTTCGGTGGGAATAAGGCCGGGCTTTTCGTTGGGCAGGCCGATGCCGGAAATCTCGCCGAGCCCGAATTTCTTGGCCATGGCCGCGATCTTGTCGACGCCCAGGCGCCGCGCGACCTCGTAGAAGTAGACGTCGCAGGACAGCGAGATCGCGCGCACCATCGGCACATTACCATGAACCTTGTGGCAATGCTTGATGTAGCTGCCGAGCGCGTAGCTGCCGCCGCAGAACACGGTCTGCTCGGGCGTTATGACGCCGTGCTCCAGCGCCGCCAGCGTCACCATGGTTTTGAAGGTGGAGCCCGGCGAATATTGCCCCGACAGCACTTTGTTGATGAGCGGCTTGTGGTCGTTGGTGGACAGCGCCTTCCACTCTTCGCCGGTAAGACCGCGGCTGAAGGCATTGGCGTCGAAACTGGGATTGGAGACCAGCGCCAAGAGGTCGCCGGTGTGGACGTCCATAACGGCAAGCGAAGCGCTTTCGTCGCCAAGCCTTTTTCCGGCGAAGGACTGAATGCGCTCGTCGATGGTCAGCACAACGTCGGAGCCGGCCTCGCCTTCATGATGCTCCAGCTCGCGGATGGCGCGGCCGTAGGCGTTGACTTCGACTTGGCTGGTGCCGGCCTTGCCGCGCAGCGCCAAGTCATAAACCTTCTCGACACCGTCCTTACCGATGCGAAAGCCGGGCAACTGCAGCAGCGGATCGCCGTTGAGGTCGGCCTCGTCGACGGCCGAGACATAACCCAAAAGATGCGCCGCGGCTTCGCCGTGGGGATAAAACCGCGTCAAGCCCTCGTCGATATTGATGCCCGGCAGATCGGGGGTGTTGACCTGGATGCGGGCCATTTCGTCCCAGGTCAGGTTTTCCTTGATGGTGATCGGCACGAAGGAGCGCTTGCGCCCGACCTCTTTTTTGATGCGCTCGCGGTCGTGTTCCGAGAGATCGATGAGCTGCGCCAGGGCATCCAGCGTCGCGCCGATGCCGGGCGCGCGTTCGGGAATCACCGTCACCTGGAACTGCTGCTTGTTCAGCGCCAGCGACTGGCCGAAACGATCCAGGATGCGCCCGCGCGGCGGTCCCAAAAGCTGGAAGTTGATGCGGTTGTCGTCGGCCAGCATCTTGTAGCGGTCCGACTGAATAACCTGCAGGTAGTACATGCGCCCGACCAGGGTGGCGATCATGGTCGCCTGCACGCCGCCAAGCACCATGGCCCGGCGGGTAAACATTTTGGTCCAGTCGCTGTCGCGGGTGATGCTCATGACATTACGACTGCGCCAGGAGTTTCATATGAGCCCGGGCCAGAAGCCCGCCGACGATGGGATACATCGCCACCGTCATCAGGTAGGCCGTCAGCATTTGACCGGCCGGTGTGAAGCCGCTGGAGGCCACAAGCCCGACGCAGAGCCAACGCAAAAGACCGGCGCCGGCCGCGACCAGCGCGAAGGCCAGCCAGATGATGCCAAAGGGCTTGTTGTTGAAAAATTTCTGCTGCGAAAACACGATGCGCTGGCACAAGAGCAGGATCAGCGCGCCCGAGCCCAGCGGTGTGCCCGACAATAAATCTTCCAGAATGCCGATCGAGAATGTCGCGCCGTAGCCCAAGAGGTCGGGCCGATAGATCGACCAGAAATACACCGCCATGAGCGCGTACATGGGCGTGATGTGCGACAGGCCCGGAATATAGGTCGGCGTCATGGCAAACAACATCAGCAGCAGCGTCACGCCAAAAGGCACGAAGCGCCGGGCCGTATTGTCCATCCGCTGCAAAACCGTTGCTTGCATGGTTTCGTCCCAGCTCACTTGGTCGCGGCTTGTTGCGTCAGAATGCCGGTCAGGCCGTAATCGGCTACCCGCACATGCTGGATCTTGTCGCGCACGACATAGGGTTCGACCTCGACCACACCGTCATCCATGCGGGCGACCTGGCCGATGGGCAGACCCGGCGGGAAAGCTTCGGCATCGCCGGAGGTCACAACTTTGTCGCCAGGTGCGGCCGCGGTCTTATTGCCGAGGAACAGAAGGCGCGGACGCAAACCGTTGTCGCCCACCAGAATGGCGCGGTTGCCGGCCTCGCCGACCAGAACCGGTATACGTGAATTGATGTCGGTGATAAGCAGTACGCGGGCCGAGAGTTGCCCGGCTTGCATGACGCGGCCGACCAGACCTTCCCCGGCCAGCACGACCTGGCCTTTGCGCACACCGCTGATCTGACCGGCGGTGATGAGGATCGATTGGGCGAAGGCCCCGCCGGTATCGGCCACGACGCGGGCAGTGACAAAGGTGGCGCTCGGCTCGGGCACAAGGCCGGTGAGATTGCGTAAGGACTTGTTCTCGGACTCAAGCTGCTGGGCGACAGACTGCCATTGCAGCAATCGGGTGTTGGCTTCGCGCAGCTCGGCGTTCTCCTCGCGGATGGCCGCCAGCTCGCGCAGGTTATTGACGAAATCGGAAACCACCGCTGCCGGCTCGGACATGACACGCAAGATCGGGGTGACGGCATCGGCCACGGCATCGCGCGCGCGCTCGACCAGGACCGTGTCTGCCTTGCCGATCAGCATCAAGGCGAAGGTGAGACCGATCAGCGACAGGAACGCAAATCGCTGCAACAGCGATTTGAGTGTCCCGAAACGGGAAATTTGCCCCGTTGGTAGCCGCACCTTGGTCTCTCCTTCTCACGCCCCTAAACGGGGCGGCCCCGAAACTTACGCTTAGTACATCGTCGTCAGAACGTTCCTGAGCGCCTTCATTTCTTCCAGCGCCTTACCTGTGCCCATGGCGACGCAGCTCAAGGGATCGTCGGCGATGGACACCGGCAGACCCGTGGCATGGCGCAAGACAAAGTCAAGATTGTGCAGCATGGCGCCGCCGCCGGTGAGCACGATGCCCTTGTCGACGATGTCCGCAGCCAATTCCGGCGCCGTGTGTTCGAGCGCCACCTTGACCGCATCGATGATGGCGGTGACCGGCTCGGCCAAACTCTCGGCGATCTGGCGCTGGCTGATGACGATTTCCTTAGGCACGCCGTTCATCAGGTCGCGGCCCTTGATCGCCATGGTCTCGCCGTCGCCCTGTTCGGGCGGGCAGGCGCAGCCGATCTCTTTCTTGATGCGTTCGGCAGAGCTTTCACCGACCAGCAGGTTATGGTGACGGCGGATATAGTTGATGATGGCTTCGTCCATCATGTCGCCGCCCACACGCACGGAGCGCGCGTACACAATGCCGCCCAGCGAGAGCACGGCGACTTCGGTCGTGCCGCCGCCGATATCCACCACCATGCTGCCGGTGGGCTCGGTGACGGGCAAGCCCGCGCCGATGGCCGCGGCCATGGGTTCTTCGATGAGATATACTTTGCGCGCACCCGCCGCTTCGGCGGATTCCTGAATGGCGCGGCGTTCCACAGCCGTGGAGCCCGACGGCACACAGACGATGACAAGCGGGCTCGCGAAGGAGCGCCGGTTGTGCACCTTACGGATGAAATGCTTGATCATTTCCTCGGCCACCTCGAAGTCGGCGATGACGCCGTCTCGCAAAGGGCGGATGGCTTGAATATTGCCCGGCGTGCGGCCGAGCATCTGCTTGGCTTCGTTGCCGACGGCCAAGACATGCTTGCGGCCTTTGACTTCGGCGAGCGCTACGACCGAGGGCTCGTTGAGGACAATGCCGCGGCCTTTGACATAGACCAACGTATTCGCCGTCCCCAAATCGATGGCCATGTCGGCCGACAACCATCCCGTCAATCTTGAAAACATTTAGACCTATATATCCTCTGCCAAAGCTTCCAAAGTTAGAACCCGATATTGGGCAACAAACTTATATTCTCGTATTCTCGATAAGATATCGCCCGGATGCGAACTCACATCCGGGCGTATCTTTAGTTCCTTATGCCGACATCGCGGCGGGCGCGCTTTTCTCGCGCTTCACCAGCAATTTGTTGAGGGCATTGATGTAGGCGCGCGCGGACGCCACCAGCGTATCCGCGTCGGCACCTTGCCCCGTCACCGTCTTGCCGTTTTCCTCAAGCCGTACTGTTACTTCCGCTTGAGCGTCTGTACCACCGGTCACCGCGTGCACTTGATAAATTTGCAAGTGCTGGCTGTTGCTGGTCAGCTGCTTGATGGCGTTGAAGGTCGCATCCACGGGACCGTCGCCAAGGGCCTTCGTGTGCTTCACCACACCGTCGACCTCTAATTCCAGCTCGGCGCTGGGTTTTGGGACCTTGGTACCGCAGATGATTTCCAGCGAGAGGAACTTGATACGGTCGTTCTCGCGCATCACGGTGTCGTCGACCAACGCTACGATGTCTTCGTCGAAGACTTCGCGCTTCTTATCGGCGAGATCCTTAAAGCGCTTGAAGGCATCGTTCACGGCGTTATCGCCCAGCGTGTAGCCCAGGTCCTCGAGCTTCTGGCGGAAGGCGTGGCGGCCCGACAGCTTGCCCATGACGAGGTTGGACTTCCGCAAGCCCACGGACTCCGGGGTCATGATTTCGTAGGTATTGGCATCTTTGAGAACACCGTCCTGGTGAATGCCGGACTCGTGGGCAAAGGCATTGGCGCCGACGATGGCTTTGTTGGGCTGCACCACAAAGCCGGTGATGGTGGATACCAGGTGCGAGGCCCGCGTGATCATCTCGGTCTTGATGCCGGTGGTATAGGGCATGTGGTCCTTGCGCGTGCGCAAGGCCATGACGACCTCTTCCATGGCGGCATTGCCGGCGCGTTCGCCGAGGCCGTTCACGGTACATTCCACCTGCCGGGCGCCGGCTTGCACGGCGGCCAGGGAGTTGGCGACCGCCAAGCCCAGATCGTTATGGCAATGCACCGAGATGACCGCCTTATCGATGTTGGGCACCCGGTTGAACAGCATCTTGATCAGCGCGTTGTATTCGTCGGGGACCGTATATCCCACCGTGTCCGGGATATTGATCGTACGCGCCCCGGCATTGATGGCGGATTCGACACAACGGCAGAGGAAGTCGTGGTTGCTGCGGGTCGCATCCTCGCCCGACCACTCGACATCGTCGGTATGGTTGCGGGCGCGGGTGACGCTGTCGATCACCATCTGGTGAACGGCATCGGGCTCCATCTGCAGTTTCACCCGCATATGTAAGGGGCTGACGGCGAGGAAGGTATGGATGCGTTTGCGCTTGGCGGGCCTCAAGGCCTCGCCGGCGCGATCGATGTCGGCTTTGCCCGCACGGGCCAAACCGCACACAATGGACTCGGTGACTTCTTTGGCGACGGCTTGAACCGCTTCAAAATCGCCTTGGGAGGCGATGGGGAAACCGGCTTCGATGATATCGACGCCCATTTCTTCCAGGGCTTTGGCGATACGGATCTTGTCGTCACGGTTCATCGACGCACCTGGGGACTGCTCGCCGTCCCGCATGGTGGTGTCGAAAATCAATACGCGATTGGTGGTGCTCATGGTTCTGCTCTCACGACTGGGGTCAAAAAAGATCGGTTCGTGAGCGACTTCGAAAATGTACTCCGCCCTCTGAACGCCTGTCGCTCGACAGGTAATCGGCGCTCAGAGGCGGATAAGTCGCAGACCCCGGTCCGCAAGACGCAATGCTCCGCCCGCAACGATCCCCGCCCGCAACAACGCAGCCGAAACCACGGCCGTTGCCGTGTCGGTTGAGTCGCTCAGAGCTGAGGTGGCGTTTAGCACCTACGTTAATCCCTTGCCGCGCCGCGTTTTTGCCCACAAATCAAAGGCTTATCTAGTTTTGTCAAACAACTGCTTAAAGTTGATCGACAGCTAAATTGCCGCAGCGGCGGTTAATTTGTCATGAAGGCCGCCCCAAGGGAAGGGGTCCTGGGGATAACTGACAAAAAAAGTGCAGATTTCCGCCAGTTTGGGGCAGACCGGCCTCCCGTTAATAACGGTTAATTTGGGGACTTATCCACAAGAGAACACCCCTTTGAAACACCCCCGCATTTTGGTCACATGGTCCATCTATGGTTGTCTCGTTTATTCCTCGGGGGAACTCATGAAACATCTACCGTTTTTTTTCGCAGCACTCCTGTCGCTGACGAGCGAAGCATCAGCGGCGTGCGTCGATGATCTACGTAGGCTCGCGGACCAGAGCTTCGCGTTCAATGAAGCCACAACTGTCGACGGAACACAGCAACGCTCCACCGAAGGAAGCGTGTTCATGGTCTACTTCGATAAGCCGGACGAAGATCTGACCGTAAAAGAGGTCCGCGCACCCAATAATAAGGATTCAGGAGGCAATGTGGCGGCGATCCGCTCTACCATTTATGGCGAGAGCTTCCAGAGCCACTATCGAATCGCATTTTTAATAAACCGGAGTTTGTGATTCGCGCCATCCATGAGGATTACGAAGGTCAAATCGTCTTCCCGTGCGGGACAGAAATTCTGCAAACTACTTCCACCGATTACCTGTTCTGCGCCGGCGCGTTGCAAATCCCTAAAGAAATTTCAGGCACCAAAGATGAGGCGACGTACAAGACGGACGCCGAGGACGAGCGCAGCCTGTTTTTCGATGCGCCGGAGCTTGTTTCGTATTTAAGGCGCATCAGACAATAGCGCAGAATGCCAATAAAAACGGCCACCTCTGTATGAAGTGGCCGTTTTTATTTTGCCTTACGCGATGACTAGTTGCGTGATTTGTCGACCAGCTTATTACCCTTATTGAGCCAGGGCATCATGGCGCGCAGACGCTCGCCGACTTCCTCGATCGAATGGGCGGCATGATTGCGGCGGATGGCCTTGAAGCTCGGCTGACCGGCTTTGCATTCCTGCATCCAGTTGGAGACGAAGCGGCCCGACTGAATGTCCTCGAGAATTCTCTTCATTTCTTTCTTTGTTTCGGCCGTGATGACGCGCGGGCCCGAAACATAGTCGCCGTACTCAGCAGTGTTGGAGATAGAGTAGCGCATGTTGGCCATGCCGCCTTCGTACATCAGGTCGACGATCAACTTCAGTTCGTGCAAGCACTCGAAGTAGGCCATCTCGGGTGCGTAGCCGGCTTCGACGAGAGTCTCGAAGCCCGCTTGAACGAGGTGCGTCGCGCCGCCGCAGAGCACGGCCTGTTCGCCGAAGAGATCGGTTTCGCACTCTTCCTTGAAATTGGTTTCGATGATGCCGGCGCGGCCGCCGCCGATGGCCGAGGCGTAAGAAAGGGCCAATTCCATTGCGTTTCCGGATGCATTCTGCGCGATGGCGACGAGGCACGGCACGCCGGCGCCGCGCAGGTATTCCGAGCGCACCGTGTGACCGGGGCCTTTAGGCGCGATCATGAACACGTCGAGATCGGCGCGCGGTTCGATCAGCTTGAAGTGAATGTTGAGACCGTGGGCGAACATCAAAGCGCCGCCCTGTTTCAAGTTAGGTGCGATGTCCTTGTTGTAGAGATCAGCCTGCAACTCGTCGGGCGTCAGGATCATCATGAGGTCGGCCCACTTGGCGGCTTCGGCCGGGTTCATGACCTTCAGCTTTTCGCCTTCGGCCTTTTTGCGCGTCGCAGAGCCTTCCTTCAGCGCTACAACCACTTCTTTCGCGCCTGAGTCGCGCAGGTTGAGCACGTGGGCATGGCCCTGGCTGCCATAGCCGACGACGGCGATTTTCTTGCCCTTGATCAGGTTCACATCGGCGTCGCGATCGTAATAGACACGCATGGGTCGTCCCTTTCTGTTTTTCTCTGCTCGTTTTGTTTAATACGCCGCGGCTTTGATGCCGGCAGCGCGAAATTCCCTACTTCTTGTCGATACCGGCAGCGCCGCGCGCGATGGCGGCCACGCCTGTACGTGATACTTCCACCAGGCCCAGCGGCTTCATGAGTTCGATGAAGGCATCGACTTTGTCGGTATTACCGACCACTTCGAACACGAAGGACTGCGTGCTGGAGTCCACGACATTGGCGCGGAAAATGTCCCCAATACGCAGCGCTTCCACGCGCTTATCGCCGACACCGGCGACTTTGACCAGTGCCAGTTCGCGCGCGACCGACGGCCCGTCGTCGGTGAGATCGCGCACCACATGCACCGGCACCAGGCGGCCCAGCTGCGCTTTTACCTGTTCGATGATCTGATGCGTGCCGCTGGTGGCGATATTGATGCGCGAGAGTTGACGTTCGCGGTCCACTTCCGCGACCGTGAGGCTTTCGATGTTGTAACCACGGCCTGCGATCAT
Source organism: Fidelibacterota bacterium (assembly GCA_947475295.1). GTDB lineage: Bacteria > Pseudomonadota > Alphaproteobacteria > Rhodospirillales > Rhodospirillaceae > SHVO01. Next base: position 12,818 of record CANJLF010000012.1, read on the forward strand.
GCCGATGACGCGCGCCAGCACGCCGGCTTCATTGTCCACCAGCAAGGAAACCACGTGCCGGTAGGTGTCTTTGTCCTTAAGGCGCGCGACGGGGATCATGCCCTCGTAGAGATTCGAAGACTGCGCTTCGGGCGCTTTAACAGCGCGCTTTGCCGGCGCTTTGGCGCCAGGTTTCGCGGGGGTCTTGCCCCGCGCAGATGCGGTTTTTTTTGCCATGTTTTTTTGCCTTGCCGCCGGTTTAGACCAGCGCCAAGCCTTCCCCGGTTATGGCTTTGCCTGTTTTCTCGCTCGTCCCCAGAATCATTTCGTTGTGGGCTTTGCCCGACGGAATCATGGGGAAGCAATTTTCCTTCTGATCGACAACGACATCGCAGACCACGGGCCGCTTGATCGAAATCATTTCCTTGATGGTGTCATCCATCTCGGCCGGATCTTGCACGCGCATGCCAACGCATCCAAACGCTTCCGCCAGCTTCACGAAGTCGGGCAGGGCTTCGCTGTAGCTTTCAGAGTAACGGCTGCCGTGCAGCAATTCCTGCCACTGGCGCACCATGCCCATGTATTGATTGTTGATGATGAACACCTTCACCGGCAGGCGGTACTGCACGGCAGTGGAGAGCTCTTGAATGTTCATCATGATCGAGGCTTCGCCGGCGATATCAACCACCAGCGCATCGGGATGGGCCATCTGCACGCCGACCGCCGCCGGCAAACCATATCCCATGGTGCCGAGCCCGCCCGAGGTCAGCCAGTGGTTGGGCTGTTCGAAGCGGTAGAACTGCGCCGCCCACATCTGATGCTGGCCCACTTCCGTCGTGATATAGGTCTCGCGCTTCTTGGTCAGCTCGTACAGACGCTGAATGGCGTACTGCGGCTTGATGATCTTGCCGTGCTGCTCGTAGTGCAGACAGTCGCGGCCCTGCCACTGGGCAATCTGGCGCAACCAGGCCTTCAACGCTTTCTGATCGGCCTCGTAACGCTTGGCCTTCCATAGCGCGATCATCTCTTCCAGCACCGCGGCGCAGTCGCCAATCACCGGAATATCGACGATCACGTTCTTATTGATGCTGGAGGCATCGATGTCGACGTGGATTTTTTTCGAATCCGGCGAAAAGAATTTCAAATTGCCGGTGATGCGGTCGTCGAAGCGCGCGCCGATGTTGATCATGACATCGCAGCCATGCATGGCGAGGTTGGCTTCATAGGTGCCGTGCATGCCCAGCATGCCCAGCCACTTGTCGCCCGAGGCTGGATAAGCACCGAGGCCCATCAGCGTTGACGTGATCGGAAAGCCGGTTAGCCGCACCAATTCACGCAGCAGCGCCGAAGCCTTGGGCCCGGAGTTGATGACGCCGCCGCCGGTGTAGAACAGCGGCCGCTTGGCCCCAGCCATGAGCGCAACCGCAGCCGCGACCGCAGATGAATCGGGCTTGGTCTTGGGGCGATAGGTTTTGTGCTGCTGGCGATTAATGCCGCGCGGCGCCGTGGTGTACGTGCCCATGGCCATGCATACATCTTTCGGCAGATCGACCACTACCGGACCCGGACGCCCCGAACGCGCCACGTAAAACGCTTCGTGGATCACCTTCGCCAGCTGGTTCACATCGCGTACCAGATAATTGTGCTTGGTGCAGGGGCGCGTGATGCCGACGGTATCGGCTTCTTGAAAGGCGTCGTTGCCAATCAGATGTGTCGGCACCTGGCCGGTCAGGCAGACGAGCGGGATCGAATCCATCAGCGCGTCCGTAAGTCCCGTGACGGCATTGGTCGCACCGGGGCCGGAGGTTACGAGCACGCAGCCGACTTTGCCCGTGGACCGGGCGTACCCCTCGGCCGCATGCACCGCGCCCTGTTCGTGGCGCACCAGCACGTGGCGGATGCTGTTCTGTTTGAACAACTCGTCATAAATCGGCAGCACGGCGCCGCCCGGATAGCCGAACACGACCTCGACGCCCTGTTCCTCGAGGGCCTTCAAGATAAGCCGGGCGCCGACGAAGAGTTCCTCCGTCTCCGTCCCGCGTTCCGCTTTCAAAGCTTCGGCTGCCATGACATCTGATCCTATACGCGTCTGCGAAAAGCCGCGCCAAAACCGCGAAAATGGCGGCTTTTACCTGCATTACGGCGGGCTTCGGGGCCGGAACCTAGTCGCGGGGTCGGATCAGGTCAACAGAAAACGACGAATATTTGCAAAGATTTCCTGTATTAAACTTTCCGAAAGTTTCTTACTTACGGTTAACTGCGCATTAAACTGATTTCTGAACCAGGTCATTTGGCGTTTGGCATACTGCCGGGTGGCGGTTTGGGCGAGTTCTACGGCGGCCTCCAGATCGGTCTCGCCGCGCAGGTAGGCGGCCAGATCGGGCACTCCCAAGGCTTTCCCGGCGCCCACATCCGGGCTCATCCGCCGATCCAGCAACGCCTGAACTTCGCCAAGGGCCCCGCCCTCGACCATGGCCCGGAATCGGCCATTGCAGGCGGCATAGAGTTCGTCGCGGGGCGGCAGCATCAAAATACTGAAGTAGTCGGCTTCAAGCGGCGGCACGGCCGGAGCTTCGTGCCAGGCGCTTAAGGGTCGGCCGGTGGCATCGACCACCTCCCACGCGCGCAGCATGCGCTGGGTGTCGCCGGGACTGAGGCGTGCCGCCGTCACCGGATCGCGTTCCGCGAGGCGCTTATGGAAGGCGGCGTGACCGATTTCATCCAGCAGCAGCCGCGCAGCCGCCCGGATTTCGGCCGGCACGGCGGGCATATCGGTGAGACCTTCCATGAGCGCGCGGAAATAGAGTCCGGTGCCGCCGACAAGGATCGGAAGTTTTCTCGCGGCCGCGGCAACTTGAATCTCGGCGGCGGCTTTGAGCGCCCATTCGGCAGCGGAGCCGCTTTCCGTCGCGGTAAGATCGCCGAAGAGCTTGTGCGGCACACGCGCTTCATCGCCGGCCGACGGCCGCGACGTCAGAACGCGCAGATCGGCATAGCGCTGCTGGCTATCGGCGTTGATGATGACGCCGGAAAATTCTTCGGCAATCGCAAGACCCAACGCCGACTTACCGGCAGCGGTAGGTCCCGCGACAATAATGACTCTTGGCTTAATCGATGACGTGACTGACAAGACCGTCGGCCAGCTTGGGCTCGAACCATGTGGACTTGGGCGGCATCACCTGATCTGCATCGGCCACCGCCATGAGCTGCTCCAGCGTCGTGGGATGGAGCGAAAAGGCGACTTTCATCTCGCCGTTATTGACACGCTTCTCCAGTTCCTTGAGGCCGCGAATGCCGCCGACGAAATCGATGCGCTTATCGCGGCGCGGATCGGCGATGCCGAGGATCGGCGCGATGAGATTGTCCTGCAAGAGGCTCACATCCAGGCGCGCCACCGGATCGGCGGTCGGCACCAGATTTTGATGAATATCGAGCTGATACCACTTGCCGTCCAGGTACATGCCGAAACGCGTGGGTTTATCGGGCTTCACTTGAGTAGCCGCCGAGGTTACATCGAAACGTTCTTTGATTTTGGCAAGAAACGCATCGGACGTAAGGCCGTTCAGATCTTTGATCACGCGGTTGTAGTCGAAGATCCGCATTTGATCGTGGGGGAAAGCCACAGCGAGGAAATATTCGGCAGAATCACTTTTGCCTTTGCCGCGCCGCGCGGCCGCAACACGTGATGCCGCCGCGGAACGGTGATGCCCGTCGGCGATATAAAGCGCCGTCATGGCATCGACGAGCTCAGTGAGTTGTGCGATGGCCGCGGCGTCATCCATGCGCCAGATGGTGTGCACAATGCCGTCGTCGGCGGTCACCTCATAGAGCGGCGCAGTTTTGGCGACGCCATCGATGATCGCCTGCACGTCGTTCTGCGCTTTGTAGGCCAGCAGCACCGGACCGGTCTGCGCATTGAGCGCTTCGATCTGGCGCACGCGGTCGTCTTCTTTGTCGGGGCGCGTGAATTCGTGCTTGCGGATACGGTTGATGTCGTAGGCCGCAACCGAGGCAGCAGCGACAAAACCGGTCTGCACGTGGCCGCCCATACGTAAGCGATAGACGTAATAGTGCGGGCTCGTGTCGCGCATGAGCACGCCCGCGTCCACGAGGCGCTTCAAGTTCTCGGCACCTTTGGCATAAACCGCCGGCGCATAAGGGTCGGTATCTGCGGGTAGGTCGATCTCGGGTTTGGAGATATGCAGAAAACTGTTGGGCTTTCCGGCGGCGCGCTCACGCGCTTCGGCGGTGTTCAAGACATCGTAAGGCGGCGCCGCGACGGTTGCAGCTTGGGTCGGTGTGGGCCTAAGGCCGGTAAAGGGTCGGATCAAAGTCGCCAAGACGCCGTCTCCGTTGAAATTGTAAGTGGCCCCGTTTGGGGACCGGTGTTTAGCCTTTGCCGCCGCCGGCGGCAACGAAGCCCTCAAAATTCATCATCAAAAATGTTTGCAGTTCTGTAACCTATGGTTATGTTTACGCCCAGCGCGTTCTCCCCCTAAGGGAATTCCCATGGCCAAGAGCAAATCCGAAATCCTCAATGACTTCCAAGAGTTCATAAGCAAGTACGGCGGCAAATATAAGGAATGGTACGTGGGTACCGCGCCCGACGCCAAAGCCCAGCTTTTCAATGTTCACAAGTTCAAGAACGGAGTCGATAAAGGCCTGTTCCGCGAAGCCGAAAGCGAGATGCAAGCGGCAGGAGTGGCCGAGTTCTTTGTCGACCAGGGCGCCAAAGGCGACGACGGGGTCAAGCGCGACTCAGATCAGGTGTACGCCTACAAGATCGCGCCACACACGAAGCAGTAATCAGCGCTCGTAATTGTCCGCGATAAAGCGATTCAGAAGCCGCACGCCGTAACCTGTGCTGCCGCCCGGCGCCAGCGCCGTGCCCTTCTCGTTCCAAACCACGCCGGCGATATCAAGGTGCGCCCACGGCACATCCTTGATGAAGCGCTGAAGAAACTGCGCCGCCGTAATGCTGCCGGCACGGCCGCCGCCGATGTTCTTCATATCCGCAACGGGCGATTTGATGTCGCGATCGTATTCATCGCCCATGGGCAGACGCCACAACCGCTCGCTGACGGCTTGGCCAGCCGCGATCAGTTTGGCCGAAAGATCATCGTTGTTGGAGAATATGCCGGCGTAGTGTTCCGACAGCGCCTGGATGATGGCGCCCGTCAGGGTCGCGAGATCGACAATGGCTTTGGGCTTAAAGCGCTGTTGCGCGTACCACAGCACATCGGCCAGGACGAGGCGGCCTTCGGCATCGGTGTTGAGCACTTCGATGGTCTGGCCGGACATGGAGGTTACGATGTCGCCCGGGCGTTGGGCTTTGGCATCGGGCATGTTTTCGACCAGGCCGCACAAACCGACGACGTTAACGGGCGCCTTACGGCGCGCGAGCGCACGCATGAGACCAACGACGACCCCAGCGCCACCCATGTCCCATTTCATATCCCACATGCCGGCGCCGGGTTTGAGGCTGATGCCCCCGGAATCAAAGGTCACGCCTTTGCCGACGATGGCCAGCGGCGCAGCGGATTTATCCTTGGCGCCGTCCCAACGCAGAATGAGCAATTGCGACTCACGCTCCGACCCCTGGCCGACGCCCAGCAGCGCACCCATGCCGAGCTTGGTCATGGCGGCTTCGCCCAGGGCCTCCACCTTCACGCCGTCCTTGGTCAGTTCCTTGGCGCGCGCGACGAAAGATTCCGGATAGATGATGTTGGGCGGCTCGGTGACGACATCGCGGGTGAAGAACACGCCGTCCACGACCGCCGCCACGGCAGCGTAACGCTTTTTGGCATCAGCCGGGTATTCGCACTGCACCGCGACGGATTTCAGCTTGGGCTTTGCGTCCTTGTCTTCCTTGGTGCGGTACTTGGCAAAGCGATAGGACTTCAGGCGGATGCCGCCGGCCAAATGCGCGGCCAGCAGTGCGTTGTCCGCCGCGCCGGTGCCTTCGAGAATCACAACCATCGACGGGTCCTTGGCGACGGCGTCGTAAATCACCGCGCCAATGCGTTCCGCCGCCACGGCGTCCAAGAACTTGAGGCTGCCCAGACCCACGAGCAGGATGCGGCTGAGCTTGGTGCCCGCCGGCACAACCAGCGTCAGGGTCTTTTCGCGCTTGCCGGTGAACTCCGCGGCTTTCATGGCGCGGCTCAAAGCGCCGCGCGTCTGTTTGTCGAGTTTGGCCGCCGCGGGACCCAATTTGGCGCCGCCGGCGCCGCCCTCCGCCACGCCCACAACAACAACGCCTTGGGCAGGGACGGCAATTTTGGAGAAAGTGATGTTCATGGCAGGGCTTCCAGCGTTTCAGGTTCAAACCAGGGGGATCGGACGGCAGCTTAACCTTCCCGTTGCGGCCCGCCCAGTGGACAATGCTAGGCCGCGCGCTATGTTGTGCACCGCATCTTAGAGGGGCAGACGCGTGGGCAAATTTGGCGGCAATTTTGGGCTTGGACGGGCTGTGCGCCGGATCGAGGACCAGCGTTTCCTCACCGGCACCGGCCGCTATACCGACGATATTTCCGTAAGCGGGCAGGTCTATCTGACCGTGCTGCGTTCGTCCCATGCCCATGCGGATTTTAGCATCACCGACACCACGGCCGCCAATGCCGCGCCGGGTGTCTTGGCGGTTCTGACGGCCGACGACCTGGAGACCCTCAAGGTGGGCGCAATGCCGGTCGAGGGAATCCCGCCCGCCGACGACGGCAAGCCGCCCAAGCCGCCCGTGCGCCCGGTGTTGGCGAAGGGCCGCGTGCGCTTTGTCGGCGAGCCGGTCGTGGCGGTGATTGCCGAAACCCTCGCCCAGGCCCGCAACGCCGCCGAGCTGGTGGAGGTCGACTACAACGATTTGCCTGTGAGCGTGCAGACCTTTGACACCGTCAAAGACAGCGCGCCGGTGATTCATCCGGAGTTTCCCGGCAACGTCCTGGTGCATTGGCATTCGGGCGACAAAGCCAAGGCCGATGCCGCTTTCGCCAAAGCCGACAAAATTGTCTGTATCGACCTCATTAATAACCGCTTGAATCCGACGGCGCTGGAGCCGCGCGGCGCGGTCGGCGAATACGACGCCGGCACAGGCCGCTACACGCTGACGCAAGGCTGCCAGAACACCCACAAGCTGAAAGACTGGATTGTCGGCAAGAAAGTGCTCGATATCGCGCCCGAGCAGCTGCGCGTGCTGTGTCCCGACGTGGGCGGCGGCTTCGGCATGCGCTACTTCCTCTATAATGAGCCGGTGCTGTGTCTGGTGGCGGCGAAGCTTTTGGGCCGGCCCGTCAAATGGACCGCCGACCGCTCGGAAAGTTTCCTTGCCGACGGACATGCGCGCGATCAGGTCAACCACGCCGAGCTGGCGCTGGATAAAGACGGCACATTTCTCGGCATCCGCGTTTCGTCGCTGGCGAATGTGGGCGCATACCTCTCGCAGTTCGGCGCTTTTGTGGCGACTATGGCCGGCTGCGGCATGCTGTGCGGCACCTATCGTATTCCCGCCGCGGCCGTCGACGTGAAAGTCGTCTTCACCAACACCGCGCCGGTGGATGCTTATCGCGGCGCCGGGCGCCCCGAAGCGGCCTATGTCGTCGAACGTTTGGTGGAAAAGGCCGCACGTGAGCTGGGCGTGTCTGCGGTGGAGTTGCGGCGGCGCAATTTCGTTCGGCCCGAGGAGTTTCCCTATAAGACGGCGCTGGGGCCGGTCTACGATTCCGGCCGCTACGAAGAACTGATGGATGCGGCCTTGAAGCGTGCCGATTACGCTGGTCTACCGGCGCGACGGTCCGAGGCAAAAAAGCGCGGCATGCTGCGCGGCGGCGGCATCAGCTATTACGTCGAGGCCTGCGCCGGCGGGGGCGGCGAGAAGCCGCTGATGCGCTTTGACAAGGACGGACGGTTGACGATTTTGATCGGCACGCAGTCCAACGGTCAGGGACATGAAACGGTCTATGCCCAGATCGCCGCGGCGGCCTTCGACATCCCGCTGGATCAGATTGCCGTCAAACAGGGCGATACGGATTTAATTCCGACAGGCAACGGCACCGGCGGGTCGCGCTCGGTGCCCATCGGCGGCAGCGCCGTCATGCAAAATGCCATCACGATGATCGAGCAGGGCAAGACGCTTGCCGCCAACATTCTCGAAGCCGCTGCCGCCGATGTCGAGTTTACCGCAGGCATATTCACCGTCACGGGAACCAACCACAGCGTGAGCCTGAAGGACGTGATCGCCGCGTCCTTCGATGACGCCCGGCGCGGTGCGGGCGTGGAACCCGGACTATTCGCCAGCGAGAACTACGCGCCCAGCGGCACGACCTTTCCCAACGGTTGCCATGTCTGCGAAGTCGATATCGACGAAGCCACCGGGGTCATTCATTTCGTCAACTACACCATCCAGGACGATCTCGGGTATGCCATGAACCCCTTGCTGATGACCGGCCAGATTGTCGGCGGGGCCATACAAGGCTTGGCGCAGGCCCTTTACGAACACACCGTTTATGATGAGGCCGGCCAGCTCGTGACCGGATCGTTCATGGACTACTGCATGCCGCGGGCGGACTCTTCGCCGGCGTTTGATTTCGCCTATACCGAGGTGCCGACACCGCGCAACGCGCTGGGCATCAAAGGCGCGGGTGAAGCAGGCACTATCGGCGCAACGCCCGCGGTCGCAAATGCGGTGCTGGATGCGTTGGCGCCCTTGGGTGTGACCCATCTCGACATGCCGCTGACGCCTTTGAAAATCTGGCAAGCCATTCAAGCCGCCAAAGCCCGGACCGCCGCATGAGCACCGCTGTCGACTTTGCTTTGCTCGGCAGCTGGGCTGACCGGTTGCGGCCTGTCGCCGAGGAGGCCGGCCGGGCCACACTTGAGGTGCGCAAACGCGGCTTCGACGTCATGGCGAAAAACGACACATCGCCCGTGACCGAGGCCGATCAGATCGCCGAAGGCATCATCATCGCGGTGTTAGAACGACTGTCGCCGGTAGCGCCCATCGTTGCGGAAGAACGCTTCGCGGCGGATGGGCCGCCGAATTTCAAGGGCGATAATTTCTGGCTGGTGGACGCTCTGGACGGCACCAAGGAGTTCGTCAAAGGCGGCGACGATTACACCGTCAACATTGCCCTGGTGTGGAACGGGGTGCCGACGCTGGGCATTGTTCATGCGCCGGCGCGCGCTGAGACCTATCTTGGCGTCGTCGATCCCCACGGCGCCCAGCGCCGGGCCGAAGTTTGGCGCGGCGGGAAGCCCGCAAAAATATCGGTACGCCCGCGCGGTACGTCGGTGGTCATCACTGGCAGCAAGTCCCACGAAGTGCCGGAACTGATGGAACCCTTTCTCGCCAAATACAATGTCGAAAAGAAAGTCGTCATCGGCTCCTCGCTGAAATTCTGCCTGGTGGCGGAAGGCATCGCCGATCTCTATCCGCGCTTTGGGCCCACCTGCGAGTGGGACATCGGCGCGGGTCATGCCGTGGTGCGGGCTGCAGGCGGGCGCGTGCATACTTTTGACGGCGCCGAGATGGCTTATAAAAAGCCGGGCTTTCTCAATGGCCGTTTTCTCGCCGAAGGCCCAGTGTGACCTTACGTGGTGTGAGTTCAAGCTCCGCCGCCGCCTACATCGCCGAAGGCGCGCGCATCTTGCGCACGGGTGGCTTGGTGGCTTTTCCAACCGAGACCGTCTACGGCCTGGGCGGCGACGCCACCCAAGGCAAAGCCGTCGCGCGCATTTTCGCGGCCAAGGGACGGCCGTCCTTCAACCCGCTCATTGTTCACGTCGCGGATGTGGACTGGGTGGCCGACCTCGCCAAAGCCGATACCCGGTTTGACATCCTCGCGCGCGCGTTCTGGCCGGGACCGCTGACATTTGTATTGCCGCGGCGCGACGGCTGTCCCGCTTCGGAGTTGGTTTCGGCCGGTCTCGACAGCATCGCCGTGCGCATGCCCGATCATCCGGTGGCGCAAGCGTTGTTGCGCGCCGTGCAACGACCCTTGGCCGCGCCCAGCGCCAATGCTTCGGGCACCGTGAGTCCCACCTTGGCGGCCCATGTCGCCAGTTCCCTCGGCGACAAGGTCGATCTGATTATTGATGGCGGGCCCTGCCGCGTCGGGCTGGAATCCACCGTGCTGGACCTGACGCAAGGCAAAGCGACGATCTTGCGTCCGGGCGCCATCATTGCCGAGCAGATCGCAGCCCTCATTGGACCGGTGGCCACGGCGACCGAGGACCCTGCCCTGCCGAAATCCCCCGGTCAGCTGGTAAGCCACTACGCGCCTGTGCTGCCCCTGCGCCTGAATGCGACGACCGCCGGACCCGGTGAGGCCTTGCTGGGTTTTGGTTCCTCATCAAATGCGGCCCTCAATCTCAGCCCGACCGGTGATCTGGTTGAAGCCGCCGCCAATCTGTTCGCCATGATGCGCGCGCTGGACGACTCCATGCGTTTCAGCGCCATGGCGGTCGCGCCGATTCCGGCCACCGGCATCGGTATCGCCATCAACGACCGCCTCAAGCGGGCCGCCGCACCGCGCGTCTAAAGCGGTTTATTGCCTTGCGGCGGCGCTTCCTGCATTTTAGACCCCCGCTTAAGACCGGCCCTCAACATTAGGTTCCTCGCGTGCCCTTAGACCAAACCCTTCGTGATCGCCTAGCCGATATTGTCGGCGCTAGCGCCTGCATTGCCGACCCTGCGGCCATGGCGCCCTATCTGCATGAGGAGCGCGGTCTTTATCACGGCAAGGCGGCGCTGGTATTGCGCCCAGCATCGACCGCCGAGGTTGCCAAAGTCGTCGCTGCTTGCGCCGCTGCGCGCATTCCCATCGTCCCCCAAGGCGGCAACACCGGACTGTGCGGCGGCGCTGCGCCCCATAACGATGCCAGTGAGGTCATCCTGAACCTGGGCCGCATGAATAAAGTGCGTGCCATTGACCCGGTGAATTTCACCATGACCGTGGAGGCCGGTTGCATCCTGGCCGACGTGCAGAACGTGGCCGATGAAAACGGCTGCCTGTTTCCCTTGAGCCTCGCCGCCGAAGGCAGTTGCCAGATCGGCGGCAACCTTGCCACCAACGCCGGCGGCATCAATGTGCTGCGCTACGGCAACGCCCGCGATTTGGTGCTGGGTCTCGAAGTCGTGCTGCCCGACGGGCGCATATGGAATGGTCTCCGCTCCCTGGGCAAAGACAATACCGGCTATGCCCTGCGCCATCTGTTTGTCGGCGCTGAAGGCACGCTCGGCATCATCACGGCCGCTGTGCTGAAGCTATTCCCGCGCCCCACCGAAACCGCGACGGCACTGTGCGCTTTGAATAGTCTCGAAGACGCGACCACGCTGCTCAACCGCGCCCGCGCGCTGTCGGGCGACGCGGTGACGGCTTTCGAGTTGATCCCGCGTATCGGCCTTGAGATGTGCGTAAAACACATCGCCGGCGTCACTGATCCCTTCGCCGCGCCGCATCCCTGGTACGTGCTGACGGAGTTTTCCAGCTCGCGGCCCGATGTAAGCGTGCGCGGCAGCTTCGATGGCTTGCTGGAGACCGCCTTCGAGGAAGGCATCATTGCGGACGCCGTTATCGCCGAAAGCGGCGAACAGCAGAAAAGCCTGTGGCGCATCCGGGAATCCCTGCCTGAAGCGCAGAAATACGAAGGCGGCAGCATCAAGCACGACGTTTCGGTGCCGGTGTCGCGCGTGCCGCAGTTTATCGCCGAGGGCTCGGCCGCGGTTGCCGCGCGGTTTCCGGGTGTACGTCCGGTGCCTTTCGGGCACCTTGGCGACGGCAACATTCATTTCAATATCTCGCAGCCGGTGGGCGCCGATACCGCCGGCTATCTAAAGCATTGGGAAGAGATGAACCGCGTCGTGCATGACATGGTTGTCGGCATGAACGGCTCGATCTCGGCCGAGCATGGCATCGGCATGCTGAAAGTGCGCGAGATGCAGCGCTATAAAGACCCGGTCGAATTGGACCTGATGCGCCGCCTGAAACACGCCATCGATCCCCACAATCTGATGAATCCGGGCAAAGTGGTGGAATGACGTAGTTGTTTCCCGCACCGAGTCGCGCGAGTCACGCAAGGCTTTGCGCAAATGTAACGAACGCCTCGGCGCGTTTATTCAGACTATTTGCAAATAAAACCACCGTTACGTGAACTTTTGCGCGCGCTAAGCGTTATTTAATTTGTGCGTTGCTGCGCACGTGAGCCTACCTATAGTAGAATTGCAAAACCTTCATATTGTTTATGAATTTGCCTTTTGATGCCCTTGCGGACGGCTACTCACCTCGTCATGGTTGCAGCCGTCCAAGCTGGGCGTTGACGACGACCCCCCTAAGCGATCAACACATCTGGAGCTCAACATGAAAAAAAATAAAATTCGCGCTTTTGGCCGCGGTGGCCGGAATGGCGATGTCCTCTGCGGCCTACGCTGAAGGCGGCTACCTCAGTTTTGGCGGCGGCTTAAGTATGCCGCAGTCTTCAAGCGTCGACATTCGCCGGCCGCCGACAGGCGCGGCCGTCAACGCCAAAACCACGTTCGACAAAGGGTACATCTTCTCCGGTGCGGCCGGTTACGCTTGGTCCGGCGGCACACGTACCGAATTGGAGCTCAACTACCGGTCCTCGGGTCTCAAGAACATGGCCGGCGCCGGCACCAGCGGACACCAGCGGGTTCTCGGCGTGATGGGCAACCTGTTGTTCGACTTCGGCGCCAGCGGCGACAGCATCCGCCCCTACATCGGCGGCGGCGTGGGCGTGGGTTGGAACAAGTGGAGCAATGTACAAGGTGGTGCCTCGACGACATTCCCCGTGGGCACACCGCTCTTCAACGACCGCAACGCCACCTTCCAATGGCAGGGCATTGCCGGCCTCAGCCACCCGTTCAGCGACAGCGTGGATGGTTTTCTCGAATATCGCTATATCGGCACTTTGAACGATAAGTTCCGCAGTGTGCCGGCCGGCTCGACGGCCAGCAGACACAGCGACCGCAGCCATAATCTCTTGGTCGGCGTGCGCTTCAACTTCAACAAACCCGCGGAAATAACGACTGCGGCAGCTGCACCGCCGCCGCCGCCGCCGGTCCCGCAGAAGTTCTTGGTGTTCTTCGACTTTGATCGCGCGAATATCCGGGCCGATGCTCAGCAGATCGTGAGCGAAGCCGCCGATTACGCCAAGAAGAACGGCAAGGCCGTGATCCGCGCGACCGGACACGCCGACACTTCTGGCTCGGACGCTTACAACCTGGCTTTGTCTGAACGCCGCGCGGTCGCCGTAAAGGCCGCTCTCGTGAAGCTGGGCTTCAAGCCGGCCGAAATCGTCGTGATGTTCAGAGGTGAAGCCGAGCCGCTGGTCGCCACCGGCGACGGCGTCAAGGAACCTCAGAACCGCCGCGTCGAAATCGTGATGGAATAAATAAAAACGCCGGCGGACTCCTCAGTCCGCCGGCGTTCCGTTACGCACCAACTTAGTTAGCCGGAATTACTTGTTCGACCTCTCAGCCGCCGCCTTCGCCGCATCGAAGGTGGCGGTTACATTTTTGGGCGGCAAACCGGCTTGGGCCGAGACCGTCACCGAGCAGCTTTGCGGCTGAGCCATCGCAAGAATATGGGCATCGGCGATCTTGCCGAGGGCCTGGGGATCCTGATTTAGAGTCCAGAACAGCTCCCAAGCCTGTGTGCAGAAGCCATTGGGATCGCGCGCGCGCAAGAGGCCGGCCGCATTGGCCATCTCGGTGATCTGGCCATTCAAGGCCGCCTGACCTCCGCCGATCCGCAGATAATAGTCGGTGATGCGTCCGCCGGCCGCAGCAAGCGACGGCTTAAAATGTTCGACAAAGCTGTTGTACGCGCCCTGTTGATCGCAGCCCAGCGCCGCCACCATAAGGCGGCTTTGCAAGTGGCGCAGACGAAAGGCGGCGCTTTCTTCAAGCGACGCGCACTTTAATACTTCAGTAGCCCGAGCAGTCATGGAAGCCGTCAAGCAGAAGGCCGCGACGAAAAACGTCATCGCACGTTTCGTGCGATTCACCGCAGCTATCGGCATTTGTGTATCCCTTTGCTAGGCGTGGTTAGGTGACAGCATTGTAAATCGCCATCCCTGCTTCGCAAAGGCTTTGATACTGGTACGGGGGGAAGTTGGGCCGCTATAATCCGCAACCATGTCGGGAATCACACGCTATATCTTCCGCCAGCTGGCGATCGGGACTGTTCTTGTCAGTGTGGCGCTGGCCTTTATTGTGTGGCTGACGCAATCGCTGCAACTCCTTCAATTCATCATCAATAAGGGCTTGGCCATCGGCGCGTGGCTGCAACTCACGATGATGCTGCTACCGTGGTTTCTATCGGTGATCCTGCCGGCGGCGCTATTTTTGGTGACCCTGTTTGTGTACAACCGGCTCGCCATGGACCGCGAGTTGGTGGTGGCCCAGGCGGCGGGCATCAGCCGGCTGGGATTGGCGCGCCCTGCCTTGCTGAGTGCGGGCGCTGCGGTGGTCGTGGGTTATCTTTTGACGTTAGTCATCGTTCCCAACGCCTACCAATCCTTCAGAACGCTACAGTGGACAATTCGCAACGACGTCTCGCAGTTCATGTTGCGCGAGGGCGCGTTCAATCAGATCACCAAGGATCTGACGGTCTATGTACGCGCGCGCGCGCAGAACGGCGACCTGATGGGCGTGCTGATTCACGACACGCGCGCGCCTGACGCCGCCCTGACGACCATGGCCGAGCGCGGCGCCATGGGGCGCAGCGAAACCGGCTCCCGGGTGGTGCTTTTCAACGGCAGCCGGCAGTCACTGGAGCCCGGCACCGGGTCCTTGTCGGTGCTCTACTTCGACAGCTACGCCTTGGATTTCGGCGCCCTTCAGGCCGAGCAGGACAGCCGGTACGAAAAAAACAATGAGCGCGATACCTGGGACTTGCTGACCGCCATGCCCGACTCAGATACCTCTGCCGCCGTCGCCGTACGCATGCGCGCCGAGGGCCACCAGCGGCTGGTGGAGCCCCTTAACGCCCTTGGATTCAGCTGCATCGCGCTGACGTTCCTCCTGACCGGTTTTAGCAAGCGCGGGCAGACCGGGCGCATTGTCACGGCCATTGCCATAGTTGTGCTGCTGCAGGCCGCCGCGATCGGCGCCGCCAACCTTGCCGGCAAAGATGTCCGGTTCACGCCGCTGATGTACGTTGTGGCGTTGCTCCCCATAGCTGTCGGCATGTATATCATCATGAAGCCGGGTTGGCGCTTTCCCGACCGGCGGCCTTTGCCGCTTGGCGCCACCGCCGCGTAACATACAGTTCATGGTTCCCCATCCTTTGATCGCCTACGCCCCTAAACCAGCCCGCGCAACGCGCGCAAACGCGCGGCTGTCGATGGTCTCGACACTGATCATTGCCGCGATCCTCGCGTCGGGCATGAGCCCGCACGAAAGCACGCAGGCGGCGGCCGTTGCCGGTGATGCCGACACGGACCCGGAAAATCAGTCGCTGCTGCTAGCCGACGGCATTAGCTATGACGACGGCGCCAACACCGTCACCGCCGAAGGATATGTCGAGATCCAGCGCGGCGAGCGTATTCTGCTCGCCGACAAGATTGTCTACAACCGCACGACCGACGTCGCCACCGCCACCGGCAACGTATCGATGATCGATGCCGACGGCACGGTTTTCTTCTTTGAGTCCATCCAGGTCGCCGGCGATCTGAAAGAGGGCCTCGCCGAGGAAGTGCGCGTGCTGATGTCCGACAAATCGCGCATGGCCAGCCGCATCTATCGCCGCCTTCCCAACGGCACCAGCGAACTGGACAACGCGGTCTACTCCGCCTGCGACAGCTGCAAGGGCCAGACACCGCTGTGGCAAATCAAAGCCGGCCACGTGCGTTACGATCCTGAAGCGGAGATGGTCTATTACAATAACGCCTGGGTCGAATTCGGCGGCATACCGCTGTTCTATTCGCCTTACCTCGCCCATCCGGATCCCACTGCCGGCCCCAAGAGCGGTCTGCTTTTGCCGACACTCGGCGCCAGCAGGAACCTCGGCGTGTCGGTTAAACAGCCTTATTACATCCACATCGCATCGGACCGCGACGCCACGCTGACGCCGTTCATCACCAGCGACGCCGGCAAAGGCACGATCGCCGAATATCGCCAGGATTTTCCGGCGGCGCGACTGCGCATCTTCGGCAGCCTGATGGCCGATGATCCTGACTATAACAGTGACGTGCGCGGCCATCTCGACGCGACCGCCCGGTGGGATATGGACGAGAACTGGCGCAGCGGCACGGACATCAACTTGGCATCGGACCGCACCTATTTGCGCCGCTATAATTTCCTCGCGCCGACGTGGCTGACCAGCAATATTTTTGCCGAGCGCTTCACGTCCAACAGTTATTTCTCGGCGAACGCCTATTACTTTCAGCGCCAGCGCGTGACGACCGCTTCGGGATCCGTACCCGGTGTCTTGCCGCTGCTCAATTACAACTACACCAGCGATCCGGATTCGCTCGGCGGCTACTGGGACGTGGATGCTAATGGTCTTGTGTTGATCCGTAGAACCGGCACCGATACCAACCGGCTCTCGACGCGCGTGGGGTGGAACCTGCCCTACACCACATCATACGGGGCGGTGTTTACCTACCGCGCCGGCCTGCGTGGCGACGGGTATTATGTGCGCAATTTGCCGCGGCCGGCCAAGGGCGACGTTTTCACCGGCAGCACCGGCCGCGTCGTGC
Organism: Fidelibacterota bacterium; assembly: GCA_947475295.1. Taxonomy (GTDB): domain Bacteria; phylum Pseudomonadota; class Alphaproteobacteria; order Rhodospirillales; family Rhodospirillaceae; genus SHVO01. Next base: position 29,510 of record CANJLF010000012.1, read on the forward strand.
CCGAAACGTCGCTGGAGTGGCGGATGCCGTTTGTCAGCGACAGCCTGGGTTTCCATCAGCTGCTTGAGCCCATCGTCATGGCCGTCGCCAGCCCCATCGGCGGAAACAAAGACACCATTCCCAACGAAGACAGTTTGGATCTGGAGTTCGACGACACCAACCTGTTCAGCATGCAGCGCTTCACCGGGCTGGATCGTGTCGAGACCGGTGCACGCATAAACTACGGCGTGCATTGGGCGACGTTCAGCCAGAGCATCGGCACCGTGGATGCGCTGGTCGGACAGGTCTATCGCTTTCACGACGATAAAACCTTCTCGCCGCTCTCCGGGTTGCGGGGTTATTTCTCGGATTACGTCGGTCACGTCGATGTGACGCCCACGCCTTACGTCACGCTGCAGTATCGCTTCCGCTTGGATAAGGATTCCTTTGCCAGCCGCCGCAGCGAGCTCAGCGCAACCATGGGCCCGGAGTTGCTGCGCCTCACCACGAGTTATCTTTTCGTCAAGGGCGGCACGACCCTCTCCAGCCCCAACAGCACCGAGGAACTTTACGTGGCGCTGTCGAGCCGGTTCTCGCAAAACTGGAGCATCACCACGAGCCACCGGCAGAATCTCAGCGCCAACGGCGGCAGCATCCGCACCAACGTGGGCGTTGCTTATGAGGACGAATGCGTGGTGATCGGACTCGATTTCGCCAAAGACAACACCCAGGACCGCGACTTCAAAAAGGGCCTGGCGGTGGTCTTGCGCCTGAACTTGAAAACCATCGGCGACATCAAGTTCAACACCGACGTCGGCACCCAGCATTAGAACGGCCCCGGCCCGGCGCGCTGGTCCCGGCGAAATTCACGCCAATACCTTGAGCTGACTGCCTTATTTCCCGGCGTCGATGGCTGGTTTTCGCCCCCGTTCCCGCGTATGTTACGCCCGCTGCCTTTTCGGGATGGATTTTGGCTGTGGTGACAATGGTGAAACGCGTTCTCCGCTCTTCTGGCCGCTCGTTCGGCTTCCTGCTGGTGTCGGCCTGTGTTACGGGCCTGGCTGCTTTTTCCAGCGGCACGGCCGTGGCTCAGTTCATGACACCCCCGGCCGCCGCGCCGGCAGCCGCGAGCGGCATGACCATCGCCGCCGTGGTGAACGAGGACATCATCACGGTGTTCGACGTCCAGTCGCGCATGGATCTCGTCATCGCCACCTCGGGCCTTGAGAGCAGCGCCGACATCAGAAGCCGCCTTCTCCCTCAGGTCGTCGATGTTTTGATCGACGAGCGCCTGAAGCTGCAGGAAGGAGCGCGCCTAAAAGTCAAAGCCACCGAAGCTGAAATACGCCAGTCGGTGGACGGCATCGAGCAGCGCAACAATATGCCGCCCGGCGGCTTCCGTACGCTGCTGACGAGCAAGGGAGTCGATATGGCCGCGTTCTATGGCCAGATCGAAGCTGAGATCACCTGGAGCAAGGTCATACGCCAGTCCTTTGACCGCGGCGCCAACGTCAGCGCCGAGGAAGTGAATGCGGTCATCGCGCGGGCCAAGGCCAATCAAGGCAAGCCCGAATTCCTGCTGGCCGAGATTTCCTTGTCCGTGACGTCCGCCGCGCAAGACCAAGTCGTGCGCGATCTCGCCAACCGGCTGGTGCTGCAGGCGCGCGGCGGCACGCCCTTCCCAGCCTTGGCCCAGCAATTCTCGCAAAGCCCGACAGCGGTGCTGGGCGGCGATCTCGGTTGGGTCGTGCGCGGCGAGATGGAGCCCGAATTGGACGACGCCGTCACGCGCCTGGAACCCAACCAGATTTCCGATCCCATCAGGACAGTCACGGGCTATCACATCCTGGCCCTGCGCGAAAAACGCATCGCCGGCGCGGCCGACCCCAATATGGCGGCAGTCACGTTGAGCCAGATCTATCTGCCGACGATCGGCGTCCGGGCCTTGAGCCCGCAGCGGCTTGCGCAGTTGAGCCAAACCATCAGCGGCTTAACAAGCTGCGAGCAAATGAACAAGCTGGCGACGGAGCTTGAGACGCCCGGTTCGGGATCAATTCCCCCGGTCTATGTCGGCGGTTTGCCGGAGAAGGTGCGTGACGCCGTTATCAATCTCCAGGCCGGACACACCAGTGCGCCGATCGAAGTCGGCGGCGCCCGGTTGTTCGTGCAGATTTGTATGCGCCGCGACGATCCCGGCGTGCCCAGCGGAGAACAAATTATGAATAACCTGCAGAACGAAAAGCTTCAGAACCTTGCGCGCCAGAAGCTGCGGGATTTAAAGCGTCAGGCTCTTATCGATGTGCGTATATAAGGGCACTTGCAAGGACGCAGCTGGCAAGGACGCGGCGTGATCTCACGTCCTGCTTCGATGTCCGGCTCTTCAAGATCCGGCATCGCGCTGGCTCTCACCATGGGCGAGCCCGCCGGGATCGGCGGCGAAATTGCACTGAAGGCGTGGGCCGCGCGTCGCGGCGACACGCCCGCATTCTTCGTGATTGACGATGCGAATCGCCTAGAAGCCTTGGCCGCGCGCTTCAATATTGCCTGTCCGGTCGCCTCCATCGCTGATCCGGCCGCCGCCGTGCAAACTTTTTCACGAGCGCTGCCCGTGCTTCTGCCCACGCGGCCCCTGACGGGCCCGGTGACGTTGGGTGTGCCCACGGCGGCGGCGGCATCGGCCGTGATCGGCGCCATTGATCAAGCTGTGGCCTTAGTCAAATCCGCCGCCGCAGCCGGCCTTGTGACCAGCCCCATCAACAAAGACAGCCTGCAAGGCGCCGGATTCAGTTATCCCGGACATACCGAGTACCTCGGCCATCTCGCGGGCGGCGCCCAGGCCGTCATGATGCTGGCAGTCGAGGGCTTGCGGGTCGTTCCCGTGACGGTCCATGTGGCGATACAGGATGTTGCGCGCACGCTCTCCACGGCGGGCATAGTCAGCTGCGGACGCATTACCGCGGCGGCTTTGAAAACCGATTTTGGGATCGTGCATCCACGGTTAGTCATCGCGGCCTTAAACCCCCACGCCGGCGAAAAGGGCCGCATGGGCAACGAGGAAACGCGCATCATCGCCCCGGCGGTGGCGCAACTGCGCGCCGACGGCATTGATGCGACGGGTCCCTCGCCCGCCGACACGCTGTTTCACGCCGCCGCGCGCAGGAACTTTGACGCGGCCCTGTGTATGTATCACGATCAGGCGCTGATTCCGCTGAAGACCATCGACTTCGCCGGCGGCGTCAATATTACCTTGGGGTTACCGTTTGTGCGCACCTCGCCCGATCACGGCACGGCTTTTGACATCGCTGATCGGGGAATCGCCGATCCTTCCAGTTTGCTGGCCGCGCTCCGGACCGCGGGCGCCATCGCCTCGCGGCGCGCGAATGGTCCTTGAATGACTGAAACCGACACGCTGCCGCCGTTGCGCGAGGTCATCGCCCGTTACGGGCTCATGGCCGACAAGTCGCTGGGTCAGCATTTCCTTCTCGATCTCAACCTCACCGCGCGCATCGCCCGGGCCGCCGGCGATCTTGCGACCGGCACCACCATTGAGATCGGACCCGGCCCCGGCGGCCTGACGCGCGCCTTGCTGGCGGCGGGCGCCACGGTCATTGCCGTCGAAAAAGACCGGCGGTGCCGCGCTATTTTGGCGGATATCGCCACGGTCTATCCCGAACAATTGACCGTGATCGAGGCCGATGCCTTGACGGTCGATGCCGCCACCCTGGGCGAGGCACCCCGGCGCATTGTCGCCAATCTGCCTTATAACATCGGCACCGAGTTGCTTTTGCGGTGGCTGCAAAAACCCGGCGCTTTCGAGTCCTTTACCTTGATGTTCCAGACCGAAGTCGCGGCCCGCATCACCGCACCTCCCGACACCGGCGCTTACGGCCGGCTCAGCATCATGGTGCAGTGGTTGTGTGAGACCGAGCTCTTGTTCCACATCAATCCGCGCGCTTTCACGCCACCGCCCCAGGTGCAGTCGACCGTGGTACGCCTGACGCCGCGCGCCAAACCCATAGCAGCGCGGCGCGAAACCTTGGAACGCGTGACGGCCTCGGCTTTTGGACAACGCCGCAAGATGTTGCGCCAGAGTTTGCGGGCTGCCGCTGTCGATGGCGATGCGGAAGGGTTATGCCGGGCGACCGGCATCGATCCGACGGCGCGGGCGGAAACGTTAACGGTTGAACAGTTCTGCGCTTTGGCGAATGCGGTCGATTGCGCTAAGGCCGGCTAAAGTCCACCGCGCATATCGTTGACAAAGTCCGCCAAACCCGGACGGCGCTCGCGGCGCAAACGTTCGGCGGTGAGGATCGCCCTAACCTGAGCGATGCTTTCATCCACTTCGCGATTAACGACGATGTATTCGTATTCCGGCCAATGGCTCATTTCATCGGCCGCCCGCGCCATACGCTTGCGCATGACCTCTTCGCTATCCTGGGCGCGGCCGCGCAAACGCCGTTCAAGCTCGCCGATCGAGGGCGGCAGAATGAAAACGGTGACCAGATCATTGGGCGCGCTGGATTTGAGCTGTTGCGTGCCCTGCCAATCGATGTCGAACAGTACATCGTGGCCGGCGGCGAGTTCCTTTTCCACATGGGCGCGCGGCGTGCCGTAGTAGTTGTCGAACACCTTGGCATGCTCAAGCAGTTCGCCGTTCGCCACCATGTGGCGATGCTCGTCCACCGTGATGAAATAATAGTCCTTCCCATGCACTTCGCCGGGACGCGGTGTTCGCGTGGTGACCGACACCGACATGCTGAGCTGATGCTCGTCGCGCAAAAGGGCACGCGAGATCGTCGACTTGCCAGCACCCGAAGGCGAGGACAGTACGAGCATCAGACCACGACGCGGGACGTTACGATCGGTCATTACCCTATTCTATATTCTGAATTTGCTCGCGGAACTGATCAATCGTTGATTTCAGCGCCAAGCCGACGCGGGTCAGGGCGACATCGGTGGATTTGGAGCACAGCGTATTGGCTTCGCGGTTGAATTCCTGAGACAGAAAATCGAGCCGCCGCCCGCAGGGCTCGCCCTTCGCCAGCAGATCGCGGGCTTGTGCGACGTGAGCGGTGAGACGGTCAAGTTCCTCGCGGATATCGGACTTCAGCGCCAACAGCGCCGCTTCCTGGGCGAGACGGTCGGCCGTGAGCGCGGGAACCGCGCCCGCCAGTTCTTGCAGTTGCTGCAGCAGCCGCGCTTTCAGGGCCGCGGGCTGGGTGGCGGCGAGCGTGCCCGCCTCGACGCATAGCGCCGCTATGGTATCGAGGTGACCGCCGACAACGGGTGCGAGGCGCGCACCTTCCTGACGGCGCGCGGCGGCTAAGGCCGCCAGGGCCGCCTTCAGGCCGGCCAGCACGGCGGCATCCCGCAAGGCAATGGTCTCGGCATCCATAATCTCAGGCGCTTGGCGTCCTTGCGCCAAAGCCAGAAGTCCGTCGAAACGGGCGAGCTCAATGGCGTTGCCGAAAACCTGTGTGCCGTACTGAGCGGTCTTGCGCTTCACCAGGTCGATCAAGGCGTCCAGCACGGCTTCATCGACGCCGGTACCGGCGCTGGCCGCATCGGAGGTCACAATGAGCGTGAGATTGATCGAACCGCGTGTAAAGGTTTCCGCCGCCAACTGCCGCGCCGACAGCTCGAGTGCATCAAAGCCGTGGGGCGTGCGCATGCGAACGTCGAGGTTTTTGCTGTTGACGCTTTTGGCTTCCCACGCCCAGGCAAAGGCGGCCTTGCCGTCAACCCGACCTTCGGCGCGCGCAAAGCCGGTCATACTGGTGAGCGCAACAGCAGCCACAGAAATCGTCCCCAAGCCCCGTGATCCACCCGTTATATCGGGCGGCCCAGGAATTTCATAGCGCGACGGCCTGAATCAGCGCCCGATTAAGTCCACAAAACCCGGGGGGTGTTGATTCAGCACCGGTGGGCGGCCATGCTGGCGTCATGGGCTCCGGCAAGACCTTTACGCATATCCTGATCACCGGTGCCTCGTCGGGCATCGGCGAGGCCCTTGCGGCGGCCTACGCCGTGCCCGGGGCGACCCTGAGCTTGTCCGGGCGTAACGCGACGCGCCTTGCCGCCGTGGCCGAGTCTTGCCGCGCACGAGGCGCCCAGGTCGATGCCATGGTGTTGGATGTCACCGACCGTACAGCAATGGCGGCTTGGATCAGTAGCCGCGAGCGAGCCCGCGCTTTAGATCTGGTTATCGCCAACGCCGGGATTTCCGCCGGCCTGGACGAAAGCGGCGAGGCAACGCGGCGCATCTTTGCCGTCAATCTGGACGGTGTGGTCAACACGGTCATGCCGGCGCTGGGGATTTTTCGTGCGCGGCGTCGAGGCGCGATTGCGCTGATCAGCTCGCTGGCATCGTTTCGCGGCATCGGCAGCGCGCCGGCCTATTGCGGCTCCAAAGCCGCGGTGCGGGTCTGGGGCGAAGGCCTGCGCGGCGCCCTGGCGCCCGAAGGTATCGGCGTGAGTGTCGTCTGCCCAGGGTTCGTCGTAAGCCGCATGACCGACGTGAACAGATTCCACATGCCTTTTCTCATGAGCGCGGAAAAAGCCGCCGCGATCATCCAACGCGGCATCGCCGCCAACGCAGGCCGCATCGCTTTCCCGTGGCCGATGCTCGCGGGAACCTGGCTTTTCGCGGCGCTGCCCGACGCGCTTGCCGGCGCCATCGCGCGCGTTCTTCCGAAAAAGAATTAGATACCGATGGTCTTGGTTAGATCGCGCCGCTCCGCGCGGTGACGCATCCACAGATTGAGCGCCTCCACGCCGATCGAGAAGGCAATGGCGAAGTAGAGATATTCCCGTGGGATATGGAAGTGCGCGGCATCGGCGATCAGCGCCGTGCCCACCAAAATCAAAAATGCCAAGGCTAGCATTTTGACGGTCGGATGCTTATTGATGAAGCCCGAAACCGCGCCGGCGGCAGACATCATGACGATAATCGCAATGACGATGGCCGCGACCATGACCGGGCGATTGTTGGTCATACCGACGGCGGTGATGATCGAATCCAGCGAGAACACAAGATCGAGAATCATGATTTGGGTAATAACCGCGGCAAAGGACGCCGGCGGCTTGGGCGCATGCGTACCGGCCCCTTCGACGGTCTCATGGATTTCCATGACACCCTTGTAAAGCAGGTACAGCCCGCCAAGACCAAGAACCAAATCCCGCCAGCTCATCTCAAAGCCGGCGACGGTGACAAGCGGCGTCGTCAGCGCGGCGATCCATGTCAGCATCAACAGCAAGCCGATCCTGAGGATCAGCGCCATGGACAAGCCCACGCGGCGCGCACGGTGCTGCTGATGTTTCGGAAGCCGGTTGGAGACGATGGCCAGAAAAACCAGGTTGTCGATGCCGAGCACGATCTCAAGCACGGTCAGCGTGAACAATGCCGCCCAATTCTGCGGATCGGTGACGAATTCAATCATAGTGGCCCCAGTCCCCTCAGCTTAGTCCAGACTCATGACGTGATGCTTACAAGAGAAACATCGCGCGTAAATATATCAATGCAAGTTATTTTGCCGCTGAATTTGCCGCCAGCGGGCGACATTCTGATTGTGCGCCTCCAAAGTGGCGGCAAAAGCGTGGCCGCCGCTGCCGTCGGCGACAAAATACAGGTCCTGTGACACCGCCGGATTGAGCGCCGCCGCCAGAGCGGCCCGGCCCGGATGGCAAATGGGCGCCGGCGGCAGGCCGGGAATGACATAGGTATTATAAGGCGTGGGCAGCTCCAGATTGGCGATGGTCAGCGCGCCGTCGCGCTCGCCGATCCGGGCAAGGCCATAGATGACGGTCGGGTCCGACTGTAACTTCATGCCGCGCCGCAGCCGGTTGATAAACACGCCCGCCACGCGGGCGCGCTCGCCGGTCTTGCCGGTTTCTTTTTCGACAATCGACGCCAGCACCATGGCTTCTTCCGGCGTGGTCAGCGGCAAGTCGGCCGCGCGCGCGTCCCACAGCTCCTTGGCCGCCGCATCCCGCGCCGTACGCATGTGCGCGATGACGTCTTCCCGCCGGTCGCCCCATTCGTAGCGATAAGTTTCGGGCAGAAGATCGCCCTGGGCGATCTGTGAGGCGACGGCGCCGGTCAACCCTTCGGCGGCGTCCAGAATGCTAAGGATATCGGCGGTCACTAGGCCTTCGGGAATTGTAACAAACCGGGCGACCACGTCGTGGCGGGCGAGCTTGTCCAAGATCGCCGTGACGCTGATACCGGGATCGAAACGATATTCGCCGGGCTTGAGCGTGCGGTCCTGGCCGCTGCGCCGCGCGGCAAGCGCGGGCAGCCAGGGTTTCTCGACAACGCCCGCCGCGGCCAGCTGCCGGCCGATGGCGGCAACGCCCGTGCCAGGCGCGATGATCATCGTGACCGGCGCCTGCAGGGGGCCGGGCGCAGCGACCACGTTCAAGAACCAAAGGTAGACGCCGCCAGCGCCGGCCGCAGCCAGCACAAGAATCAGGGCAAAAGTGGTGAGGAGACGCGCCGGCTTCATGAATTTACGGGGCACGTCATGAGTGGAGTCACCTGGAGCGCGTTAGGGCGCCGGTCCAATGACAAGCGACGCATTGGTTCCGCCGAAGCCGAAGGAGTTCGACAGGGCGTAACGGATTTTCCGCTGCTTGGCTTTGTGCGGCACCAGGTCGATGTCACAGCCGTCGGACGGATCATCGAGGTTGAGCGTCGGCGGCGCGACCTGATCGCGCAGCGCAAGCAGCGAGTAAATCGCTTCCACTGCCCCGGCAGCGCCCAGCAGGTGACCGATGGCCGATTTGGTCGAGGACATCGACAGCTTATAGGCTTGATCGCCGAAGATGCGCTTCACCGCCAGCAGTTCGATCTCGTCGCCTTTGGGCGTCGAGGTGCCGTGGGCGTTGACGTAATCGATTTGATCCGGATTGAGGCCGGCGTCGCGCAGCGCGCCGCGCATGGCGCGGAAACCGCCCGAGCCGTCTTCTGCCGGAGCCGTCAGATGGTAGGCATCGCCAGCAAGGCCGTAACCCAAAATCTCTGCGTAAATTTTGGCGCCGCGCTTGCGTGCGTGCTCGAGGCTTTCAAGCACGACGACGCCCGAACCTTCGCCCATAACAAAGCCGTCGCGGCCTTTGTCCCAAGGGCGCGAGGCGCGCTCGGGCGTATCGTTGTAGCTGGTGGATAGCGCTTTCATGGCGGCGAAGCCGGCAATGCCGAGACGGCAGAGCGCCGATTCCGCGCCGCCCGCGACCATCACATCGGCATCGCCGTACTTAATGAGACGCGCGGCATCGCCAATCGCATGAGCGCCGGTGGCACAGGCCGTCACCGGCGCGTGGTTCGGACCTTTGAAGCCGTGACGGATGGAGACCTGACCCGACGCCAGGTTGATCAGGCTCGCCGGAATAAAGAACGGCGACACACGGCGCGGCCCTTGCGCCTCCAAAGTTTTCGAGGTGTCGTCGATGGTGGCCAGACCGCCGATGCCCGAGCCGATCATCACGCCGGTGCGTTCGCGCGCTTCGTCGCTGGGCGGCACCCAGCCGGAGTCTTTAATGGCTTCATCGGCCGCGGCCATGGCATAGACGATGAAGTCGTCCATGCGACGGCGGTCCTTCGGCGTCACGATTGTATCGGCGACGAATTTGTGAGGATGATTGTCGCCCAGCGGCACTTCACCGCCGACTCGGCACGGCAGATCAGCCGCGGGAAAGCGCGTGATGGCGCCGATGCCCGACTTTCCGGCGATCAGTGATTCCCAATTACCGGCAACGCCCGTACCGAGCGGCGTAGTAAGGCCGATGCCGGTGACGACGATGCGTTTAGGTTCGAAGGCCATGATGGACTAAATCCTGGTGAACCACATTTCCGTTCAGTGTGGGGCCTGTCGCACGCGGCGCGGGCGATGGTGCTCCACAAACGGCTATGGGACCCGGTATCTCCCAAGGCCCCATTGCACTCAACCGGTTTGTATCCGTCGGGCGCATGCCCAAGCGAATAACCCTTCGGAACTATTTACTGGCGTTCGCCTGGATGAAGGCGATGGCATCCTTCACCGTCAGGATCTTTTCCGCCGCATCATCCGGGATCTCGACGCTGAACTCTTCCTCGAAGGCCATGACCAGCTCGACTGTATCCAAGCTGTCGGCACCCAAGTCGTCAATGAAGCTGGCATTGTCCGTCACCTTGGACTCTTCAACGCCCAAATGCTCCACGACAATCTTTTTCACGCGGTCAGCAACGTCACTCATTCGTATTTCCTCAGGTGTTATTTTTTCAGTGAGTAGGTTTAGCGGGCTCGAGAACGGCAGCCGTCGAGAACTTCCGGCTATCCCCCTCCGGATGGAGGGTTGAGTAGCATATTACATTTTTCTTGGCTAGGGTCACGCGCCCAGCGCCTAAATCGCAGTCTAGCGGGGTTAAATCATTGCCATGCCGCCATTAACGTGCAGCGTCTGGCCGGTCACATAGGCCGCCTCGGCGCTGGCGAGATAAACCACCCCGGCGGCCACTTCCGCGCCTTCGCCCATGCGCCCCAGCGGAATGCTGCCGAGGATGCGCGCCTTCTGATCTTCGGTCAGCTTCTCGGTCATGGCGCTGAAAATGAAACCGGGCGCTACGGCGTTCACTGTAATCCCGCGGCTGCCGACTTCCTGCGCTAAGGACTTGGTGAGGCCAATCAGCCCGGCCTTGGACGCGACATAGTTGGTCTGGCCGGGGTTGCCCGTGGTGCCGACCACTGACGAGATATTGATGATCCGCCCGAAACGCCGCTTCATCATGCCTTTGACGGCAGCCCGGCTGAGCTTGAAGGCCACGCCGAGATTGATATTGATCACGTCCCAGAAATCCTGATCCTTCATGCGCAGGATCAGTCCGTCGCGTGTGATGCCGGCATTGTTCACAAGAATATCAACCTGACCCATGGCGGCTTCAGCGTCGGGGATTAGTTTTTCGACAACGGAATCACCGTCCGCGAAGTTCGCGACCAGAACATGCGCGCGGTCTTTAAGTTCCGCGGCTAGGGCTTCCAATGCATCGCGGCGCGAGCCGTGCAGTCCGACCGTCGCACCTTGCGCATGCAGACTGCGGGCAATGGCTGATCCAAGGCCGCCGCTGGCGCCTGTGACAAGCGCGGTTTTACCGGATAGATCGAACATCCCATTCTCCGAAATTGAGGTTCTCCGAGATAAGTTAGCCGCGCTTCAAGAAATCTTCGATGTCCTGCGGCGCTTGCAGGCTGATGCCGGTCAAATCACCGTCAATGCGTTTGGTGAAGCCGGTAAGCACTTTGCCCGAACCCACTTCGATCAGTGTATCGACGCCGGCCTCCTTCATGACCTGTACGCTTTCGCGCCAACGCACCATGGCGGTTACCTGCTCGACCAGGAGGCGGCGGATTTCGTCGGGATCGATCACCGTCGCCGCCGTCACATTGGCGATGAGCGGAACGGCCGGCGATTTGATGGCGGTCTTCGCCAAGGCCTCTGCCATGACGTCGGCGGCGGGTTTCATCAACGAACAATGGAAGGGCGCGCTGACCGGCAGCAGCATGGCGCGCTTGGCGCCCTTGGCCTTGGCCAGTTCGATGGCCCGTTCGACCGCGGCGCGGTGGCCCGAGATCACCGCCTGACCGGGCGCATTGTCGTTGGATGTGGTGCAGATCAGGCCGTCGCCGGAGGCGGCGCTGGCGATTTCCTGAGCTTGATCCACATCGAGACCGAGCAAGGCCGCCATGGCGCCCTCGCCCACCGGGACGGCCTTCTGCATGGCTAGGCCGCGGGTCTTGAGCAGACGCGCCGCATCGGACAGGGTCAGTGAGCCGGCGGCGGCCAGCGCTGAATACTCGCCCAAGGAATGGCCGGCGACATAGCGCGCGGTATTGCGGATTGAGATATTGCCCTGCTTTTCGAGAACCTTCACGATCGCCATGCTGACGGCCATGAGGGCGGGCTGGGCGTTTTCGGTGAGCACCAGGGTGTCGGCGGGCCCCTCGAACATCAGCAGCGAGAGCTTCTGTTTCAGGGCCTCATCGACCTCGCCGAAGATCTCGCGCGCCTCGGCGAAGGCCGCGGCCAGCTCCTTGCCCATGCCGACGGCTTGGGAACCTTGACCCGGAAATACATAGGCCCAACTCATGGAGACTCCTCGAAAGCTGCAAACGACATTGTGAGCGAGACCTGACGGAAGCATCGGCGGCTGTCAAGGAAAGCTGCGGCGTCTCTTATTTAAGCCATTGATATTAAATACAAAAAATCCGGAACGAGCGGCCGGCTGAAAAGCCCCTGTTCCCGCCGCTCCGGAAACCGCCGAAACCGGCGGAATGCCTTGCTGGCCTCGGGTAAATGTGTATATTCCGCGCCCTTACATAGCTCCTTGCCGGCCTTTCAGGGTCGGCTATGCCTGAAGCGCCGATTGGCGGCGCCGCGGGACGAGATAAGCCAAAGGGAGATTGACTACATGCCTCTCTACGAGAGCGTGGTGATTGCGCGCCAAGACATTGCCACCACCCAGGTGGATACACTGGCGGACGACCTCACCAATATTATTACGGAAGGTGGCGGCAAGGTAACCAAGCGCGAGCTTTGGGGCCTGCGTTCGCTGACCTATCGCATCAAGAAGAACCGCAAAGCTCACTATGTGTTCTTCAACATCGATGCCCCTCCGGCGGCCATCAGCGAGTACGAGCGTCGCATGCGCATCAACGAAGATGTGCTGCGCTATCTGACCGTGCGCGTGGAAGCCCTGGAAGAAGGCCCCTCGGCCGTGATCACCAACAAAGATCGCCCTGCTGAACGTACCGGCTTCTTCGGTGGCGGCGGCGGACGCGGCGGACGTGACGGCGGCGGCTTCGGCGGCGGCGGTGGACGCGGCCGTGAAAGCGGCGGCGGCTTTGGCGGCGGCGGCGACCGTGATGGTGGCCGCTTTGGCTCCGGACGCCGGCCGCGCTTCGGCGAAGGTGACAGCTCTTCAAGCACGGGAGAATCGTGATGCCCGCTCCAGCAGGACGCAAACCGTTCTTCCGCCGTCGCAAGACTTGCCCGTTCACGGGCAGCAACGCGCCGAAGATCGACTACAAGGATACACGGTTGTTGCAGCGCTACATTTCCGAGCGCGGTAAAATCGTGCCGAGCCGCATTACTGCGGTGTCGACGAAAAAGCAGCGTGAGTTGGCCAAGGCCATCAAGCGCGCGCGTTTCTTGGCACTGCTGCCGTACGTCGTCGCGATCTGATGTGACCCGCCCAAGCTCCATCGCCGTTGTCGCGGGGGCATTGGGTGCGTTGCTTCTGGTAGCCGCCCTGCGCCAGTCGGTGCTGGGCGTGATGGTGGGCTCCATGCTGTCGCCGCTGCCGCTCGCGATGGTGGTCTTTAGCTTGGGGTCCGCCTATTTGCCGGTGGCGGTCGTGTCGGGCGTAGTGACGGTGGCGGTGATGACCGGGTCGTTCCCCCTCGCCGGGATGTACTTGGCGGTGGATGCGGCTCCGGTGGCGATTTTGTCCCGCTTGGGATTGGCTGCCCTCACAGCCGCGGGCAAACCGGTATCCGGTGCCGCCGTGGGCCGGACGGTGTGCTGGCTGGTGTTGGTGGCCTTCGCGGCGATGGTTGTGGCTTTGGCCATGATGGCCGCGGGAACTGAAGGAACTGGGATCGAGGCGACCTTGCGCGCCCGTCTCAACGAGATGATGCCGGCGGTGCCGGCAGCTGCGACGGCTCCCGAGGCGCTTTCGCAAGCGCCGACGGTGACGGGTGCGGGTCTCGATTTTGCCGCCGCGCGCGCCGAGATGGTGCGGGCCATGGCGGGATTGCTGCCGGGCGTCGCGGCCTGGGACTGGTGCTTGCGGGCGATCTTGAGCGCCGGTTTGGGCCAGATGATGTTGATGAAGATGAACCTGGCGTTGTGGCCGACACCGGCCTACCGCGGGTTCGCGGCGCCGCAATGGTTTTTCGCTCTGTTCGGGGCGACGGCAGTGGCGGCGGCGGTCCTGAAAGACGACGCCGGTTTTATCGCCGGCAATGCGGCGGCGATTTTGAGTTTGCCGCTGGTGCTGCAAGGTCTGGCCGTGGTGCATAGCGCCGCGGCGCGGGTCAAGCATCGGTTGGCGTGGTTGGCAGGGTTCTATGTGTTGGCCCTGGTTACGGCGGGCATCTCTTCGGTGATGCTGGTCGGCTTGGGCGTAATGGACAATTTTTTACAAATACGCGTGCGCTATCTGGCGCCGCGTACAGGAGGTGAGTGATGGAAGTGATTTTGCTGGAACGTATCGAGCGCTTGGGCCAAATGGGCGATGTGGTGAGCGTGAAGCCGGGCTTTGCCCGCAACTTCCTTTTCCCGCAGAAGAAGGCGCTGCGCGCCAACAAGGACAACAAGGCCGTGTTCGAGTCCAAGCGGGCCGAGCTCGAAGCCACCAACACCAAGCGCCGCGGCGAAGCCGAAGTGGTTGCCAAGAAGATGGACGGCTTGAAGCTGATCATCGTGCGCCAGGCCGGTGAAGGCGGACAGCTCTATGGTTCGGTGAGCGCCCGCGATATCAGCGATGCGCTCAAGGAACAGGGCTATGCCATCGAGCGCGGCGCCCAGGTGCTGCTGAACGCGCCGGTGAAAAGCCTCGGCACTTTCAAGACCGCCATTCGCCTGCACCCGGAAGTAAAGATCGACGTCGAGTTCACGGTCGCCCGCTCGATCGAAGAAGCCAATCAGAAGGTCGCGACCCAGGCCGCCGACCTCCTCGAGCGCGCCGAAGACGCCGCCAAGCTGCTCGGTGAAGCCAGTGGCGAAACTGGTGGCGAAGGCGCTGCAGCCGAAGGCGAAGACGCGGAAACCGCGGCTTAGAAACGCCTTTCGATGCGAACGTCAAAACCGGCGCGGCTTTTTAAAGGCCGCGCCGGTTGCTTTTAAGGCCCCTGTTTCGGGTGCGGGTCTGTTCCTATATAACGCCGACCTGTAAGAGCTAATGGAGAGCGGCATGAGCGAGTCAAAAAGCGGCGCCATCCCCGTCACAGTGCTGACGGGCTACCTTGGCGCCGGCAAGACCACATTGCTCAATCGCGTGCTGACCGAAAATCACGGCAAGAAATATGCCGTGATCGTCAACGAGTTCGGCGAGATCGGCATCGACAACGATCTGGTGGTCGGAGCCGACGAAGAAGTCTTCGAGATGAATAACGGCTGCATCTGTTGCACCGTGCGCGGCGATTTGATTCGCATCATCGGCAGCCTCTTGAAGCGCCGCGATAAATTCGACGCCATATTGGTGGAGACCACGGGTCTCGCCGACCCCGCGCCGGTGGCCCAGACCTTCTTCACCGACGACGACATCAAGCGCGAGACCAAGCTCGACAGCATCGTCACGGTCGTCGACGCGAAGCACATCGAGCAGCGGCTGGCCGACAGCGCCGAAGCCGAAGAACAGATCGCCTTTGCCGACATCGTGCTTCTGAATAAGACCGATCTGGTTTCGCCTGAGGACTTGAAGAAAATCGAGGCGCGCGTGCGCAAGCTTAATCCGTTTGCGACAATCCACCACACGGTGCGCAGCGCCATCGCGCTCGATAAGATTCTGGATAAGGGCGCCTTCGACTTGAATCGTGCATTGGAGTTAGATCCCTGCTTCCTGCACGGCCACGCTCACGATCCCAGCCACGATCACAGTCATGATCACGATCATGGACACGACCATCATCACCACGACCACCTTGATAACGGCACGGCCAATCCGCTGCATGACGAAGATATCCGCAGCATTTCGTTGACTACCGATAAGCCGCTGAATGCCGCCAAGTTCGATGCCTGGATATCCGACGTGCTGATGAGCCAAGGCCAGAACATTTTGCGCAGCAAAGGAATCCTGAACATGGCCGGGCAAGACCAGCGCTATGTCTTCCAGGGCGTGCACATGGTGTCCGAGAGTAGCTTCACCGGACCGTGGCCCGCCAAGGACAAGCGCCGCAGCCGGCTGGTCTTTATCGGCCGCAAGCTGGACGAACCCGGCTTACGCGAAGGCTTTCTCGCCTGCATCGCGTAAGGGATATCTAATGACGACTGCAGCGGTTCACACGTCTGGCGCCGGAGGCAAAGGCCGCATCGCGACCTTTCCATTCGGCGATTATGTTGTGGCCGCGGCCGTCAACGGGCGTCTGTTCGCGGTGGCCTTGGGCGACGGCACGGTGCGTCTGATCGACAGCGAAACCCTTGACGCACCGTCCACGACCGTCGCGGCCCACAAGGGCGCGGCGCTTTGCCTGTCCGCAGACATCGATAAGGGCGCCTTTCTTTCGGGCGGCGATGACGGCCGCCTCGTGCGCATCGCAGCCCCGGGAACGGTCGATGTCATCGCGGAGCTTAAGAACCGCTGGATCGATCACGTCACCGCTCATGCCGGCAGCGGTTTTCGCGCTTACGCCTCGGGCAAGGACGCCTTTGTGCTCGGCAAGAAGGGCGGGGAGCCCCGTAAACTCACGCATGCTACGTCCGCCGGCGGGTTGGCCATCAATCCCAAGGGCCGCCGTCTGGCCGTCACGCATTATAACGGCGTGAGTTTGTGGTGGTTGGCGTCTCAGGATTCAGAGCCGACGTTGCTGGAATGGAAAGGCTCGCACTTGCAGGTCGCTTGGTCGCCCGACGGCGACTACGTGCTCACCACCATGCAGGAGAACGCGCTGCATGGCTGGCGTCTGTCGGACGGCGAGCATATGCGCATGTCCGGTTATGCCGGCAAGGTGCGCTCCATGGCCTTCTCACGCCGCGGACATTTTCTCGCCACCGGCGGATCGGAGCGCGTGATCTGCTGGCCCTTCACAGGCGGCGGCCCCATGGGCAAAGCACCGGTGGAATTCGGCGGCGCTGGCGATGCCCTGGTGACGGCGGTCGCCTCCAATCCGGTCCACGATCTCTTCGCCGCGGGCTTTGAGAACGGCACCTTGCTTCTTGGTCAGGCCGGTCCCGGCGGCACGGCCCTGATCATGAAGGCCAACGGCAACGCCATCACATCGCTGGTCTGGAGCGCCGACGGCGACAAGGTTCTGGCCGGCACTGAAAGCGGCGACGTACATATCGCCGACTTCCGCGTTTAGCGCGCGAGCAGAATCCCGAACATCGCTAGCCCTAGAATAATCCGGTAGATCGCAAAGGCGCTGAAGTTGTGCGCGGAAATGTAGCGCAGCAACCATTTCACCACGATCAAGGCGACAACGAACGAAACGACGAATCCGACGGCGATGAACGCGAGGCCATCGGACGTCAGGTCGTGGCGATTTTTATAAAGATCGTAGAGCGTCGCGCCGAACATGGTCGGGATGGCCAGCAGAAACGAGAATTCCGCCGCTGCCGGACGGTTCACGCCCACCAAGAGCGCGCCCATAATGGTGGCGGCGGCCCGCGACATGCCGGGGATCATCGCGATACATTGGAAAAAACCGACCGCGAGAGCGCGGCCGGGCGAAATGTCCTCGACCGCCGTGATGCTGTGATCTTTCTGCGTGCGTTCGATCACCAGGATGGCGACGCCGCCGACAATCAACGCAGCCGAGACGACCCAGGGCGAGAACAACACCGCCTTGATGAAGTCATGAGCCAACACGCCCACCACGGCCGCCGGCAGGAATGCAATCACGACATTCAGGGCTAGGCGCTGCTCAGGACCGGCGTGAAAGAGTCCCAGGGCCGTGCGCCAGAGTTTCAGGCGATAGATCCAGACAACCGATAAAATCGCGCCCAACTGGATGACGATGTCGAACAGATTGCCGGTGGGACCTTCGAAGCCCAACAGGTCTTCGACCAGGATCAAGTGCCCGGTGGAGGAGATCGGAAGGAATTCGGTAATGCCCTCGACCAGCCCAAGGAAGGCCGCCATCAGAAACGTATAAGAGTCCATCGCTGACCACCGAACACGAAACGCGGCGCATCAGGGCAGAGGCGCCAGAGAATGGCAAGGGCCGCGACGGCTTTTCCCAAATGACAAAGGGACTCAAACGACAAAGGGACAAGGCGCGCCGCATAACGGCGCATCTTGTCCCTTGATCTCTTGCTCAAGCCCTTAAGGGCAAACCCTCGGGCCGGCCCGGGGCCTGCCAGAGGTGCCGGCTTTTAGCGCTTGGCGCCGGGGCGGCGGGCGGTCATAGCGGCATTGGCCGCATCAAGCGCCGTCTGGATTTCGGCCTTCTGGGCATTGCATTGCTCCAGATTGGAGGCGACCGTTTTACCTTCCGCCTGATACTGGGTCAGGCGGGTCTTCCAGGTTTGCAGTTCCGCTGCCGTAGCGGCGAGCTGCATTTCAGCGGCCTTCACATTGGACATCTGGATAAAGGCGAACACGCCCGCCCCAAGGGCTAACAGGATGGCAATAGCGACTAAGCGGACCATGGTTAATTGCTCCTCATTGTGACGAGGCTCCCCTAAAAAACGCTTCCCCCCTATCGGCCTCACCTCGACAGGGTTCGTAACTTTGGCGAATTCCAAGCGGCCGGAATATGGGCGTACGTATCCGCGCCCTCCCCGTCCCCTGGCGGCCGGCCGCAGGATAACAGGGATTTCGGCGCAAACAGCCAAAAAAAGCAGGGGCGGGGCCGTTACGGTCGGCGACCAAAAAGGCGCGACGAGGGCCCAAAGAAGCCGGGCCAGGCAAAGAAAATGAAGGGGTTAGGGGGTCTAACGGAAATCTCCGCTGCCGGGCGACAGGGGGCCCGACAGCGGAGGAAGTAAAGGGGTCCTAACAAGCTCCTTGAAACGGCTTTACGATTTACGTGGCGACATCGCCGGCTTCTTGTTCTTCAAATCGTCCAGCGCGGCCTCGGCGGATTGCGCCCGGCTCTTGTAGGTCTCCACCTCGGCGGCGCAGGTTTTCGCAGCCGATGAGTTGGCGAGCACATTTTTCTCGGTCGCCACCAGTTCGTTTTTCAGCTGCGACCGTTCGTTTTCCACCGCGCTGATTCTAGCTTCAGCGGCTTTGAGATTATTGTGGGTCATCATGGCGTAGCCGCCGGCGCCGACCGCGACAAAGAAAAACAGCGCGGCGAGACGCGAAACAACATTCACGGAATCCGACATAACAAACACCTCCACTGTTAAATATCGCGCGCTTCTAAGATCGATGGGCACTGCGTGTACGCCCACGGGACTAGATGTAGGCTGTAAAGGTGGCGGAAATGTTCGGAAACAACGGCTAAACTGTGATCTTTAATACCTTTAATATATGATTATTATTCAATGACTTATAGAAGTGTTCAGATGACCGTAACCGCGCGCCACGCAACAGGGGATGTATGACGGCTAAGATGCCCGCGGTGTTTTTGGGTCACGGCTCGCCCATGAACGCCATCGAAGACAGCGTCTTCCGCCAAGCCTGGCAGGCGCTGGCTGAACGTATCCCTCGCCCGCGCGCGATCCTTTGTGTCTCGGCACATTGGGAAACGCCGGGCTTTGCCGTGAGCGCCGGCGCGCGGCCCGAGACCATTCACGATTTTGGCGGGTTCCCCAAAGCACTGTTCGATGTGCGTTATCCGGCGCCCGGCGATCCGGCTTTGGCCCGGCGCGTGGCTGAACTCATGGCGCCCACGCCCGTGCACTTAGATGCGGAGCGCGGGCTCGACCACGGGACCTGGAGCGTGCTGTGCGCCATGTATCCCAAGGCCGACATTCCGGTGGTGCAACTCAGCCTGCCGCGGAACCGCCCCGGCAGCACCCACTACGACAGCGCGAAACGCCTGGCGCCTTTACGCGATGAAGGCGTGTTGATTCTCGGCAGCGGCAACATCGTCCACAACCTGCGCCTTTGGGGATCGCGCGACGAACGGCAGCTGGCGTCGTGGATGCGGTTCAAGGATGAAGTGAAGCGGCGCATCGTGGCGGGCGATCACGGCGCCTTGGCGGACTATATGAGTCTGGACCCCGAGGCCGCCCTGTCCGTGCCGACGCCGGAACATTACCTGCCCTTGCTATATATTTTGGCGGTGCAGACATCGGGCGAAAAGGTTGCGTTTTTCAACGACGACGGTCCCGGCGGGATTCTAATGACCAGCGTCCTGGTTGGTGGGTAAAATAGTTATCCCCAGGTAATGCCTAATCCACAGGACGATAGTTCCCATAATACACAGAAGGACACGATAAGGTCCCGCCATGCCAACGCCGCTTCGCGCTGCTGATCCGGCCGATAATGCCGGCGACGCCCTTCGCACTCCGCCTCATAATTATGAAGCGGAGCGCGCACTTTTAGGCGCGATTCTCATGAACAACCGCGCCTTTGAGCGCGTCAGCGAGTTTCTGGCGCAGGATCATTTCGCCGATCCGGTGAACGGGCGAGTCTATCAGGCCTGCGCAAAACTTATCGAGCAGGGTCATCAGGCTAATCCCGTTACGCTCAAAACCTACCTCGAGCGCGACGACCTGATCATTGCCGCCGGCGGCATCAAATATCTGGCGAGCCTCGCCGGTTCCGCCGTCACCATCATCAACGCCGGCGATTACGGCAAGCTGGTCTATGACCTTTTCTTGCGCCGCGAGTTGATCGCGCTGGGCGAGAACATGGTCAACGAAGCGTTTGAGTCGCAGCCCGACGAAACCGCCATGGACCAGATTGCCGGCTCCGAACAGCGCCTGTTCGATCTGGCGACGACGGGTTCAATTGAAGGCGGCTTCCAAAGTTTTGAGCATGCCCTTGGCGCTGCCATCGGTTTGGCGGAAGCGGCGCACCGGCGCGAAGGTGCGCTGGCCGGCGTTACCACGGGCCTTATCGACATCGACAAAAAGCTCGGCGGTCTGCACGCCTCGGACCTTCTGATCCTCGCCGGACGCCCCAGCATGGGCAAAACCGCCCTGGCCACGACCATGGCCTTCAACGCCGCGCGCTATTACCGCACCACGGAAAATGGCGAGGACAAGGGCAAGCTGGTGGCCTTCTTCTCGCTGGAAATGTCGGCCGAGCAATTGGCGACGCGTATTCTGGCCGAGCGTTCCAAGATCAACAGCCACGCCATCCGCACCGGCGGCTTGTCCAACGACGATTTCACGCGCTTGGTGGTGGCAAGCCAGGAATTGGGTGACTTGCCACTCTATATCGACGATACGCCAGCCGTTACGGTCTCGGCCATCCGCACCCGCTGCCGGCGTCTCGCCCGGCAGAACAAAACCGCCGATCATCACGGGCTTGGCCTGATCGTCATCGATTACCTGCAATTGATCGCGCCGGCGCGCGGCGAGCGCAGCGAAAATCGCGTGCAGGAAATCTCCGCCATCACACGCGGCTTGAAGGCTCTGGCAAAGGACCTCAAAGTCCCGGTGCTGGCGCTGTCGCAGCTCAGCCGCGCCGTCGAGCAGCGCGAAGACAAGCGCCCGCAACTCTCCGACTTGCGTGAATCAGGCACCATCGAACAGGACTCGGACGTGGTCATGTTCGTGTTCCGCGAGGAATATTATCTTGAGCGCGCCGAACCGTCGCAAAAGCCCGAGGAAACCAGCGAGCGCTTCCATGAGCGCTATACCAAATGGACCGAGCGTTTCGAGCAATCCCATAACGTCGCCGAAGTCCTGGTCGCCAAACAGCGTCACGGCCCCATCGGCACGGTCAAACTGCACTTCGAGGCCGATTACACCCACTTCAGCGACCATATCGACAACTCCCAACTGCCCGAGCAATTTGGCTAGTTGGGGCGTCCGCGCCTGCGTGCGGCCCCTTGCCCTTCTGCCGGTTTTCTGGTGATTAGGGCCGCCATGGCCGCTCCCATTTCCTCCCGTCCCGAAGACCGAACCGGCGCCGTGCTGACCGTCGATTTGGCGGCGCTGGCGGAAAACTGGCGGCTTCTGAAGCGCCGGGCCGGGCCGACCTGCGACACCGGCGCCGTGGTCAAGGCCGACGCCTATGGCCTGGGGCTGGAGCCGGTGGCAAAGGCCCTGAAAGCCGCAGGCTGCGCCACATTCTATGTCGCCCATCTGGACGAAGGTCTGGCTTTACGCACCGTTCTTGGCGCCGGCGGTATCGGCACTCCGCGCATTGTCGTTATGCACGGCCCCAACCCCGGCACCGAGCGCGACTTCGCCGCCCACGGCCTGATCCCGGTTCTCAGCACGCCCGGCCAGATCAAATCCTGGCGCAATTTCTCCCAAGCCAATGACGTGCTGATGGAAAGCCTGATTCAGGTGGATACCGGCATGAACCGGCTTGGCCTCACGGCGGCTGAGTTCTCTAGCCTCATGGCCGATCCCGACGGCTTCGTAGGTTTGACGCCCTCGGCCCTCATGAGCCATCTCGCCTGTGCCGACACACCGGCACATCCCCTGAACGGCCAACAGCGCGAGCGTTTTGCCTCCGGGCTCGCCACCTTCCGCCTCAAGTTCGCCGACGCCAAGGGCTCCCTAGCCAATTCCTCGGGCCTTTTTCTCGGGCAATCGTTCCTCTATGACTTCGCCCGGCCGGGAGCGGCGCTCTACGGCGTGAACCCCGTCCCGGCTAATCCTAATCCGATGATTCCCGTGGTTCGGCTGCAGGCCAAAGTCCTTCAGGTACGGCGCGTTGACGCTGCATCCCCGGTTGGCTATGGTGCCACCTTCCAAGCCCCGGACGGGGCGAAACTGGCAACGGTTTCAATGGGTTATGCCGACGGTCTGTTGCGGTCCTGGAGCGCCTCGGGACACGCCTTCGTAGACGACCTGCGGGTAGCCGTCGCGGGCCGTGTGTCCATGGATTTGACCACATTCGATGTCTCTCATGTGCCGGACTCGTCGCTGGGTCCCGGCGCCATGGTCGACATCATCGGCAGCCGCCATACCATCGACGATCTGGCCAAGGAGTCGGGCACGATCGGCTACGAAATCCTGACCGCCTTGGGGCGGCGTTATCACCGCCGCTACCTGCCCGCGCTCAAATAGAAGTACATCGCAGCCTTATGAATTTTCTTAGCCTCATCGGCAGTGTGGTTCTGGCCTTCCTTGGCCACATCGGCCGTCTCACGATTTTCACCGCCACCGCGCTGTCGCATTGTGTGCGCCCGCCGATTTACCCGCGCCTGATCGGGCGGCAGATGATCGACATCGGCTACTACTCGCTCCCCGTCGTAGGGCTCACGGCGATCTTTTCCGGCATGGTGCTGGCGCTGCAAAGCTACACCGGCTTCGCGCGCTTTGCCGCCGGCAGTGAAAACGCGGTTGCCAACGTTGTCGTCGTGTCGCTCACCCGCGAGCTGGGCCCGGTGCTGGCGGGCTTGATGGTGGCCGGGCGCATCGGCGCCTCCATGGCCGCCGAGATCGGCACCATGCGCGTCACCGAGCAGCTTGATGCTTTGACCACGCTATCGACCAATCCCTTCAAGTATCTGGTGGTGCCCCGCCTGATCGCGGGCCTTCTAATGCTTCCGCTCCTGGTGCTGATCGCCGACATCATCGGCGTCTTCGGCGGCTTTGTGGTCAGCGTCTATAAGCTGGGCTTCAACCCGGCGGCCTATATCACCAACAGCTACGATTTCATGAAACCGCTCGATGTGATCTCGGGCCTGGTGAAGGCCGGCGTCTTCGGCTTCATCATCGCGCTGATGGGCTGCTACTCGGGCTACTACTCCAAGGGCGGCGCGCAAGGCGTCGGTGCCGCCACCACCAATGCCGTGGTGTCGTCGTCAATCCTGATCCTGACCTTCAACTACATCATCACCGAACTGTTTTTTGGCACATGAGCGCTACCGCACAAAATCAGGCTTCGAAAATCCGCTTGCGGGATGTGCACAAATCCTTCGGCGCAAAGAAAGTGCTGGCCGGTATTGATCTCGATATCGCCAAGGGCGAGTCCGTGGTCGTCATTGGCGGCTCGGGCACCGGCAAGTCGGTGCTAATCAAATGCATCATCGGTATCCTGCTGGCGGATTCCGGCCTGATCCAAGTCGACGGCCAGGACGTCGCCCAAGTCGAAGCCAATGCGCGCGATGCTGTGAACCGCAAATTCGGCATGCTGTTCCAAGGTGGCGCCCTGTTTGACAGCTTGCCGGTGTGGGAGAACGTCGCCTTCGGCTTGATGCAGCGCGAACGCATGAGCCGCGCCCACGCCAAGGAACGCGCCGTAGAGACGCTCGCGAAAGTCGGCCTCAATGCCGACGTCGGCGAGCTGTCGCCGTCGGAGCTTTCGGGCGGCATGCAAAAACGTGTTGGTCTCGCCCGCGCCATCGCCGGCGAGCCCGAGATCGTATTCTTCGACGAGCCCACGACCGGCCTTGATCCGATCATGGCCGATGTCATCAACGACCTGATCATCAGCGTTGTGAAGCAGCAGGGCATCACCGCCCTTAGCATCACCCACGACATGCATTCGGCCCGCAAAATCGGCGACCGCATCACCATGCTGTACGAAGGCAAGCTGATTTGGGACGGCGCGGCGAAAGAGGTCGACCGCAGCGGCAATCCCTTCGTCGATCAGTTTGTCCACGGCAATGCCGAGGGCCCCATTAAAATGCAAGTGCGCAGGTAGACCCGTGGCGAAGGCATCCAAATCCTTCGTCTGTCAGAGCTGCGGCGCGGTCACGAGCAAATGGGCCGGGAAATGCGAAGCTTGCGGCGAATGGAACACCATTGTCGAGGAAGCGCCGCGCGAAACACTGCCCAAGGGCGTCAGCGGCGGCAAAGGCGGCCGCAAGATCGAATTCGTCGATCTGAAGGGCGTCACCGCCCCGCAGCCTCGCCGCTCGACGCGGATCGGCGAATTGGACCGGGTCTGCGGTGGCGGACTGGTGGCGGGCTCGGCGATCCTGGTGGGCGGCGATCCCGGCATCGGCAAATCGACGCTGCTCTTGCAAGCCACCGCCTTGCTGGCAGCGCATGCGAGTTGCGCCTATATCACGGGCGAAGAATCCATCGAGCAGGTGCGCCTGCGCGCCCAGCGTCTCGGCATGGCGACCGCGCCGGTCCAGCTGGCCGCCGCCACCAACGTGCGCGATATCGTCGCCAGCATGGAAGCCGGGCAGCCGCCGGATATCGTCGTCATTGATTCCATCCAAACCATGTATTCCGACAGCGTCGATTCCGCGCCGGGCACGGTCACGCAGGTGCGCACCTGCGCGCATGAACTCATCCGCGTCGCCAAGAAGCGCGGCTTCACCCTGTTCCTGGTGGGCCACGTCACCAAGGAAGGCACGCTGGCGGGTCCGCGCGTGCTCGAACACATGGTCGACACGGTGCTCTATTTCGAAGGCGACCGCGGCCATCAGTTCCGGATTTTACGCGCCGTGAAAAACAGATTCGGGCCCACGGACGAAATCGGCGTCTTCGAAATGACCGATGCGGGGCTTCGCGAAGTGCTCAATCCCTCGGCCCTTTTCCTGGCCGAGCGCCGGGGCAATGTCAGCGGCAGTTGCGTGTTCGCGGGCATCGAGGGCACGCGCCCGGTTCTTGTGGAAATTCAGGCGCTTGTGGCCCCTTCCAGCCTCGGCACCCCGCGCCGCGCGGCGGTCGGCTGGGATATGGCGCGGCTCAATATGATCATGGCGGTTTTGGAGGCCCGGGCGGGCCTTGCCTTCGGCGGTCACGACATATATCTCAACGTCGCCGGCGGCTTGCGGATTAGCGAACCGGCAGCGGATTTGGCGGTCGCGGCGGCTTTAGTCTCGGCCTTCACCGGCGATCCGGTGCCGGCGGACGCCGTGGTCTTCGGCGAAATCGGCCTGTCGGGCGAAGTGCGCGCGGTGGCGCAGCGGGATCTGCGGCTGAAGGAAGCGGCGAAGTTGGGTTTCCGCCAGGCCTGGGTTCCACCGGCGCGTAAAAGTGACGGCAAAGAGAACGACAAGAAAAGCGGCACCAGAGCGGAAGCTAAAGCCGAGCAGGCCAAAAGCGGTTCTGTTCCGAAAGATATCGCCCTCAGAGACATGGGACATGTGCAGGACGTGGTGAGCCGGTTTTCCAATGCTGCCGCTGGCGGCTTCCAAGGCTCCAGCTTTGGAAGCGGGGGACACTGATGGCGAACCTGCCCATCAACGGTCTCGATCTCGCCGTCGGAATTATCCTCCTGATTTCCGCTCTGCTGGCTTTCATGCGCGGCTTTGTGCATGAAGTGCTGTCGGTCGCCGCCTGGGTCGGTGCGGTATTGGCCGGCGTACATGGCCTGCCCTTCGCGCGGCCCATCGCCCGCAAATTTATTCCCATTGATTGGGCGGCGGATTCGGCCGCTGCTGTCCTGATCTTCCTGGTCGTGCTTCTGGCGCTGTCGATTCTCACCAATGCCATCGCCCGCAGCATTCAGAAAAGCGCGCTCAATAACCTCGACCGTTCCCTGGGCTTTGTCTTTGGCCTGGCCCGGGCGCTGGTGATCCTTGGCGTCGGCTTGATCATTACCGACTGGCTGACCGCCACCGCGCGCCCTATATGGATGGCGCGCGCCAAGACCCTGCCCATCATCGAACTCTCCGCCGACGGCTTAAAGGCCATCTTGCCGCCGAGCTTTATGGCCGCCGGGGATGCTGCTAAGGATGGCGCCGCCCGCATAAATAGGGCCGTCGAAGCCAAAGAGACCCTGGACCGCCTGACCGCCCCGGCGCTGCAAGGCGCTAGCCCAGACAACGAGACCGCCAAGCCCGAAAGCGGCTATCAGGATAAGGAACGGCGCGATATGGAGCGTTTGATCCAGACCAACGAAGGTGTCAGCGCCCCCGGCTCGAACGCTGCGGGCGGAGCCGGCGAAGGCGGATCCAAATGAGCGAAACCCTGCCAGCCGTCACCGATCCCTTCGACGACGGCGACCATCTCAAAGAAGAATGCGGCGTGTTCGGCATCCTCGGCGATAGCGACGCCGCAGCGCACACGGCCCTCGGCCTGCATGCGCTCCAGCACCGCGGCCAGGAAGCCGCCGGCATCGTTTCCTACGACGGCCGCCAGTTCAACAGCCATCGCGGCATGGGCCACGTCTCCGAGAACTTCAATAATGAGTCAGTCATGGCGCGCCTGACCGGCGACATGGCGGTGGGGCACACCCGCTACGCCACCACCGGCGCCACGATCCTGCGCAACGTGCAGCCGCTGTTCGCCGAGTTCGACTTCGGCGGCTTCGCCATCGGCCACAACGGCAACCTGACCAATGCACTGACCCTGCGCAAAGAACTGCAGAAGCGCGGCTGTCTGTTTCAGTCCACCTCCGATACCGAAGTGGTCACCCATCTCATCGCCATCAGCGAGGAGAACACCTTCGAAGACCGGCTCGTGGACGCGCTTCGCCAGATCGAAGGCGCTTATTCTTTTGTCTGCATGACCAATACCGCGCTGATCGGCGCGCGCGACCCCTTGGGCGTGCGGCCGCTGGTGCTGGGAAAACTGGACCGTGCCTGGATCCTATGTTCGGAAACCTGCGCGCTCGACATCATTGGCGCCGAGTTCGTGCGCGACATCGAGCCCGGCGAAGTGGTCATCATCACCCGCGACGAAGTCCGCAGCCTGAAGCCCTTCCCCAAGCAGCATCCGCGCTTCTGCATTTTCGAGTACATTTACTTCGCCCGCCCCGACAGCATCAGCGAAGGCCATAGCGTTTACGAGGTGCGCAAACACATTGGCGCGCAGCTTGCTGAAGAAAGCCCCTGCGATGTCGATGTCGTGGTGCCGGTACCGGACTCAGGCGTGCCGGCGGCCTTGGGCTTCGCCGCGCAATCGGGCATTCCTTTTGAGTACGGCATCATCCGCAACCACTACGTCGGGCGCACTTTTATTCAGCCCACGGACAAGACCCGCCACTTGGGCGTCAAGCGCAAGCATAACCCTAATAAAGAAGTGCTCGCCGGCAAACGCGTGGTGCTGGTGGACGATTCCATCGTGCGCGGCACCACCTCTATCAAGATTGTTGAAATGGTGCGCCAGGCCGGCGCCACGGAAGTGCATTTGCGCGTCGCGGCACCCCCCACGGCGCATCCGTGTTTCTTCGGCATCGACACGCCCGATTACGACAAGCTGCTGGCCGCGCAGCACGATCTCGCCGGCATGGCCAAGCTTCTCGGCGTCGATAGTCTCGCTTTCATCTCCATTGACGGGCTGTACAAGGCCGTCGGCGAAGCACGGCGCGAGTCCGATCATCCGCAGTACTGCGATGCCTGTTTCACCGGCGACTATCCCTTGCCGCTGACCGACAAGAACGCCGGCAGCCAGCCCAAGCAGCTTTCCTTGCTCAGCGAAGAGCGCGCGTAGTTCCATGACGGCGACCTCCTCGCAGCGCCTGGCCGGGCGCATCGCCCTGGTCACCGGCGCTTCGCGCGGATTGGGGCGCGCGGTTGCAGTGCGCTTCGCCCAAGAAGGCGCCCACGTCATCGCCTTCGCCCGCACCCAAGGCGGCCTCGAAGAGTTGGACGACGAGATCCGCAAAATCACCGGCAAGCCCGCGACCCTGATCGCCGAAAGCCTGACCGATTTCGACAAGATCGATCACGTCGGAGCGGCGCTTCATGCGCGCTACGGCAAGCTCGACATTCTGGTGGGCGCGGCCGCCATGCTGGGACAGCTTTCACCCATGGGACATTACAAGCCGAAAATGTGGACTGATGTGTTCGATCTCAATGTGCATGCCAACTGGCGGCTCGTTCGGTCGTTCGATCCTTTGCTGCGCCAGTCCGACGCGGGCCGCGCCATCTTCGTCAGCAGCCGCGTCGCCTCGGATGCCCGCATGTACTGGGGACCCTATGCGGCTTCAAAGGCCGCCCTGGAGCAGATGGTGAAAATCTATGCCGCCGAGATGGCCCACACCAACGTGCGCGCCAATCTCGTCGACCCCGGCGCGCTCCGCACCAAGATGCGCGCGCAAGCCTATCCCGGCGAAGATCCCATGACCCTCAAGACCCCGGATATGGTGACCGAGGTTTTTGTGGAGCTGGCGGAACCCTCCTGCCAAAAAAATGGCGAAGTTGTGAAAGCCCAATAGGGCGTTGCCGCGCCGGCAAATGTCCGGGGTTACAAAATCGATAGCCCGGCTCCGCACCAGCGACTTTTGGCGGGAATCCGCCGTTATGTCCCGGCTTGCCTGAATTACAACCCTGTCAGGGCTGCTTGAACAAACGCGGCACTGGGCCAAAATTGCTCTTCAACGCCGCGCATCTATTTAGGGCTTCTCCCGCCGGCGTTGACACCAACAGACGTAGTACTTGAACACGCAGATGAAAGGTTTCAGATCACCATGAGCAAACGCCCCTCCCGCTTCCTGCCGGCCGCCGCCGCTGTCGTGGCGCTGGCGTTGGCGACGCCCTTTATCTCCGCCGCCGTTACCTCCGGCTTTAAGACCGATACCGCGCCGGTTGCGCTGCTCAGTCCATCGCCCTTCGCCATGGGCGCGGCCGAAGCCGCGATCCCGACGCGCGACGGCATGCCGACGCTGGCGCCGCTGATCGAGCGCGTCACGCCGGCCGTGGTCAACATCTCGGTCAAAGGCAAGGTCGCGAAAGCGACCTTGGACGAAGACAACCCGCTTTTCCAAAGCCCCGAGCTGCGCCGCTTCTTCCAGGGCCCAGGTGGCCAGGGCGGCAATCCCTTTGAGCAAGGGCCACAGCGCCAGCAGCGCCAGAGTTCGGCGACCGGCTCGGGCGTTATTGTCGACGCCAAGAAGGGCTATATCCTGACCAACCATCACGTCATCGACAACGCCGCCGAAATCATGGTGACACTGAAGGACAAGCGTGAAGTGCCCGCCAAGCTGATCGGCAGTGATGACGGCACCGATATCGCGCTGCTCCAAATCGATGCCGACAACCTCTCGGATCTGCCGATCGGCGAATCCGCCGATATGAAAGTCGGCGACTACGTCATCGCCGTCGGCAATCCCTTTGGTTTGGGACAGACCGTAACCTCAGGCATCGTTTCGGCAACGGGCCGTTCCATGGGTGGCTCGATTGAGAACTATGAAGACTTCATTCAGACCGACGCGTCCATCAACCCGGGCAACTCGGGCGGTGCGTTGGTGAACCTGAAGGGCGAGTTGATCGGCATCAACACCGCCATCGTCGGGCCTTCGGGCGGCAACGTCGGCATCGGCTTTGCCGTACCGACGGCCATGGCGAAGTCGATCATGACCCAGTTGGTCGCCAACGGCAGCGTCAGCCGCGGCCGCATCGGCGTGTCGATCCAGAACATGTCGCCGGAACTGGCCAAGAACCTGGGCATTGATCAGTCCAGCGGCGCCTTGGTCGGCGGAGTCGAGAAAGGTACGCCGGCCGATTCAGCCGGCCTCAAAGCCGGTGACGTCATCACCGCCATCAACGGCGCGCCGGTGGACGGCGCTTCGGAAGTTCGCAACCGCGTGGGCCTCTCGCCCATCGGCACGACCCTGGAACTGACCATCATGCGCGGCAGCGACACTAAGAAGGTGAAGGTCACCATTGGCAAGGCCGCGGAAGCCAAGGTCCAAAAAGCTTCGCTGGAGGAAACCAAGCCCTCGATCAAGGGTGCTACTTTCTCCGACAGCAACAACGGCAAGGGTGTCGCCGTCACCGACGTCGAACAGGGCAGCCCGGCCTGGCAGGCGGGCTTGCGTCCCAAAGACGTCGTGGTGGCGGTCAACCGCAAGTCGGTGACCTCCGTCGATGAGCTCAGCGAAGAGCTGAAGGACTCAAACCGTCAGACGGCTTTGTTCCTGAAGCGCGACGGCCAGGACATGCTGATTGTGGTGCAGTAGACCGCAGACTTAAAGAGATTACCCAGCTCTTGATCGCGCTGGGGAGGACCAAGGGCCGTTCCTGAGAAGGGACGGCCCTTTTGTTTTCTACTTCTCATCCTCATAAGGATTCTCCGGCTTCCGCAGATGAATCCGGATCGGCACGCCGTCCAGGCCGAAGTTGTCGCGGATGCCGTTGACGAGATAGCGCATATAGGCGTCCGGCAGGTCGCCGGCGCGGGTCGAGAAAATCACAAAGGTCGGCGGCCGGGTTTTGACCTGCGTCATATAGCGCAGCTTGATGCGCTGTTTGTGCGTCGACAGCGGCGGCGGATGAGCGCCCACGGCGGCAGCCAGCCAGCGGTTCAAGGGCCCCGTCGGCAAATGCGTATTCCAGGTGTCGTGGACCTTGAACACTGCTTCCATCAGCGCATCGATGCGCAAGCCCGTAAGGCCCGAGATGGTGACGGTCGGAATATTCTTCACCTGTGACATGGAATCGCGCAGGCGCTCTTCCAGCGTTTCCAGGGCGCGGCGCTTTTCCTTGATGGCGTCCCATTTGTTGACGGCGATGACAAGCGCGCGGCCTTCCTCGATCACGTGGCGGGCCAATGTGAGTTCCTGGTTATCGAGCACGGCTTCGGCGTCCACCACCAGCACCACCACCTCGGCCATCTTCACGGCCTCGAAGGTTTCGCCGACGGAAAGTTTTTCCACGGCGTCGATGACTTTGGCGCGTTTGCGCACGCCCGCGGTATCCACCAGGCGGATCTCGCGCGTTGTTCCGTTGGGCGCGGTGTAGGTCCAGTCCACGGGGATGGAATCGCGCGTCACGCCGGGCTCAGGGCCGGTGAGCATGCGGTCCTCGCCGATCAAGCGATTGATGAGCGTGGATTTGCCGGTATTGGGCCGGCCGATGATGGCCAGCTGCAGCGGGCGCACGGGCGCGTCCGGCATGTTCTCTTCGGACGGCGGCGGGTCGTCATCCTCGTCTTTAATATCCAGCGATCCCGGCGGCGCGAAGGGCCGCAGCGCGTGATAGAGGCCGTCGAGGCCCTGGCCGTGTTCGGCGGAAATCGGGATCGGCTCGCCGAGACCGAGGCGAAAGGCGTCGTAGAGCGCGCTGTCCTGGCCTTTGCCTTCGCATTTGTTGGCCACCAGCACGATCGGCGTGCGCGACTTGCGCAAAAGATCGGCGAAGTGGGAGTCCAGCGGCGTGATGCCGGCGCGGGCATCCACCAGCATGAGCGCCACATCTGAATCCGCAACCGCCTTCTCGGTCTGGCGGCGCATGCGCCCTTCCAGGGTGTCGGCATGGGCGTCTTCGTATCCGGCGGTGTCGATGACTGTGAAACGCAAGCCGGCGAGACCGCCCTCGCTCACACGGCGGTCGCGCGTCACACCCGGGCGATCGTGCACCAGGGCCTCGCGGCGGCCCACCAGGCGGTTGAACAGCGTCGACTTGCCGACATTGGGGCGCCCGACGATGGCGACGGTGAAGGTAGAGGGCCCCGCATCTTTGCGCGCGCGGCGCGACGGGCGGCGCTCGGCATCGGCATCGCGGCTTTTCTGGGCCGGGCGATGATCGCGCTGCTGAACGGGTTTATTTTTCTTCGGTATATCGAAACCGGGCACGGCCTTTGACGGGTCCATGGCGAGGCCGGCGGCATTTTGTGCTGCGTTCTCCGGGCGCGGGCGCTTCTTGTTTTTAGCTTGCGCGTGTTTGGGCTTCGGATACTTGACCGATTTGTAGCCCTTGGCCGAACGCGGGCCGACCCGGGGCAAGGGTTTTTTCTTGAAGCGTGATTTGGCTTTGGGCATTTTGTGTTTAAACCGGCACTCAATACGCAGGCGTTATGACATTTCGCTGGCGGCCGCACCTCGCGGCCGGTCGCGCAACGCCGGGCGTGGACCTTTAGCGGTAGGCCGACAGGTCGCCGTCGTCGTCGAGCAGATACATGGTGCCGTTGGCGAAGACCGGCGCCAGCGAGGAGCTCTCGCGCAACTCGATCTTGCCCAGCACCGCGCCCGAATAGGGTGATACGGACAAAGCCTCGCTGGTGGAGCTCACCAAAATCAGGCGGTCGCTGACCAGCGCGGGGCCCGCCCAGACGATCCGGTCCCGCTTGGCGCGCTCGTCCTCATAGGCCGGAAGCTGGGTCACCCACAGAATGCGGCCGGAGCGGGCGTCGATGCAGACCGCCTCAGAGTCGAGGGTAATGGCGAAAATGAAGTCGCCGGCGATCCAGGGCTCGTGAATGCCGGCCACGGGTACGTCCCAGACGCGCCGGCCGGTGCGCAAGTCGATGGCGGCCAGCACACCCGACTGACCGACGGCATAAACGCGGCCCTTGTCGATGACGGCGCGGGCGGCGATGTCGGGCAGGCTGGCGGCGGCTTCGGTGCGGCGCACGGCGACCAGATTTTCATTCCACAGCATTACGCCGTTGTCGGTTCTGAGGGCAACCATTTCGCCGCTGGAAAGCGTCGCCACCACCACGCCGCCGTCGACGGCTGGTGCGGCGCCGCCCAAAAGGATGGTGGGCGCGGGCGAGCCGGAATAGGTCCAGAGCTTGCGCCCCGTGTCGGCGGCCAGCGCCGTCAGTTCATTCTCGACGTTGACGACAAACACGCGCCCCGCATTGACGGTGGGCGCGGCCCGCACCGGCACGCCCACCGAGACACGCCAGATTTCCTTGCCGGTGGCGGCGTCCAGCGCCAGCACCTCACCGGCGCCCGTGGTCGCGAACAGCCGGTTGCCCTCGATGCACAAGGCACCGCCTAGAAACGAATTGTCGCGGCGAGAACCGCAGAAGCCCATGTCGCTAATACAGAGCGCGCCGCCAAAAGACGCTGCTTTGCCGCGCTCGGTCACGGGCTCGGTCGAGATGCGCCAGACCCGTTTGCCGTTGGCGGCCTCAAAAGCCGTGACGGCGCCGTATGAATCCATCGTGTAGATCCGCCCGCCGGCGACGATCGGTTCGGCGAAAGCGCGGTTGCGCAAGTCTGATCCCTCGCCGGCGGCAACCGTCCAGACGCGCTTGGGCGCATCGCCGATCACGAGGTGATGCATGGCGTGGTGCGACAGCCCGCCCGCGCCCGGCCAGGTCGCGGTGTCTTCGGGCCGCGGCAGAATGATTTGCGTGTCGACCGACTCAACGTTCGGGCGCAGTTCGCGCTCCAGCGCCAGCACCGAAATGCGCGTGCCGGGAAGCTTCTCCGTACTCCGGGTGGTGAAAAAATCGCTGAGCGTGTCGCAACCAGACAGCCCCGCGACGACAACAAGCAGGAGCGGAAGGAGTGCAATGCGCCGGAGATGGATCATGAAACTACAAAACCTAAAAGTGTGATCAGCAAAAGCCGGGACCAAAAAATGTTCAGGGTTTGCTCGGTGCGGGCGGCGCAGCGCTTGGAGCAGCCGCGCTTGGCGGCGGTGCGGGAACCGTTGCGGGCGGCAGCGGGGGTGGCGGCACCACACCCGCCTGATACAGCTTGGACAGATCCTCGGCGCGCGCGCGCATGGAGGCCGGCGCCGCCGGATCGGCCGAGATCTGCGCGAGCGTCTTCACGGCCCGCGCCGTGTCGCCCTGCCTGGCCGCGAGCAGCGCGGTGAGCTCCAGCGCCGAAGGATTGAAGGCGTTGTTGGGGCCGGTCAGCGGCGTCAGCGCCGCTTCAAGAACTTTGGGGTCTTCGCGGTCGAGGCCGCGCAGCACGCGCATCAAGGTGGCGAGGTCGCGGTAAGCCGGGTCGACGGTTTGGTCACTGGCCAGCGCCTTGTAGGTCGCGATGGCGCCGTCGAGGTCGTTCTTCTGCACTTGCAGCGATGCCAGGTTAAAACGCGCGAGCATGCCGTAGGCCTTGCCGCCGTCCTTCGCGAGCGCGGTGAACGCGCTGAAGGCTTCGTCGGTCTTGCCGTC
Source organism: Fidelibacterota bacterium (assembly GCA_947475295.1). Classification (GTDB taxonomy): domain Bacteria; phylum Pseudomonadota; class Alphaproteobacteria; order Rhodospirillales; family Rhodospirillaceae; genus SHVO01. The sequence continues at coordinate 63,965 of CANJLF010000012.1, forward strand.
CAGCTGCGCCGTTACGGCCAGCTCATAGCGGCGGGCGGCGGCTTCGCGCTGCTTGGCTTCGTAGTCGCGGTACATCACCGTACCGGTCACGCCCCCCACCAGCAGCACCGCGAAGGTGATGAACAGGTTGCCGTAACGCTTCCAGATTTTCCTGAACTCGTCGGTGCGCAGATCGCTTTCGATCTCCGACATCAGGCCCATGAATTCGGGATCGAGTTCTTCCGGCTTGCCTTTGCCAGCGGCGCCAGCCGGCACCGGAACGGCGTCTTTAACCTTGCTCAACGGAAATTCCTCTTAACTCGCGGGCCCGTGGTGAACCTCGGGCGCCGGCACATCGGAAGACCGGGTTGGCGCCAAAGGACAAACACCGGCGAAACACGCCCCGGGCCGGCACCTTCAGCCCCGCCGGACGGGCCAAAAAACGTGCCCGAACATAATGAGTCGAGGCCGCCAAGGCAATTCAAGCATAGCCCTTTAAGGCCCGGGTTTAGGGTTTATTAACCGTGGCCGGGGAAACTGGCATATGGGCCGTAATCCGCCAGATTGAGGTCAGGATTACACTGAAAACGGGGGCTTTCCCCCGATATCGCAGGACGAGGTTTGCCATGTTTTCGCGCCTGGTACGAAGTGGATGCGCGGTTTTGGCGGTGGCGGCGGGCCTTTCAGGCTGCGCCGGCGACGCCGATCCGATTTATGCCCAGTCCGTGGGCGTCCAATGCAGCCTGTCGGCGCGCGGCTGGGTCGGCTTTGGTTGTGCCAACCGTCCCGCGGGGCAGGAGGGCGTTGCCCAGCCCAGCCGGTACTGTTACGCAACCTTAGGCACGACCAATTGCTTCGATCGGCCCGATCCGGACCGCAAAAATCAGGCGCAAGGGTCCTCGGGCTATTAAGGCCGAGCTTAAGATCGCCCCTCTTGATCCAAAAGGGGCAGTCTGAAATGATGCTGTCATGCGCCGGAAACTCTCGATTTAATGTCGGCAGGGCACATGACATCGGTCGTTCGTCTCTCGGACCACCGGCGCAAGCCCCCATACCTTCACTTCACCCGCCTTGAACTGAACCGCCTTTTAGGCCTTTACGCGGCACGCGTGAGCAAGGGCGAATGGCGGGACTATGCCATTCATCTGGGGCCCGACGCCGCGAGCTTCATGGTGTTTCGCCACAGCCAGGAACATCCGCTGTTCGTGATTTCCAAGCTGGGCGCCGGCAAGACCCGCTCCAAGGCGCAAATCGCCCGTCAGGGCCAATACGTCGTCATCAGCCGGCAGTCGCGCTTAAGTCAGGGGCATTCCCTCGATGACGTGCTGGAGGTGTTCAACCGGCCCATCAAACTGGTCTCCAGCTGAAGCTTTTGCGGCGCACACAGACATTTCTATTCTCGAAATATATTACCTAACAAATGATTAGATCATTGTTAGTCATGCAATGAGCACACGTCGGCCATATTTCATTGTGCGTTGCAGTATGAAATGAGGGGCGTACACATAAATCGCATGAAGGGGACCACTCTCGCGGGTCAACATGCAGGTACGGCACTCTGGGCGCCTCGCTAACACGGTGACGTTTCTGGTCTACGGCTTCATGGCCGCGACGGTCATCGGTTCGGTCTATTCCCTCTACTAAAACAGCAACGCCGTACCGCTCGTGGAGCGGATTTGACATTCGCATCCCAGTTCGCCACAGGACCGCGAAGCGAATGTCAAATCCAAAGCTCCACGAGGGTCAAATATTCGCTAGTGGTCCTTTGATTCTAACATTCGCAAGGCGGTGCCCGGAAGGCGGGATGCGAATGTTAGAATCGGACCACTAGAAGGGTCCGGCGTTTTGCTTTTGCGGTTCACACGCGGCGGCGTTCTCAGCCGGTTTTGCGCAAGACGTCGGCGCGCATGGGCGTCTTGAAGACGGCGCCTTGCGGCGTCATGTGCTGCGCGAATTTTTTCTGAATTTGTTCCATCTGCGCCCGACTCACGTTGTGATGCGTATGCGTGACGTTGATGTACTGCGCCTCGAAGGCCGCGAAGTCCGCGACCCGCACGGTCAGGAAAAAGAATTTTTCGGCGACGAGTTCCATGCCGCCTTTCGCAACCGCATTCTTGATCGCCGCAAAGGCCGCCAAGCGCGGCTGCTCCTCGTCGTGGAAAATCCGCAAGATTTCGTTGAGGGCCCCACCGAACACCGGCTCGACAATATAAGCCAAGCCGCCCGGTTTCAGCACACGACGCGTCTCGTGCATCGCCTGGGCCATCAACTCGACCGGCACGTGATGCAAGGACTTCATCATTAAAACAATATCGAAGTTTTCATTGGCAGCCGGGATTTTTTCGGCGCCGCCAAGAGCAAATGAGAGATTTTCCAGTTGGGGGCCGGCGATGTTTTCCGCATGCTGGGCCGTATCGACTTCCATCGCCGTAATCGACGCCGAACGCTCGGCGTTGGCAATAGTGCGGCTGAAATCGGCTTTGCCGCAGCCCAGCTCCAGAATTTGCGCATCCTCCAGCGGCAGCAAGTCTTCATAAATTTCGCGATGGCTGCAGGTCGGCGCACCGCGCGGATCCCAAACCTGCATGTTGTCGACTGCTCCCACGGCGGCGGCTCCCGGTTGTTGCGCGCGGCATTCTCCCCACAAGTACTGCCACGCGCAAACGCTTTCTGCGGCCTCGCACTGCATAGCATCGCCGGTGGCCTCGAAACATCATCAAACCTAAGATATGGTGGTGTCCACATGAGTAGCGATCAAACCGCACAGGACAACAGGCCTGCAGCCGAAAAACTGCAGGACGCCTTGGCATTGTTTCACCAGGGACGGCTTGAGGACTCGCAAAAGCTTTGCGCGGCTTTGCTGAGCGCCGATCCGCGCTATTTCGATGCTCTGCATCTCTCAGGGCTTATCGCCTATCAAGACAAGGCCTTCGATCGCGCGGCCGAGATCCTCGGCGCCGCCCTGGACATTCATCCCGGCAGTGCCCTAGCCCACAACAATCGCGGCCTGGCGCTTATGGAATTGAAGCAGCCTTTGAGGGCTTTGGACCATTTCGACAAAGCCATCGCGCTCAAGCCGATTTTCGCTAGCGCCCAGAACAATCGCGGCAATGCGCTCAGAAGCCTCGGCCGCTTTGCCGAAGCTCTTGCCGGCTATGACACGGCGCTCAGTCAGAAAAGTGATTACGCTGATGCCTGGTATAACCGCGGCTTGGCGCTGCACGATCTGAAACAATTTGAGCGGGCACTGCAAAGTTGCCGCCAGGCGTTGGCGCTCAAGCCCGACTACGCCGCAGCTCACAACACTTGCGGACTGGCCCTAAAGGAACTCGGTCAGGCGCAGGCTGCCGTGGAAGCCTACGACAAAGCGCTCGCGATCAAGCCGGATCTGGCCGAGGGCTGGACCAATCGCGGCGTGGCGCTCCAGAGCCTGCACAAGTATGGCGCAGCTTTGCAAAGCTACGATCAGGCGATCGCTTACGCACCTGATGTCGCGCAGGCCTGGAGTAACCGCGGCTCGGTTTTGAACCGTTTGGGGCGGAGCCGAAAGGCCTTGCAAAGCTACGACTGCGCCGTCGCCCTTGATCCAACCTTTGCCAATGCCTGGAACAACCGCGGCGTGACGCTGGTGGATTTAGGACGACGCGCCGAAGCCTTGCTGGATTATGAAAAGGCCATCGCCCTCGATCCAAACAATGCCGACGCCCATTGGAATATGAGCCTGTGCCGTCTTCAGCTGGGAAATTTCGAGCAGGGCTGGGTCGGGCACGAATGGCGCTGGAAAGCGGAAACGCTGGTGCTGTCGCCACGACACTTCTCCGAGCCCTTGTGGCTCGGCGACGCGCCGCTGCAGGGAAAGACACTTTTGCTTTACGCCGATCAAGGCCTCGGTGACGCTCTGCAATTTTGCCGCTATGCGAAGCTGCTTCAGGATCGTGGCGCGAAGGTGATCCTGGAGGTTGGCAAGGCTTTAGTGCCGCTCTTGACCGGTCTCGATGGTACATCGCGCGTTATCGCGACCGGTGACGCTCTGCCGCCATTCGATTTTCAATGTCCCTTGGGAAGTTTGCCCGCCGCGTTCAAGGCCAACGCGAAAAACATTCCGATGCCGGCGGGATATCTGCGAGCCGCGAATGACAAACTTACGGCGTGGCGTACGCGATTGGGCGCAAAGACTAAGCCGCGCGTCGGACTGGTGTGGAGCGGCAATACGCAACACACGAATGACCATAACCGCAGCATTCCCTTGGCTGATTTTACGAAGATGCTGCCGCCGGGTTTCGACTACGTAAGCATGCAGCGCGAAGTCCGTGCGGAGGACATGGCGGTTTTGCGGGCACGGTCCGATATCCGCAACATCGGCGAAGACTTGGCGGATTTTTCCGATACCGCCGCGCTCGCGGACCTGATGGACGTCATCATCAGCGTCGACACGAGCATCGTGCATTTGGCCGGCGCCATGGGCCGCCCGGTTTGGGTTTTGCTGCCGTTCAATCCCGACTGGCGCTGGATGTTAGAGCGCAGCGACAGTCCCTGGTACGCCTCGGCCCGGCTTTATCGGCAGAAGCGCGCGGGCGACTGGACGGATGTTTTTGAAGCCGTCAAAGCGGATGTGCGGCGGCTCGCGGGAGCCTGAACGGCCGCGTCAACGCCAGCCCTGTTCCATGGCGATACGTACGGCGGCGGTGCTATGAATGAAAAAATGGCGGGCGCCCTCCCGGACGCCCGCCACATATGTGAAGAATGACCCTCTGGCTACTTCGGCCTTACGCAGTAAAAGTTTTTAGCCTCGTTCGTGGAGCCACTGCCGGTGTGCTTGGCAACTTGCGGATAGGGGCAGAGCGGACGGGTCATGGTGACCTTTTTGGTCTTTTCATCAACCAAGCTGGCGACGATCACGTCCGGAGCCTGGCCCTTCTCGACCCAGTTCTCGAGAACTTTCACCATGTCGAATTTGTTGGGACCGACGCCGCCGCGGCAGTGGCCCATGCCGGGCACCATGAACAAGCGATAGAAATCTTCGACCCCTGCCCGGCTGCCCATCTTCTCGACGACGCTGTCGTAGTAGGTCGGGATATAGCCCGCAGGTGCGAGATAGTCGGCCCAACCGTAGTACGAGAGCAACTTGCCGCCACGAGTTTTAAATCCCGACAAATCAGGATTGGTCGCATCCATGATCGCGGCGGTACGCTCTTTCACGTAATCCATGTCATGGTTGTAGTCGAACTTGCTCAAGTCATACTTCGGATCGGCAAAGACCGAGAGCTTGATGAAATTGCGGTTGCTGTTGCCGCCTTCAATGTTGACGTCCTTGACGCCGGTATACATGCGGCCAAAGCCGCTTTCGCTGCCGGGCGTATGACCGAAGGAGATGCGCCGGCCGTCGGGATAGTGAGCGCCGGCATAAATCTTGCGGAGAGCATCCACCTGTCCAGCCGTCAGGCAGTCGGCGGCATCCGCACCCTTACACTGCAAAACAACCGGATCGAAACGGCAGGTCCTCGGATCGCCGATGATGCCGTCTTTAACGCCGTCATCAGCATCGCAATGGGCGACCGCGGCGCGGGTGACCATCGGCATCTTTTCGCCGGGCAAGAAGTTTGCGGGCGAGTCCGTGGAGGCGCGCGTGGCCCAGAGTTCGGCGACCATCAGGTCGGTCCAGTTGGAGCCGGGTTCTCCGGCAATGATGCCGTCGTAGTCTTCAGGGTAGCGCTGGGCTTCCATCATGGCGACGCGACCACCGCCGGAACAGCCGTTGAAGTAGGTCTTAGTGGGCGCTTGCGTATAGAACGCCGCCGTCACCACTTTTCCCTTTACGGTCATTTCATGGGCGCCGCGGTAACCCAGATCGATGAAACGGCCGAGGTCATTCCACCACGTGTCGTCGGATGACTTGTGGCCGCCGTCGGTCGCCATCATGGCGTAGCCGCGCTGGATGCCGCTGGCCAAGCCGCCGATGCCGCCCGGATCTGGAATCTCAGTGAGATCGACGGTGCTGCCGTAGTTGATGGAGCCGAGCGTACCCCCTGGTGTGGTGCCCATTAATTTGCCGTTCCAGTTACTGAGCGGCAGCCAAATTTCGACATTAATTTGCGGCCTCACAACGACGTGGACGCGACAGAAGGGCGGCAGTTTTTCGATGGGACTGCGCGCATCTTCGGGCTGATAGCTTCCGGTCGCGATGGTTTGGGCGGCCGTGACCTTCGCATTAGGCAAATCCAGCGCGGTCAGACTTTCGCAAGCGACGGCCGGCTTAATGCCCGTCTCGGCCTTACCCGCCGCGAGCGCGTAAGTCGAAACGGATGTGCAGAGCGCGACGGTCATCGCGGCGCAGCGGAGCACACAGCCCGGTTGAATTTGAAACGTCATGGAGTTCCTCCCCGGAAAAATGTCGAAATTCGCATCGGTCGATAGGTCCATTGTATGCGAATGTGTAAGGTCCGAAAGTATAAAAAGTGGCGAGCGCTTTGTAAGCGCCCGCCTGTATTTTGTACTATCTGCGGCCTCTAATTCGGGCGCACGCAGTAGAAGTTCTTGGATTCGTCGATCTTGGCGCTGTCCAGGACGCTGGTGATGTCGGCAACGGCGCAGCGATAGCCCTCGAAGACGTCTCTGTCGTTCCAAAGGGGCAATCCGCTGACGAGCAACGTGCATGCGATGCCGTTCTCATTCTTGCAGACGAATTTCGCATTGAGAATTCAATTTTGGAATTCGAACCGGCGGCTAAAAGCTAGGGCCTCGGCCTGATCGGCCGCGACGCCGATAACTTCGAACAACCCGCGGCCCAAAACATGCTCGCCCAAGGGGAATAACGAGAAGTCGGCATCTCCGGGGGGCAGAATGACGGTGAGTGACATCGGAGGGTCGATCGTATTGAAGACCATGTCTCTCACCTGCGCCTCCAGTCCTTGTGTGTGTGTCCTGTGTGTCTCGAACGCGCGCGCAGTCGCTGAACGGCGAGCAAAACACTAAGCCGGGCAACGCTATGTACCTCGGAATCACCGATCCCCGGCCTTGCTCTACGCCTTTGGGGTAGCCGACCAAAGATCGCGATTACACTCAAAACTGTCTGATTTATGAGTGAGTTACAGGATAATCCCTTGCGGCGGGCCATCGGCTCCCCGTACCATGAACCCACGTACATTCGCCGGGGATGGGGAGGCCGCACCGTATGTGTTTGACGGTCGCGCACCGGCCAGGGACCACCAGGGAGATTGCAAAAGTGACGCAGGCTCAACACGCTCAAGACGTGCCTCAGATCAAGTCCCGCCTCAGCGCCATTCTGCGCACCACCAGCGGCAACTTCCTCGAGCAGTTCGATTTCTTCCTGTTCGGCTTCTACGCCTCCAGCATCTCGAGGGCGTTTTTTCCGAGCGACGACGAAGTCGCCAGTTTGATGCTGACGTTCACCACCTTCTGGCTGGGCGCGCTTATGCGCCCCGTCGGCGCCATCATCCTTGGCGCCTATGTGGACAGGATTGGCCGCCGCAAGGGCCTGATCGTCACCCTCGGCATCATGGCGGCCGGTACGGCGCTGATTGCCGTCTGTCCTGACTACGCCACCATAGGTGTCGCAGCACCTCTGATCGTGCTCTTTGGGCGCCTGCTGCAAGGCTTCTCGGCGGGTGTCGAACTGGGCGGTGTGTCGGTCTATCTGTTCGAGATCTCCAAGCCCGGGCAAGCGGGCTTTTACACATCGTTCCAATCCGCAAGCCAGCAGATCGCGATTTTGGTGGCCAGCGTCATCGGCTATTCCCTGAACGTCTGGATGGAACCGGCGGGCATCGCGGCCGGCGGTTGGCGCATTCCGTTCTTTATTGGTTGCGCGATCGTTCCGCTGATTTTCATCCTGCGCCGCTCACTGGAAGAAACACCCGCATTCTTGCGCCTCAAACATCATCCGAAGTTCTCGGAAACGATGACGAGCATCGGCAAGAACTGGAAAATCGTAGCCCTCGGCATGCTGATGGTCGCCATGACGACGGTGACCTTCTACTTCATCACCGTCTACACGCCGACCTTCGGCAGAAACGTGCTGAAGCTCACGGAAGCTGAAGCCCTGGCGGTGACCATGGCGGTGGCGATCAGCAACTTCTGCTGGCTACCTGTTGGCGGCATGATCTCGGACCGCATCGGCCGTAAGCCCGTGCTGCTCACCATCAGCGTGCTGGCCATGCTGACGGCTTACCCGCTGCTGCATTGGCTGGTGGACGGCCCCACCTTCGGGAAGATGTTGGGCGTAGAACTGCTGTTCTCGTTCTACTTCGGCGCCTACAACGGCGCGGCCATGGCGGCGCTGACCGAGGTCGTGCCGGCTGAGGTGCGCACCACCTGCTTCTCGCTGGCCTTTGCCCTGGCGAACGCGCTGTTCGGCACCTTTACGCCGCTGATGTCGACTTATCTGATTGCCGAGACCGGCGACCGGGCATCGCCCGGCTATTGGCTGATGGCGGCCGGCCTATCCGGCGCGACCGCTGCGCTGCTGATCTATCGCGGAAAAAGCATCAAGGCCATCGAGCCCGACGGGACAACCCATCGCCCCCCAGCCCATCAGTAGCCGGCTCATCAATAGCCGACCAGCAATAGGGCTTCACGCAGACTCAAACATCATCCGGAAGCGGATCTGGCCGGCATGCTGAATATGCAGCCGCGCCAGGCGCTCGGCTTCGTCGGCGTCGCGGCGCTCGATAGCCGCGACAATCGCCAGATGCTCTTCTCGCGCCTCCTGCGGACGGCCGGGAACTTGAAATGTCGTGCCAGGCAAGAGTCCGAGTGAATCCGAAAGTTGTGTGAGCGCCTGCACCAGATAGCGGTTGTGGGCAGCCTCGCAGATCGCTTGATGAAGAATGCGGTTGTTGCGTCCGTGAGCCTCCGGACTGTTGCCGACGTCTTCGATGCTGCCGATCAGCTCCTTCATCAAGGCAACCTCGCTTTCCGAAGCGTGCTGGGCGGCAAGACGGGCCGCCGCACCTTCCAGCACGGCGCGTATGGAATAAATCTCGCGGACCTGCTGTTTGTCGAGGCGGATGAACATAACGCCACGGGACGGCGCATCTTCCACTAAGCCGTCGGACGCGAGCCTACGGATCGCCTCGCGGATCGGCGTGCGGCTGACGCCCAACCGCACCGCCAGTTCAACTTCGCGCAGACGGTCGCCGGCGCCGAATCTGCCCAGACGCATCTCCTCGCGCAGCCAATGGTAGACGTAGTTGGCGCGCGATAGATTATCGAGTTTCTGTAAGCCGGAGAGTTCAGGTGTCGCGATCTCGTCGATTTTCATGTCCATCGGCATCACCGTCCTCTTTTCCCCTAAGCGCGAACCTTCAGCTTCATGGCTGCGCGCGCCGCTGAGGCCCGGGCCTTATTTGCCGCATCTGGAATGAAAAGCTAATTGGCAGGCCCGTCCAATACCTTGGTGCGATGCCATGTTATGCCGAGGCGGCATAAGCGGACCTAAGGTGCTGAATAATTGGCGCTTAGTGCGTCGACGTGGGAAATGACGCGTTGGGGCGCTGGCCGACACCGTACCCCGAACCCCGAACCCCGAACCCCGAACCATCAGTGCCGCAAGCGGCAATCTCAATGGCTGTCGATGCCTGCGCTCCTCAGGCGTAGACTTTAAGCTTCACGGCCGAGCACGCCGCTGACTTGCCGGCAAGGCGCCCAAATACCGTTCCGGACATCAGGCCCGTGCCGCCCGGATAATTGAAGTAGAACAATCCGCCGACCATCTCGCCGGCTGCGAACAGGCCGGGGATCGGGATATGGTCCGTATCCATGACCTGACCGCTCGCCGGATCGATACGGAGCCCGCCGAACGTGAAGGTGATGCCGCAGCCGACCTGGAAGGCCTCGAAGGGCGGCTCGTCGATGGTATTGGCCCAATTGGACTTGGGAACATCGAGGCCGACAGTACCGCGGCCGTCTTTGATATTGGCGTTGAAGGGCACATCTTTTTTAACGGCGGCGTTATAGGCCTTAATTTCAGCCAAGAGACCCTTCGGGTCGACGCCTTCGAGCTTGGAGGCCAACTCCTCGAGCGTATTGGCCGATACCTTGCTGACGCGCTTGATGCGGTATTCGTCGCGCAGCAAACCAAGAACCTTCTTATCGAAAATCTGCCAGGCGAAATTGTCCGGCTGTTCGAGAATACGCCGGCCGTATTTGGCATAGGTGTAATTCCGGAAGTCAGCACCTTCATCGACGAAGCGCTGGCCGCGGGCATTGACCATGATGCCCCAGGGATAAGAGTGCTTCTGGAAACCATCGCCGACGTCGAGATCGCCGAATTCCGGCGCATTGTAGTCCCAGCCCACGGCGTGACAGCCCGACCAGTTGCCGGCGGGTGATGCGCCGATATCCATGGCCATGCGGATGCCGTCGCCGGTGTTAAAGCGCGTGCCGCGCACCTTGGCCAGCTCCCAGCCTGGACCCAGATATTTGGTGCGCCATTCGGTGTTGGATTCAAATCCACCCGTCGCCAGCACGACAGCGGGCGCATAAAGCTCGGAGATTTGCTCGCCTTGCTTTACACGGACGCCCCTGACCGTGTGGCCGTCGTAGATCAACGACAGAACGCGCGCGCCATATTTGATGTCTATGCCCGCCTTGGCGGCGATGGCGGTTTCCTGGTCCACGAGACCGGGTCCCCCGCCCCAGGATTCAACCGTCAATCCGCCCCAGAACTTGAAACGTCCGTCGATCTTGAAGGCCTGGCGGCCGTAGATCGGCACGAAACGCACGCCGCGCTTTTGCAGCCACTTCATCGAGTCATAGGAGCTGGTGACGAGGCGCTCGCAGAGGGCCGGGTCGGTGCGGAAGCGCGTGACGCGGAACATGTCGTCGAAGAATTGCTCGGTGGTATAGGAGCCGAAATCCGTGCGCTCGATTTCTTCCGCCGAGAGATCGGGCATGATCGACTTCAGATCATCGAGGCCGTTATAGGCAAAGCGAATCGCCCCAGCGGTGAAACGGCTGTTGCCGCCGTTTTCCGGCTCTGGCGCCCGTTCCAGCATGATGACCTTGGCGCCGCCTTCCTGGGCCGCAAAGGCCGCGCAAAAGGCCGCGTTGCCGGCTCCCACCACGATGACGTCGCAATCCCGCTTAGACATTTTTAGGGCCCCTGAACTTTCCCGGCATACAAATCAAAGAACGAATTCGGGGAAATGTACACAACAGCATACGCAGTAATTTCAATGTGTTAAAGGGCCGAAATACCGCCAGTCCGCTTGTAAAAAGCGCCCCGCCATCGCCTTTCTGCGAGTATGGGCCCGCAGCAAAGGGCGGGCAACGCGATTATGGGATAGAAAAAAAGGAAGTGGTCCGAGCCAAGGCCCGGGCCACGTTTACGCCTTCTCCTCACGGACTATTGATTGATTTCGGGCTCTACAAGCTTTGCCAGATTGCGCAAGGATTCCTGCCAGCCGAGATAACAGGCCTCCACCGGAATCACATCCGGCACGCCTTCCTGGACGATGTTCACTTCCGTACCGACCACGACTTTCTTCAGCGTCACCGTCACCTTCATCTCGCCCGGCAGATTGGGATCGTCAAACTTGTCGGTGTAGCGCAGGCGTTCGCCCGGCACGAGTTCCAGATATTCGCCGCCGAAGCCGTGGCTGTGGCCGGTGGTGAAATTCCGGAAGGACATGTGGAACGTGCCGCCGACCCTCGGCTCAAACTTGTGCGCGGTACAAGTGAAGCCGTTGGGCGGAATCCATTTGGCCATGGCATCAGCTTCGAGAAAGGCGCGGTAGACCTTCTCGGGCTTGGTGGCGAGAACGCGGTGCAGGCGAACGGTGCCGGGCATTTCAGTCGCTCCTTCTTATGGCGCGCCGGGGATGGGCAGAACCGGCATCACTTCCACGGCATAGCCCGGGAAAATCGTGAAGTGCGGATGCTGTTCGAACATCTTGGCCGCGGCTACGTGAGAGTCAGCCTTGACCACCACGAAAGCGCTCAATTCATTGCTGATATCCTGGATGCCTTGGTCGGAAATGTTTTTGGTCTTTCCCAAAGGCCCGCCCATGGTGACGAGGGCGGCTTGATGCTTTTCGACCCAGGCTTTCCAGCCGGCTATGCCCTGCTGTTCCTTCGCACGGCGTTCGGTTTCCGACATCGCGTGCCAGGCGGCCGCGCGCGGACTGTTTTTGCCGCCGAGGAAGACAGCGAGAAAGTTATTGGTCGCGTTAGCTGTGCTCATGTGTGTCCCCTTTTTTTGAGTGATGTCGGTTTAAACAGAAGTTCAATATAGCGGCGGAGGTGATCGACGCTGGCGGCGGCGACCGCCGCGCTGCCCGTGGCCTTTGCCAGAATGAACGCGCCTTGCAAAACGGCTTGCGTGTGCAAGGCGAGACTTTCCGCAGTCCAATCGGGACGCAGGCCATAACGCGTCATGGCCGCGGCAAGGTCCGCCTCGACCTTCGCGGCGTGGCCGGTGATGCTGGCGCCGCAGGCATCGCGGATCGGCGGGCAGGTCTCAAAGGCCTCCTGCACCATGGTGCCGACCAGGCAGGTAAACTCCGGAACCTTGCCCGCGAGAAGGCTTTTGCGAAAATCGATGTAGCCCAGCACGCGGTCCAGCGGATCGGCGTGCGTGTGGTAGGGCGCGGCGGCAAAAAGCGCACCGGTGATCTCGGACCAATAGTCGGCCGCCGCCACCGCCAGCGCTTCCTTGCTTTTGAAGTGATGGAAGAACGACCCCTTGGCGACGCCGGCGGCGGCGCAGAGGTCATCCACCGTGGTGGCGGAGTAACCCTTGGTGCGAATCACGGCGAGGGCTGCGTTGAGCAGCTTCTGGCGCGCGGCCGGCATCGGGGGCGGCCTGGAGGATTGGGGGGGAGAAGGATTGGTGTTCGTCATGGCTTGACTTATACCGACTAGTCGGTCTATTTTCTAGGCCTAAATTGGAACGGCACGGCGGAATTTGACGTGAGGGCGAACTAGCGGCCGTAGTCGATCTTGACCCGGGCCGCCGCCGCGCGTGCGGCTTTGCGGGCGGCGTCCGTATCGCCATTACGTATCAAGGCGAGGGCAACACCCATGCGGCGGTAAGGGCGCGTCGTTGGCTTGCCGAAGATGCGCACATCGACTTCGATGCCCGGCGCATCGGGCGTCAGCGCCTCTTTGAGGCCGGTCATGCGGAAATCATCGGCCTGCCGGTCGGCCAAAATCACCGCTGAGGCCGCGGCGCCATGTTGCGTGATGCGGGGGATCGGCAAATCCAGAATCGCCCGCGCATGCAGGTCGAACTCGCTCAGGTTCTGGGAGATCAGCGTCACCATGCCCGTATCGTGGGGCCGGGGCGAAAGCTCGGAGAAGATCACCGCGTCGCCTTTGATAAAGAACTCCACCCCAAAAAGCCCGTAGCCGCCGAGATTATCGACGACCTTGCGCGCCATATCTTGCGCGGCGCTGAGCGCCGTTGCCGACATGGCCGTGGGTTGCCAGCTTTCCTGATAGTCGCCGCGTTCCTGGCGGTGACCGACGGGGTCGCAGAAAATAACGCCGCTCCGCGTGCGCACGGTCAGCAAGGTGATTTCGTAGTCGAACGCGACAAAGGCTTCGACAATGACGCAGACCCGGTCGCCGCGCATGCCGGCCACGGCATAGTCCCAGGCCTTTGTAATTTCGCTCGTAGCGCGCACGGTGCTCTGGCCCTTGCCCGAGGACGACATGACGGGTTTCACCACGCAAGGCAGGCCGATCTTCGCAACGGCCGCTTGCATCCCCGCCAGCGTTTCGGCGTAGAGGTATTTGGAGGTGGGCAAACCTAATTCGGCCGCGGCGACTTCGCGGATGCGGTCGCGGTTCATCGTCATCTGTGTCGCGCGTGCCGACGGCACGACGTTGAAGCCGCGCTCCTCGAAATCCTTCAGGACTTCCGTGCGGATCGCTTCAACTTCGGGGACGATAAAGTCGGGTTTGTGCTTTTCAATGGCCGCGCCCAAGGCCGCACCGTCGAGCATGGAAAAGACTTCGTCTTCATCGGCGACCTGCATGGCCGGCGCGCCGGCATAACTGTCGCAGGCGATGACATGAGCGCCCAGACGCTTGGCGGAAATCGTGAACTCGCGGCCAAGCTCGCCGGAGCCGAGGAGGAGGATTTTGGCCGTGGGCGTCATCGAATCACTCCTCGTCAATAATTACCCGCCCGGGTGCAACCCCGGGGCTTCGTGGCCCGTGCGCGCGACATATTCCGTGTAGCCGCCGCCATATTTATGCAGGCCTTCGGGGGTGAGTTCCAGAACCCGGTTGGAGAGCTGGGCCAAGAAATGGCGGTCGTGGGAGACAAACAGCATGGTGCCTTCGAAATTCGCCAGGGCCGCGACAAGCATCTCCTTGGTCGCCATGTCCAGGTGGTTGGTGGGCTCGTCGAGCACCAGGAAATTGGGCGGATCGTAGAGCATCTTGGCCATGACCAAGCGCGCCTTCTCGCCGCCCGAGAGCACGCGGCACGGCTTTTCCACATCGTCGCCCGAGAAGCCGAAACATCCGGCCAATGTGCGCAACGTCCCCTGCCCCGCCTGCGGAAATGAAGAATCGAGCGACTCAAACACGGTTTCGTCGCCGTCCAAGAGATCCATGGAGTGCTGCGCGAAATAGCCCATCTTGACGCTGGCGCCCAATTTAACCGCGCCTTTGTCGGGAGCCGTGCCCACGTCCGGGTCCGCAGCGCCCGCCACCAGCTTCAGCAGCGTGGATTTGCCGGCGCCGTTGGCGCCGAGGATGCACCAACGTTCCTTGCGGCCAACCTGGAAATCAAGGTCGGTATAAATCTTTTGGCTACCGTAAGCCTTGTGAACATTTTTGAAGCTGACCACGTCGTCGCCAGAACGCGGCGGGCTGCGAAACTCGAACTCGACCGACTGGCGGCGGCGCGGCGGTTCCACGCGCTCGATCTTGTCCAGCTTCTTCACCCGGCTTTGCACCTGGGCCGCGTGGGAGGCGCGGGCCTTGAAGCGTTCGATGAACTTGATCTCCTTGGCCAACATCGCCTGCTGGCGCTCAAATTGCGCCTGGCGCTGCTTCTCGCTGAGGGCCCGCTGCTGCTCGTAGAAATCGTAGTTGCCGGAATAGGTGGTGAGCGACCCGCCGTCGATCTCGACGATCTTGTTCACGATCCGGTTCATGAACTCGCGGTCATGCGAGGTCATGAGTAAGGCGCCGTCGTAGCGTTTCAAAAAGTCTTCCAGCCAAATCAGGCTTTCAAGATCGAGGTGGTTGGAGGGCTCGTCCAGCAGCATGCCGTCGGGGGCCATGAGAAGAATCCGCGCCAGCGCCACGCGCATCTTCCAGCCGCCCGAGAGCAGGCCCACGTCGCTATCCATGCGCTCTTCGCTAAAAGAGAGCCCCGCGAGCACTTCACGCGCTTTATCTTCCAGCGCATAGCCGTCCAATTCCTGGAAGCGCCCCTGCACTTCGCCGTAACGCGTGGCGAGGGCCTCCATTTTATCTTCCTGCGCGGGATCGGCCATGGCCACCTCGAGCGCGGCCATTTCCTTCGCCAGCGCGCTCACGGGGCCCACGCCGTCCATGACGGCCGCGACAGCGCTCTGGCCCGACATCTCGCCGACATCCTGGCTGAAATAGCCGATGGTCATGCCGGGATCGACCAGCGCGCGGCCGTCGTCAGGCTGCTCCTGACCGGCGATCATACGGAAGATCGTCGACTTGCCGGCGCCGTTGGGGCCGACAAGTCCCACCTTCTCGCCCTTCTGAATCGACATGGACGCGTCGATGAACAGGATCTGGTGGCCGTGTTGTTTGGAGATGGAGTCGAGACGGATCATGGAGGGTGCGTGACGAACCGATGCTGGCTGGAAGCGGAAGCGTTTCTATCCGCTTGGGGCGTGGTTTTACGCGCGGACGCGAGCCGCGGCAAGCATATCGAGTAGGGTTTACACGTCCATTTTGTCCGCACTTGCCTCCGGACACCCGTTCAGCGATTCTGTTCGGGTTGTTTAGCCGAGACCGTTTATGGCCGTCCTCAAGCTTTCACCGAACCAGCCCGGCATAGCCAAACTTCTGGCGGAGAGCGACGCTTACATGGCTGGGCTTTACCCTGCCGAAAGCAATCATTTGACAGACATTAGGGCGCTTTCCGATCCATCCACTACATTGGTTGGAATCGTTGAAAAGGATGAGGTTGTCGCGTGCGGTGCGCTCGTTAGACAGAAGAACGGTTACGCCGAATTGAAGAGGATGTTTGTACCTAAGGACCTGCGCGGCAGGGGATATGGGAAAAAGATTCTGCACGAGCTGATGTCTATCGCCGATACGGAGAATCTCACGTTGCGCTTGGAAACCGGGACTAAGCAGCCGGAGGCGATCAGTCTATATCAATCGCACGGTTTCGTCGGCATTGAGGCCTTCGAGCCCTACGGACCCGATCCATTAAGTGTTTTTATGGAACGGGCGAAGTACGCCCGTTGAGAAGTCACTCCCACTCAATCGTGCCTGGCGGCTTCGACGTCACATCATAAGTGACGCGGTTCACGCCTTTGACTTCGTTGATGATGCGGTTGGCCACACGGCCCAGGAAGGCCATCTCAAAGGGATAGAAGTCCGCCGTCATGCCGTCGGTGGAGGTCACCGCGCGCAAGGCCACGGCGTAGTCGTAGGTGCGGCCGTCGCCCATGACGCCGACGGTGCGCACGGGCAAGAGCACGGTGAAGGCCTGCCAGATTTTGTCGTAGAGGCCGGCCTTGCGGATTTCATCGAGGTAGACGGCATCGGCCTTGCGCAGGATCTCCAGGCGCTCGCGCGTGATCTCCTGGCCGGGAATGCGGATGGCGAGGCCCGGCCCCGGGAACGGATGGCGGCCGACCATTTCGTCCGGCAGGCCCAACTCGCGGCCCAGCACGCGCACTTCGTCCTTGAACAGTTCGCGCAAGGGTTCCACCAGCTTCATGTTCATGCGCGCCGGCAGGCCGCCGACATTGTGGTGCGACTTGATGGTGACACTGGGACCGCCGTGGAAGGACACGGACTCGATGACGTCCGGGTACAGCGTGCCTTGGGCGAGAAAGTCGGCGCCGCCGATTTTCTTGGCTTCTTCCTCGAAGACGTCGATGAAGGTGGCGCCGATGGTTTTACGCTTTTTTTCCGGATCGGTTTCGCCGGCCAGTTTGCCGAGGAATAAATCCGAGGCATCGCGGGCCACCAGCTTCACATTGAATCGGTCGCGGAAGACGCGCACCACCTGTTCGGTTTCGCCCAAACGCATGAGGCCGTGGTCCACCAGGACGCATGTGAGCTGGTCACCGATGGCTTCGTGCAGCAGGGCCGCGACGACGGAGGAATCGACGCCGCCCGAAAGCCCGCAGATCACGCGACCTTTTCCGACCTGATCGCGCACGGCTTTGATGGCCTGGGCCTTGAAGGCGCCCATGGTCCAGTCGCCGCTGCAGCCGCAGATGTCGCGCACGAATTTCCGGTAGAGCGCCGTGCCGTGGGGCGTGTGCACCACTTCGGGGTGGAACTGCACGCCGTAGAAGCGCCGGGCTTCGTCGGCGATGGCGGCAAAGGGCGCGCCTTCGCTGGTGCCGACGACCTTGAAGCCGGGCGGCAGCGCGGTGACGCGGTCGCCGTGACTCATCCACACCTGCTCGCGCGCACCGACGGTCCAGGGGCCGTCAAACAAGCCGCAAGCGCCGGTGACGTCGACGAAGGCGCGGCCGAATTCGCGGTGATGACCGGACTCAACCTTGCCGCCCAGCTGCGCCACCATGGTCTGCTGGCCGTAGCAGATGCCGAGCACCGGAATGCCCAGGGTGAAGACGGCGTCGGCGGCTTTTGGGGTTTCGATATCCAGCACAGAGGCGGGACCGCCGGAAAGGATGATTCCCTTTGGCGCGAAGGCCTTGAGGCTGGCTTCCGTGACCTTGTTGAAAGGATGGATTTCGCAATAGACGCCGATCTCGCGCACGCGCCGAGCAATGAGCTGGGTAACTTGCGATCCGAAATCGATGATGAGAATGCGGTCAGCCATACTCTTCCTTTAGGAAATCCGTTCAAGAACCGCCACAAAAAATCCATCGGTGCCGTAGCGGTGGGGCGTCAGGGTCAGGAAGGCGTCGTCCGTCGGGCACGGCGTGGGAAGAACAACGCTCCACACATCCTTCACGGGCACCACTTTAAAGTCGAGATGACGGGTCAGGAAAGCCTCGACCCGCTGGGTGTTTTCCTCGGGTAGCAGCGAACAGGTGGCATAGATCAGCCGCCCGCCCAGTTTCACCAGGGGCGCGCCTTGGTCCAGCACGCCGTCCTGGGTGGCCCGTAGATTCTCCAGATTTTCCGGCTTCAGATGCCAGCGCGCATCGGGATTGCGCCGCCAGGCTCCGGTGCCGGAACAGGGCGCGTCCACCAGCACACGGTCAAAGGTGCCGGCCTGGCGTTTGATCCACTTATCGTTGTCTTCGAGAATACGCAGCGTGGCGTTATGAACCCCGGCGCGGCGCAAGCGCAATTTGGAGCGCTCGAGGCGGCCCACGGACACATCGCAAGCCGTGATCTGACCTTTGTTTTGCATGGCGGCGGCGATGGCGAGCGTCTTGCCGCCGGCCCCGGCGCAAAGATCGAGCACCTTGAAGCCGGGCTTGGCATCCACCAGCTGCGCGCAAAGCTGCGAGGCTTCGTCCTGCACTTCGAACAGGCCGTCGCGAAAACCGGCATGATCGCCGAGGCTGATGCGCGCCGGCAGCCGCACGCCCAGGGGCGACAGCGGCGTGGGACTGGCTTTCAAATCCTCGGCGGTGAGATTGGCCAGAACTTCGTCGCGCGTAGCCTTCAGGGTGTTGACGCGCAAATCCAGTGCCGCTTCGCTGTCGAGCGCGGCCAGCTCCGCGTCGGCCTCAGGCCCGAAAGCCGCGTCGAATTTTTCCAACAGCCACCAGGGACATTCCAGTTTGACTTCCCGCGGCATGGTGCTGTCGTCGCGGGTCGTGACGCGTTCAATCATGCGCCGTTCATTGCCGGCCAGCGGCGACGGCCCGTTTTTGGCGCCTGAATAAAGTCCGGCAATGGCGTCGGTCGACCGACCCTCGCCGCGCGCAAGGTTGGCCGCCACAAACAAGCGGCCCGACGGATGATCGGTGCCCAAGGCCCAGCCCAGCCGCGCACGGTGGCGCAGCACGCGCCAAATCTGGTCGGAGACTGAACGGCGGTCGCCGGCGCCGATAAAACGCCGGTTGCGGAAATAGGCCGAGATGACGCCGTCCGCAGCGCGATCGGTCGCGAGGACCTCGTCTAATAGCTCAATGGCGGCTTGAAGGCGAGCGGCGGGTGTCATGATTCTGCGCCCGCCTGTCGGCGGAAGGCCGACAAATATAAAGGCGCGGGCTGATGGTCAGGTGTTGTTGAGGCGATAGTTAGGTGGTTCACGCGTGACCATAACATCGTGGACATGACTTTCGCGAATGCCGGAGCCGGTGATACGGCGGAATTTACAATTTTTCTGCATATCGGCGACGGTGCCGTTGCCGGTGTAGCCCATGGCCGCCTTGAGCCCGCCGATGAGCTGGTGAATGACGGCGCCGGCGGGGCCTTTATAAGGCACGCGACCTTCGACGCCTTCGGGCACCAGCTTCATGTTGTCGCGCACTTCTTCCTGGAAGTAGCGGTCGGCGGAGCCGCGCGCCATGGCGCCGAGCGAGCCCATGCCGCGATAGTCTTTGTACGTGCGGCCCTGGTAGAGAATGACTTCGCCGGGCGCTTCTTCGGTGCCGGCCAAGAGCGAGCCGATCATACAGCAGTCCGCACCCGCCGCGATGGCTTTGGCGATGTCGCCCGAGGCCTTGATGCCGCCGTCGGCGATCACCGGCACGCCCGTGCGGCGCGCGATCTCGGCGACTTCCATGACCGCCGAAAGCTGCGGCACGCCCACACCCGCGACAATGCGCGTGGTGCAGATGGAGCCCGGGCCGATGCCGACCTTCACCGCGTCGGCGCCGGCGTCGATCAACGCCTTGGCGGCTTCGGGCGTGGCGATATTGCCGGCGATCACTTGCGTATAGTTTGAGATGCGCTTGATGCGCCCGACGGCGTCGATGACGCCCGCCGAGTGACCATGGGCCGTATCCACCACCAGCACGTCGACACCGGCATCCAGCAGCGCCTGGGCGCGGAGATAACCGTCGTCGCCGACGCCGGTCGCGGCCGCCACACGCAAGCGGCCCTGCTCGTCCTTGGACGCCATGGGATGGGTGCGGGCTTTTTCAATGTCCTTCACCGTCACCAGGCCCACGCAGCGGTAGTCCTTGTCCACCACCAGCAGCTTTTCGATGCGGTACTGATGCAGAAGCTTCACCGCCTGATCGCGCTCGACGTTTTCGGGCACGGTGATGATCTTGTCTTTGGTCATCAGCTCGGAGACCGGCTGATTGGGATTGGTGGCAAAGCGCATGTCGCGGTTGGTCAAAATCCCCACGAGTTTTCCGGTCTGGCGCGCGACGACGGGGAAGCCGGAAATCTTGTGCTGATCGCGCAGGCGCAGCGCATCGGCGAGCGTCTGGTCCGGGAAGATCGTGACCGGATTGACCACCATGCCGGATTCGAACTTCTTGACCTTGCGGACTTCCTGGGCCTGCTGCTCGATACTGAAGTTCTTATGCAGAACGCCAATGCCGCCGCACTGGGCCATGGCAATGGCGAGGCCGCTTTCAGTGACCGTATCCATGGCCGCCGAGATCAGCGGGATGTTCAGGGTGATGGATTTTGTAAGGCGGGTCGCGGTGTTGGCTTGCGCAGGGAGTACCGAGGAGGCCGCGGGCACAAGGAGGACGTCGTCAAACGTCAGCGCTTCGGCAATCTCCATGCGACCTCCGGGCTTGGCCGTATAACGGTACCGTCGAATGATCGGGCCGTTAGCGAACTTGGCCGGCGAAAAAAGGTGGCGGGTTATGACACGCTTTAAATGGGGTGGCAAGGCCGGCGCACAACCGCCGATTTGCGGGATTTAACCTTTGAAATCAAAGCCCACGACGTAGACCTCGGCCGATTCCTTGCGGCTGGCGGGGGGCTTGGCGTGGCGCACGGCGCCGCAGCGGGCTTTGATCTGTTTCAGAAGGCCGGCCTCGGTGCCGCCCTGGAAGACCTTGCAGACAAATACGCCGCCGGGGGCCAGGACCTCCTCGGCGAACATCCAGGCGGTCTCGGCCAGCGCCATGATCCGGATGTGATCCGTGGGCCCGTGGCCGGTGGTGGGCGCGGCCATGTCGCTGAGCACCACATTGGCTTTGCCGCCAAGGGCCTGTTTCAGGGCATCGGGCGCGCCGGGATCGAGAAAGTCCAAGGTCATGCAGGTGGCGTTGGCGACCGGCTCCCATTCATTGATGTCGATGCCGATCACCACGCCGCCGCCGGGCGCACCGGCCTTGACGCGGTTCACGGCGATTTGCGTCCAGCCGCCGGGGGCCGCGCCCAAATCGACCACGCGTTTGCCTTTGCTGAGAAAACGGAAACGATCGTCCAGTTCCATCAGCTTGAAGGCGGCGCGGCTGCGAAAGCCTTCGGCCTTGGCCCGCAACACATAGGGATCGTTCAGCTGGCGTTGCAGCCAGCGCTGCGAGCCGACCGTTCGCCCTTCCGAGGTTTTGACGCGCACCGTCAGGCCGCGCATGCCGCCTGTGTGCCTGCTGCCACCTTTAGCCTTTTTGCTATTGGGAGCGCCGCCCCTCGCACCACTCTTGGAGCCGCCGCCGCGTTTGCCTTGCGTCATTAAGGCGGGCTCATATAGGCGACAGCGGCATTTGCGCCGGTACGGCGTGCATGCGCCCGGGCTCCACATGCAGGTTCGCGGGATGGATCAAATCCATCAAGAGACCTTCGCGCAGGCCCCGGTCGGCGACTTTCAAATGGCCCACGGGCCACATATGACAGATGGCTTCGAGAATGGCGCAGCCCGCGAGCATGAGGTCGGCACGCTGCCAGCCGATGCAAGGCTCGGCCGCGCGCTGCTGCAAGGTCTTGCCGCACAGGGATTGACTGGTGGCGTGCAAAGCATCGAATTGCAGCGTCAAGCCGTCGACGGCGGCGCGGTCATAGCGTTCCAGGCCCAGGTGAAGGCCCCCGAGTGTTGTGACGGTGCCCGACGTGCCGATCATCTGCACCACGCCGGCGGCGATCTTTTCGCGGATGCCATGGGCGGCCTCAAAGGGCTCCAGCAGTTTCTGCACGCGCTCGGACACGGCTTGATAGGTGCGCCCGCAAAGGTCGCCGCCGCCGCAATCCTCGGCCACGGTGACAACGCCCATGGGCAGCGAGATGCAGCCCTGCACCGCGAGACTGTGCTTATTGGCGACCTGCACGAACAAGACTTCCGTCGATCCGCCGCCGATGTCGAAGATCAGCGCATAGGGCACCTCGAAATCGAGCAGCGCCGCACAACCCTTCAGGGCAAGCGTGGCTTCTTCGTGAGCCGAAATGATTTCCAAGGACAGGCCGGTCTCGCGCGTGACGCGGTCGAGGAACTCGCCGCAGTTGACGGCGCGGCGGCAGGCTTCCGTCGCCACCTGGCGCGAGGCGCTGACCCGGCGGCGCTCCATCTTGTCGGCGCAGCATTTCAGGGCATCGATGGTGCGGTCCATGGCGTCGTCGGACAGCCGGCCCGAGCCGCTGACGCCCTCGCCTAATCGGGTGATGCGCGAGAAGGAATCGATGACGCGGAATTCGGTGCGGTTGGCCTCAAAGTGACCACTGTCATGGGGGGTGGGACGCGCCACCAGCATGCGGCAGTTATTGGTGCCGAGGTCGATGGCGGCGAAAATCTGGCTCTGCCCGCCTACAGCCGCGACCGCGCCGCCGGCCCCTTCGGGACCCGCGGCGGTCGGCGCGGAACCGCGGCCGGACCGTCGATCGTCGGTCATCGCATCGAACCTTTTCTCGACGGCCGCAGCGCGAGCCCCCGCGCCAGCCTGCCGTCGACCCAATTGAACATATAAGGTCATGCTATCGGCTTCGTCTCCCGGGGGAAAGGGTCCCTTGACGAGGGCAGCCCGGGGGAAAGGCGCCGCGGGAATTGCGTTATGCCGGAATTACCTTGAAACCTGCGGCGGTTTCGACAAGTATCCCGCCCTTCCACGGCCCGGCCCGGGCTCTTATATTATAAGAGGCGCCTCTCTGCTGGGGGATCGTCTAACGGTAGGACCGCGGACTCTGACTCCGCTAGTCTAGGTTCGAATCCTAGTCCCCCAGCCAACTTGCATAAGTGCGCCGATTGACCATCAGGTCGAAGGGCGAACGCAAGGAAAACTCTAGCTTTTTGCCCTTCAAAGCCAAGTTCGAAAAGACAAAGGCGATCAGCTGACGCTTTTGCTCGATTTTCGAACGCTCGAAGATCGCGGCAGCACGGGAAGCCACGGAAATCAGGCTTTCCAGCGTTGTCCTGAACTCATCCCGGCCCTTGCTGTGCTGTTCGATCAGCATCCGCTGCTCAGTCTGCTTGTGCTTCAGCTCAAGCGCTTTTTTGTCGTACTCACTCTGCGTAATACTCTGGTCGAGACGCATGTCGAGCAAGGTCGATAAGCTCCGCTCAGTCTTGTCCAGTTCGGCCCGCAGGCCTGCGATAGCATCCAGGTGAAACTGGTTCTCAACGGCATGACCGGCCTTCATATGCTCCAACAGCGCACCCAGCAGCTTTTCGGGCACTTGGATCGAGCGGAACACAACCTTGACCTGATCCAGCACTTCGCTTTCCGGTACGAACATTTTCTTCGACGGGTCGGCCGGATCGCGGCAGATCAAATAAACGTGTCGGCCCTTCTTCACGTCGCAAGTGACCGTGCGGCCCGAGACAGCGCACTTCAGCAGACCTCGGAACACAAATGGCTTTTCGGAATAGCGCGTTGCCGTGGCGCGGGTACTGCCTTGCATGACGGCTTGGCAACGGTCCCAAAGCTCCTTGGTGATCAGGGCGTCATACTTGTGCGGCTGAAGTTGCCCCTTCACGTTCATTTCGCCGTAGTAGAAGGGGTTCTTGAGTATGTGCTGGATTTGGCTGGCTGAGAGCGTACCGCCCTTGCGGGTCTTATTGAGCAAGCCCCAGTCCTTGGCCTTCCGCGTTAGGTCGCCGCTGATGGAATCCGTGCCCTTGGCGTAATCCTCGAACAGCATACGGACCAAGAAAGCACGTTCCTTGTCGTGGATCAGCGTCGCCTTGCCGTTGGCATCGCGGGCGTTGAGATAGCCCAGCGGCGCTTTCCCGCCCCATTCACCGTTGCGGCGTTTGTATTCGAGGCTGCGCTTTACATTTTCAGAGAGATTGAGCACATAGGATTTTGCGCCCATGACCGAAAAGTCCCAGCGCAGGATATCCGAGCTAGTAGCGTTCTGATTGATCACCATGCCTTCGCGCACGAAATGAAGTTCAACCACGCCTTGGCGGCGCAACTCGTCGACCAGGACTGACTCTTTGAAGCTGCGCTGAAATCGGTCAACCGCGTCGGCGACAATGGCGACTGTCTCGCCCTGCGATTTGGCGAACTCCAGCATTGCCGTGAACTCTTTGCGCCCGCCCTTGGTCGAGGATTCGACCAGCTCGAACACCTTGATCACATCCAAGCCCTTGCGTTGGCAATGCTCGATAAGCCGCTGCCGTTGCGCGGCGATGGAATGGCCTTCTTCCTGTTCCTTGGTCGAAACGCGGGCGAGGATGATGGCCTTCATGACCTAAGCTGCTTTCCCGGGCTTATAGGGTTTGATCTTAGCGACTTCAGCCGCGATCTGCCGCTTAGCTTCCAGAGTGTCATGAGCGATCTGGAGGCGCTGGAAATAGCCTTCCGACAGCCGGAAGAACTTGCACAGGCGCAGGTCGGTGTCGGCGGTGATATCGCGGGTGCCGTTCACGATGGCATGGATGCGGTTACCCGGAACGCCAATGGCATGGGCCAGTTGGTTCTGGCTCAAGCCGATCTCGTTCAGAAACTCTTCCTTCAGGATTTCACCCGGATGCGGGTTACGAAGCTGGCCCATGTTTACGTCCTTTGTCTCGCTACAGCCTTCAATGGTAGTCAGTGATTTCAACGTCCGTCGCATCACCTTCGGCCCACCTGAAACAAATGCGCCACTGGTCGTTGATCCGAATGCTCATCTGCCCAGCGCGGTCACCTTTTAGAGCCTCCAGCCGGTTACCCGGCGGGTTGCGAAGGTCGTCCAGAGTCGCCGAGGCATCCAATTGGCGCAGCTTGCGCAAAGCCCGGTCCTGGATATCGCCCGGAAACTTCCGGCTAGCATTGCCATGCCAAATCCGTTCGGTTTCTTTACACGCGAACGAACGGATCATCGACCGAGTCCAATTATAGTGTGATACGCAGTACGTATCAAGGGGCTTTATTCCTTGGTTCGGCGGACGAGTTGCGCCTGCTTCGGGTCATAGACGTAACCGGTGATTGTACCGTCCTTGATCCTCTCGACCGCCTCATCGATTACAAAGCGAGGAACGAGAAACCACTCGCGCGGGGTAACCGGATTCCCGAAACGATCCTTGATTTCGATATCCAGCCGCGCCGGGTCAAATATGCGGTGGATCACGTTTTCAAGCCCAATCCGGTTAATGTTGTAAAGCTCGTAGGTCGCGACGACCTCCACATCAGCCAGCAGATAAGTCGGATCGAGCTTCGCATTGGCGACACGCCGCGCCACATCGCCGCCGGTCACACCGATCTTGTGCAGCACCTCGCGATTCGCTGCGACCAATGGATGATCGGATTTACTGCGCAAGACATAGATAGTACCGCTCGCCAAGTCCCCGTCGTCATTTTGGCCGGTGAATAGCGGACCTGCATCGGGATCGGTGATGCGTCGCCCGGCACCGTCACGGTGAAGCGCGCGTTGCAAGGAGCGCAGGAGCACGTCGCTTTCCGTGGCATTGTCGTAAATAACGCGTAAGCGGCTATCGCGTCTCTCGTATTGCGTGGTAAATTCCTCACCCATTTCCGCCACATAGGCGATTTGCCCGCCGACGATAA
>CANJLF010000013.1 GCA_947475295.1 Fidelibacterota bacterium
CGGCGGCTCAAAGTGCTGGCGTTGCCGGCCAAAACCATTGCGCCCGGCGCCTACCGCGTTTTCCTGGCACCCACCGCCATGGAAGAAGTCATGGGCATGATGAGCTGGGGTGGCTTCGGCCTCGAAGCCCACCGCACAGCCACGACGCCGCTCATCAAGATGGTCGAGCAGGGCGTAAAACTGCACGCAAGCGTGACATTGACGGAAAATACCGGCGAGGGCCTGGCGCCTGATTTTCAGAACGAAGGCTTTGTGAAGCCCCTGTCAGTTACATTGATCGCGGCCGGCAGTTACAAAGACTGCCTGACCAGTCCGCGTTCGGCGGCCGAGTTTGGTGCGACCCAAAACGGCGCCGATGGTTCCGAATCGCCCCAGGCTTTGGATATGGCGGCGGGCACTTTGGAGTCCGCGCGCATCCTTGAGACCCTCGGAACCGGCATTTATATCGGCAATCTCTGGTATTTGAATTATTCCGACCGTAACGCCTGCCGCCTGACCGGCATGACGCGCTTTGCCACCTACTGGGTTGAGAACGGCGAGATCGTTGCCCCCCTGAATGTCATGCGCTTTGACGACACGGTTTACCGCATGCTGGGTGACAACCTTGTCGGCTTGACGGCGGAGCGCGACCTGCTCCTGTCCAGCGACACCTACGAAGCCCGCTCCACGCGCTCCATGCGCCTGCCGGGCGCGGTTATCGAAGATTTCAAGATGACTCTCTGACAGAGAGGCGCGACAAATTCGCGCACGTGCGCTAGTGTTGGGCTTCGGGGGCCATCATCCATGAGTTTGATTCGCGATTGGTACAACGCCATCGCCGGCAACAATCAGCTGGCCATGCTTTTGATCCTGTTGGTGGCGGGCACGGCCTTCGTCGTTCTCACGGCGCGCACGTTGGCGCCGTTCTACGCCGCCGTGACCATTGCCTACGTCCTACAGGTCGCCAGCGACCGGCTGCAACGCCGCGGCATGACGCGACGCGTGGCCACCACATCGGTGTTCGGAATTTTCATCGCCGCGCTTTTAGCGTTGCTCGGACTTGTGCCGCTTTTGGGCCGCCAGATCGCGCAGTTCGTCGGTCAGCTGCCGCAGCTTATGGCCCGCGTCCAGGAGATCATCGACACGCTGCCGGAGAAATATCCTACGCTTATTACGGCGGCCCAGGCCGCGAGCCTGATGGACGAGGCGCGCCACGAAGCCCTCTCTTTCAGCCAAACTCTGGCGGGCTATCTGGGCGGAACCGTCCTTGGTGTCGTAACGATCCTGATTTACCTGGTGATCGTTCCGATCATGGTTTTCTTTTTGCTGAAGGATAAAGACCCCATCGTCGCGTGGTTCGCCTCCATGCTGCCGGAACACCACGAGCTTTCGGCGGCGGTCTGGAAGGACGTTCACCAGCAGCTGCAAAACTTTGTCGGCGGCAAGGTCATCCAGATGCTGATTGTCGCCGTGGTTAGCTTCGCGGTCTTCAAGCTCATCGATTTGAATTACGCGCCGCTGCTGGGTGTCATCATCGGGGTTGCGGTCTTGATCCCCTACGTCGGTGCTGCCTTCGCCACCGTGCCGGTGGCGGTGGTCGCGGTGCTGCAATGGGGCCTCACCATGGACGCCGGTATCGCCGTCGGCGCCTATGCCATAATCCATGCGTTGGACGGCAATGTGCTGGTGCCGCTGCTGTTCTCCGAGGCGGTTTCGATCCATCCTGTCGCGATCATCGTGGCAATTCTGTTTTTCGGCGGGATTTGGGGTGTGTGGGGCGTGTTTTTCGCTATTCCCCTGGCGGTGCTGGTGAAAGCCGTCATCACCGCCTGGCCGGCCCGCGCGCGCGCGCCGGCACCGACCTCGACCCTGGCGCAATAGCGCTCCCTAGCTTTGCAAAAAAAAGCCGCCGCGGCCATGGTTCCGGGGTGTATAATTCATCCAACATCTTATATCCGTTCATATATATCGCTCCGTATATTTCGCTAGGGTGCGATACGCAGTCCAAAGGAGATGACCATGCCCATTTCGTTCGAATTGAACGGCCAAACCGTTGCCTTCGATGTCGATCCTGATATGCCCTTGCTCTGGGCCATCCGCGAAAAGGCGGGACTGACGGGCACCAAGTTTGGTTGCGGCATCGCCCAATGCGGCGCGTGCACGGTTCACATCGATGGCGCGCCGGCCAGGTCCTGCTCCATCCCCATCTCGGCTGTCGCCGGCGCCAAGGTGCTGACCATCGAAGGCCTTTCCAGCAAGACCGCGCTCGCCGTGCAGGCCTCCTGGCAAAAGCTCAACGTCGTGCAATGCGGCTACTGCCAGTCCGGCCAGATCATGTCGGCGGTGGCCTTGTTGAACGACACGCCTAAACCCACCGACGACGACATCGACACCGCCATGAGCGGCAACATCTGCCGCTGCGCCACCTATAACCGCATCCGTGAAGCGATTCACGATGCGGCCACGTCGATATAAGGAGCGCACGTCATGAATAAGCAGATGTTTCCTTTCACAGCTTCTGAAACTGCCGTCTCCGCCCCCAGCCGCCGCGCGCTGCTGAAGGGTGCGGGCCTCATCATCGCCTTCAGCTTCGCACCCACGGGGGCGCGCGTTCTAGCAGCCGCACCGGCGGCCAAGAAGAACCTTGAAGCCAACGCCTTTGTACGCGTTGCGCCCGACAACACCGTGACCGTCATCGTCAAGCATCTGGAAATGGGCCAGGGCGTCAATACCGGCCTGCCCACCATCGTCGCCGAGGAAATGGATGCCGATTGGAGTCAGATGCGCGCCGAGTCCGCACCCGCCAATGTGGAGCTCTATAAGAATACGGCCTTCGGCATGCAAGGCACCGGCGGCAGCACCGCCATCGCCAATTCTTATGAGCAACTGCGCAAGGCCGGCGCGACCGCGCGCGCCATGCTGGTCAACGCGGCGGCCAAGGAGTGGAAAGTCCCGGCCGGCGAAATCACCGTGAAGCAGGGCGTGGTCAGTCACGCCGCGTCGAAACATTCCGCCACCTTCGGTGAGCTGGCCGACAAGGCTGCGGCTCAGATGCCGCCCGCCGACGTGAAGCTGAAGGACCCCAAGGATTTCACGCTCATCGGCACTGTCCAGCCGCGCCTGGACAATGTCGACAAGACCAACGGCAAGGCGATCTTCACGCTCGATATCGTGCGCCCCGGCATGGTTTATGCGTCCATCGCTCATCCGCCGCGCTTTGGTGCAACCGTGAAGAGCTTCGACGCCAGCGTCGCCATGAAGCTGAAAGGCGTTATTTCGGTCGTGCCGATCTCTTCGGGCGTAGCCGTTGTAGCGGATTCCTTCTGGACCGCAAAGAAAGCCCGCGACGCGGTACAGATCACCTGGGACGAAAGCAAAGCTGAAAAGCGCGGCACGCCGGAACTCATGGCGGCCTACAAAGCGCTCGGCAAAACGCCGGGCCAGTCGGCGCACAAAGCCGGTGACGCCACAAAGATCATGGCAACGGCCGCCAAGACTGTCGCGACCGAATTCGAGTTTCCCTTTCTCGCCCATGCGCCCATGGAGCCCTTGGATGCGGTGGTGGAGGTTAGAGACGGGGCTTGCGAAGTGTGGGCCGGCAGCCAGTTCCAGACCGTGGATCAAGGCAATGTCGCTAAGGTCCTGGGCTTGAAACCGGAACAGGTATTGATTCATACGCAGCTGGCCGGTGGCAGCTTCGGACGCCGCGCCAACTTCGCCTCGGACTTCATTGTTGAAGCGACCGAGATCGCCAAGACTTTACCGGCCGGCACGCCGGTGAAGCTGATCTGGACGCGCGAAGACGACATCAAAGGCGGGAAATACCGCCCGATGTATGTTCACAATATGAAAGCCGGGCTCGACGACAAAGGCAATCTTGTCGCCTGGACCCATCGCATCGTCGGCCAGTCCATCTTTAAAGGCACGCCTTTCCAGGGCCCGCCGGGCAGTATCGATCCACTCTCGGTGGAAGGCGCGGCCAACCTTCCTTACGCGGTTCCCAATATCGACGTCGAACTGCACGCCACCGATGATGTCGGCGTGCCGATATTGTGGTGGCGTTCCGTGGGCAGCACGCACACGGCCTACGCGACGGAAGTCTTCACCGACATGGTGGCCAAGGCTGCGGGCAAAGACCCGCTGGCTTTCCGTCAAGCCATGCTCGGCGGTCACGCACGACACAAGGCGGTGTTGGATTTGGTTGCGGAAAAAGCCGGGTGGGGCACAGCGCTGCCGGCTAATACGGCGCGCGGCATCGCTGTCGCTGAAGCTTTCAGCAGTGTTGTTGCACAAGTGGCCGAGGTCAGCCGCGACGCTAAAGGCAATATCAAAGTCAACCGCGTCGTCTGTGCGGTGGACTGCGGGATGATCATCAATCCCGATGTGGTCCGCGCGCAGATGGAAGGCGGCATCGGTTACGGCCTGGGCGCCATCATGAAGGGCGCGATCACTTTGAAGGACGGCCGCGTGGAGCAAAGTAACTTTGACGGTTACGACGTGCTGCGCATCGATGAAATGCCGAAGATCGAAGTCCATTTCCTGCCGTCGACCGGAGCACCGACCGGTGTCGGCGAACCGGGCGTGCCGCCGATTGGCCCCGCGGTCGCCAATGCCATCTTCGCGCTGACCGGAAAGCCGGTAACGGTATTGCCGATCTCGAAGGCGATACCGACGGTCTGACGCGTCAGCTCATAATGTCCTAGCTTAGGATATCATTGTGCTCGGGGTGGCGGCGAAACCACGAGACCGCATAGCCGCAGATCGGGGTAATCTTCAGCTTGCGTGCGCGGGCGTGGGCGACCACGCCTTCCATGAGGCGTCCGGCGGTACCCTTGCCGCGTAAGGCGGGTGGGGCCTCGACATGGGGAATCGTCAGCACATCATCGTTCAGCCGGTAGTTGGCGAAGGCCGTTTCGCCGGCTTCCGCGAGCTCGAAGCGGTTGCGGGCAGGGTTGTCCAACACGGCGCTGACGTCGCTGCTCATGGGTTGCACCTTTTCCAAGTGAGCTTCTAAGATGTGGCACAGGGACGCACTTCGCAACACCCCAATCTGATACCCCAATTTGCTTCAAGGTGCGGGTTCAACATGGCTGAGATTGTCAATCTGCGGCGCGCCCGCAAAGCCAAGGCGCGCGAGGACGCCGCCGCGAAAGCTGATACCAATCGCTTGGCTCACGGCCGCACCAAAGCCGAGAAAGCCGGTCAAAAAGCCGAACGCACGCGCGGTGACAGACACCTCGACGGCCGCCGCCTCGATTCAGCCCCAAATCCGCGCAAGCCGTAACGCGGCGCTCTCGTTACAGCGGCCGGCCTTCCAGGGGCCGTATTTCTGGGCTAGTCTCTGCGCCTCAACGGCGGCTATGAAAGCCGGAAGCTAAATGGAGCGCGCGAGCGCGGAAGTTCAGGGAGGATAAATCATGAAACGCAGTCATGTCGTGGCGATGTCGTTAGCCGCAACGCTGATGGGAATTGCAACCGTCAACGCCATCAGCGCCGAGCGCCGTTATGCGCCGCTCACGATGGAAATGCTCAAGCCCGAGCAAAAGAATCTCGGCGAGCAGGTCATGAAGGTCTCCAGCGTCGGCTTGGCCGGACCCTACGCGCCCTTGCTGCGCAGCCCGGTCATGGGACAGGCCATGTTCGACCTCATGGGCTATCTGCGCTTCAAGACCACGGTGCCCGTGAAGCTCAATGAATTCGCGATCTGCATTGTTGGGCGCCAATGGCGTTCGCAGGTCGAGTGGTACGCTCACGCGCCCCTGGCCATCAAGGCGGGCGTGCCCGAAAGCGTGCTGGCCGACCTGAAGGCCAAGAAGCGCCCGGCCAACATGACGCCCGATCTCGCCACGGTCTACGACTTCACCACCCAGCTCATCGAAAAGCATGAGGTCTCCGACGCCACCTTTGGCGCAGCCACTAAACTGCTCGGCGAACAGGCCGTGGTTGATCTCACGGCTGTGATCGGAACCTATCAAGCCGTCGCATCGCTGCTGGCGGTGGCGCAGGAAACCGTTCCGGCCGGCAAAGAAGAACCCTTCAAGCCGGGCGAGCCGTAACCGCTGCGAAGTCTACGGGCCGCGATCCATCAATGCATTGAGATCGCGGTCCGAAGCTGCCCGACCTAGCGCTGGCCGGAGCGGCGCCGTCCTCGGCACCTACGGCGAAAACTTCATCGTCACGATTCACTATTGAAGCCCACAAGCAAACGGCGCGGACTGAGAAGTCCGCGCCGCGCGCGTCGGATAAGACCGCAGCTATTCCTTGATCGGGTTCGGCAGCTTCGCGGTGCCTCTAATATCAGCCATCGACATCTTGTTGGTCTCGTCCAGGATCTTGGCGAAGGCCCTGGCCGAATAGGTGAGGCCAACCGCCGGCACCAGCTCGGGCGTGTCGAGGGTGGTGTGATAGATCACGTGATCGATGATGTGGAACGACGGTGCATAGGGGCTGACGGCTCCCAGCGACCCGCCGGCGCGCGTCTCGGCCTGCTTGTAGACCGAGACATTGAAGTCCTTCAGCGTCTTCTTCACAAGCTGCTGGAAGACCGGGCTGCCGCTGGCGAACCAGCGCCGCGCGCTGACGGCGTTGGAGGTCATGAGGTCGGCATTGACCATGTAAAGCAGAGTTTGCGACGTATGCTCGGCATTGAGCACCAGCGCCACTTTGCTCCAGTCGTAGTTCTTGATCATGAAGTCGCGCCCGGTTTCGCCGTGATGGTGATCGGGCGTCGCCACGAACACCATCGTGCGCGGGCGCTGTGCTTGCGGCACGGCGGCGTAGTGGCGGGCGAGTTCAATCGCCGTCGCCATGCCGCTGGCGTTATCCATGGCGCCTTGGAAGAAGCAGTCCGTATGGGTCATGACGAAGATCTGTTCGTCGGACTTGCCCGGCAGCGTGGCGTAAATGTTTTGGCTGGCCACGTTCTCGCGTTCTTCGATGTCGAGCTTCAGGCTGATCTGCACCTTCTGGCCGCTGGCGATCATGTCGCGCAACAGGAAGCCTTCATCCTGGCTGATGCTCATGGTCGGCACGGCGCCGGCCCCCGTTGGCGCACCCTCAGGGTTAAACTGTCCGTTGCCCGGAACGGCCATGACGTTGATGATCATGGCGGCGCCCGCTTTGGTCGCCAGCGTATTGGAATTGAAAAGCCCAGCGCGGTCGCTGGCCGAGTGGCTGCGCCCGCCCGGCACGAAGATGCTATAGATGATGACGGCCTTGCCTTTGAGGTCGCGCCCCACCAGGTCGGCGTTGGAGCCGACGCCGACCCAGACCGCATCGGCGGTGATGCCGGCCTTCGGAGTCGCCACAGTTTCATTGATCGGGAAGGTGGTCAGCAGGCTGCCGGTCTTGCCGCCCCCACCTTGAACGCTTGTGCTGTAGCTGGCTTCCCAATGCGTCGGGTACCACAGCTTTGGAATCGTGAAAGCCTCGCGGCGGATTGTAAGGCCGAGTTTCTGGTATTCTTCCGCCATCAGCTCGGTGGTCATCTTGTCGTACTTGGTGCCGGTGATGCGGCCCCAATACTGTTCGCCGTCGTCAAAGCTTTTAAGGGCAATGCCGGTGAATTTTTTCAGCGTTTCTTTGATGCGGTAGCCGTCGATGTCCTTATAGGCCTGCTGATCGGCCTTGAGCGGAAACTCGGGGTAATCCTTATCGTCGAAGATCAGCTTGTCCATGTCGCGGGGCAGGCCGAGGCCGTAGGTCTTTTCGGTCTTGGCGCCGGGGCGCATCTGGGCGAATGAAAGGCTCGCCGGCAACAATAGCACCGCGAGCGCCGCAGCCACGGTGGTGCGAGTCATGCGAATCATAAAGTATTTCTCCCCCTTAAGGGCCGTCCATTTCCTGTCACCCAAAGGGGCGGAACGCGACCGGAGCCGAGACTAGCTTATCGCTAGGCTACGGGTCGAGTCGCAGGAGGAATTTTCATCGATTCATAGCCGGCCGGAAAGGCAGCGGCATGCTGCATAGCGGCATAAAATAGCGGCACGTTAGCTCCCGCGGCCGAGGTCCAAGTTAGGCCCGTAATTATTGTGCAACCCACCCATAGGTCACCGCGGGATATTTGGGTTACGGCTTGGCATCAGCAGCGGCAGTCCTGTAAACTTTCTCCGGGCAAATGAACTGCGCGGGGTGCGGCCTGGCCGGCTTTTCCGAACGGCGGCCACGTACCAAATCTGCGCATTTGGATCACTGAATACCGGCGAGCGGCCATTCGACCGTTCGGTCACACGAGGGAGATCAAGGACCATGAATAAGCGGTTTGTCAGGGCACTTTGTGCGACGACGTGTTTTGTTACGGTCAGCAGCGCGTGGGTCAATGCGGGCCTGGCCGCTGCTGCATCCGCGGTGCCGGTCGTTGCCGACGGCATCGGCGGAACCGTGACGGGCACCAAAGGTCCTGAAGCCGGCGTGTGGGTCATCGCCGAGACCCACGACACGCCCACCAAGCTGGTGAAGATTGTGGTCACGGATGACCAAGGCCGTTTCATGCTGCCCGAATTGCCCAAGGCAAATTACGAAATCTGGGTGCGCGGCTATGGCCTGGTGGACTCCGAACATGTCAAAGGCGCGCCCGGCAAGAACATCGACCTGAAGTCCGTGCAGGCGCCCGATGCGAAAGCGGCCGCCGAGTACTATCCCGCCAACTATTGGGAAGCGATGTTCAAGATTCCGGCCGCCAGCGAGTTCCCCGGCACCGGCCCCAAGGGCAACGGCATCGCGGCCAACATGAAGTCTCAGCAGCAGTGGCTGGAGCTTCTGAAGAACGGGTGCCATCAGTGTCACCAGCAGGGCGACAGGACCACACGCACGCTGCTCGACAACACGCCGGAAGGCTGGGCTGATCGTATCACCAAAGCACGTTCCGCCGGCGACCAGGCGGTCGGCAACACCGGTCCGGAACACGCGTTGGCGATGCAGAATCGCATGACTCAGTTCGGCCGCGCACGCGGCCTGAATATGTTCGCCAACTTCACACAGCGCGTCGCCAAGGGTGAAATCCCCAAGGAAGCGCCGCCGCGTCCGCAAGGCTTAGAGCGCAACATCGTTCTGACGGCCTGGGACTGGGCCAACGGCCGCTACACGCATGATCTCGTGTCGACGGATCGCAACAATCCAACCATTAATGCCAACGGCCCGGTTTACGGCGTTGTCGGCGTGTGGGGGCATGTCGAAGTCTTGAACCCCGTCACGGCGACGCAGACGGAATTCGCCTACCGCGTCAACGAGACCAAGGGCGTCGACCTTCTTGCGCAACCCGATCTCACGCACAACGGCGTTCCACACAACCCGATGCTGGACAGCAAAGGCCGGCTGTGGATCACCGACCGCGGCTACCGCGACCGCAGGGAAGCCGCCAAAGCGCCGCCGAAGCTGCCCTATTGTACCGATGCGGCCGTCAGCAAATACGCCAAGTATTATCCAATGCCGGGCAAGGCGACCCAGACCATGGTGGTGTGGGATCCCAAGACCAACAAGATCGACGGCATTTCGGTGTGCACCAATGTGCAACACTTAATGCAATCCACTGACGGCAAGATGTTCATCAGCGGCGACACCAATGCCGCCGCCTGGATCGAGGTCGCCGAGTGGGACAAGTCTCACGACCAAGGCAAAGCCACCGGTTGGTGTCCGCTTGTGCTCGACACCAACTCCAAGACGCCATCCAAGGTTGGCGCTCTGAGCGAAGTAGTCATCGATCCCAACAAGGACAGCTGGAATAAGCCGGCGGGCGGCGGCGGCGGCGAAGGCGGCGAAGAAGGCGCGGCGGCGTCCGTTGTCGACGCCAAGCCAATCGATCCGACCAAGGACACGCGCATCAGCGGCTTTCTCTACGGCCAGGACGTCGACATGACCGACGGTTCCATGTGGTACGGCAAGACCAGTCCGTGGCCGAGCTCGATCATCAAGTTCAGCCCCGGGACCAATCCGCCGGAAACCTGCCGCACCGAGGCCTACGAACCCACGAAGCTGGCCGACGGTAGTTACGAGGGCTACAACATCCGCGGCATGTCGGTTGATTCGAAGGGCGTTGCTTGGGCGGCCTTCGGCCAAGGCCGTTTGGGCAAGCTCGATCGGTCAAAATGCAAAGTGCTCTCCGGTCCGACCGCGACCGGCCAGCATTGCCCCGAAGGCTGGACCTATTACAACTCGCCCGGCCCGAACTTTGAGGGCGTGAAGAACGGCTCGGCCGACTTCCACTATCTGATGTGGGTCGATCTGCACGACACCATGGGCTTTGGCAAAGATACGCCGATCGTCGCGGGATCGAACTCCGACTCGCTGCTGGCCTTCGATCCTAAGGCCGAAAAGTGGACCGTCATGCGCGTGCCGTATCCGATGGACTTCCATACCCGCGGCATGGACGGCCGTATCGACAACGCTGCAGCCGGCTGGAAAGGTAAAGGCGTCTACGCCACCTACGCCTCACAACCGGTCTGGCACCAGGAAGGCGGCGACGACGGCCTCTCAGGTCCGACCATGGTCAAATTCCAGCTGCGCCCCGGTCCGTTGGCTCACTAAAAAGGGGGCTCACGAAAGCGGAGGTTCACTAGAACGAGACTAAAGAATAATTTAAGAGTTCCGGCTCGGTCCGGGACAAAACCACGAACCCGCAGAATGGAGGAAGTGCTTCTATTCTGCGGGTTTTTTAATGGATAGCTGGCTCTTCTTATTGCGGCGCACAATTTCCGGAATGTTGGCGTCACGCAGGCTAATCTTGTAGAATAAGCGCAGTTATTGGATGCCGCGAAGGGACTGGCCCGGCTTCCTGTAATGTCATCGCTTCAGTCCCAGGATGAATCATCAGAAACAGGCCACGAGAAAAAGGCGAGGCTCGACGTTTGGGCTAGCAATCACTGTTTTGGCGGAATGCCCGCCAGTGGAAATTTGTAGACATCGCGTTAAATACCGTCCCGAGGCCATCCGGCTGTCGGTCACATGAGGAGGTTACGATTATGAATAGGCAGTTTATCAGGGCGCTCTGCGCGTCTACTTGTTTTGTTACCGTCAGCAGCGCGTGGGTTAATGCGAGCCTGGCCGCTGCTGCTGCATCCGCGGTACCGGTCGCTGCCGACGGCATCGGCGGAACCGTGACGGGCACCAAAGGTCCCGAAGCCGGCGTGTGGGTCATCGCGGAAACGCACGACCTGCCGACCAAGTTCATGAAAATCGTCGTCACCGACGATCAGGGCCGCTTCTATCTGCCCGAAATGCCCAAGGCGAAGTACGACATCTGGGTCCGCGGCTACGGCCTCGTTGACTCGGCCCATGTCGAAGGCACGCCCGGCAAGAATATAGATCTGAAGTCCGTGCAGGCGCCCGATGCAAAGGCCGCCGCCGAGTACTATCCCGCCAACTACTGGGAATCGATGTTCAAGATGCCGGCGCAGAGCGAGTTCCCCGGCACCGGCCCCAAGGGCAACGGCATCGCGGCGAACCTCCAGTCGCAGCAACAGTGGCTGCAGCTCTTCAAGGACGGTTGCCATCAGTGTCACCAGCAGGGCGATAAGGTAACGCGCACCCTGCTCGACAACACGCCGGAAGGTTGGGCCGATCGTATCTCCAAGGCGCGCGGCCCGGGCGACCAGGCCGTCGGCAACACCGGCCCCGAGCACGCCGCTTCCATGAACAACCGCATGACGCAGTTCGGTCGCACCCGCGGTCTGAACATGTTCGCCGACTTCACGCAACGCGTCGCCAAGGGCGAAGTTCCGAAGGTCGCGCCGCCGCGTCCGGCAGGCATCGAACGCAACATCGTTCTGACGGCGTGGGATTGGGGCAACGGCCGCTACATTCACGACGTTGTATCCACCGACCGCAATAACCCGACCATTAACGCGAACGGCGAAATCTACGGCATCACCGCGTTTTCGGGTTACGTCGAAGTCCTGAACCCGGTTAAGCACACGTCCTATGAGTTCGCCTATCGCGTCGATGAAACCAAAGGCGTGAAGGTCCTTGAGAATCCGGATCCCGAACATGCCGGCGTACCGCACAACCCGATGCTGGACAGCAAGGGCAATCTCTGGCTCACCGACCGTGGTTTCCGCGATCAGAAAGAAGCCGCCAAGGCGCCGCCGAAGCTGCCCTATTGCGCCGATCCGGCCGCCAGCCCCTTCGCCAAGTACTGGCCGCAGCCCGGCAAGGCGACCGCGACGATGGTTGAATACAATCCCAAGACCAAAGCCATCGCCGGGGTTCCGATGTGCAACAACTTGCACCATCTGATGCAGGCCACCGACGGCAAGTTCTATACCAGCGGCGCCGGCCTCGCGAGCTGGGTCAACGTTCCGGAATGGGACAAGTCCCACGATCCGGCCAAGGCGGTGGGTTGGTGCCCGTTTGTGCTCGACACGAACTCCACCACACCGTCGAAGGCAGCGGCGCTCAACGCCGTGGCCATCACGCCTGACCGCGACCAATGGAATAAGCCCGCGGGCGGTGCGCGCAGCAACGATCCGGAAAGCGCCAGCGTCGGCTCCGCCGAAACTGCGCCGATCGATCCGAAGAAGGACACGATGATTGCCGGCGGCACCTACGGCATGGACGTGGATCCAGTTGAAGGCGGCATCTGGTACGCCAAGACCGGTCCGTGGCCCAGCCAGATCGTCAAGTTCAACCCCGGAACCAATCCTCCGGAAACCTGCCGCTCTGAATCTTTTGAAGCCGCGAAGCTGCCCGACGGCAGCTATGAGGGCTACAACGTCCGCGGCATGAGCGTCGACTCCAAGGGCGTTGCTTGGGCCGCCTTCGGCCAAGGCCGTTTGGGCAAGCTCGATCGTTCCAAGTGCAAAGTGCTCTCCGGTCCGACCGCGACCGGCCAGCATTGCCCCGAAGGTTGGAGCTACTACAACTTCCCGGGTCCGAACTTTGAAGGCGTAACGAACGGCACCACCGACTTCGCTTACCTGATGTGGGTCGATCTGCACGACACTCTGGGCCTCGGCAAGGATGTTCCGGTCATCACCGGTTCAAACTCCGACTCGCTGCTCGCGTTCGACCAAAAAGCCGAAAAGTG
This sequence comes from Fidelibacterota bacterium, assembly GCA_947475295.1. Classification (GTDB taxonomy): domain Bacteria; phylum Pseudomonadota; class Alphaproteobacteria; order Rhodospirillales; family Rhodospirillaceae; genus SHVO01. The sequence goes on from CANJLF010000013.1 coordinate 12,998, forward strand.
GACGGTTATGCGCGTGCCGTATCCGATGGGCTTCCATACCCGCGGCATGGACGGGCGTATCGACGACGCCAAAGCCGGTTGGAAAGGCCGCGGCATCTGGGCGACCTACGCGACCGGTCCGGTCTGGCACCAGGAAGGCGGCGACGACGGTCTGTCGGGCCCGACGATGGTGAAGTTCCAGGTCCGTCCTGATCCGTTAGCTCACTAAGAGCTGCAAAAACGAAGCTTGGCCGCCTAAAGGCCAAGATCAAACGACCAACCTGCGGTGCGGGAGGTTTTCCTCCTCACCGCAGGTTTTTTTTCCCGCACGTGAAGGATTTTTTGCGGCGGCTGGACCCTTCTCCATAGCTGTGGAAGTGGCTTTTTTTCCGCCACTTTGCATGGCCCATGTATGCAGCCCCGCTTGGCATGTATACAGTTTGTCCTGTAGAATTGGCCCGTTACGAATGCCGCGATGGGAATGCTCTGATTTGAGTATCGCCGCTTCGATATCGAGGGAGCTTTTTCAAAAGCAGCGCGCGCGGCTAACCGTTATTCGGCCATGGGCCGAACATCAGATTTGAAGATTTGATTCATAAAATGCCGCGAGGCCATCAGGCCTGTCGGTCACACGAGGAGGGCAAGGACCATGAATAAGCAGTTTGTTAGGGCGCTGTTCGCGTCAACATGTTTCGTTACCGTCAGCGGCGCGTGGGTGAACGCAAGCCTCGCTGCCGCAGCAACAGCCATTCCGGTTGTCGCCAACGGCATCGGCGGCACCGTCACCGGAGCGAAAGGTCCTGAAGCCGGCGTGTGGGTGATCGCCGAGACGCACGACCTGCCGACCAAGTTCATCAAGATCGTCGTCACCGACGACCAGGGCCGCTACATGCTGCCAGAACTGCCCAAAGCAAATTACGAAGTCTGGGTCCGCGGCTATGGTCTCGTTGACTCAGCCCACATTAAAGCCGCGCCCGGCAAGAACCTCGATCTGAAGGCCGTGCAGGCGCCCACCCCTAAAGACGCGGCGGAAATTTATCCGGCGAACTACTGGTTGGCTCTGATGAAGATCCCGGCCGAGAGCGAGTTCCCCGGCACCGGCCCCAAGGGCAACGGTATCGCCGCCAACATCAAGACACAGCAACAGTGGCTGCAGCAGCTGAAGGGCTGTCAGCGTTGCCACCAGCAGGGCGATAAGGTGACCCGCACCTTGCTCGACAACACGCCGGAAGGTTGGGCCGATCGCATCACCAAGGCGCGCGCTGCGGGTGATCAGGCCGTCGGCAATACCGGTCCGGAACATGCCGCCGCCATGACGAACCAGATGGCGCAGTTCGGCCGCGCACGCGGCTTGAACATGTTCGCCGACTTCACGCAGCGTATCGCCAAGGGCGAATTGCCCCCGGTGCCGCCGCGTCCGCAAGGCATCGAGCGCAACATCGTTCTGACGTCGTGGGATTGGGGCAACGGCCGCTACATCCACGATCTGACCTCGACCGACCGTAATAATCCGACCTTGAATGCCAACGGTCCGATCTACGGCATCACCGCGATGTCCGGTCACATTGAAGTCTTGGATCCAAACGGCCACAAGCAGTCGGAATTCGCTTACCGCGTCGAAGAAACCAAAGGCGTGAAGCTTCTGGCTGAGCCGGATCCCGTGCAGAACGGCGTTCCGCATAATCCGATGATGGACAGCAAGGGCCGTCTCTGGCTGACCGACCGCGGCTTCCGCGATTCCAAAGAAGCCGCCAAGGCGCCGCCGAAAATGGCTTACTGCAACGACGGCAACATCAACAAATTCGCCAAGTACTATCCGCAGCAAGGCAAGGCGACCGCCACGATGGTGGTCTATGATCCCGCGACCAAGGGCATTGCCGGCGTTTCCATGTGCAACAACCTGCACCACTTGATGCAGGCCACCGACGGCAAGTTCTATACCACCGGTGCCGACCTCGCGAGCTGGGTTGACGTTCCGGAATGGGACAAGAGCCATGATCAAGCGAAGGCCGTAGGCTGGTGTCCGTTCGTGCTCGACACGAACTCCAAGACACCGTCTAAGGTCGGCGCGTTGAGCGAAACCGTCATCACGCCTGACCGCAATGCTTGGAATAAGCCCGCTGCTACGGGCCGTTCCATGGGCGGCGACGGCGAAAGCACCGCGATCGAAATCAACGATGCCGCGATTGATCCGACGAAGGACACGCGCATCTCCGGCGGTACCTACGGCATGGATGTGGACATGACCGACGGCGGCATGTGGTTCGCCCGCACCGGCCCGTGGCCGAGTTCGATCGTGAAGTTCAATCCCGGCACCAATCCGCCGGAAACCTGCCGTTCCGAAGTCTACGAAGCAGCGAAGCTGCCGGACGGCACCTACGAGGGCTACAACGTTCGCGGCATGAGCGTCGACTCCAAGGGCATTGCCTACGGCGCCTTCGCGCAAGGCCGTTTAGGCAAGCTCGACCGTAGCAAGTGCAAAGTGATGAGCGGTCCCACGGCGACGGGTCAGCAATGCCCCGAAGGCTGGACCTATTACAACGTGCCCGGCCCGAACTACGCCGGCGTGAAGACTGGGGCCACCGACTTCGCCTATCTGATGTGGGTCGACCTGCATGACACCCTAGGCCTCGGCAAGGACATCCCGATCGTCACCGGTTCGAACTCCGACTCGCTCTTGGCGTTCGATCCGAAGAACGAAAAGTGGACCGTCCTGCGCGTGCCCTATCCGATGGACTTCCATACCCGCGGTATGGACGGCCGTATCGATAGCGCCGCAGCCGGCTGGAAAGGCAAGGCCGTTTACGCCACTTACGCCATGCAGCCCGTGTGGCACGAAGAAGGCGGCGACGACGGTCTCTCGGGTCCGACCATGGTTAAGTTCCAGGTCCGTCCCGATCCCCTCGCTTACTAAGAGGGGCCGACTTAAGCCGACAAAGCTAAATGGGGCTTAGGCCCCGGCTACGACCTGCGGTGTGGAGGACATCCCTCTCACCGCAGGTTTTTTTGTGCTTTGGCAAGGCGACTCACATCATTGTGACTCACGGGAGCGGTGTTGGTGCTAGGCTGTAAATCTGACAGGGAGAGGTGACGCACATGGCTAAAAAAACTTCGAGCGATTTGGATTTAGGCGAATTGGAACTGGCCGCCGGCAACGGCCTGGTGGATCGCCGCGGTTTTCTGAACCGCGCTGGCAGCGCCGCGGGCATTCTTGGTACCGGTCTTGCCTCGCTGGCGGTCTCGCCCGCCCAAGCTGATCCGCTCAAGGTCCAGGACTGGACCAAAACCCCCGGCCTTGGTTTCACCGCTTACGGCCAACCCTCGCAGTATGAAAACGGTGTCGGCCGCGGACCCATCGTCGAGCCCAACGCGATGTATAAAACCGGGCCCGGTTCGATCCGCTCGCCGCTACAATTCCTCGACGGCATGATCACGCCCAATGGCCTGCACTTTGAGCGCAGCCATAACGGCATCCCCGACATCAAGCCCGATGAGCACCGTCTGCTCATTCACGGCCTGGTCAAGCGCCCGCAGGTTTTCACGCTGGAGGCTTTATCGCGCTATCCCATGACCTCGCGCATCAGCTTTGTGGAATGCGCCGGCAACAGCGGCTCGCTCTACGGCAAGACCGCCGCAGACGGCACGGCACAGACGCTGCATGGGCTTTTGTCCTGCGCCGAATGGACGGGAGTCTCGTTGGCGCTGTTGCTCGATGAAGCCGGCGTCGATCCCAAAGCCAAGTGGCTTCTGGCTGAAGGCGCCGATGCCGCTTCCATGACCCGCAGCATCCCGCTGGCCAAGGCGCTCGATGACGCCATGATCCCGCTTTATCAGAACGGCGAACGCCTTCGCCCCTCCAACGGCTATCCCATGCGCCTCCTGGTGCCCGGCTATCAGGGCAACATGAACGTCAAATGGCTGCACCGGCTGAAGCTGACCGAAGGCCCGACCATGACGCGCGATGAAACCTCGCGTTATTCGCTGCTGCTGAAGGAAGGCAAGGTCGCCCAGTTCAAGTTTCCGCTGGACGCCAAAGCGGTTATCACCAAGCCGTCGCCGGGCCTCACCATGAAGGGCGCCGGTCTTTATGAGATCAGCGGCCTGGCCTGGTCGGGCAACGGCAAGATCGTGCGCGTCGATGTCTCGGCCGACGGCGGCAAAAGCTTCGCGCCGGCGGTTTTGTCCGAGCCCGTGCTTTCAAAGGCGCTGACGCGCTTTCGCCTGCCATGGAAGTGGGACGGGGGCCCCGCGGTCCTGCAAGCCCGCGCTGTCGACGATACCGGCTATGTCCAGCCCACACGCGATGCGCTGGTGGCGGCGCGCGGGAACAGCCCCGCCTACCATAACAACGCCATCACCAATTGGGCTGTGGCAGTCGACGGAGGGCTCAAGCATGTTTACGCGTAACGCTCTGGGCGCCGCGCTGCTGGTTCTTGTGGCTGGTCAGGTTATTGCAGCTGAAACGCCGCACCTGGGAACGCCGGTAACGCCCGCCGATATCGCGGCCTGGGATACGTCCATCAGTCCCGACGGGACGGGCCTGCCGCCCGGCAAAGGCTCGGCAGCGCAGGGCAAGGAAATCTATGCCCTCAAGTGCACGGGCTGTCATGGCGTCGCTGGCGAAGGCAAACCCGCCGACCGCCTCACCGGTGGCCAGGGTTCGCTGGCGACCGACGCGCCGATCAAGACCGTCGGCAGCTACTGGCCTTACGCCACGACGCTGTTCGACTACGTGCGCCGCGCCATGCCGCTCAATGAACCGATGTCGCTGACGAATGACGAAGTCTATGCCGTCAGCGCCTATGTGCTGTCGCTCAATGGTTTGATCGGCGAGAAGACCGAGCTCAACGCCAAGACACTGCCCAAGATCAAGATGCCTAACCACGACAGCTTCTTCATCGTGTATCCGGGGAACTTGAAGTAGCGCGACGGCGAGGCCGCTTTATCTCGGCTCCTAGCGGGTGGCCTTTTTCAGGCTCACGATGAAAGCTGTCACATCCATCGACTGCTGCGGCGAAAGCCTGAGGTTCGGCATCGTCGGATGGGGCGATGCCAGGAAGGTCCGCATCGCGACCTGAGTCATGCCGCGTGAATTCGCGATTGCCTGAAAGTCAGGCGCCGTTGTCAAATCGCGGGGCGCCTTCTGGTCCTGCGCAACCACGTGGCATGCGCTGCAGGTTGCCAAGGCGAAAACGCGCCCCGCGGCCGAATTGCCTATTGTCTTGACGCCAGGGGCGGCGCCTGAGGGGATCGGAGCCAACACGTCGTTTAAGATATAAGCCAAGCGCACGCCGGCCCGGCTGAGTTGTGTCGCGGCGATTTTTTGCGCTTTCGCGACGTCGTCATCACTCAATATCTAATTGCCTTTGGCATCCTGACGGCCGACCATGCCGTAAACGCCGTCGACGCCAAGCTGATGAGACTCCAAAGCCCAAAGATGCGGACCACCGCTTATCCATGCGGCCCGGTCGTATTCAGAAATTTCGCCAATCAGTTTTTGCGCCACCGCCTTGGACTCAACGCCCATCTGAATCACGAGCACCTTGTCCCAAAACGTAAACAGATCGCCTGGGGTCGTATCTTTCGTGACCACAGCCGTCTTCATGCCGTGAGTGTCTCCTTCGTCGGCCACGCGAAGCGGCTGATGCAGGTCGGCCACCAGATTGAGCAGAAATTTAAGCGCGAGAATCTGCTCCTCGCGGCTCGTTTTCGGATCCGCGAGCTCGTCCGCGAACTGATCGATCTTGTCGATTACGCAATCCCGCTCAGGCCCCATTGACGCGGGCGTCCCAGGCGGCAAAGCCGGCTGGCCGAAACAGGCGGCTGGAATGTTTGGGCGCGTGGCATCGATATTCGCGAAATGCCAATTGTGCGCGCGTCGATCCTGGATTTTGTCGGCCCATACGGCCGCCGCGGCTACATCGTTGCCGGCGGGCATATCCTTGTCCTCGCCGAGCAAGGTATAGACTTTGCCGAGTGCGGGTGCGGTCAGATAGTGGGTGGCGATCTCCGCCACAACCCTATGCCCTTGGTCGTCCCAAGCCAGGGCCGGAGACGGCACGAAGGCCCTGGCGGCAAACAAAGTCAGCGCGGCAAGCGCGATTGAACGCATCAGAGCCTCCCTTATTGGCAGCATGGGAAAGCGAGCATTTCAGCTCCTTCCACGCGCCGAGCAAATTAAGGGCACGGACAAAGCTCGGCATTGATGCAAATCAACGGCGAGATGGGGGTGATTCGCGGGTTCGACGGCTAGCCGCCTCGCTTCGCTCGGCAGCGCGCTAGCTTTTGTAAGCTCGCGTGCTCGCTAACAAAAGCTAAGCGTGGCGGAGGAGGCGGGATTCGAACCCGCGATACGCTTTTGGCGTATACACACTTTCCAGGCGTGCGCCTTCAACCACTCGGCCACCCCTCCGTCGTTGCCTTCCAGCCCGAGTCGCTATGCAACTCCGCCGGTACGGTCTTTATGGAAGGCGCAGAACCTAACCGAGCGGGGGGACCACCGCAACAAATCCAACTCGGGTCCTTCGCTGCAAAGCGGCAGATTTCTCACATTTTCCACAGGCTTGGGGATAACTCGGGTTCCACCCCCTATCCCGTGTTGTCGTTGCTTCTCGAAACCACCCGCGAATCCACTGTAATTTAAGCAATTTATGGGGTATATCTCAGATAACGGGGTAAGAAACCGACTTAAAGACGCGTGGGGCTGCAGTGATATTCGGGCGTACAGCAGGGTGGGCGCTGGTCGTTTTGGCCATGATTATGGCCTCAGCCGAGGCCGTTATGGCCTTGGGAACGGGCGCTTATAACGGTTTGGCCACATCTGACGTCTGGACACTCCTCGTCGGTCAGACGCCGGCCTTTGCGGCGCCAACTGCCTCCACACAAGTTCTCGCTACAGTCGGTGTTGGCATTATGGCAATGCCCGCGTGGGTCGTGTTCGCCGCTATCGGATTTGTGCTGCTGCACGTCTGCCGCAAACGCCGCGCCCGCCGCCGCGTTTTCCGTTCGGCGCTATCGTAAAATCTGAATTGATATTTTGAGTTTCGAGAGAGTGATTAGTCGTCACTCATGCGCAGTGCGTTGATGAACGCCGACTGCGGAATCTCGACGCGGCCAAACTGGCGCATGCGCTTTTTGCCTTCTTTCTGCTTATCGAGCAGTTTCTTTTTGCGGCTGATGTCGCCGCCGTAGCACTTGGCGGTGACGTCCTTGCGCAGCGCGCTGATGGTTTCGCGGGCGATGACTTTGCCGCCGATGGCCGCCTGAATCGGAATCTTGAACAGGTGGCGCGGGATCAAATCCTTCAGGCGTTCGCAAATCTGGCGGCCGCGATTCTCCGCTTGGCTGCGGTGGGCCATGAACGACAGCGCGTCCACCAGATCGCCGTTCACCAGAATGGTGACCTTCACCAGGTCGGACTCGCGGTATTCGCCGACCTCGTAGTCGAAGCTGGCATAGCCGCGCGACAGCGACTTCAGGCGATCATAGAAATCGAACACAATTTCATTGAGCGGCAGATGGTAGACCACCATGGCGCGGTTGCCGACGTAAGTGAGGTCGACCTGTTCGCCGCGCCGGTCGTTGCACAGCTTCAGAATCGTGCCGAGATATTCATCGGGCACGAGAACCGTCGCCTTCACCCACGGCTCTTCAATGCGGGCGATGCGCGTGATATCGGGCATATCGGCGGGATTGTGCATCTCCTCGATTTCGCCGCTGGTCGTATGAATGCGGTAGACGACGCTGGGCGCCGTGGTGATGAGATCGAGATTGAATTCCCGCTCTAGTCTCTCTTGGATGATTTCCATGTGCAGAAGGCCCAGGAACCCGCAACGGAAACCGAAACCCAAGGCGGCGCTGCTTTCCATGGAGAAATGGAAGCTCGCATCATTTAACCGCAGTCTAGCAAGGCTTTCCCGCAGGTCCTCGAACTGTGCCGCATCCACCGGGAACAGGCCGCACCACACCACGGGGATGCTGGGCTTGAAGCCGGGGAGGGGCGCCGCCGCGGGGCGCGCTTCGTCGGTGATGGTATCGCCGACGGAGCAATCGGCCACGGCCTTGATGCCGGCGGTGATGAAACCCAGCTCGCCGGGCTTCAGTTCGGGAATTTCCAGGCGCTTGGGCGTGAAGACGCCGACGCGATCGACCGGATAGACAGTGCCCGAGGACATGAACTGGATCTTGGTGCCCTTTTTGATCGAGCCGTTCTTGACGCGCACCAGAATCACCACACCGAGATAGGCGTCGTACCAGGAATCCACCAAGAGTGCGGTCAAAGGCTCCGCGGCCTCGCCGACCGGTGGCGGCAGGCGCGTGACGATAGCTTCCAGAACATCCTTGATGCCGATGCCGGTTTTGGCCGAAGCCAGCACTGCATCCGACGCATCGATGCCGATGACGTCCTCGATCTGCTGGCGTACGCGCTCGGGCTCGGCTGCCGGCAAATCGACCTTGTTGAGGACCGGCACGATTTCGTGGTTGGCGTTGATGGCCTGGTAGACATTGGCCAGCGTCTGGGCCTCGACGCCTTGGGAGGCGTCCACCACCAGAAGCGAGCCCTCGCAGGCTGCCAGCGAGCGGCTGACTTCGTAGGCGAAGTCGACATGGCCCGGCGTATCGAGAAGATTGAGCTGATAGGTCTTGTCGTCGTTGGCCTTGTAAGTGAGGCGCACGGTCTGCGCCTTGATGGTAATGCCGCGCTCTTTCTCGATGTCCATGGAATCGAGCACTTGCTCGGTCATTTCGCGCGCTTCCAAGCCGCCGCAAAATTGAATCAAGCGATCGGCCAGCGTCGACTTGCCGTGGTCGATGTGGGCGATGATCGCGAAGTTACGGATATGTGAAAGGTCGGTCATGTAACTACAAATGAGAGCAGGGCCGGATATATCAAGCGCGCAGCCGCCCGCCGCAAGCCTTTTCCACCGCCGCGACAATCTTCTTCGCCACACCTTCGATCTGCTCGTCGGTCAGCGTTGCGTCCTTGGGCTGCAGCGTCACCGAAACCGCCAGCGATTTTTTGCCTTCGCCCAACTCTCCCTCGCCTAGGTGTGGTCCTTCGTAGACGTCGAACAGGCCGACGTCGGTGATCAGATCCTTGTCGGTGTTGCGCACGGCGCGCAGCAAAGCTTCCGCCGCGACTCCGGTCTCCACCACAAAGGCGAAGTCCCGTTCCACCGGCTGGAAGTTGGACGCTTTCAACAGCGTCCGGGCAGACCCGGTTTTGGCCTTTTTGGACTGGGGCAGGCGGTCGAGGTATACCTCACAGGCCACCATAGGGCCTTTGACATCGAGGGTAGCTAAAACGCCCGGATGGAGCTCGCCGAAGGCGGCCAAAACCTGGTTTCCCAGCTTCAAGACCCCAGAACGGCCCGGGTGGTACCAGCTTGCAGCACCATTGGCTGTCTGCAGGCTGGAAACGGGGGTTCCGGCGGCCTCCAGGGCCGCCAGGGCATCGGCCTTGGCGTCCAGGGCATCCACGGCCCGGCGGGTCCCGGCCCAGTGGCGGGCCGTCGTATGACCGGCCCTTAAGGCAGCAGCCACCAGGGTCTGCTGGCCGGGTTTGGGCCCCTCGAATCGAGGGCCGACCTCGAAGAACCCGCAATCGCTCAGGCCGCGGGCGGCATTGCGTCCGGCGGCGGCGGCCAGATTGGGAAGCAGCGAGGGACGCATGGCGTCGAGGTCCGAGCTGATGGGGTTGGCCAGCGTCACCAACGGCAACTCGCCCCGGAACAGGTTGGCCTGGGCGCCGGGCAGGAAAGCCCAGGTCGTGGTCTCGTTGAGTCCACGCGCGGCCAAACTGCGCCGCGTGAACGCCACCTGACGCTGCTGCGCCGACAGCGCCACCTTGGGCATGGGTGCGCGCGGCAGTGGCGTCGGCGGAATGTTGTCGTAGCCGTGGATGCGCAAAACCTCTTCGACCAGATCCTGCCAGCCTTCCACATCGGCGCGCCACGAGGGCGGTATTACCTGCCATGCATCGCCGGACCCGGCGACAGCGAAGCCAAGACGCTCGAGGATCGATTTGATATCTGGAGCGGGAAGTTCCACGCCGCCCAGGGATTTCACCCGCGCCGGATTGAAAGCGATGCTGCGCTTGTGGTCGGGCGCGGCACCGCCCTCAGTGAGATGAGAAGCTTCGCCGCCGCAGATGTCGATAATCATGCGCGTGGCGATCTCGGCGCCGGGAACGGGCGAAGCCGGATCGACGCCGCGCTCGAAGCAATAGCGCGCATCGGAGTTGATCAGAAGCTTGCGCCCGGTATTGGCAATATTGATCGGGTTGAACAGTGCAGATTCCAAAAACACAGTCGTGGTGGTTTCAGTCACACTGGTGGGTTCGCCGCCCATGACGCCGGCGATGCCTTGCGCGCCGGCTTCGTCGGCGATCACAACGATGCTGGAATCAAGCGTATATGTTTTACCATTCAGCGCCGCGAGGGTTTCGCCGGGCGTCGCAAGGCGCGGGCCCACGTCGCCTTTGAGCTTTGCATCGTCGAAGGCGTGCAAGGGGCGGCCCAGGTCGATGGTCAGATACTGCGTGATGTCGACCAGCGCCGACACCGGGCGCAAGCCGATGGCGTTCAAGCGGTCCTTCAGCCAAGCCGGGCTCTCGCCATTTTTCACGCCGCGAAGGGTTCGCCCGACGAATTGCGGGCATAGTTTTTCGTCGCCGCCCAGTAGGCGCATCTTCACTTTGCGCGGGCTGTCGAAGCTACCTTTGACCGGTGCCGTGTTGAGGGGTTTAAGCTTGCCCAAACCGGCGGCGGCCAGATCGCGTGCGATGCCGTAGACGCCGAGCGCATCGACGCGGTTGGGTGTGAGGTTGATCTCGATGACCGGATCGAAGTTCATGACTTTGGTAATGGCCGCGCCGATGGGCGCATCGGCCGGCAGCTCGATGATGCCGTCGCCCTCAAGGGGAAGCTTCAACTCACCCGCCGAGCACAGCATGCCCTGGCTCTCAACGCCGCGGATGGAACCCTTCTTCAGCACATCGCCGGTGGCGGGGATCGTCACACCCGGGCGCGCGAGCACAACCTTGAGGCCTGCGCGCGCATTGGGCGCGCCGCAGACCACTTGCAGCGTCTCGGTGCCGGTCTCGACGGTGCACAGGCGTAAGCGGTCGGCATTGGGATGCTGCTTGGCGTCGCTGATATGGGCGACGATGAAGGCATCCAGGCCGGCGGCGGGATTGGCGAGGCTTTCGACCTCAAGCCCTGTTGACGTCAGCTTGGCGCCGATCTCATCCAACGATGCCGTGGTATCGAGATGATCTTTCAGCCAGGAGAGGGTGAACTTCATTTCGCCACCCTCCGGAACTCCAGCCGTTCGATCACGCGGAAATGTTGGCACAGCAAAATCATGTCGGGCGCGAAATAGCCCTCACGTTTGAAGAAAGCTTCATGGGTCTTTTGCCAATACTTCAGCGATAAGTCGCCTTCGCCTTCATCGTGGGCAAACTTAGCGTCCACTTCGTCGAAGGGCAGGACTTCGATCTCGGTGAACTCGATTACGCAGCGCGGGCGCCCGGTGCCGTCAAGAATGACCGCGCGGTCGCCTTCCTCCGGCGCGGGCTCATCCTCGAAATGGTAAAGAGCCGCGCTGGTGGCGGTTTTTTTGCCATCAAGGATCAGCGCGCATAGCTCATCGGCTTCCTTCACGGTGTGGCCAAAGGCCCACTGCGGCAAATGCGCGTAGACCGATGGCACCGGAGCTTTCGGGGGCGCGTTGCTCATCGTGTCAGTCCTCCCGTCACGCTCGGGATGTCGAGGGCGGCGAAGCCGTAGTGCTTCAGCCAGCGCAGATCGGATTCGAAGAAAGTGCGCAGATCGGGAATGCCGTACTTCAGCATGGCGATGCGCTCGATGCCCATGCCGGCGGCGAAGCCCTGGTAGACGTCGGGGTCGAGGCCGCAGGCGCGCAGCACGTTGGGATGCACCATGCCGCAGCCGAGAATTTCCAGCCAATCGCCGTAGTTGCCGATTTTGAGTTCGCCGCCTTTGCGCGAGCAGCCGATGTCCATTTCCGCCGAAGGTTCGGTGAACGGGAAGAACGACGGGCGAAAGCGCGTGGTCAGATCGTCGACGCCGAAATAGGTGCGCACGAATTCCTGCAGGCAGCCGCGCAAATGGCTCATGTTGGTTTCGGTGTCGATCACCAGAAGCTCAACCTGATGGAACATGGGCGTGTGGGTCATGTCGTAGTCGCAGCGGTAAGTGCGCCCGGGAATGATCACGCGGATCGGCGGCTTCTGGTTCATCATGGTGCGGATCTGCACCGGCGAGGTGTGTGTGCGCAGCAGATAGCGCTGACCGTCCTCGGCCGGCGGCAGGAAGAAGGTGTCGTGCATCTCGCGCGCCGGATGGCCGGGCGGGAAATTCAGCGCCGTGAAATTGTGAAAGTCGTCCTCGATGTCGGGGCCGTCGGCGATCTCAAAACCCATCTGCCCGAAAATCGCCGCCACTTCGTCCATGGTCTGGCTGATGGGATGCAAGCTGCCCCGGGCTTCCGGGCGCACCGGCAAGGTCACGTCCATGCTCTCGCTGGCCAGGCGTTTGTCGAGGGCAGCGGCCTCCAGCACACTCTTGCGGGCTTCCAGGGCGGCGGTGACCTCATCCTTGACCACATTGATCTGCTGGCCGAAGGCTTTGCGCGCGTCGGGCGCCATGGTGCCCAGGTCTTTCATCAGCGCGGTGATGCTGCCCTTCTTGCCGAGGGCGGAGACGCGCAAGGCTTCGATGGCCGCGATATCGGGCGCGGCGGTGCAGGCCGTGAGAATTTCGTCGCGTAAGGTGGTGAGGGTGGTGTTCGTCATAAGGCGTCTCGTCTCTGCATCAGTGTCGCTTAAAAAGGAAAGGGGCTGCCTGGGTAGGCGACCCCTTTTCCACCGCTATTCGCAGAATTGACGAGAAGAACTTAACCGAGCGCGGCTTGGGCCTGCTTCACCAGGTTGGCGAAGGTTTCGGGCTCCTTCAGGGCGATGTCCGCGAGCACTTTTCGATCAAGCTCGACACCGGCCTTCTTGAGCCCGTCGATAAATCGCGAATAGGTCAGCCCGAAAGCGCGCGTGCCGGCGTTGATGCGCTGGATCCACAGCGAACGGTAATCGCGCTTCTTCAAGCGGCGATCGGCGTATGCGTGCTGCAGGCCGGCTTCGAGGCGGGTCTTCGCGGGCTTGTAAGCCGTCGAATGACGGCCGCGGTAGCCCTTGGCCTGCTTCAGAACTTTTTTGTGGCGGGCGTGTTTGGTTACGCCGCGTTTGACGCGTGACATGTGTGTGCTCCGTGATCGGTTTTAAGATCAGCCGTAAGGCATGAAATTGCGTTTGATGATGATGCCGTCGGCTTTGGACAGGGCTCCCGTCCGGCGCGACGTGCGTTTCATCTTCGTCGACTTCGTGCTCATGCAATGGCGTTTGAAAGCCGCGCCGGCCATGACTTTGCCGGTGCTGGTGATCTTGAACCGCTTTTTGGCGGCACTTTTGGTCTTCATCTTGGGCATTTTGGCGTCCTTTCGTAAGCATGACGGTTTTTGGACCCGGCCGGAGGCATGCCCTAAAAGTCTGATATTATTGACTTTTTAGCCCTTTAGCCGGTGGACCCGGATAAACATCCGGCCCCTCTAAACTGACGCGGGAACGACTCCCAGCCGCCAGGAGGGGGGCTTATACCCGTGGACCCTGGGATTTGCAAGGCGGGGAGCCATTTTCGGCCCCGCAGCCTGGGGAAGGGGCCAAGGCCCTATTCCGCGGCCCTGCCTAAGCGCCTAAGCGGACTTTTTGCGGGCGATCACGGCATCCAGGCTCCATGAGCCCGCGCCGGCGAAAACAAAATACAAATAGACAAAGCAGAACAGGATCGCCAAGTCGCCGCCGTTGTTGATGGGGAAAAAGCCGCGCGGTGCGTGGGCCATGAAATAAGCCACGGCCATCATGCCGCAGAGAATGAAAGCCACGGGCCGCGTAAACAGGCCCAGCAGGAACAGGACGCCGCCGCCGGCTTCCAAAATGCCGCCCGCGAGTAACAGCGGCGGCAAGGGGTCTGGCATTGGGTTCGCCGGGGGCGGAAAACCGAATAGCTTCTGCAAGCCGTGCTGCATGTAAAGCAGCGCCACCATGATGCGCAGAACGCTCAAGATCCTTGGCGCCCAGGCGGCTAACTGGAGTTCGAGTTTAGACATTTTGCTTCCCCCGCTTTGTAACAGATTTCCCCTATCGGTCGTCATCTTGGCTTAAGTCGGGGTTATTTCACAAATAACGAGAGCGCGACCTGAAAAGCCGCGCTCCAAATGCGTTCGGAGATTCTTGCGAATCTCCGAACTGTAAGGGCGTTATTTGGCAGGCTATTATTTGGGCGCAACGACCATGACGATCTGGCGGCCTTCGGAGCGCGGTTCCTGCTCGACTTTGGCGTCGTTCTCGAAGTCGGCTTTCACCCGGGCCAGCAGCTGGTGGCCAAGCTCCATGTGCGCCATTTCGCGGCCGCGGAAGCGCAAAGTGACTTTCACTTTGTCGCCTTCCTCAAGGAAGCGCTTCATCGCGCGCATCTTCACATCGTAATCGTGGTCGTCGATGTTGGGACGCAGCTTGATCTCTTTGACCTCGATGACCTTCTGCTTCTTGCGCGCCTCGTTCTTGCGCTTCTGTTCCTCGTATTTGTATTTGCCGATATCGAGGATTTTGCATACCGGCGGATCGGCATTGGGAGAAATCTCCACCAAATCCAATCCGGCCTCTTCGGCTTTGCGTATGGCTGTTTCGCGGTCGGTGACCCCGACGTTGACGCCGTCGGCGTCGATCAGACGTACAGTCTTGTTGTCGATCTGATGATTCATGCGCGGTCCATCGTTCTTGGACGCGGGCGCCTGTTGCTCGAACCTAGCTATGTACCAATCTCCTGTGGTTGTTGTCGTTCATTTAGCCGCGTGGTCACCCCCCGGTTCCCGCTCGGCATAAAGCTGCGATTCAGCGTCCGATCTCAAGACTGGGTGCCGGGAATCGCAGCTTCCTTGGCAAGTCTATCGGTTGCCTCATCCAGCGCAAGGATTTCTTGGGCTTGGCCGCCCAGGCGACGCAATGCAACCCCGCGCGTTTCGGCCTCTTTTTTACCCACAACCACAAGCACTGGCACCTTGGCAAGCGAGTGTTCCCGTACCTTGTAGTTGATCTTTTCATTACGCAGGTCGGTCTCAACCCGTAAGCCGTTGGCGCGCAAGGTAGCGGCGACTTCGTCCGCATAATCATCGGCTTCGTCGGTGATTGTACACACCGTCGCCTGGACCGGGGCCAGCCAGAGCGGGAACTTACCGGCGTGATGCTCGATCAGGATGCCGATAAAGCGCTCGAAAGCGCCCAGGATGGCGCGGTGGAGCATGACCGGGCGGTGCTTGGCGCCGTCTTCGCCGACATAGGCCGCATCCAGGCGTTCGGGCAGCACGTAGTCGAGCTGAATGGTGCCGCACTGCCAGGTGCGTCCAATGGCGTCGGTAAGGTGGAATTCCAGCTTGGGCGAATAGAAGGCGCCTTCGCCCGGCAACTCCTGCCAACCGTATTCCGGCCCCATGCGGCCCGCGAGGCGCACGGCTTCGCGCAGATTGTTTTCGGCGCGGTCCCACATCTCGTCGGTGCCGAAGCGCTTTTCGGGGCGCAACGCCAGTTTGATCGCGTATCGATCGAAGCCCAGGTCTTTGTAGACGACATCGAGCAGCTCGCAGAACATACGCACTTCATCGACGATCTGGTCTTCGCGGCAGAAAATATGCGCATCGTCCTGCGTGAACTGGCGCACACGCATGATGCCGTGCAGCGCGCCGTGCGGCTCGTTGCGGTGACAGCAGCCAAACTCGGCCATGCGGAGCGGCAAATCGCGATAGCTTTTGATGCCCTGGCGGAAGATCAGCACGTGAGCCGGGCAATTCATGGGCTTCAGCGCCAGGAGCTCGCCTTTACCCGACAACACCGGACCTTGCTCTTCGGTATTGGGCACTTCGTCGGGCACCACGAACATATTTTCGCGGTACTTGCCCCAGTGGCCGGAGGCCTCCCACTGTTTGGCGTGCATCAGCTGCGGGGTCTTCACTTCCTGATAGCCGGCGGCGTCGAGGCGGCGGCGCATATAGGTCTCGAGCTGACGCCAAAGCATATAGCCTTTGGGATGCCAGAAGATGGACCCTTGCGCTTCGGACTGCAGATGGAACAGGTCCATCTCCTGACCGATCTTGCGGTGATCGCGCTTCTCGGCTTCCTCAAGCATGGTCAGATATTCGGCCATCTGCTTGTCGTCGGCCCAGGCGGTGCCGTAGATGCGCGTCAGCATGGCCTTGGTGGAATCGCCGCGCCAATAGGCGCCGGCCACCTTGGTCAGCTTGAAGGCCTTGCCGAGCTTGCCGGTCGAGGGCAGGTGCGGGCCCAAGCAAAGATCCAGCCACTTATCGCCCTGGCGATAGATGCTGATGGGCTCCGACGTCGGCAGATCCTGAATCAGCTCGGCTTTGTACAGCTCGCCGATTTTCCTGAAATAGGTGATGGCTTCGTTGCGGTCCCAGACCTCGCGCCGGATCGGCTCGTCGCGGTCGACGATCTCACGCATCTTGGCTTCGATCTTGGGCAGATCGTCCAGGGTGAAGGGCTCCTTGCGCGCGAAGTCGTAGTAGAAGCCGTTTTCGATGGCGGGACCGATGGTGACTTGTGTACCGGGAAACAATTCCTGCACAGCTTCCGCCAGCACGTGGGCGGCGTCGTGACGCAAGAGCTCCAGCGCGTCGGGGTCCTTTTTGGTGACGATCGCGACTTTTGAATCCGCGGTCAGCGGCAGCAGCAAATCTTTCAGGACGCCGTTGACCTTCACGGCCAGCGCCGCCTTGGCCAAACCTGGACCAATGTCCGCCGCCAGATCGGCGCCGGTAACGGGCCTGTCGTAGGTGCGTACGCTGCCGTCGGGGAGGGTAATCGCGACCATGAGGTAAGGTTACTCTTAAGGGCCAAAAAGCCCGCGGAATCTAGGGCCGTGGCGGGGCTTGTCAAGCAACCGGTGGAACTGGTAGCCGATTGAGGCCCTATTTCTTGGGCGCCTCTAGTGCGGCGACGATTTCGCCCACGGGAATCTCTGAAAGCTGCTTGCGCCGCAAAATTGATACCCGGTTGCCGCGCTGTCCCACCAAGGCCGGATCCGAGGCGGCATTATAAAGGACAACCGTAGGACAGCCGGCGGCGGCGGTCAGGTGCATGACGCCGTTGTCGGGGCCTGTGGCGCCCGTCGCCGCCCAGGCCAGGAAAACCGTTTCATTTACTGTTGCCCGCGCCGCAAGGTCCACGGCGCTGGGGCAGAACTCGGCGACGGTCGTGGAGATTTCCGGCGGTATGCCGGCCCCCACCAGGACCGGAATTTCCCCGTTCATCGCCAGAGCGCGCGCCAATTCGCCGTAACGCTCCGCCGGCCATGGTGTACCGGGACCCGGTGTGGCGGAGATCAGCACAAAGGGCGCGGTCATGCGGAACGGCAAAGTGAAGGATTCCACCTGGCGCGCGACCCAGGACAGGTCGGGCCGCAAGACCGCGCCGACGCCGGCGATTTTCAATTGCGCGGCCCAGCGGTCGACCAGATGCATGGCGTCGCGGCGCGGATCGCCATATGTGAGCGCGGTGCCGGGGATGGTGCCGGACCAGGGGATGCCCGCGCGGTGGAGCGGCAGCGCGCGCCGGCCGTACATCAGCCAAAACAAGCGTCGGCTATGAGGCGTGGTATCGAGATCATAGACCCGCTCAAAGGCCCCGGCCTTCAAGCGCGCGCGCAAAGCCCATAGGAGCCGCACGTCGAGCGCACCGCCGGTGTCGTCGGTCCAGATTTCGTCGAAGTAAGGCGCTGTGGCGGCGAAGGTCGATGTGGACGGCGCGGTCAGCAAAACAATGTGCGCATCGCGGTGTGTGGCGCGGATCGCACCCAGGGCGCCCAGCGCGGGCACAAAGCGCGCGAGCCCTTGCGCCGAAATAACCAGAATGCGGGGTTTCGCCGCGGGAGCAGCCGTCTCAAAACCGCTCATGATGCCGCCGGCGATGCCGCAAGCACCTCGTCATAGACGCTGAGCGTCTTCGCGCACATCTCGGTCTTGCTGAAATGTTCGCGCGCCCGCGCGATGGCGGCGTCGGCGACGCGGATGCGTTCGTCCTGGCTGAGATGCAAAGCCCGGTCCAGCGCGTCGGCCAGGGACACCGGATCGCTGGGCGTGAACAGCCAACCGGTGACGCCGGGCACAATGATCTCGGGTGCGCCGCCGTGCGAGGGTGCCACCACCGGCCGGCCCATGGCTTGCGCTTCCGCCACCACGCGCCCGAAAGCCTCGGGCCGCGTCGAGGCCGAGACCACCACATCGGTCGCCATGTAGGCGGCGGGAAGATCATTGCAGTCGTCGATGATGTGCACATCGGCGCCGCGCGCGGCGGCGTAGCTCATGATGTGATCGCGGTGGCTGGTGCGGCCGTGATCCTGGCCGACCATGATGCAGCGCAAGTCTGTTTGCCCGCCGCTGCGGCGTTTCAATTCGGCGATGGCGTCGATCAGGACTTCATGGCCTTTCCAGCTGGTCAGGCGGCCCGGCAGCATGACAACTTGCGCCGAGTCCTGCAGACGCCACTTGGCCGTTACCTGGATGAGTCGTGTGGGTGACACCCGGTTGGCGTCGAACAGGTCCACATCGACGCCGCGGTGGATCACGCGGATGCGCTCGGCGGGCACGCCGTATTCCTGCATCAGGTGATCGCGGATGAATCCCGACACCGCGATGACCAGGGCGCCTTCGGCCATGACGCGGTTGTAGAGTTTTTTTACGCCGAAGGGCCCCAGGCTGTAGACACCGTGGAAGGTGGTCACGAAGGGCACGCCGGCGACCCGCGCGGCCTCGCGGGCGCTCCAGGCCGGCGCGCGCGAACGGGCATGAACCAGATCGACATTTTGGGCGCGGATCAGCGCCGTCAGCGTCTCGACGTTCTTGCGGATGGCGAAGGGATTTTTGGTATTGAGCGGCAAGGTGATGTGTTCGGCGCCGGCGCGCTCCAGCTCGCGCACCATGGGCCCGCCGGCCGAGGCCACCAGCGCCCGCCAGCCGGCCTGGACTATGGCATGGGCCACATCGACCGTGCCGCGTTCGACCCCGCCCGAAATCAGATTGGGCAGAACCTGCAGAACGGTCCTGGTTCTTGCCGGGGCGCTTGGATTTGCCATAGACATGCCCGCGTTGTAACACGACGCGCATAATTGAATCGCGCAATAATAGCGCAAGAATTGCCACAATAGCGGTCTATTCAGCCCTCCACATATGGCCTCCGGCATACAATCTCTTAAGCGTCCCGATGGCTCGGTATTGGCCTATGACCGACTGGCCGGCGCGCCCGGCGTGATCTTTCTGCACGGCCTGATGTCGGACCGGACGGGGACCAAGGCCATGGCGCTGGCGGACCATTGCCGAGACAAAGGCTACGCCTTCGTGCGTTTCGATATGTTCGGCCACGGCGAGTCCTCCGGGCGCTTCGAGGATGGTACGATCTCGCGTTGGACCGACGATACGCTGGCGGTCATGGACGCCCTGACAGAAGGCCCGCAAATTATCGTCGGCTCCAGCATGGGCGCCTGGGTTATGGTGAAGGCGGCTCTGGCCAGAACCTCACGCATTGCCGGGTTGATCGGCATCGCCGCAGCACCCGACTTTACCGAGGACTTAATGTGGCCGGGACTTTCCGAAGCCCAGCGGGCGGCGCTTCAAGCACAAGGTGTCGTGGACGTGAAAAGCGACGAAGATCCCAGGCCCTATCCCGTCAGCCGCGCCTTGATCGAGGACGGCCGGCGGAATCTGGTGCTGCGCGGTGCGATCGCGCTCGATTGTCCGGTGCGGCTCTTGCATGGCCAGCAAGACGTAAGCGTGCCGTGGCAGACATCGCCGCGTCTGGCCGAGCGTATCGCGGGCAAAAATGTCGAGGTACATCTAATCAAGGACGGTGATCATCGTTTGTCGCGGCCCCAGGACTTGAAGCGGCTGTGTGCGGCGCTGGACGCTCTGGTGGCGGAGGCGCGTATCTGATGCGCGGTTTGGTTTTCATCGCCGGCTTGGCGTGGGCGCTTTCGCAAGTTCCGGCTCTTGCCGCTGACGTGCCCGCCGGCACGCAACTTGCGCCGGACCCGGACCTGGAACGCCCCGAGCGCACCTACCAATCCTGTTTGTTGCTCACCGCCAAGCAGCCCGACAAAGCCATCGAGCTCGCGAGCAAGTGGATCGTTCTGGGCGGCGGGGAAGCCGCGCGGCATTGCCAGGCGCTGGCCCTCATCGCCTTGAAGGACTACGGCGAGGGTGCGACACGGCTGGAAGAATTGGCCAAGGCGTCAAAGCAGGCGCCCTTGGTGCGCGCCAATATGCTGGCCCAGGCGGGGCAGGCTTGGCTTCTGCAAGATGAGCCTTCGCGCGCCTACGCCGCGCAATCGGCGGCGCTGATCATCGTGCCGCAAGGCACCGCGCAGCACGTCGAGCTGCTGCTGGACCGCGCCGGCACCTTGGCCGACGCCGGCAAATACGACGAAGTTCTGAACGACGTCGATGCGGCCTTAAAGATCCAGCCCAACAATGCCGAGGCGATTGCTTTTCGCGCCAGCGCCTTCCGCTCCATGGGCAAGATTGACGACGCCATGGCCGAGGCCGAGCGGGCTGTCGGCATCGCGCCCGACAATGTCGCGGCGCTTCTGGAGCGCGGCAATCTCTATCGCCTAAAACGGCGCCTGCCCGAGGCGCGCAAGGACTGGCTGCACATCTTAGAGGTGGACCCGGACTCCGCCGCCGCCGATGCCGCGCGCACCAATATCGAACACATGGATGTCGATACGCGCGCACGCTAGCGCATTAAACCTAGCGGCTAGAAGTCCAGATCGGCGTAAACCCGCGCGGCGGGCACACCCTGGACGACGTC
The DNA here is from genome assembly GCA_947475295.1 of Fidelibacterota bacterium. Lineage (GTDB taxonomy): Bacteria > Pseudomonadota > Alphaproteobacteria > Rhodospirillales > Rhodospirillaceae > SHVO01. The sequence continues at coordinate 33,924 of CANJLF010000013.1, forward strand.
TTTCAGGAGGCAGCGAAAGCTGGGCCGCGACTTCACGCGTACGTACCATTCTTTGGTGAGCGGGTGATCATCCCAGGGCACATCGCCGGAATAATCCACCAGCGACAGGTTGGCCGCGGCCGCAAGATCGGCGACGCTCAAGTGATCGCCGGCCAGCCAGCTGCGGCGTTCCGTCAGCCAGGCGATGTACTGCAAATGGGTGTGAATATTGTCGCGCCCGGCTTTCAGCGCGCGCGAGTCCGGCGCGGCATTGGTGCTGACCCGGCGGTAAAGCTTCTCGCCCGCCAGATGTTGCGTTACTTCGCGCTGGAATTTTTCGTCGAACCAGGCCGCCAGGCGCCGGGCCTCGGCGCGCTCGGCGGGATCACGTCCGAACAGCGGCGCTTCGGGATAGACTTCGTCGAGATATTCGCAGATGGCGCCGTGGCCGCAGACCACGGTTTCATTCTCGTCCACAAGCACCGGCAGTTCGCCGGCGGGGTTGAGCGCCAAGAGATCGTCATCGCGCCGCCAGGGCTCGAGCACATGCTCGGCGAAGTCCAACCGCTTTTCATGGAGCGCGAGGCGGACTTTGCGCGCCGTGGGCAAAAGCGTGTGATGGTAAAGCGTGCGCATGGATGCGACGTATTTAAAAGATCGTGCGCCGATCTTCCAGCATATAAAAGATCAGTCGCCTTGGTTGTAAATCGACTTGACCAGTTCCGTCAGGGTGACGCCGATCTTATCGCCGGAGGTGATGACGACTTCGCCGCGGGCGATAAGCACTTCGTTGGCGAAGATTTCCACCGGATCGGAGGTTTTCTGTTCCAGTTCAACCACCGCGCCGCGGCCCAGTTTCAGAAGCTGGTTGACGCGCAAGGCGGCCTGGCCGAGCACGACGGAAATATCGACGTCGACGCCGTAGACCGCCTGTTTACTTTTCTCGTCGTCGTCGTCTCTGGCCATCTGTCCGTTCCGTTCCGCAGGGTTTTTCCCCTATGGCCCTACTATGATCCAGGGACTCAGATGCGGCAAGACCGGCTGTAAGCCTAGGCAGCATTGGTTAAGAGGGGGTAACACTTTTAGGAGTGGGCGCTGGCCTTAAGGTTCAGCGCGGCGTCCAGCAAGGCCCGCGTGTAAGGGTCGCGGGGCGCGCTGAAGACCTGGTCGGCCGCGCCGGATTCGCGCACGGTGCCGTCCTTCATGACGATGATGGTATCGGCCAGAGCCCGCACCACGCGCAGGTCGTGGCTGATGAACAGGTACGCCAGGCTGTATTTGGTTTGCAGGTCCCGGAGCAGATCAACGATCTGGGCCTGGACCGAGACATCGAGGGCGCTGGTGGGCTCGTCCAGCACCAGGAACCGGGGCCGCAAGACCATGGCGCGGGCAATGGCGATGCGCTGGCGCTGGCCGCCGGAAAATTCGTGGGGGTAGCGGTCCTTCACGGCCGGGTCGAGGCCGACTTCGCGCAAGGCCTCGGCGACGTGCTCGTCGCGTTCCGCCGCCGTGCCGATCTGGTGAACTATGAGCCCTTCGCCGACGATCTGGCCGATGGACAGGCGCGGGCTCAAGGAGCCAAAGGGATCTTGAAAGACGATCTGCATATGGCGCCGCAAGGGCCTGACAGCTTTCGACGACAGGCCGTCGATGCGCTGGCCCTGAAAACGGATCGCGCCCTCGCTGCCGATGAGGCGCAAGAGGCCGAGGCCCAAGGTGGTCTTGCCCGAGCCGCTTTCGCCCACCACGCCGATGGTGCGCCCGGCCGCGACCGTGAAGGAAACGCCGTCCACGGCTTTGATGTGGCCCACCGTGCGGCGGATGACGCCGCGCCGGATCGGGAACCAGACTTTCAGATTCTCAGTGGCGATGATTTCCTCGCCCGCCGGTGCGGCGACGCCCTTCGCTTTGGGCTGGGCGGCCAGAAGGCGCTGTGTGTAGTCGTGCTTGGGTGCGGCGAAGATGCCGGCGACCGGGCCTTGCTCGACAATGGTGCCGTCTTTCATCACACATATGCGATCCGCGACCTTGCGCACGATGCTGAGATCGTGGGTGATGAACAACAGCGCCATGCCGAGGCGGTCTTTCAAATCCTTCAGCAGCTCCAGAATTTGCGCCTGAATGGTGACGTCGAGCGCCGTGGTGGGTTCATCGGCGATGAGAATGTCGGGATTGAGCGCCAGCGCCATGGCGATCATGACGCGCTGGCGCTGTCCGCCGGAAAGCTCGTGGGGCAAAGCGCCCAGGCGGCTTTCGACGTCGGGCAAACCCACCAGCTTTAAAAGTTCCAACACGCGGGCGCGCTTGGCCTCGCCGGTCATGCCGCCGTGGATTTCCAGCACTTCGCCCACCTGCTTCTCGATGTTGTGCAGGGGATTGAGCGAGGTCATGGGTTCCTGGAACACCATGCCGATGCGGTTGCCGCGCACGCGCCGTAAGGTGGGCTCGGGCGCGTTCAGCAGTTCCTCGCCGCGGAAGATGATGCTGCCCGCCGGGTGGCGGGCGAGCGGATAAGGCAACAGGCCCAGGATCGAAAGGGCGGTGACGGTTTTGCCGCTGCCGCTTTCGCCCACCAGGGCCAGGGTTTCGCCCTTGCCCAGGGTGAACGACACGCCCTTGACGGCCGTCACTTCGTTGGCGCCGTGGCCGAAGACCACGCCCAGGTCCGAGATCGCCAATAACTGTGAGTGGTCGGTCATGACGCCCTCACGAGAAGGTCTTGCGCGGATCGAGTGCGTCGCGCACGGCCTCGCCCACGAACACCAGAAGGGTCAACATGCCGGCGATGGCAAAGAAGCCGGTGAAGCCCAGCCAGGGCGCTTGCAGGTTTTCTTTGCCCTGACGCAGCAGTTCGCCGAGAGAGGCGGAGCCGGGCGGCATGCCGAGGCCGAGGAAGTCCAGCGACGTCAAAGCCACCACCGCGCCCGACAGAATGAACGGCATGAAGGTCACCGTCGCCACCATGGCATTGGGCAGGATGTGCTTGGCCATGACGTTGACGTCGTCCATGCCGAGCGCCTTGGCGGCGCGGACATAGTCGAGATTGCGCGCGCGCAGAAACTCGGCGCGCACCACCGAGACCAGCGACGTCCAACTGAACAGCAAAAGCACGCCCAGCAGCGTCCAGAACCCGGGCGCGATGATCGAGGCGACGATGATCAGAATGAACAGCTGCGGCAGCCCGCCCCAGATCTCAATGAAACGTTGGAACAAGAGGTCGGTCTTGCCGCCGAAATAACCCTGCACCGCGCCGGCGGCGACGCCGACAATGCTGGAGGTGATGGTCAGCATCAGCGCGAACAGCATGGAGATGCGGAAGCCGTAAATCAGGCGCGCAAGCACGTCGCGGCCCTGGTTGTCTGTGCCCAGCCAATGTTTCAGGGACGGCGGCGCGGGCGCGGGGCGGCCGAGATTGAAGTCGATGGTATCGAAACTGAAGGGGATCAGCGTGTGCAGCATCCAGCCGTCGGCGTTGATGGCGTCGCGCACGAAAGGGTCATCGTAGTTGGCAGGAGTCTCAAAGACGCCGCCGAAGGCCGTCTCCGGATAATCGAACAGCACCGGCGAATGCAGCGCGCCCTTGTAGCCGACCAAGAGCGGCCGGTCGTTGGCGATGAACTCGGCGAACAGCGAGATGATGAACAGCGCCGCGATGATCCAGAGAGACCAATAGCCTCGGCGGTTGGCGGTGAAGTTGGCCAGACGCCGCTGATTGATCGCCGTAAGGCGGCGCTTCCACGCAAGTTTTGGGGGAAGTTTCGGGATCATGTCTGGCGCGATTCAAAGTCGATGCGCGGATCGACCATGTGATAGGTCAAATCGCTGAGCAGGTTGAGCACCAGGCCGATCAGGCTGAACAGATACAGTGTGCCGAAGACGACCGGATAGTCGCGGTCGAGAATGGCCTGGTAGCCGAGCAGGCCCAGACCGTCGAGCGAGAAGATCACCTCGATCAGCAGCGAGCCCGTGAACAGCATGCTGACCAGGGTCGCCGGGAATCCGGCGATGACCAGCAGCATGGCGTTGCGGAAAACGTGGCCGTAGAGGATGCGGTTTTGCGTCAGGCCCTTGGCCTTGGCCGTCAGCACATATTGTTTGTTGATCTCGTCCAGGAAGCAATTCTTGGTCAGCATGGTGAGCGAGGCGAAGCCGCCGATGGTCATGGCGGTCACGGGCAGGATCAGGTGCCAGAGGTAATCGAGCACCTTGCCGCCCATGGACAGGCTCGACCAGTTGTCCGACGTAAGCCCGCGCAAGGGGAACCAGTTGAGGTAACTGCCGCCGGCGAACAGCACGATCAGCACAATCGCGAACATGAACGACGGCACGGCGTAACCGATGACGACGACGTAGGAGGTCGCCACGTCGAAGCGCGAGCCGTCGCGCACAGCTTTGGCGATGCCGAGCGGGATCGAGATGAGATAGATGATCAGCGTCGACCATAGGCCGATGGAAATCGACACCGGCATTTTTTCGACGATCAGGTCGCCGACATCGATGGTGCGGTAGAAGCTCTGACCCAGATCAAAGGTCAGATAGTTCTTCATCATCAGGGTGAAGCGCTCAAGGGGCGGCTTATCGAAACCAAACTGCCTTTCGATGTCCTTGACGAAGGCCGGATCGAGGCCTTGCGCGCCGCGGTACATACTATTGGCGGACCCCGAGGCACGCACGATGTCGCCGCCGCCGCCCGAGAGGCCGCCCATGCTGCTTTCCAGGCCCCTCAGTTGGGCGAGGACGCGTTCCACCGGTCCGCCCGGCGCCATCTGCACAATGGCGAAGTTCAACGCGATAATGCCGAACAGGGTGAGGGGAATTAACGCGATGCGTCGAATGATATAGGCGAACACGGGAAGGCTGTTCCGATCTTTAGGATTTCTTGCGCCTGAGGAACAACACCACCACAAGCGCACCCATCAGGGCAAGGGCCGCGAGCAGCCAGCGGCTGCTTGCCGGTTGCGCCGCCCCATCGGCGGCGGGTGTTTGCGGGGTGGCTGCCTGCGCAGCGGGTATCGTCTGGTCCAGCCACCACAACGCGATGACGCTCTCGCCCATCTGCCCCAGGCCCAAGGCCGGCAGGACCGCAGGCATTTTAAGCTTGTCCCAATAGGCAAAGCGGTCGGCGGGCAGGCAGTAGCGCAGAATGTAATAGTGGTTGAAGGTCAGCACCCGGTCCAGCGCCCGGGTCATCGTGGTCACATCGTCATAGTTGTCGGCCTGGATGATGCGCTTGAGCAGCGCATCAACGACCGGATCCTTGATGCCGCCGTAGTTGGAGCTGCCCGGCTTGTCGGCTGACTCCGAGCCCAGCGAGTCTAGAAGCTCGTTGCCGGGAGTGAGGCTGGTGGCTACGCCGATGTAGATGGCATCGTAGTCGTAGTCGTTGACGCGATTGGCGTACTGGGCGGTATCGATTATGCGCAGTTTGGCGTCGATGCCGAGGCGTTTCAGATCTTGCAACCAAGGGGCCAAGGCTCGCTCAAGATTCGGCTGCACGATGGTGATCTCAAAAGCGAAGGGCTGCCCGGTCTTGACGTTGACCAGCTTGTCGCCCTGGACATCCCAACCGGCTTCCTTCAGCAAGTCGCGCGCCTTGATCAGATTCTCGCGGTTGTCGCCGCTGCCGGCGGTGGTCGGCTGCTTGAATTCCTCGGTGAACACTTCCGGTGGCAGTTTGTCGCGGAAGGGTTCAAGCAGCTTTATCTCTGCTTCGCTGGGAAGCCCCTTGGCTTCCAGCGGCGAGCCTTGCCAGTAGCTGCGCAGACGGTCGTAGAGGCCATACTGAATGTTCTTGTTGAGGGACTCAAAGTCGAATGCGTAGTTGATGGCCTCGCGCACGCGCCGGTCCTGAAACAGCGGACGGCGCATGTTCATGGCGAGGATGGTTACATCGCGGGGCTGAATGCTGGGGACTTCGAGTTTTTTGACATGGCCTTGTTGGAAGGCCGGAAAGTCGTAGCCGGTCGCCCAACGACGCGCGACCATCTCGCGGTTGATGTCATAGGCATTGGTCTTAAAAGCCTCGAAGCTGACATCGTCGTCGCGGAAATATTCGTAACGCACGTGATCGAAGTTATAGAGCCCGCGATTGCGCGGCTGATCTTTGGCCCAGTGGTTGTCCAGCCGCCTATAAAGCACGTAACGGCCGACCTCGAAGGACTCAATGGTGTAGGGACCGCTGGTGACCGGGATATCCAAGGTCGTGGCGGTAAAATCGCGATCCTTCCAAAAGGCCTGCGACAGCACCGGCAGGGCCGCGAGCATGAGCGGCAGCTTGGCGTTCTGCGTGCTCTTCAGCGTGAACTTGACGGTGCGGGGATCAATGGCCTCGGCCTTGACCACGTCTTCATAGACAAGGCGGTACTGGGGCCGGGCTTTGGTTATCAAGGTGTCGAAGCTGAACACCACATCGTCTGATGTGATGGGGCTGTTGTCGCTGAAGCGGGCGGTGGGATTTAAGACGAACTGCACCCACGAACCATCCGGCGCGATCTCGATGGTGTCGGCAATGGCGCTGTAGACGCTGGCGGGCTCATCCTGGCTTGCGACCATCAAGGAGTCGTCCAACAGAACGTCGGTGCCGTAGGCCGCCGCGCCCTTCAACGTGTAGGGGTTGAAGGTGTCAAAGGTCAGAAAGGCTTCGTTGGATTTGACGAAGGTGCCGGTCTTGGGCGCGTCAGGGTTGGTGTAATCGAAATGCGTGAAGTCGGGCGCGTATTTGGGCTCGCCGTAAAGCGCAAGCCCGCGCACCGGCTTGCCACGCACGACGGCGTGGGCGGGTGAAACGGCGCTGCAGAGCAGGATGACCGCGGCGCAGCCGCTCAGAAAACCGCGCATGGAGGATGTCCTGTTCACGGCTTGGCGGCGGCTTTGGCCGGGTCCATCCACCACAACGCCACCACGCCGGCGCCTGTAGCGCCCCAGCCCAAGAGCGGCGTCTTGGCGGGTTTTTGCAGACGGTCCCAGTAAGCGAGGCGGTCAAAGGGCGCTGAATAGGTCAGCATGCGATAGTAGTTCCAGGTTAGCACGCGGTCCAGCGCGTGCGTCGCGGTAATCAGAGCCGGCCGATCCTCGGCATCGATGATCTTTTTCACCAGGATATCGACCGCCGGGTCGCTGACTCCGCTGTAATTGTCGCTGCCCTTTTGCGTCGCCGCTTCACTGCCCCAGAACCGGGCTTGTTCATTGCCGGGGCTCAAAGAATTACCGCCGGGGACGGATGTCGCGTCGAAGTCGCTGTCATTGATGCGATTGGAGTATTGCGTGGTATCGATTATGCGAATGGTAGCTTTGATGCCTAGGCGCTCCAAGTTCTTCACCCACGGGCCGAAGACAGTCTCCATATTGGCCTGATATTCGAGGAGCTCAAAAACAAAGGGCGTGCTGCCTTTCATCAAGGTTCCGTCTTTCAGCGTCCAGCCGGCGGCGGCCAAGAGGTCGCGCGCTTTCAAGAGATTGTTGCGGAGCGCAGTCTGATCGGGATCGCTTGGTGACTGAAACTCTGTGGTGAAAACTTCCGGCGGAATTTTGCCGCGCAGCGGCTCCAGCAACTTCAGCTCTTCGGGACTTGGCAATCCTTTAGCTTCCATCTCGGAGCGCTGCCAATAGCTGCGCAGACGCGTGTACTGATTATAAAAAACCGTTTTGTTGAGGGACTCAAAGTCGAAGGCTAGGCCCATGGCCTCGCGCACGCGGCGGTCTTGAAACAGCGGCCGGCGCAGATTGAAGATCACGGCCTGGTAGGACATGGGCGAGCCGTCGGCGATCTGAAGCTTCGTAACGCGTCCGTCTTTGACGGCGGGGAAGTCGTAGCCCGTCGCCCAGCGGCGGGCGGTGTTCTCGGCGAAGAAATCGAAGGTGCCGCTCTTGAAGGCTTCAAACTGAACGGTGTCGTCGCGGAAATACTCGGCGCGGATTTTGTCGAAGTTATACATGCCGCGCATCACGGGCAGATCGGCTGCCCAATATTTTCCGGCGCGCTTGTAAAGCACGTAACGACCGATTTCGAAGGACTCAATCGTATAGGGGCCGCTGGCCAAGGGCACGTCCAGCGTCGTGGCGGCGAAGTCGCGCTTGCTCCAGTAGGCCTTTGGCAAAACCGGAAGCTGACCGAGAATTCCCGGCAGCTCGCGATTGGTGCCGTTCTTGAAGACAAAGCGTGCGGTGAGCTTGTCTTTCACCTCCACCTTAGCCACATCGGCATAGTACACGCGGTACTGTGGCGCACCCTTCTCGGTCAGGGTCGCGAAGGTGAAGGCGACATCTTCCGCCGTGATGGGTGTGCCGTCCTGCCACTTGGCGATGGGCCGGATCTTGAACTCGACCCAGGTATTGTCCGGCGCCACCTCGACGGTTTCACAGACCAGGCAATACATGGTGAAGGGTTCGTCCAAGGTCTCCAGCATCAGGGTGTCGTACATGAGGCCGCTGTAGGCCACGGGCACGCCCTTCAAGGTGAAGCCGTTCAAGGTGTCGAATGTGCCGGCCGCGCCGCTGGTGGTCACGAGGGTGCCGCCTTTGGGCGCGTTGGGATTGGCGTAGTCGAAATTCTTGAAGTCCGGCCCGAACTTCGGTTCACCGTACAGCGCCAGGGCGTGGACTGGCTTGCCGCGCACAAAGGCGTGAGCCGGTTGAAGGACCGCCATAAAGGCCGCCGCGCATAAACTCGCCCACACTGTCTTGTTCACGAGGGTCTTGTTCATGATGTCCGCCTCTTGGTTAGATATCGCCTTTTAGTATTCGCACCGCCTCGGCATGTACCCGGGCGTCGCCGCCCGTCAGTACGCGGCCGTTCACGGCTGTCTCCGACTCTATGTTCAAAGCCGCGCCGTTCCAATCGGTGATCACGGCGCCCGCCGCCTGCAGCACCGGCACAATGGCGGCGTAGTCATGCAGTTTCAGGCCGGCTTCACAGGCTATATCCGTCCAGCCGGAGGCCACCATGCCGTAATGGTAACAATCCGTACCGCCGTAACGCCGCCGGGCCACCTTGCGTTCCAGGCGTGTGAAGGCCGCGCGTTCCTCGGTGGTGAAATGATCGGGGGCGGTGAGATAAAGGGTCGCGGCGGCGAGGGACGGGCAAGCCCGCGCTTTCACCGGCTGGCCGTTGAGGGTGGTGGGAAGGCCGTCGCCGCCCAGCCAGCGGTCCTTGAGAGCCGGGTGATTGATGCAGCCCAGCCAAGGTGTCGCACTGCCTCTGCCGTCCTGGCGCCAAAGGCCGATCAGGGTGCCGAACAGCGGCACGCCATTAATGAACGACGCCGTGCCGTCGATGGGGTCCAAAATCCACAAGTATTCCGCGCCGGTTTGTTCGCGGCCGTGCTCCTCGCCGATGATGCCGTGGGTGGGAAAGGCCTGGCGGATGGCCTCGCGCATGGCGGTCTCGGCGTCGCGGTCGGCAATGGTGACCGGCGAGGCGTCGGATTTGGCGTCGACCGCCAGCGGCGTGCGGAAATGCTTGAGGGCGATGTCGCCGCTCAAATCCGCCAGCCGGTGAATCAGGGCAACGCAGGCTTGCGAGAAACCGGCGTCAGCCATGGGGTGAAGATTATTTGGGGGCGGCTGGCGCTGCGGCAGGCTCCGCCGCTGCGGGCGCGGCCGGCGTTTCCGCGGCGGCCGGGATCGGCGGCGGATTTTCGGTGTTGGATATCAGGAACTTGATCAACGCCGCGCGGTCTTGCGGCTTCTTCAAGCCGGCGAAGGACATGGAACCCTTCGGCGCCAGGTGCTTGGGGTTATCGAGGTAATCGTCGAGGAGTTCGTAGGTCCAAATGCCGCCCAATATGGCCTTAAGGGAGTCGGTGGTCTTGAAGCCGTTGCGGTCGCCGATTACGTCGCCAACGATGTTGTGCAGATTGGGGCCGGTCTTATTGGCGCCGCCTGCTTCGGCGGTGTGGCATGCGCCGCACTTCTTGAAGACCGCGGCGCCCTCTTCGACGCTGGCGGCAGCGACCAAAGGCAAGCTGCTGACAAACGCCGTGCCGCCTGTGCCGGCTTCAGCCGGAGCCTCTTCCACGACTTCGATGGGGTAGCCGAACTTTTCGAGCTTTTCGTGTTCTTCGGCCACGGGGCTGCCGTACATGACCGTGTTGCCCACGAGGTTGACCCCGAGAATGGTCAGAAACGCCAGCCAGAAGGCAGCGATAATTGTGTACCACGTGAGTGTCGCGTTCGACATGCCAGCGTCCCCAGTAAGATCCCCGCGCCGGATAGGAAAGTGTGGCGCGCCTTGAGCAGGTGTTCAGCCCTTGGGAATACTGGGTTTGGGCCTAAATCTCAATATGAATCAATGTGCCTGGGCGAGACCAAGGCGCGCCCCCGGTTTTCCCCTAAGGCCTTGACGCCAAAGCCCTGGGGACGGGCGGGTTGGGGAGCCCAAACCCCGGAAGACACCCTTGGAAGGCGGTCTTAAGTCCTGTATGTGTCGCGCCGTGCTTTAAGAGCCTGTTCCCGTGATTTGTAACCAAGGCCTGACATGCCCGCGCTGATCGTAATTCCTGCCCGTTTAGCGGCCACGCGCCTGCCCAACAAGCCGCTGGCCATGATTGGCCCTGAGCCCATGATCGTCCATGTCTGGCGCCGGGCCGTGAAAGCCAATGCCGGGCCGGTGATCGTGGCTTGCGGCGACCAGCCCATTGCCGATGCCATTATAGCGGCAGGCGGCACCGCCATCCTGACCGATCCGGCGCTGCCCTCGGGCTCGGACCGGGTCCACGCGGCTGCGGAAATTTATGACCCCGCCGGCAAGTTTGACGTGGTCGTCAACGTCCAGGGCGACCTGCCGACCCTGGAGCCGGTTCTGGTGGCCGCCTCGGTGACGCCCTTGGCCGATGCGGTGATCGATATCGCCACGGTCGTCGCGCGCATCACGATCCCGGAAGAACTCAATGACCCGGCGGTGGTGAAGGCGGCCTTGTCGCTGCAACCAGGCGCCACGGTTGGTCCCGCCTTGTACTTCAGCCGCAACCTGATTCCCTCAGGGCCGGGCGATCATTATCACCACATCGGCATCTATGCCTTCCGCCGCGCGGCGCTCCGCCGCTTTGTGACCCTGAAGCCGACGATCCTGGAATTGCGCGAGCGCCTTGAGCAACTGCGCGCCATCGAGAACGGCATGCGTATGGCGGCTGCGCTGGTGGATACCATCCCGCTCGGCGTCGATACGCCGTCGGACCTCGACCGTGCGCGGCGTCTCTTGGGTTTTGCCTGATGGCGACAGCTTCAAACACCATCGCCTTTCAGGGCTATCTCGGCGCCAATTCCCACATCGCCATCAAAGCCTGCTTCCCGAAGATGACGCCGCTGCCTTGCGTGCGCTTCGAGGATGCTTTCGAGGCTGTCCAAAAAGGCAAAGCTAAGCTGGCTATGATTCCTGTGGACAACTCGATTGCCGGGCGCGTGGCCGACATCCATCACATCCTGCCGCAGTCAGGCTTGCACATTATCGGCGAGCACTTCATGCCTGTGACGTATCACTTGCTGGCCGTGCCCGGCGCCACGCTCAAGACGCTCAAGCGTGTGGAGAGCCACGTGCAGTCGCTCAGCCAGTGCGCAAAGTTCATCCGCAAACATAAACTGACGCCGGTTGTTTCGGCCGACAATGCCGGGGCGGCAAAAGATGTGGCCGAGCGCGGCGACAAGACCGTCGCGGCCATCGCGCCGCCTTTGGCCGCGAAGATATACGGCCTCAAGACGCTCGCCTCCAAAATCGAAGACGCCGATCACAACACCACGCGCTTCCTCATCATGTCGAAGACGCCGTTGAAGACCAACGCCACGAAGGGCGGGCCCTTTGTCACGTCCTTCGTCTTCCGGCTGCGCAGCGTGCCGGCGGCGTTGTACAAGGCCCTCGGCGGCTTCGCCACCAACGGCGTCAACATGACCAAGCTTGAGAGCTATATGATCGGCGGCAAGTTCTCGGCGGCGCAGTTTTATGCCGATGTCGACGGCCATCCCGACGATGTCGCCCTGCGCCATGCCCTTGAGGACTTACGCTTCTATTCCAAAGAAGTGATCATCCTCGGCACGTACCCGGCGCATCCCTACCGCAAGTCTGCAAAATAGCTTTACGAGCGGTGATACGGGTGGCCCGTAAGGATGGTATGGGCGCGGTAAAGCTGCTCGGCCAAGAGCGCGCGCACCAGCATGTGCGGCCAGGTGAGCGCGCCAAAACTTAAAGTCGCATCGGCGCGTTTGCGCACGCTCTCATCCAGTCCGTCGGCGCCGCCGATCAGAAACGCCACGCCCCTCACGCCGTCGTCGCGCCAGCGCCCGAGACGCTTGGCGAAGGCCTCGCTGGTTTCACTCTTACCGCGTTCGTCGAGAGCGATGATGCGCGCACCCTCGGGCACCGCGCCCAGCAGCGCCTCGCCCTCACGGGCGCGGCGCACATTGACGGCGGCTTCTTTTTTGATTTCGATTTCTTTGAGATCCACGCGCCAGGGCAGACGCGCGGCGTAGGATTCAAACAACTCCCGCTCCGCGCCGGGTTTGGCTTTGCCAACGGCGGCGACGAGAATGTTCACGAGGGCGTTACGATGGGTTAAGCGCGGCGCGCGGATTTGCGCGGCGCGGCTTTTTTTGCCGGCGCTTTTTTGATGCCCGTTTTCAATCCAGTTTTCAGTCCGGTTTTCAGCGGTGTATTGGCGGGCGCGGCCGGCGCCTGCCAGATGCGCTCGATGTTATAGAAGGTGCGGACTTCGGGGCGGAACAGATGCACGATCACGTCGCCCGCGTCGATCAACACCCAGTCGCCGAATTTCTCGCCTTCGCTCTGAGGCTTGTGACCGGCAGCCTTCAGCTTGGTCACCAAATGTTGCGCCATGGCCGAGACCATGCGCCCCGAGGTGCCCGAGGCGACGATCATGCGATCGGCGATGCTGGTTTTACCGACGAGATCGATGGCGAGAACGTCTTGCGCTTTGTCGTCGTCGAGGGACTTCAGAATTGTTTCGACCAGGGCGTCCAAGGGACTGGCGGCCGGGGGGGCCGACTTGCTGGCGGATTTTGAGGCTTTGGGGATGTTCGTCTCCTATGTGTCGCGCGCGATCTGGGCACGCAGTGATGTCGCAGAGGCCGGATGGCGGCGGATGGCGACATAGGTCCAGACCGGAGGAAGACGAAACCAGATGGCTGAAGGCCTCCCTGTTCGAACCTTGGCAAACCGCTGCGCCGCCGCACCGGCCAATGCGCCGTAAGAATAAGGGCTGCGGTCGAAAACCGCAACGCGCGCGGTATGAAAGATGCGCGTCCAACGCCACCAGCGGGAGGCTTGTTTGAGATTGTCGGCGCCCATGAGCCAGACAAAATCGATGCCGGGGTAGCGCCGCGTAAGGTGCTTGAGGGTGAGGGCGGTGCGGTTCACACCAAGCCGCCGTTCCAGATCGGTCACAATGATCCGGCGGTCGCGGACGAGGCTCCGCGCCGCTGCCAGCCGCTTGGCCAAGGGCGCCATTCCAGCCACCGGTTTCAAGGGGTTCTGCGGACTGACCAACCACCAGACCTGGTGCAGTTTCAGGGCCTTGAGGGCTTCCTGGCTGATGTGCAAATGCCCGTCGTGGGCCGGATTGAAGGAGCCGCCCAGCACCCCGATGCGCCGCCGCTGGCGGTCACCGAAGGGGGGCGGAGCGGGCGCGAACGCCAGAGCGTTACGGCCGGACTTGGCCGTCACCGCGCACCTTGTATTTGAAGGTCGTCAATTGCTCCACGCCCACGGGTCCACGGGCATGAAGCTTGCCGGTGGCGATGCCGATCTCGGCACCCATGCCGAATTCGCCGCCGTCGGCGAATTGGGTAGAGGCGTTGTGAATTACGATGGCGCTGTCGAGCCCGGCCATGAAACGTTCGGCGGCCACAGCGTCCTCGGTGACGATGGCCTCGGTGTGCTCGGAGCCGTGGGCGACGATATGGGCCATGGCGTCCTCGAGATTCTTCACGGTCTTCACCGCAAGAATGGCGTCGAGATATTCCGTATCCCAATCGGCGGCGGCGGCGGGTTTTACGCGCGCGTCCAACTTCTGCACGGCGCTGTCGCCGCGGATTTCGCAGCCGGCCTTGATGAGATCATCCAAAATCGGCGGCAGGATTTTTCCCGCCACGGCTTCGTCCACAAGCAAGGTCTCAGTGGCGCCGCAGACGCCGGTGCGGCGCATCTTGGCGTTGAGCACAATTTTACGCGCTTTGGCGGGATCGGCATCGCTGTGAATATAGGTGTGACAGAGGCCGGTCAGATGCTGGAACGTCGGCACGCGCGATTCCCGCACAACGCGCTCCACCAGCGACTGGCCGCCGCGCGGGATGATCACGTCGATGTACTTGGTCATGGTCAGCATTTCGCCGACGGCGGCGCGGTCCGTGGTCGGCACCATCTGGATGCAGGCTTCGGGCAGGCGTGCGGCGCGCAGGCCTTCTTGCAGGCAGGTGAAGATGGCGCGCGAGGAATGAAAGCTCTCGGACCCCCCGCGCAGGATGCAGGCGTTGCCGGCTTTCAGGCAAAGGCCGCCGGCGTCGGCGGTGACATTAGGACGCGACTCATAAATGATCCCGATGACGCCGAGCGGCGTGCGCACGCGCTGGATTTCAAGACCATTGGGGCGGCTCCATTCGTCCATCACCGCGCCGACCGGATCGGGCAGCGAGGCGATCTCCACCAGGCCCTTGGCCATGGCGGCGATGCGGCTGTCGGTGAGTTCAAGGCGATCCAAAAGCGCGGGCGAAAGTTTCTTCTCGCGGGCGGCGGCCATGTCCTTGGCGTTGGCGGCTTTGATCTCGGGCCCGTGCGTGCCGATGGATTCCGCGGCCGCCATGAGCGCGGCGTTTTTAGCCATGGTCTGGGTCTTGGCCAGCAGGCGCGCGGCAGCCCGGGCCTTCTCGCCCATTTCCGCCATGAGGGCGGCAATATCGCCGTCTTTATCGCCCGCGCCGTCCATAACTGCTCCTACCTGACGTCTATTCTAACATTGTGGCTTCAAGTCCCCACCACCAGATCGTCGCGGTGGATGACTTCGCTGCGGCCCCGGAAACCCAGAATGGCTTCTATATCTTCCGACTTGCGGCCTTTAATGGCGCGCATGTCGGCGGCGGCATAGGCCGAAAGGCCTTTGCCGATGACGCGGCTGTCGGGCCCGCGCACTTCCACCGCGTCGCCACGTTCGAATTCGCCCGAGACATCCACCACGCCCGCGGGCAGAAGGCTTTTGCCGTCAAAGAGCGCTTTCACGGCGCCATCGTCGACAACAATCACACCAAGCGTCTGCACGCTGCCGGCGATCCAGCTTTTCCAGGCCGCGCGCGGCTCGGCCTTGGGGATGAACCATGTGCTGCGCCCGCCGTTCTCCAAGGCCTGCAAGGGACGCATGGGCCTGCCGGGCGCGATGGCCATGCGGCAGCCGGCGCCCATGCAGATTTTCGCGGCCATGATCTTGGTGACCATGCCGCCGGTGCCCACGTTTGTGGTGCTGACGCCGGCCATGGCTTCGACCTCGGCGGTGATCTCGCGCACCTCCGGAACCAGCGCCGCGCCGGGATTGCCGCGGGGATCGGCGGTATAGAGGCCGTCAATATCCGACAGCAGCACGCAAGCGTCGGCGCCGATCATCTGCGCGACACGCGCCGCCAAGCGGTCGTTGTCACCGAACCGGATCTCGGCGGTAGCCACGGAATCATTCTCGTTGATAACCGGCACGGCACGCAGTTTCAACAATGTATCGAGCGTGTTGCGCGCATTGATGTAGCGCCGGCGGTTTTCACTGTCGCCCAGCGTGAGAAGAACTTGTGCGACCGTGATGCCGTGACGGTCGAGCGACGTTTGATAAGCTTGTGTGAGGCGCGACTGGCCGGTGGCGGCGGCAGCCTGCTTTTCCTCAAGGCGTAATTTGCGCCCCACCATGTCCAAGGGACCGCGGCCGATGGCCACAGCGCCCGAGGTGACGATCAGCACCTCTTGCCCGCGTGCGTGAGCGGCGGCGACGTCATCGCACAGCGCATCCAACCAGGATTGGTGCGGGCGGCCGCTCTCCTCGTCGACCAGCAGCGCCGAGCCGATTTTCACCACCAGGCGCTTAGCGTTGCGCAGATGCGCGGCGGCGTTCATGGCGTCCATTCACCAGAATCAGGCGTGTCGGCGTCAGCGGCGTATTTGGGGTCGAGTTCTTCGGTGGGGTCGTCGCTGCGCGCGGCGGCGACGATCTTCGCAAGATTTCGCAAAGCTTCGGTGCGACCTTCGCCGGAGACACCCGACAACTCGATCACCTTCTTGCGGCTGGCCTTGGTGAGGGCGGCCAGCTTCTCGGCGCGCGTCTCTTCGGTCAGGGCGTCGCATTTGTTGAGCGCAACAATCTCGCGCTTGCCGGAGAGTTTGTGGCCATAGGCCTTCAACTCGCGCCGCACGGTTTTGTAGGACGCCGCGACATCCTCCTCGGTGCCATCGACGAGATGCAGCAGAACCGCGCAGCGTTCGACGTGGCCGAGGAAACGGTCGCCGAGACCCGCACCTTCGTGCGCGCCTTCGATCAGGCCGGGAATATCGGCGATGACGAATTCCAGTTCGCCGACCTGCGCCACGCCCAGATTGGGATGCAGCGTGGTGAAGGGATAGTCGGCGATCTTGGGCCGGGCGCGCGTGACCGTGGCGAGGAAGGTGGACTTGCCGGCATTGGGCAATCCGACCAGGCCCACGTCGGCAATCAGTTTCAAACGCAGCCAAACCCACAGCTCCGGCGCGATCTGGCCGGGATTGGCGTGATCGGGCGCCTGATTGGCAGGCCCTTTGAAATGGGTGTTGCCGAAACCGCCGTTGCCGCCCTTCAGCATCACCACGCGCTGGCCGTCGGTGGAAAGGTCGGCGAGGATTTCTTCTTTGTCTTCCGACAAGATCTCCGTGCCCACGGGGACTTTGATGATCAGGTCCTTGCCGGAGCGTCCAGTGCGGTTCTGTCCGCCGCCGTCGGCGCCGCGTTCGGCCTTGAAATGCTGGTGATAGCGGAAGTCGATGAGGGTGTTGAGATTGCGCGCGGCCTCGAATATCACATCGCCGCCGCCGCCGCCGTCGCCGCCGTCGGGGCCGCCGAACTCGATGAACTTCTCACGCCTAAAGCCAACGCAGCCGTTGCCGCCGTCGCCGGCGCGGAGATAGATCTTGGCTTGGTCGAGGAACTTCATGGCCTATTCTATACCTAAACTCAGCGCACAAATAAAAAAGGAGACGGCGATCCGTCTCCTTTTTTCAACCACGGGATCGCCAGCGTGGATGCCGGCGATGAAAAACCGCCGTTATTATTCCGCTGCTTGCGGCATCGGCGTCGGATCCACGGACACGTAGACGCGGCCCTTGGTCGACGTCTGGAAAGTGACCTTGCCTTCGAGCACGGCGAAGATGGTGTAGTCACGGCCCATGCCGACGCCTTTGCCGGGGTGCCACTTGGTGCCGCGCTGACGGACCAGGATGTTGCCCGGGACGACGTGCTGGCCGCCGAACTTCTTGATGCCAAGGCGTTTGCCAATGGTATCGCGGCCGTTGGACGACGAGCCGCCGGATTTCTTATGTGCCATAACAAATACTCCTAATACGCTGCGCTTTAAGCTTCAGCGGTCTTTTTTACGGCTGCCTTTTTGGCAGCGGGTTTCTTGGCCGGCTTCGTGGACTCTTCGGCGCGCGCCTTCGGCGCGACAGCGGCCAGGCCCACGCCCATGTCCGTGATCTTCACCAGGGTGAGATGCTGACGGTGACCGTTGCGGCGGCGGTAGTGCTTGCGGCGGCGCTTTTTGAAGATGATGACCTTGTCGCCGCGGAATTGGCGGACGACTTCGCCGGTCACTTGCGCGTTGGCGACGCGCGGCGCGCCGACTTGATCGCCCAGCATCAACACCTCGTCGAACACGATGGTGGCGCCGGCGTCTCCGTCGAGCTTTTCAATGGCAATCACGTCGTCTTTGCTGACGCGATACTGTTTGCCGCCCGTCTTGATTACTGCGAACATGGTCTCGAAATCCTGATGAAGCAAATACGGCGGGTCGTGACCGGAATGATCACGAGATGCACTTGGCCCCGCGCGGAAGCGGCGTGAATATACTGACGGGGGGCCTTGAGTCAATGGCGCGTGGGCGGCGCATCAGCCGCCGGGACCGCCGTCTTAATCGCCTATTAACTATTGTTTTACAGAGGCTTAGGCCTATGGGCCAGGACCAAGAACAAAGCCAAAACGGGCCCGCCATTCAGGGCTCTACCCGGAAACCGGTGGCAGAATGAGCAAGCTGGGCGCTTTTTCAGGTAGAAGGCACCGGTAAGCGCCCATGGAAGGCTCCGCCACCCCCGATTTGCCGCCTCCGCCCGACCGGCTCTCGCCCGCGACCATCGAGCGGCTTCAAGCCGCCGCCGTGCTGCTGCGCAAAGCTGAAAAACCCGTGCGTGTGCTGCGGGCCGTGGCCTGGGGACCCGAGGTGGCCCAGGCCTTTTTTGCCGCCGGGGAAAAAGAGCTGCCTAAGGTTACCTATACCCCGCTCGATGCCGCCCCGGTTCACGAAGCGCTCACGGCCGCGCGGGCGCTGATCGACGGGGATGGCCCTGTCCAGGCGTGGTTGTTGCGCATCGCCGATGTCATCGGCACGGGCGCCGACATGCTGGCGGGCATCGGCACCAAGGAATTCCATCGCCAGTCGGTGAAACTTTACGGCTCGCCGCAAACCGATCTGCTGAACTGCGATGTGCGCCCGCTCGATCTCGCGCGCATGCTCGACTACGTGCTGGGCTCGTTCCACAATCTCGATATCAATCTCGACGCCAAGACCGAAGCCAGCACCACATCGGAAGAGCTGGCCTTGCGTATGGCCAAGGTGCTGGCCCGCCACTTCGGCGAGGCCGCGCCCAAGATCGAGATTGTCGATCACCTGTCGTCAAATGCCTTGGCAGGCGCGCGCTACATCCGCATTCGGCGCGACGCGGTGTTCTCGGACCGCGACCTCGCACAACTCGTGCAGCACGAGGCCTTTGTGCATATTGCCACGTCGCTGAACGGCGCCGCGCAAAGCGCATTTCCGATTTTGGGCGCCGGGCACCCGGGCACCACGCGCACGCAAGAAGGCCTCGCCGTTTTCGCCGAGCTGATCTCCGGCGCCATGGATCCGTCGCGTTTGCTTCGCCTTGCCGACCGCGTGCTGGCGATTCAAATGTCCATGGACGGCGCTGATTTCCTCGAGCTCTATCGCTTCTTCGGTGAGCGTACCCACAATAAATTTTCCGCTTTTGAGAACGCGCGGCGTATTACGCGCGGCGGCTTGGTGGAAGGCGGCGGACCTTTCACCAAGGATTCGGTTTACCTCGAGGGCCTGGTGCGCGTGCACAACTTTCTGCGCATCGCCGTGCAGGAGACGCGCGTGGATTGTATACGCCTGCTGTTCGCTGGAAAGATGGACATCGACGACATGCCAGCCATTACCACGCTGGCCGCCCACGGCCTCTGTACCTTCCCGCGCTTCCTGCCGCCCTGGGCCAGGGATTTGCGCTTCGTGCTGTCCTATATCGCCTACTCGTCGTTCTTGAACCGCATGAACCTGGAACGGGTGCGCGATCACTATAAAGCCATGCTGGACAGCTGCGCGCCGGCGATGCAGTCGCCCGGCGCCGGCCCGCCGGCGCCAATGTCACCCCTCGGCGTCATGGGCGGCCTCATGGGCCCGCCCGGCGGCGACCATTAGGGCGGAAACCTTGGCCGCGGGCGCGCCTCAGGCGTTGCAGCCGGAACCGCCATGGGCTAGTTTCCGCGCGCCTGCGGGTTCGGCACACATATATATAAGTGGCGGACCGCCTGCGATCGGAGAGGTGCCAGAGTGGCCGATCGGGCCGGTCTCGAAAACCGGTGTACCAGCAATGGTACCGTGAGTTCGAATCTCACCCTCTCCGCCAGCGCGCCATTCGCTATCGGTCGCGGTTGTTCAGCCGGCCGCCACGCGAATGGGACTTTCGCTGGTACACGGCATTCCGTTAGATGTTATGTTCGAGGAGTTCGGGGGGTCTCTTTGTATAAGCGTCCGTTATTGACCGGGGCGGCCTGCCTCGCGGCCGCCTGGGGTGTCGCCGGACCGGCCCTCGCCCAGCGCGCTGACGAAAACGCGATCAACGCCGCCCAGGACGCGTTCGGCACCCAAGTCGGCAACGAGTCCATTGGTCTTTATAACGCCACCGACGTGCGCGGTTTCAGTCCAACCGAAGCGGGCAACCTCCGTCTCGAGGGTCTCTACTTTGACCGTCAGGGCGACACCACCAATCGCGTCGTCGCCGGCTCGACTGTGCGCGTAGGCCTCTCCGCGCAGTCGTACCCCTTCATGGCGCCCACCGGCGTCGTGGACTACCGTCTGCGCATGCCGGGCGACCGCGCGGTCACCAGCGTCCTCACCACCCTCGGTCCCTTCGAACAGATGAGCCTCGAAGTCGACACGCAGATCCCACTCGGCGAGAAACTCTCGGTGGGCGCGGGCATCGCAGGTGTGAAGGAAAAAACGCCCGCCGATACGAGCGGCGGGGTGTGGAACGCCGGCGGCATCCTGCGGTGGCGCCCCAGCGACAAGATTGAGATTGTGCCCTTCGCCGGAATCAATTTCCGTTATGACAAGGAGCCGCTTCACACCGTCATTACGGCCGGTCCGTTCCTCCCGCCCAAGGTCGATCGCGACGTCTTCTACGGCCAGCACTGGCTTCCCTTCTCCTCGCAGCAATTTGTGGTGGGTGTCGTTGGTCGCGCGGATCTGGGCAACGACTGGACCTTCCGCACCGGCTGGTTCCGCTCGTCCAACTGGCGCATCGAGCAGAGCGACATGCAGTTCCGCAACACTCAGCCCGACGGCCGCACGGACCGTGTTGCTGTCGTCATTCCAGGCAATATCCTCGCCTCCTGGTCCGGCGAAGCGCGCCTTTCCAAGATCATCTACGAAGGTCCGCGCCGGCACACGGTTCACGGGTCCTTTCGCGGCCGCATGAAGACCCGCGTCTTCGGCGGCTCCACGACCATTCCGCTCGGCCCAGGCGTCATTGGCGTGCCGGACTTCGAACCGGAACCGACGTGGACTCTGGGCGAAAAGAGCAACTCGCGCGTTCGCCAAGGCACTGGCGGCATTGCCTACGAGGGCCTCTGGCCGCGCGTCGGTGAAGTTAGCTTTGGCGTCCAGAAGACCTTTTACCGTCGGGCCAGCACGCAACCCAACTTACCCACGGTCGTCTCGAAGGATAGGCCTTGGCTTTTCAATGGAACGATTGCCGCCTATCTCAGCGACGATCTCGCCATCTATGGAAGCTGGACGCGGGGCCTCGAGGAGTCCGGCGAAGCGCCGCAAACAGCCGTGAACCGCGGCGAGTCCGTGCCTGCGACGCGCACTGAACAAGTGGACGCTGGATTCCGCTATACCATCATGCCGGGCCTGCGCGTGGTCGGCGGTGTGTTCGAAGTGAAGAAGCCCTTCTTCAACGTCGATGCCGCCAACATCTTCACCAGGGTCGGTGATGTGCGCCATCGCGGTGTGGAGTTCTCCCTCACCGGACAAGTGATCCCCGGCCTCACGGTCGTTGCGGGCACCGTGCTTCTAAAGGCCCGCACCGAAGGCCAGACCGTGACCAGCGGACGCCTCGGCGCCGTTCCCCTGGGCCGTTTCCCACATGTCATGCGGCTCAATGTCCAATACGGGCCGAAGTCATGGAAGGGACTCTCCGTGGACGGCCAGATCGAGAATGTCTCCTCGCGTTACGCCAATCTTCTCAACACCGTGCGCGCGCCCGCCTACACCACCGTTAATGTCGGCGGACGTTACGCGTTCAAGATCAGCGATACACAGGCCTCGCTACGGGTCCAAGTGCAGAACATCACCGATGCATTCGCGTGGTCTGTCGCGCCGGCCGGCAGCTTCACGCCCATCGATCAGCGGCGGTTCATCGTGAGTTTGACGGCGGACTTCTAGAACCCATACACCTGCGACAAGCGTCGTCGCGTCGGTGACCCGCGCCCACGGGCTAGCGCCTTTTGAAGCTCGCGGGAGACCGCTCGGCGCATTAGAGCTTACTAAAACAAAAGGGACGCCCGTTTTCAGGCATCCCAGCATCCAGCGTATTTTAGGCCAAAAAAAAACAGACTAGAAAGCTGCGCTCATGCGTAATAAATGACATCCCCTTTCACCGCCCATGGGGATCGTCATGTCAGCTTGCGGTCTAGACTTCGGCACCTCCAACTCTGCCATCGGAATAATGCGCGGCAACGCGCCAGTTCTTGCGCCGGTCGAAGGCGACGCCACAATTATTCCGAGCGCGGTTTTCTTTGATTACGAAAACAAGGGAAGGGTGTCGTTCGGCAGCGATGCCATCAAATCCATTATCGAGCAGCGCGATGGCCGTTTAATGCGGGCCTTGAAATCAATCCTCGCGTCGTCGCTGATCGATAAAAAGACCGCGCTAGGTAGCCGCATGGTGCCGTTGACCGAGGTCGTGGAGATATTCGTCCGTCACCTCAAAGAAAAAGCGGAAGCTTTCGCAGGCGAAGAACTCACAGCGGTAGTACATGGCCGACCAGTGCGCTTTGTCGACGATGATGATGTAGCAGACGCGAAGGCGCAGCGCGTGCTCCAAGACATCGCGCATAAGGTCGGCTTCCGTGATGTGGCATTCGTCTATGAGCCAATCGCCGCCGCTCGTCATTATGAGGAAGGCGCAACGCGCGAAGAAACGGTGCTGATTGCCGACATTGGCGGCGGAACCTCCGACTTCACTGTCATTCGTGTAGGACCCGAGCGGCGCCTGCGGATAGATCGTGCACAGGATATTCTCGCCAATGCCGGCACGCGCATTGGGGGGACCGACTTCGATGCGCTTTTCAGTTTAAATACCGTGATGCCAATTTTAGGACTCGGCACATACCTAATGACCAAGAACCTACCCATGCCGCGCTCGTTGTATTCCGAGTTGGCCAACTGGCCCACGATCAACTTTACCTACACCTTCCAAAACGAACGTATGCTGACAGAACTGGTCGCAGACGCTTGCGAACCGGAAAAGGTCGCCCGCCTATTGAAAACGATTAGGCAAAGACTTGGCCACCGGATTGCCTTAGCGGTCGAGGACGCCAAGATCGCTCTCAGTGAAGCAGTGAGCGTCGGCTTGCATCTTGATTTTCTGGAGACAGGGTTAGAGGCACTTCCTGACCGTAAGAGCTTAGATAGTTCCATCGCGGAGAAAACAGAACGCCTGCATAGGACCGCTGCCGCCTGCATAGCGGACGAAGGCATCAAGTCTGCCGACATTCAAACGATATTCTTTACCGGTGGATCGGGCCGCATCCCCAAAGTGCGTGATGCAATCATGAGGGCCGCGCCTATTGCCCGCACAACAAAGGGTTCTGATTTTCTTTCCGTTGCGCTGGGGCTTACGCGGGAAGCGCTAAAGCGATTCGAATGATGTTTCTCGCTCAGTATTTCCCTTGAGCACAGGTGAAGCTGGCGGCGTCGGAGACCGCACCGGTTCCTTTGTATTGAGGCCACGACGGATAAGCACACAGCGGCCGACTGCGGTTGCCGTTCTTGGAATTGGTGTCGTACCCGACCGGCATCGCCGGCGGCGGTGTATTCTTCTCGACCCAGGTGTCGAGCGTGCCGACGTTATCCCAATTGATCAGGAACGTCCCAATGCCGTGCCCAAGTCCAGGTATCAGATAAAAGCGCATGAACGCATCCGCGCGGGCTTCCCCCAGCTTCGTCCGGATGGCTTTGTGATAAGCGGTATTTTCATTTGGGCTGACACTCACATCATCGTTGCCCTGTAAAAGCAGTACTTTTCCGCCTGCCTTTACATAAGCGTCCCATCCATCCAGTCCCGGATTAATTACCGTCGTCACTTCGTGGACTTTCTCCGCCCACGGACCGGGCTCATCAAACTCGACGCTCAGCAGATGGTACGCAGGATCCTTGGCGATGAAAAATTTCATGAATTGATCGGCGCGCGCGGAATGGTGCGCGCTTTGGCCGTCGATCAAAGGCTCGGCCGGTATTGGATTTGTTCCGACAGACATGGCTGCGCCTTCAAGGATGTTGTATCCGCCGGACGAGGGAATCAGCGCTTTCACTTTAGGGCCGGCAACGTAGCCATCGTGATAAACCGCAATAGTGTCCAATTGCGCAGGCGTTAGACAATCAGATGATGTGCTTCCCGGCGGACAGGCAAAGGCTTTTAGCCGTTGCGGCGATCCTGCCCGGCAAGCCTGCATGTTGGAGACGATGCCGTCTTTTAAGCCATCAAGTTCGTCGCACGCGGCCATGCTCGACTGAGTGATCTTGTCGATAAGGGAAGATGGAATCCAGCCAGCGGAATTGTTGGCGTAGAGCGCGTCCGCCAATTTTCCGCCCCATAACCGCAAGCCGGTGAAGTTCTGAGTGGGATAATTCGCAATCACACCCGCATAGTCATGCGGCCAGCGGACGGCAGCGGTCAAAGCTTCGCGTCCACCGGTTGATCCGCCTGCGAAATATAAACGACGCGGCGTCTTGCCATAGAATTCCTGCGCCAAAACAAACGTCGCGTCTCTCGCTTTCTTGATATGCATGTACGCATAATTGCGCATCGCTTCATCGTTGACAGCGAACGAGGCATCGTTTGGGTCCTTGGCCTGGTGTCCGGAATCGTCTCCGAAGGTCAAATAGCCTTGCGCTAAGGGCGGCGGTGCGCTCCGCAAACCTAAGGCCGACCAGGAAGCGGTGTTGGGAATAACGCCGTTATAACCGCCGCCGCCGAACTGCAGCGCTTTGCCATTCCAGGTGAACGGCAGGTCAGCCTCAAAGCGAATGTCTGGAGCCCCTGCGCTTGCCGGCGATATGACGCCGGTCACTTTGCAATAAGATGAACCGTTGGCGCTCGCGACGCTAGCCTGCGTGACATGCGCGCCCGAAGTGGGAAGGGTTATGACTTTGGCTGGAATGGATATGGTCGCAAGCTTCGTGCATTGGGCGGTCATCGCGGCATCGGGCGCGACAGTGGCCTGTGTGCCCTGCGCGCGAACCGAGTTCACAAAACCTTCGGAGGCCAGCAATCCGCAAAGTAAGAGTCCGGACTTGGTAAGAGACTTCTTTTCCATCGCATTTTCTCCCCAGAAAATTCACAGCGTGTGCCACAACCGGCGCTCCCGGACAGTAGCTCAGTTTCGGCGCCCATGGCATTCCCTTGCCGCACGGGAACTGGAGATTTTTGACGGTCGCTACAGCGATCCTAGCGCCGACGGCTCCAGATGCTGATGAACCCCAGAAATCCACCGAACCCGAGAAACGCCAATATAACGAATGTAAGATAAATCGGTTGACCAGTCGCCAAAAAGGCCTCCTGCGTTGAACGAGGAGGCCTTTTTGCCATGGTAGGCGCCGCGTTTCCTTGAGCGGCGTCAAAGTTTCTCATCTTTGTCGCCAGGGCCAGGGCGGCTATTTCATCGGCGGCCGGACTCCCATTGGCGCGCCTGATTGTTCGCCTCGGTAATTTGCGCAGGCGTCATTTTTTGCTCGAGTTCACGAGTCTTTTGCAAGCATAGGATCCGACGGCGAGACTCGGTCTGCGAAAATCGCGCAATTGCGAGCGTGTACCATTTGTGGGCCTGCACGAGATCGAGCGGAACACCTCGGCCATTGGCATACATAAGTCCGAGCGTGTCTAGTGCCTCCGGATATCCCTGATCCGCGGCTTTGCGGTACCAGTGCAAGGCAAGAGCGATGTCTTGCGTGACGCCACGGCCTTTGTCGTACATGTAAGCCAGGTTGTTCTGGGCGCCGGCATTTCCTTGATCGGCGGCCTTACGGTACCATTTCACGGCTTCGACATTATCCTGCGGAACGCCGCGCTTTTTGTCATACATGATTCCCAGATTGTTCTGGGCCCCAGCGTCGCCCTGATCCGCGGCCTTACGATACCACCGCGCCGCCTCGGCATAATCCTGCGGCACACCGAGGCCCGCAACGTACATGGCTCCTAAGCCGAACTGTGCCTCGGGCCGTCCCTGGTCTGCGGCCTTGCGATACCACTTCGCCGCCTCGGCGTAGTCGCGGGGCACGCCCTCGCCCTTGGCGTAGAGGATGCCTAGGTCGAACTGCGCGGCGGCATTGCCCTGCTCGGCGAGCGGACGAAACAGACCCAGGGCAGCCGCGTAGTCGCCATTTCGATAGGCCGTTAACGCGGTCTCCAGAGGGTCGGCCGCACCTGCATTTTGTGTAGTGAAAACCAACGCAAGGAAACAGAGCCCGATGATGCGCGGTGGCTTGATCACTGAAACTCCTTAAAGCCGGCTTCGCGACTATCGTGGAGCGTCGTAGTAGGCGGCAACGTCTTTGATTTCCTGGTCCGTGAGTTTCCCGGCTATCCGGCGCATTCGTCCGTAGATGTCATTTTTGCGCGCGCCGCTCGCATAGGCCCGAAGCTGCGCCGCGATGTAATCAGGATACTGCCCGGTCAGCATGGGCACTTCCAACGGCCCGCCGGCATTGGCGCCGTGGCACGCCTCACACGCGGGTAACGCGCGCGACACATCGCCTTTGGTCGCCAACACAATCGCCCCACCGCGCGCGCTCGCGATCGCGTGGATATCATGATTGCGACGCGGCAGGCGGCTATAGTAGGCGGCAAGATCAGCCAATTGCTTTTGACTCAGCTCGTCCAGTATCGGCTTCATCACATCGTTCGGGCGTTCGCCGCGCTTCATGTCGCTGAGCTGCTTATAAAGTGCGCGGGCCGACTGGCCTGTCGTGCTCGGT
This sequence comes from Fidelibacterota bacterium, assembly GCA_947475295.1. Classification (GTDB taxonomy): domain Bacteria; phylum Pseudomonadota; class Alphaproteobacteria; order Rhodospirillales; family Rhodospirillaceae; genus SHVO01. Next base: position 60,654 of record CANJLF010000013.1, read on the forward strand.
ATCGTCGCCGGATCGGTCGTCAGTCCATTTGGGTCGTGACAAGCGACGCACGAGTCTTGTGCCAGAGCGGCCCCGGCGACGGGATCACCCAGGGCGACGGCATCCAACGTCGTGGCATCCCAGGCCGTCATTGATGCGGGCACCGCCGTCTGTGTACTTGGCGCCTGCTTTGCCGGCGCAGCAATGCCGAGAGCCCGGCAAATGGCCGTCAAGGAATCGATGCCGGTATTGTTCGCGTCGATGACCGGCAGGATCAGGAATCCGAGAGCCCATACCGCGAGGGCCATTCCAACGATTGACGCCGACGTTTTGACGGCAAATGCCGCGCTTTTGGCCGCGCTCGAAACGCAGGTTTTATGGGGTTCGGTCGACACGGTGCACCACGGCTTGAGGAGGTTTGAGGATGAAGAATTGGGCGATTGGATAGGTGTAGGCGGCGGCCATCAGCACAAGAACGAATGCGTTCCACAATACAAAGCCGTTGAGCGCGGCCGGAACCGGGACGCCGGGATGAAGCGCGCGCGCGTACTCAACGGGCCCGGGCTTTGCGGCCCCGGTGCGCTCGAAGTGAAAGCTTACGAGATTCCATATGAACATGCCTGCGCTGATCACCAGCATGCCGCCACCGACTACGGACATGATCATCCACGGCGCCCACCATGAGATGGACGGGTCGGCGTAGTCGAATTGTGCAACCCGGCGGACTTGGCCGCTCAGCCCAAGCCAATGCCACGGCAGACTCATGACCATCATGCCGATAGCCCACAGCCAAAGTTGCGCGCGTTGCAACACCAGGGAGGGCGCGAGCCGACCTGTCAGGTTCGGCCAGATATGGTAAGCGATGGCGAAGTACATAATGACGACGCTGCCGCCGAAGATCATGTGGAAGTGCGCGCTGACCCACGACGTATTGTGAACCATGGCGTTCATGCCGTAGCTCATGTTGATAAGTCCGCCGAATCCACCGAACCACAGCATGAAGAATGACAGACCGGTCGCCAGCACCATGGGCCGCTCCCATGGCAACGCGCCGATCCAGCCCAAGAGGCCTTTACCGCCGCGCAAACGTCCGCCGATTTCCATCGAGGCCGTTACGGTGAACACCGTCAGCAATGTCGGAACCGCCACAAGGACCGTCAACATCATTTGCACAGTCTTGAACCCGCTGGAGTGCTCGGGATCCATGAACAGGTGGTGTAAGCCGACGGGCAAGCCGCACAGCAGGAATAGGATGAAGCTGCCGCGCGCCATGAGGTCGCTGAACAGGCGCCCGCCCGCGGCTTGGGGCGCCATGGTGTAGAAGGCGATGTAAGCGGGGATCAGCCAGAAGTAGACAATGGCATGCAGTGTCCATGAAAACAGGGTGCGGGTAAGGCCGACGTCAACGGTCTGCGTCCAGCCGAAGGCCGCCGGAATGACCACGAACAATAGTTCGGCGGCGACACCCACCGTTGTCCACAGCCAGAGGATAGCGTTCGCCACGGTGGCGTACATGGCTAGCGGAACCGGCGTGCCTGGATTGGCTTTCTTCCAGCGGGTCATTGCGACAATCATCAACGCGCACCAGATCCACGACCCAACGACAACCAGGACCAGTCCGATATAAAAAAGCGGACTAGCTGAAAGCGGCGGATAAAATGTGAACATGACGCTGGCCTGGCCGGACAGGACCGTCGCGACCACAAGCACCGTGCCTACAATGCCGAGGACAAAGCCAGCCCACGCCAGGCGTGGTGCGGGGAGTGCCTGTTTGAGCGCGCTCTCGGCGACGAAGTAGCCAAAACCCATAATAAAGAACGTTGTCAGCACATAGGCCATGGCGGAGCCGTGCGCGGTGACCGAGAGATAATAGTTATCCGGGGTCGACAACGGCGCGGCCAAGGGGCTGCGCACCCACATCTGCCAAAGGCCGAGCAGGATGGCGACGCCGAAGGCGGCAAAAGCCGTCCAAAGATGCGCCAGGATCAGGCGATTATTAATTGTCACAGGTCACTCTCCCGTCCCCATCCGGCCTAAAGTCGGCAATAGGCACGACACGTACGTGGGCAACCATTTGGCCGTGCCCGAGACCGCAGAACTCGTGGCATGGCATCAGCAGGTCGCCGGGTTTGTCGAATACCGTGTGTACCTGGCTCACGAAGCCCGGCACCACCATGGTGTTGACGTTGGTTCCCACAACAATGAGGCCGTGGATTACGTCGGGGCTCGCCAGACGGAAAGTCACCTGCATATCCTGCGGCACCACAACGCACTCCGGTACAAAGGCAAACTGTGTGGTAACGATGCGCGTGGTGATTTTGCCGGCACTGTCGACGTGGGTGCCGAGATTGTTCTCGGCGAATTCCCCAGCGACGTGAAGGGTATTTGGATCCACAGTCTCGATGTTGCTGGGCGGATTCATGTGCAGCCCCAAGCCGGCCCATACAATGGCGGCAAGCATGACCGCCGCCACACCACCCATCGCCAGCGCCCATCGCCGTTCGTTCTGTACAGCTGAGATTTCGTCGACTGCCATGGCGCTAGCCCACCGGTCCGCGTGGCAGAAACGTGAAGAAATACATCACAAGCCAGGCGACAAGCAGCAACGCGACCGCGGCGCCCGCGAGGGCAAAAGCGCCCGACGGCACGGGCTGTATCAGAAGAGCGGACGCGGGCTCCTCAATGTTCGCACCAGATTCTTTGATGGTATCCATCTGCTCGACTACCCTTTTCCGTGAAACCCCGTATCTCCGTGGAACCCCATAACGCGCCGCCGCGCGCCGTGAGGCGTGACACAAACTGGCAGGTTGGGAAAACGCCTGCCTTGACGAGCGTCAATGATTTAATATGGCGGCGCACCGGCCAAAGCCGCGGCAACAAGACAATGAGCAGCGTCCTTGCGAACCAAGGCAATCATTAAGCCGGCGCGGCTCTAAGGCGCGTCTTTCGCGACCGGTTCCATCTTCCCTGGACCGCAGTCTTAGACCGGGAATTGGAAGGTCGGAATATGCATCACAACGTCGGCGGAAGCCTACGCGGCAAGACGCGAACTTGGCGAAGAACAAGTTTGAAACCGTGACGCCTTCGGTCAGCCATCAGGCGGACTTAGGCGGCTGGGACAATATTGCCAGGGAACAACCCGGCACCCGGCGGCACGCTTGATCAAGTGTTCACCGGCAAATAGCGATCGGCCCTGGTTGTTACGTTTAGCCGGAAAGGTGAATTCGGTAGCACTCCACCCTGTATCACTTTAATATGGACGACACACCCAAGTGGAGGACATCTGTCATGAAGACCGCATCTGCCGTGCTGTTCGCCTTTGTCGCTTTGGTCTGCGCGCGCGCGGCCTTAGCGGAGCCAACTGAGGTCGTAATACGCGTCCTGGCCAAAGATGCAAAGTTCATCGGCACGGAAATGGGCGGAGCGCAGGTCACGTTGCGCGATGCCGACAGCGGGAAAATTCTCGCGGAAGGATTGACTGCCGGCGGCACTGGAAACACCCCGAAAATCATGACCGACGGCCACGCGCGGCGGGACGTCCTTGCCGACGACAAGTCCGCCAAGTTTTCGGCTGTGCTCGATATTCAGAAGCCGACACGCATTACCGCGACGGCCACCGGTCCAATGGTTCCAAAAGCATCCGCCGTTACCGTGTCCTCCACGCAATGGGTGCTTCCCGGCAAGCCCGTCAATGGCGGCGACGGATGGGTTCTTGAGATTGCAGGCTTTGCAATCGACTTGTTGGAACCTCTTCCCACGAATGCGCGAGTCGCTGGGGCCGGCTTAAAGATCCCGCTTAAAGCCAAAGTAACCATGCAATGCGGTTGCCCGATCACACCCGCAGGGCTGTGGGATGCGAACAAATTTCAAGTAGCCGCCATGCTTGAGCGCAACGGCAAGGTTTATCCGGCGACGGCCCTGACATATGCCGGCCAGGCCAGCACCTTTAGCGGAGAAATCGCGGTCACCGAAGCCGGTGAATATACCGTGGACGTCTATGCCTATGATCCCGCGAACGGCAATACAGGCGTTGCCAAGTTTAAATTGACCGCCAATTAGAAAGCCAGTTCGCGCAAGGATCTACGTGCCAAGGATCTATGTGCTTGGCCGCTCCGCCCGCGCAAAGACCAGATTATAGGCGCGCGCGTGGATGAAGCGGATTCCGCTCGCCCTTCCGGAAGGATCGCGCACGATCGCGATTAGCCCTTCGTCGTCCTGGTAGAGGTCACGCGCAAGCGGCGTGAGCGCGAAGGCCACGCTGGGACGGTCGGCTGGTGTAAGCACAAGGCGGCCATCCTTCACCGAAAGAGTCTGCACGCCGCCGGCTTCCGCACTGTTGTAGCTGCCGACAAGCGCGGCAAGCTCTGCCGCCGGCGGCGTATAGCCGTCGACCTTGCGGTAAGACGTGACATCGCCGTCGGGCATGCGGCGTTCCACAACGCCGCCTTTGAAAACCATTTCCGCTGTCCCGTTTTTGTAGCGGTTCGCGCCCAAACGCAGGAGGTTCGTCTCGCGCTTGTCGTGGAGGTTCACGAGTTTCAGCGCTCCGTCGCTCGCGATAACCCGGGTGCTGCCGCCGGTACGTTCGTCAACATAAACGCCCTGCAACGCCGATAACTCGGCGCTGGGTACCGCACTGCCGGTCACTTCGGTGAACTTCGGCGGCGTCGGCCGCAGTTGCTCGACCGCGTCACGGCCGAGCTTCGTGGCATCGATGCCCGCGCCATTGCACAGCACCGCGACGCTCATGCCCAGCGATGGGTAGCGACCCAGCCAGGTCCGGTAGGCGGCCGTGGCGCCGCCATGGGAGATTTCATGCACGTCTTTGTAGGTGGCGTGTTGGAGACCGCGCGCATAGGCGATTTTGCGCCCACCCGTGAGAACCGCCTGCTCTTCCAAACGTTCGGTGACAGAAGCGCCCAGCTTTTTTGCCGTCAGGGCGTCGTTCCATGTGAGAAGGTCGTGGGCGGTCGACAGCAGGCCGCCATGGCCGTAGGTGTCCTCGAAGGGCATCTCTTGCGTATAACCGTCGGCGTCCTTCGCGCGATAAGCAATGGCGCGGTCCTTCAACACGCGGCGGAAATTGGTGCGCCATTGCGTCTTGGTCATGCCGAGCGGCGCGAAGATACGCTCACGGGTGAAGTCTTGAAAAGACTTGCCGCTGATACGCTCGACGATGATAGCCGAGAGGGTGAAGCCGGTGTTGGTATAGGAGTAGGCCTCGCCGGGCTTGTAGTTGAGCGCCTTTTGCCGCGCGATAATTTGAAGCGCCTCTTGATTGGTATAGACCTCGTCTGTGCGCGGCCACCCGGCCAGCAGGCGGACTTCGCCCCAGTCGCGCAGGCCGCTGGTGTGACTGAGAAGGTGATTAATCGTGATGGGCGTGCCGTAGTCCGGCATCTCGGGCAAATATTTCCGGATGTCGTCGGTCAGCGCCAGTTTGCCGTCCTGCGCCAGCAAAAGGATAGAGGCGGCGGTAAACTGCTTCGAGACCGATCCGGTCTCCATGATCGTATCAGGCGTAACCGGTACGGCATGTTCAAGGTCGGCGCCGCCATATGACCCATAGGTTACGGGCTGGCCCTGGCGCGAAACGCCTACCGCGCATCCAGGCTCGTCCAGGGTGTGCCCCTTGAAAAGCCCTTCGAAATCGCCGGCCATAGCTGTCAGTGGCGCAACGGCGACTGAGCACAGCAAAATCCATCGCGGTATGTGGCGCATTTTATCCTCCCTGGTATTCAAGCACTCTTAATATAGTGCCTACCTTCGCAATCGATCTCAATGGACCTTTTCCTTCCCGCAGTAGCGAAGGGAAGTTGTAGTTGGTATCGCAGCAGTAGGTGTTGCGTCCTCACCAGTCCATTGCCGACTTCGGAACATGAGGTAGTACAAACGCGCCTGCCTAGGGCACTTTCGGGTAATTTCTCTATAGATGCCCATGTTCCCTATGACGAGACTGCGCCGCCCACGCTCGGCGCCGGCCGCGTCAGAACGCGCGCGGGGCCATAATTTGATGTCTTGCCGAGATCCCGCCCATCGTGTTACACCTCGTCACATGTGACAGGGTGTAACATGGCAAAACCGCTTCCTCCGCTCGGCGATCTCGAACACGAAATCGCCAACCTGATCTGGACCCACGGCCCTATGACGGCCGCAGCCGTTCGCAAGCTTCTGCCGCGACCTTTGAAAGATCCCACCATCCGCACGGTGCTGCGCCGGCTGGAGGAGAAGGGCTATTTTATCCACAAGGTCGAGCACGGCGCCTTCATGTATTACGCCAAGGAAACCCGCGAGCAGATCGCGGCCAAGGCCGTGAAAGGCGTGGTCGACAAATTTTGCGGCGGGTCCCTGGAAGAAATGCTCGTCGGCATGGTCAGGGCGGCCATGATCGACCCCGGCCAGTTGCAAACCATCGCCGGCAAAATGAAAAAGCTCGTCAAACCACGCTAGAGGATAGCGCCGCCGGGAGGCGTGAATGGCCGTCGCGCAGCTCAAGCTCGCCGAAACATCCGGCGCCGGCATGGATACGCCGGTTGAGCAGCGATTCTGGCAGAAGTGGCCCTTAGGTGCGCGCGTCGCGGCAGTTGTTGTCGGCGTTGTGTTGTTTGCCTTCACCGTTCTCGCCCTTGTGCTCGGAGACAGCGTACGCAGTTTGCGGACGCCCGCCGCTCAGCTGACGATTGCTGTTGTCGAACAAGGCGTGTTCCACGATCTGATCCCGCTTCGGGCTAAGGTCGTGCCGCGCGATACGGTTTATCTCGACGCTGTTGAAGGCGGTCGGGTGGAAAAGGTTCTGGTGGAGGCGGGTGAGATCGTCACCGCCGGTCAGCGCTTGATCGAATTCGGCAATACCAATCTGCAGCTGCAGGTGATTCAGCAGGAATCCCAGCTCAACCAGGCCATCTCTCAGCTGCAGCAAAACGAAATCGCCCTGCAGCAGAACACAATCGCTAATACGCGGACGCTGGCGGATATCGACTACAACATCGTGCGCCTGACCCGCATCGACGAACGGCGTGCGGCGCTGCTGGTGAAGGGCGCGGCCTCGACGGAGCAGCGCGAGACCGTGGCTGATGAGCTGGCTTACTACCGCGGTCTGCGCCCGCTGCAGGCTGAGAGCAACCGTCTGCAATCCGAATTACGCGCGCGGCTGCTGCCTTCCATCCACGACCAACTGCAAAACTTGCAGCAGAACCTCGACGTGGTGCGAGGGAAGCTCGACAATCTCATTGTGCGCGCGCCGGTCGGCGGGCGCATCACCGAGATCGAGCTCAAGATCGGCGAGAACCGCAACCCCGGTCAGCGCCTGGTCGAGATCACGCCCGACACCGGCTACAAGCTCACCGCCGATGTAGACGAATTTTACTTATCGCGCGTGCGTGCCGGCCAAAGCGCCGACATGGAGATCAACGCGCAAACCACCAAGGCGCGCATCACCCGGATCTATCCGCAGGTGAAGGACGGGCGCTTCGCAGTCGATTTGTCTTTTGACGGCGCCGATCCGCCGGACCTTGTGCCAGGCCAGGCCGGGCAGGGGCGCTTGGCGCTGGGCGGCGACCAGCCGGCCGTCGTAATTCCGGCCGGCGCCTTCCTAGAGCGCACCGGCGGCGACTGGATCTTCGTACTGGCCGCGAACGGCAACATTGCCGACCGCCGGCGCATCAAGGTCGGGCGCCGCAACGCCGAACAAGTTGAGATCGTCGGCGGCCTGAACCCCGGCGAGCGCGTGATCACCTCGGACTACACAGGTTATGAGCGTATCGACCGCATTATTTTGTCGCAGTGAGGGGCCGCCATGTTGAAGCTGGAAAATATCGCCAAGGTCTACCGCACCACGGAAGTGCAAACCCAGGCTTTGGACAGCATTTCTCTGGAGATTCCTCCCAACCAGTTCCTCGCCATCATGGGGCCTTCGGGCTGCGGTAAATCGACGCTGCTCAATGTCCTGGGGCTCATCGACCAGCCCACGTCGGGCCACTACTGGTTTTTCGGCGAGGATGTGGCGAAGTACACCGAAGAGAAGCTGACGGCCTTGCGCCGCTCCGTCGGTATCGGCTTTGTTTTCCAAAGCTTCAACTTGATTGACGACCTCAATGTCGCCGAGAACGTGGAAGTGGCGCTGATCTACCGCAATGTCGCTGCCAGTGAACGCAAACGCCGTATTGAAAAGGTGCTGGAGCGCGTCGGCCTCTCCCACCGCGCCAAGCATATGCCGCAACAGCTCTCCGGCGGCCAGCAACAGCGCGTGGCCGTGGCGCGCGCCCTGGTCTGCGAGCCGAAACTCATCCTGGCCGACGAGCCCACGGGCAATCTCGATTCCGCCAACGGCGAAGCGGTGATGGAGTTGCTGCAACAAGTGGCGGCCGGCGGCACGACGGTGGTGATGGTCACGCACTCGGAAGCGTTTGCCGAGCGCGCGCAACGGACAATTCATTTGCTGGACGGACGTGTAGTCGAGGCCGAGTTAGCTGCTGCGTAGGTATTGCCCGAGGAGGGCGCCATGTTTCGCAATTATCTCATTACGGCGCTGCGCAATCTGATGCGGAATAGGCTGTATGCGGCGATCAACATCGCTGGCCTCGCCGTCGGCTTTGCGGCCGCCATTTTTGCGGCGCTGTTCGTGCGCTACGAGCTGACCTTCAATCAGTGAATTCCCGGCTCTGAGCGCACCTATACCGTAGCAACGACTCTGGAACCGGTGCGGGGCGCGCAGCCCATAGAATGGGCCTGGGCGTATCGCGATGTCACCCAGTGGATGATGCTCGACTTCCCCGACGTGGAAGCCGCTGCGCGCATGATGGGCCAGATCGCCACGGTAGAGCGCGGTAAAGTGCGCGACGCACAAAATTTTTCCGCTGTAGCGTCCGCCGAACCGAACATCTTCGCTGTCCTGCCATTTCCGGCCATTGCAGGCGACCTCGCGACCGCCCTGGCGCGTCCCGATGGGGCCGGAAAATGGCGCGCAAATATTTCGGCAAAGACACACCTGTGGGAGAGGTCCTCAAAGTCAACGGCTACACCTTGCAGGTGACGGCGATTCTGGAAGACCTTCCAACCAACACCATCTTTCCAGGCGCCGCCGGCGACGGCCGCCCGGAGATTTTCATCTCCAGCCTTGCCCCGTTTTCTTCGATCAAGACGTGGTCCGAGCGCGCCTTTACCACGGACATACAGCCGGGCGGGATGGTCTACGGCGGCAGCTTTGTGCGTCTGAAAGCGGCCGCTTCGATAGATGTGGTGCAATCCGCAATGCCGACCTTTGTGAGGAACCGAATTCCGCGCGATCTGTTGGGCGAAGTGCAGATGCGTCTGATACCGCTGGCGGACTTGCGTATCCCCGACCTCAACGAACCGAGCTATAAACCGTTACGCGACCGCTTTTGGGCGATGATCTTTGGTGTTGTTGGTATCGGCGCGCTGATTGTTCTTGCTGCGGTGATCAACTACGTCAATGCCATGACCGCCAGGGGGGCGCGCCGCGCCGTGGAAGTCGGTGTGCGCAAGGCCACAGGCGCCGCGCGTCGGCAGCTCATGATTCAGTTCATGGGCGAGTCCATTATTACCACGGGCATGGCCATGATGCTGGCGGTTGGGCTGGTTGCTATGGTGTTGCCTTCGGCCGAGGCCATTCTCGACCGCACGATGCCCTTCTACGCGGAACCGCTGCTAGCAGGCGCTATTGTGGCAGCAGGTCTTGTCACCGGGCTCATGGCCGGCGCTTATCCCGCTTTCATTTTGGCAGAGCTTAGGCCTTCGGTCGTGTTAAAGGCCGGCGGCGCATCCGCCAGGGGCTCGAGCCGCGTGCGGCATGTGCTGGTGGTAGCGCAATTCGCGATTCTTATCGGTGTGACGGCGGTGACGGCGGTGATCTATCGCCAAACCAACTATGCAATGAACCAGATTCCGGGGTTCACCCGAAGCCAAACCGTCATCGTGAGCGATGGCTGCCGCGCGGCCTTGAGGAACGAGATCCAAAAACTATCGGGCGTGACTGCCGTGACCTGCGGCGATATTCGCGGCGCAGGCTATGGCACTACAGCGGCCGGCGCAGACGGCCGGCAGATCAGCGGGGAAATCGTGCTGTCGCCGCTCGATCCCGATTTTATCGACTTTTTCGATTTGAAACCCGTCGCTGGGGAAGTGTTCACCCGAAACACCGCGCCCTCCGCGGGCCTTGGCCCCGACGTTGTTGTCAACCAATCGGCGGCCCGGTATTTGGGATTCCCCACGCCGGCCGCTGCCGTCGGTCAGAGCATCACGGTTGGACTTTATGCGGACTGGCCGCGCCGCGAGGATCAAATGCGGCCGGCGGTTGCGCGCATTGTCGGTGTGGTTCCGGATTACGTCACGAATGTCGAAAATCCTGCAATCGCTTATGCCTATTATCTCGACACGAATCTTTTCGAACCCGATGTCATGGGTTCTCACGGAAGACTTAGCATCAAGCTAGATGGTCAGAACATGCCGGCCACCTTGCGCGCCATCGACGAGATATGGGCCAGCGCAGGTAATCAAGCCCAGCCCATCCCATCCGCCGCCAATTCTTGGACCAGATTATTGGCGGTACCTACCGCGACTTGACCCGCCAGGGACAGGTGATTTCAATGCTGGCCGGCGTAGCGCTGTTCGTCGCGGCACTGGGCTTGTTCGGGCTCTCGGCATTCACCGTCGAGCAGCGCACCAAGGAGATCGGCGTGCGCAAGGCTCTAGGTGCGGCGCGCGCCGACATCCTGCGCTTGATGCTGTGGGAGTTCACCAAGCCCGTGCTGTGGGCCAACCTCATAGCCTGGCCGGCAGCGTATTTGTTCGCACGCCGTTGGCTTAGCGGCTTCACCTATCACATCGATGTTGAGCTCTGGGTGTTTGTGGCGGCCTCGCTGCTGGCTTTGGCTATCGCAATGCTGACTGTCATCGGCCACGCGCTCCTCGTCGCCCGCGCACAGCCAGTCGCAGCGCTGCGGTACGAGTAATTGAAAGCATAGAGGCAGATCACGTGTTCGAACTTCAGGGCGTTTCCAAGATATACAAAGCCGCGGTCGATAAGGTCGGGCTGCAGGATCTTTCGCTCAGCATCAAGCCGGGTGAATTCCTGGCAGTCATGGGGCCGTCGGGCTGCGGCAAGTCCACCCTTCTTAACATATTAGGATTATTGGATAATCCGACGTCTGGCGGCTACCGTTTCCAGGGCCAGGACGTGGCCAAATACAGCGAGAAGCAGCTGACCACCTTGCGCCGCGACACCATCGGCTTCGTGTTTCAGAACTTCCATCTCATCGAAGACCTGAATGTCCGCGAGAATATCGAAACTGCGCTGATCTACCGCAGCCTGTCGGCCGCCGAGCGCCGCGCTCGCGTCGATGAAGTGCTGGAGCGCCTCGGCCTGCCGGATATCGCCCGCGACTTACCGCAGCAACTCTCCGGCGGCCAGCAACAGCGGGTCGCCATCGCCCGCGCGCTGGTGTCGCGCCCGCAACTCGTCCTCGCCGATGAACCCACCGGCAACCTCGATACCAAAACCGGCGGCATGGTTATGGATTTGCTGATCGATCTGGTGAAGCAGGGCATCACGGTCGTCATGGCGACCCACGCGCTGGCGCACGCCAATCGCGCCGACCGCACGATTGAATTGCTCGACGGCCGCATCACGGGCGAGTTCGCGAAGCCGCAGTAAGGGCGACCGCCACGGTCGCCAAATCAAGCTATTAAAAGCCGCAGGATCGGGGCATAAGTCGAGCCGTTGCAGGCCTCCTGGCACGGCGATTTCGATGTCCAACTCTCTCCCTGATTCTCTCTTTGGCGTTTTTGGCGCACCGGCGGCGGAGCTTGCGGCGGTTCCTGCGGGCGCGCGCCAGATGTCGCCGCTCGTTCCGGACTCCGTCGCGCTGGAAGACGTCGCACGCGCAAGTCTCGCAGGTATGGTCATGGCCGCGCCGCCGGGGACTCTGGAACGACGCTACGCCCTGGCGCTCAGTTTGCGCGCGCTTAGACCCGGCGCGCCGTTTACGGGCATGGCGCCCAAAGAAAAAGGCGGCAGCCGAATCGCCAAGGAGCTCGAAGATTTTGGCTGTCGCGTCGCGGCCACAAGTCGCCGTCATCACCGCATATGCCAAACCACGAGTCCGGACGCGTTCGATGCACAAGCACAAACGCTCATCGATGAGGCCATTACTGCCGGCAGCCTCCGTTTCGTTGACGACATAAATCTCTGGAGCCAGCCGGGCATTTTCAGCTGGGACCGGATCGATCCCGGCACCAGCGTGCTCCTTTCGGCTTTACCCACATTTGCGGGGCGCGGGGCCGACTTGGGGTGCGGCCTTGGCGTCATCGCTCGCGTCGTACTCGGCAGCGCAAAGGTTGAACGGCTGGATCTGGTCGATATCGACCGCCGTGCCGTTGCCGCCGCGCGCCGCAATGTCGCCGACGCCCGCGCGACATTCACCTGGGCCGATATCCGCCGCCTTACCGGGGTTGATAACCTGGATTTTGTCGTGATGAACCCGCCCTTCCACGACGGCGGACGGGAGGACAAAGCCTTGGGACAAAGCTTCGTGCGGCAGAGCCACCACATGCTCCGCGACGGCGGAACGGCATGGCTCGTCGCCAATTTGCATCTGCCCTATGAATCCGTGCTCGAAAGCGCCTTCGCGCAGGTTACCCTGCGGGCGGAGCGCGGCGGGTTCAAAGTCTACGAGGCAATAAAATGAGCGGTACCATCAGGCTCGACCGGCTGCTCGCCAATCTGGGTTACGGCTCGCGCAGCGAGGTGCAGCATCTGGTTCGCATCCGTGCCGTGACCCTGGGCGGCGTGCCGGTGGAAGACGCGGGCATGCGGATCGCGCTCGCGGCCGATCTGCCGTCCCGCCTTAGTGTCGATGAAAAACCCCTCGATCCGTTGCCCGGGTTGGCCCTGATGCTGCACAAGCCCTTGGGCGTTACCTGTTCCCATAAGGAAGTCGGGCGGCTGGTGTATGACTTGCTGCCGCCGCGCTGGCGCCGCCGCGACCCGGCGCTGTCCACGGTCGGACGGCTCGACAAGGAAACCTCGGGCCTGCTCCTGCTGACCGACGACGGCGCCTTGCTGCACCGGATCATTTCGCCCAAGCACCACGTGGCGAAGCACTACACCGCGACCTTGGCGCGGCCGCTCCGGGGCGACGAGGCCGCGTTGTTTGCATCAGGTACGCTGATGCTGGAAGGCGAGACCAAGCCGCTCGCACCGGCGGTGATGGAGGTGTTGTCGCCGACATCGGCGCGCGTGATCGTCACCGAAGGCCGCTATCATCAGGTGCGCAGGATGTTCGCCGCCGCCGGCAATCACGTCGATGCCCTGCACCGCGAGCGTATCGGCGGACTTCTGCTCCCGGCCGATCTTGGCGCCGGAGAATATCGTCAGCTAAAACCCGCCGATGTGGCGGCGATATTTGCTTAAGAGAGCGTCGCGCTACTTCTTCTGCGCGGCGATGAATCCCTGGATCTGCTTCACGGCGTAATCGACTTTCATGTCGTGGCGCAGTTTGCCGAGTTCCACGCTCGACTTGCGGGCGTCGCCGATGATGCCGTTGTGCGGACTGTCGGGGCCGCGCTGGGGCTTGCCGTCGACAAAGGCAACGCCTTCGCTATTGGGCAATTGATCCTTGCGCACCCAGTTGGAATTGCCGGGCAGGGTTTCGAGGTACATCATCTCGGAGGTGTCCTGGATGCCGCCATGCGTGCCGCCGGGCAGGCCTTTGTCGGCGATGATCTTGTTGAAGGCGTCGCGCGCGGCGTAATAGGGCGAGTCGGCGTAATAGACGTGAATGCCCTTGGGGCTGTACTTCTCGTCAAGTTTCTTGGCCACGGCGGCAAAGACGCCGGTGGGGCCCTGTCCGCCGCCGCTGTCGCCCATCAGCACGACATTCTTGAAGCCGTTGCCGATGGCCGCCTCGGATACGTTCTCGAGCACGATGCCGAGTGTCTCCGCCGGCAGATTGATATCGCCGGGCGTTTCGGGATCAACGCCCGTGGGCGAGAACGGCATCACGGGCATGGCGATGGCGTTGCCGAGTTTCTCGGCGATGTGCTTGACCACCTCGCGGCCGATGGTGTTGTGGCCGGCGATGATGTTCTGGGGGCCGCGCTGCTCGGTGCCGCCGGTGTAGAACAAGGCCGTGGTCTTGCCCGCGGCAAGGGCCGCCTTAAGCTCGGGCCATGTCATCTTCTCGATCTCGACGACGTTCGCGGCGGCTGCGGCGGCGGGAGCGGAAACCGCGTAGAGGCTTCCGGTCGCCAGCGCCAATACCAGGCCGACTGTTTGAACAACGCGCATCGATCAACCTCCCCCTAAGTACGATTGCTCTAGCGGCCGGCGGCCAGCTTGGTTGCTGCGGCTTTTGTGGGCGCGCTCTGGCTCACGGTTTTATCGTCATGCTTGATGAACACCTGGGTCATGCGGATGCGCAGCGCCATGGAGATGGCGTGGTTCTCGCCGCCGTTGGGATCGGGCTTGTAATCGGCCACGTGACGCATGGCGCGATAGATCGAAGCCGTGGAGGCCGCGCCGTAGGCTTGATGGTGTGTCGAGCGCTGGGTATTGGTGGCGATCTTCCAGTCGTCGACGTCCATATAGCCGGCCATGAGGCCTTCGGCGCGCTCAGGCCCCAACTTCAGCTGCCAGCGCGTTTTATAGTAGCGGATGTCGGCGATGCTGCGGCCGTTGCCGGCCGAGGGCATGACGTAATCGGAGCCTTCCGTGGTCAGCACGCCGTTCGCGATCTTGCCGTGGAATTTCGCGATGAAGATCTTGCCCCAGCGCGTATCCAGGCGTTGCGTGCCGGCGGCGAGATATTGCGAACCGGTGGCGTCGGTCATCACGCGGTCCAGGCCGCGGTAGGTGGTGAGCGTGACGTCGTCATCGTTTTCCAGGCTGTCGACATCGGTCAGCTCGATGACAACGATGTTGTACAGATATTTGCGCCAGTTGTTGAAGGCGCCGAGGTTGTAGGACGACGAGCGGTAGTTCGGCACGCAGGCCCAGGCGCGCTGCAACTGGTCGTCGATGCCTTTCTCGCCGTCCGGGCTCGTGAAGTCGTTGGGCCCGACCTTGTCGTCGAGGTTAAGGCCGAAGGCGATATCGCCGACGGCGTATTGGTAGGGAATGCGGTCCTCCGCCTTGGGCCACCAAATGTCGCCCTCGCGTTCCAGCTGGGTATCGACGATCGGCCATTTCTTGCCCGGGCTTTCAGGGTACAAGACCTTGAACTGCTCGCGCGGGCCTTCGTTGAGGCCGCCAGGACATTCCTTCTTGCCGTCCGGCGTGTCGTAGATGGCCTTGAACTCTGTGGTCATCACATAGCCGATGGAGCGGTTCTGGACGGGGCTTTCGGCGGCGATCGCCGGAACGCTAACCGCGCCGATAAGAGCCGCCGCACCGAGCACGCTATACCGAATTTTCATTTCTTTTCTCCGCGTGATGATCTGTTAGCGACCTTGGAATACTTCGCGCAGCCAGAAGGGCCGGTAGCCGTTGCGTGCGCCGTAAAATTCGCCCCAGGCTCCGGCTTTGACCGTGCCGGGGATGTCTTCGGCGAAGGTGTAGACCGGCCGGTCGCGGAAGGCCCACACATGCAAAGACTCCGTTCTGGCCTTCGGGCGGCGGCCTGTGGCGGGATCGATGTCCATGGTCGTCCAGGTTTTGTTGGGCGCCTTGGCGTCCTTGGCCGCGACGACGTAGGGGAAGTTCTTGGCGCAGCGGATCGGATCGCCGCCGCCGCAAACCGAATAGCGGTATTCCTGCGGCGTGTCGGGATGATCGCAAGCCAGCTGGTCCAGGGAATCGTCGCCGCAGTTATAGACGTAGATTGTATGGCCCTTGGCGTCGGCGAGCACGACGCCGCCGGTGGTTTCCTGTGTGGTGAACTCCTTGGGCGGAGCCGGTGCGCGCTGGGTGAAAACCACGTTCCACCCCGCCACGTCCATGCCGTCCTGATATCCCGGGCCCGGGTCGTCGCTATAGGTGTAAAGCGGCTTGGAACGGAAGGCCCACTGCTTCACGCCAGGCTTGCGTTCGATGATCGTCCAATCCTTGCGGGCCTGCGCGCCGATTTGCGGCGCCAAAATAGGCCGCCAGGTTTTTTCGCACGCCGCGAAGCAATTGGACTTATTGGGGCCGTCTTTATCGGAGGTGTAGACCGTCGCGCCACCCACAGCGACCAGCAGGTGGCCGGCGTCGCTGCGGTCGATGTTGAACTGGCCCGGGATATCGGGCGGCGGGGAGATCGGGATGCGGACGACCGGACCGTCGCCGCGGCCGCCGCCGCCGCGGGTGCCGCCCAGCGGAATACCGGGCTCGCGGTCCATGGCGGAAGTGTAAAGCGCAAAGCCCTCATAGGCCCATTGCTTGGTCTTGTCGCGGCGGTTGATCAGCGTCCATTTGCCGACGGGCTTGGCGTCAGCCGGCGCGATCACCGGCGGCCAGGCTTCGACGCATGTGGGACGGGTATCAAGCTCGGGCAGCACAAGGCCAGCAGGGTAGGGGCTCATGAAGCCTTCGTTAACCGTGGTCTTGGTGTTCTCGCAGGCCGACATGCTGGTGCGTACGTCGCCGGAGCCGCCGTTGCGCAGCTCCTTGCGGGGCCATTGGTACACAGGTCTTCCATCTGTGAGCGTGAAGATCGGGCCCTCGAGTTCCGAGATCATCACCTTGAAGCCTGGCGGTGCGGGCTCTTCCACATAGGCGGTCGTAAACTCGGCGGCCCGGGTAGTGGCCTGGGCAGCGCCTCCGAGACAGAAAGCGGCGGCAAGCGCCGTCATCAATCGCGCATTTTTTTTCATCATGCTCATTCCTATGGCGAGCCGTTAGACCAGGATCTCGCCGACTTCCTTATCGGTGGCGTTGCTGCGCGTACCCCAGGACTTCACATCGATCCCCATCAGGCGCTGTACCGTGTAGCCGAGGCGCGCGGTGGTGGCGCCTTCGCCCTTGATATGCAGGCCGGTCTTGATCTTGCCGCCGGCGCGCCCCGCAATCATCGCCGCCATATTGTCCAGCGTGTGTACGCGCGCGTAGCCGTGATCGGTGAAGGCATAGAGCAGGCAGTTGTCGAGCAGCGTACCGTCGCCTTCCTTCACCTTGGAGAAGGCCTCGACGTGATAGGCCCAGGCTTCCATGGCGCGGCGCGTGAACCAGGAACATTGCTCCTGATAGCCCGAGGGGCCTACGGGCTCTTCGTGCGTGGTGGTGTGGTGCGGCTTTTCGAAGCCGGTGCGCGTGGTGTTCGCCTGGGCGCTGGAATAATTCATGGTGAAGATGCGGGTCTGGTCGCAGGCCGCGGCCATGACCAGAAGATCGGTCATCATCTTGTGGCGCACGCCCATCAGGTCGACTTCCGCGCCGGGCGCGGGATCGTCCGTCAACTCTTTGGGGGCAAAGCAAGCCGGGATCGGGTCGGGTTTGGTGAGCTGCTTGTCGAACTGCTGCTCCAGCTGACGCAGACCGGTCATGTACTGATCGAGGCGCTGCCTGTCCGCCGCGCCGACTTCCTTCTCGAGACCTTTGATCTCGTCGCTGACGCCCGAGAGCACGCTTTTGCGCACCATCAGGCGCGGATTGGGTTTGAACTCCGGCGCATTGGGGTCCTGGAAGCTGGGCCCAAACAGGCGGGTGTAGAAGTTCAGCGGCGAGGCATCGGGCGGCGTCGGCGCATTGGCGCTTTCATAGGAAACTGTCGAGCGCGCGTCGCCGGTGCAGCAGACGGTGAGGTTCTTGAAGCGCGTGGTGCGGCCGATTTGGTTGGAGATGGTGTGGTCGAGCGTCGTCCCCGGCTTGTCGCCGCCAGCCGCCGGTGATTGGCCGGTCGCGTTGATGACCCAGCCGGTGTAGTGGCAGAGGTTGGGGTCGCCGTCACGAAAAGCCGTGAATCCCGTGAACAGGTTGATGTGCTGGCTCACGTTCTTCCAGGACGCAATTTCTTCCGGCAGGTCATAGCCCACGCCGGTTTTCTTCGGCACGAAGATGGCCGAGTTCATGCCCAAACCCCAGAACCAAGAGCCGAAGCGCACCGGCATCTTGCCGCCGGCGGCCAGCGCCGTGCCGTTGGTGTTCAGATAACAATCCAGCAAGGGCAGCGCCAAGGTGACGGCGCTGCCGCCGAGCATACCGCGCAAAACACGACGTCTGGTGATAGGCATCTTGTTATCCTTTTCTTACTGAACGCTCGCGGCGGCCGTTTTTGTCGGGGGTACATCTTCGTGAACGGACGAGAAATCGTCGCTCAGAACGATATTTCTGAGCAGCGGACGCAGGCGATAGCCGCCGGCTTCGAACCGCTTATAAAGCGCGGCCAGTTCGGCTTGCGGCATGGTGCTGGCCGGGCTGCCGGTGCCGTAGGCAAAGACGCGCCGGGCCAGGCATTGCGGCGCGGCCGGGTGGTCGTGCAGCACCTGGGCAAGGCCATGGATGTCGGCGAAATTCTTGCCGTCGATGCTGCCGCTGGCATCGATCGGTGCGCCTTTTTCCACAACGCGGTATTGACCGGCGCCGTCGAAATTTTCCAGCGCCAGGCCGGCGGGGTCCATAACCTTATGGCAGCCGGCGCAGACCGGGTTCTTGAGATGCACGGCGACGCGGTCGCGCTGCGTCTTGACGTTGGGATCGGGATTTTCCAGCGCCGAGAAATCGACGTTGGCCGGCGGGCGCGGCACGATCTGGCACAACAGGATTTCGCGCAAGGCCTTGCCGCGCAAGGTCGGCGAGCTGCGTCCCGGATGCGCGTGCGATGCTAAGAAGGCGATCTGGGTCAACAGGCCCTCCCGCGGGCTATCGGCGGGGAACTCGTAGGGCACCCAGCCCGGTGTTGTCGGCAAACGATAAATCGCTGCGAGTGAAGGCGACAGGAAGGTTTCGCGTGTGGTGAAGATATCGCGGTAGTCCTTGTCCTTCACGACCAGCTGATCGACCACCATGCGCAAGGTCTGTTCGCGGGCGTCCACCACGGCAAGGCCGGTAAATTGCGGATAAATCTGCGCGTCCTTGGCGAGGTTCTTGAAATCGTCGAGCTGCAGCATGTCGTCGAAGAAGGCGCGCATGCCGTCTTGAAGGCGATCGCTGGCGAGCATGCGGTCGACGGTGCGCGCCAGACCCTTCGGCGTATGGAGCTCGCCCGATGCGGCGGCTTTCAGCAACAGGTCATCGGGCGCCGCATTCCAGAGGAAGAAGCTGAGGCGCGAGGCAAGCGAATAGGCATCAAGGCGCTCGCGGCCCGGATGGTTGGGATCGGGCTCGGCCTTTTCCGATACCATCATCACGCGCGGACTGAGCAGCATGCCTTCAAGGGCAATGCCCAGGCCGTCGTAGAAACTCCTCAGGCGGTTTGCGGCATCACCCGCAGCCGTAACAAACTCTTCGAGGCGTTCCTGCGCCAAGGGCCGACGGTAGACCAGGCGGCCAACGGAGGCGAGGAAGGTGCTTGCGCAGGCATCGTCGGCGGCGTCATCGGCTTTGGGGGCGCAGGGCACAAGGAAGTTGCGGTTGCGCTCGTTGACGATTTCGATGGCCGCAGTCGAGGCGGTTTTCTGATAAATCTCCAACTGGCTGGCCGTGACGCCCGCGAAGGAGGAGCCGACGCTGAGAAGGCCGTCGGTGCGGGTCACCGGCGCAAAGGCGACCGGCGGGCTGATATTCGGACCGAAGATATAAGAGAGCGTGTTGTGGAGTTGCTCAGCGGTTACCAGCCGAAGACGCCGCGGCGAGCCGTCAATTGCAATCTCGGACGCGGAAGCCGCCACCGCTCGGGTTTGCGGATGACCGGCGACGGGCGCAGCGGGGCCTGAGCAACTGACCAGCACGGTCGCCGCGAGCATCGCGAGGATATATTTTGGAACACGCGCCTTGGCACGAAAAGTAGATTGAATTTCACTCGTCTTAAGCAAACGCAAGATAGCTTCTCCTTCTCGGTGATTGGCGCGAACGCATTGACTTATGCGAACTCACCGGCCCCGCTGTTCGCGGGCCTCACCTCGTCACATCAATGAATTCAACTTGCGAGCCACATGCTCCGACCGCCCTCCCAGGCAGTCACTTCAAATTCCGCGAGAACTTCAAGCAAGCCCTTCGCTCGTCCGCCATCCCGCGCTCCCACGCGATGGCAACAGGCTCAGTGTTTTCAGGCCGTCCTGATTGTTACAGAAAACGCCGGAAAGCCCCAGAGGATTCTAATCAGTTGTTGCGTAAGGAGGCTTACTCTCTTTAAAATTGCGCATCGCTTGTTTTGTGTCCACTGATTACACCATCAACGAAATGCCCACGATACTGAAGATTAGCTGACGGACCCGCGAATGCGAAAGGTCAAGAGATGCCGACTATTGAGGCATTTCCTTCCGGTGAACAAAAAATGCGCGCGATCAAATACCGGTGGTTACACAAATGCCATGGGTGGGCAGATATCCACAGGTAATCCTGCTGTATAGACTAGCGCTCGAAGCCAGCAGAATTTTTGCCAGGCCATAAACATTGGTTGCATCTCCGTGATTTCTTGCCGTTCTTTGATGGGCCGTTTCGCCGCCATAGCAGCGGTCATTTCGGTTCTGACGTTTTCCGCGCCGGCGTTCGCCGCCGCCCTCGCTGAGCGCGATGACGTCTGGGCGCAAACCTATAGCGATATTGCGGCCGATCCCGATGTCCGCTTCGGTCAGCTCGCGAACGGTATGCGTTACGCGCTCATGCACAACGTCACGCCGTTGGGGCAGGTCTCCATTCGTTTCCGAATCGCGACGGGCTCCTTCGACGAAACCGACGCGCAACAGGGCCTCGCGCATTTTCTCGAACACATGGCCTTCAAAGGCTCGAAGCGCTTTCCCGACGGCGAGATGATCCGGAAGCTGCAGCGCCTGGGTTTGGCCTTTGGCGCCGATACCAATGCCTTCACGTCCAACGATCAGACCGTCTACATGTTTGACCTGCCAAAGTCCGACGCCGAGACCGTCGATACCGGACTTCTGCTGGCGCGCGAGACCGCCAGCGAGCTGACCCTTAATGCCGCGGATATGGAGACCGAACGCGGCGTTATCCTTTCCGAGGAAAGATTGCGCGATACACCGGGCTACCGGGCTCTTGTCGCCGACACTAAATTCCTGCTGCCCGGCCAGCTCGCATCACAGCGGTTTCCCATCGGCACGGTGGATGTCATCAAGAACGCTCCGATATCGGAGATCGCCGCCTATTATCACGCCAACTACCGTCCCGAACGGGCAACGCTGGTCGTCGTCGGCGATATCAACGTCGACGAGATCGAGGCCAAGATCAAAAGCCTATTTTCATCTTGGACCAATTCGACCCCGGCTCCGTCGCCGCCGGTTCTTGGGCGTCCTGCACCGCGCGGCACCGAAGCACTGGTTGTCGTGCAGCCTGGAACGTCGCTCGAAATCGACTTCGATTGGATGAACCCCTACGACACCTCCGCCGACACCGTCGCCACACGCCGCCGCGATTTCGTCCGCGGCATCGGACTTGGAATCGTGAACCGCCGCCTCTCGCGCGCCGCGCAACAGCCCCAGCCGCCTTTCCAGCGCGCGGTTGTCTCGCGCGGCAACAGCTCACGTTCGGCGGATATCGCCGAGCTTGCCGTTTACGCAACGCCCTCCACATGGCAACAGGCCATCATTGCAGCGGAAACGCTGCGACGCCAGGCGGTGCAGTTTGGCGTGCGGCAGGACGAGGTCGACGAGGCCATCGTCGAAGCGCGGACCGGACGGAAAGCCGCCGTCGCCAGTGCCCCGACGCGCCGCTCGCCGCAACTCGCCTCAGGCCTCGCCAATGCGGCCCAAGGCAATAATGTGTTCACAAGTCCGGCCCAAGGCCTTGATCTGTTCGAACAGAATGTGAAGGGTTTGACGGCGGGCGAAGTCAGCGAGGTTCTGAAGGATATCTTTCAAGGCTCCGGCCCGCTGGTGTTTGCCGCGTCGCCGGAGCCCATCGAAGGCGGTGAAGCGGCTCTCCTTGCGGTGCTCAAGCGCGCCGAGTCCGTGCCGGTCGAAGCCACGGTCGCCGAGGCGGACAAGGCCTGGACCTATACCGACTTTGGCCCCACGGGCCGTGAAATAGAGCGGCGGGTGGTCGACGATCTGGGCGTGACCTTCATCCGCTACGCCAACGGCGTGCGCCTTACCGTCAAACCGACGACTTTCACCCGCGACGAGATTCTTGTGAATGTGTCGGTAGGGGAGGGCCTCAAGTCCTTGCCGCGCGATCGCATGACGGCGTCGTGGGCAACGGGGGCCTTTATATCCGGCGGCTTGAAGGACTTAAGCCAGGAAGATATCCGGAGCATTTTCAAAGACAAAGTTGCCTCCTCCGGTTTCGGAATGAGCGAAGAGGCCTTTGAACTGCGCGGTGGCACACGCAAGGAAGATCTGACCACCCAAATGCAACTGCTGGCGGCCTATATGACGGCCCCAGGCTTCCGGCCCGAAGCCTTCGAGCGTGTTCGTGTCGCCTTGCTGACCCGCCTCGCTCAGATCAACGCCACGCCGGCCGGCGTGCTGGGGCGGAATCTCTCATTGCTCGACCACAGCGGCGATTATCGCTGGCGCCAGCCGGACCGCGCCGACCTTGACGCCGCCAAGCCCTCGGACCTGCAGGACCTTCTGCAAAAGCCTCTGTCGCAAGGGCAGATTGAGGTTGTGATGGTGGGCGATGTTACGGTCGATCAGGCCTCGGCGGCAGTCGCCGCAACCTTTGGCGCTCTCCCGGCCCGGCCGAAGGCGGCAGCACTTGCGCGCGACAGTCTTACTGTGCGCTTTCCGGGCCCCAAGGAATTGCCGGCGCCGCTGGAACACACGGGGCGCGATGACCAAGCCATCGCCGTTCTTGGCTGGCGCACGGATGATTTTTTCACCGACCCGCAGCGGGCCCGCGCGGCGCGGCTGGCCGAACAAATCTTTCGCATACGCTTGACCGAGCAGATCCGCATGGCGGAAGGCAACACTTACTCGCCGGCAACGGATTTAGAGACGTCCACTACTTTTCCGCACTATGGCTACGTCATGGCTCGTGTGGAAACCCCACCTGCGAAGATCCCGCATTTTTACGACGAAGCCGCCAAAATCGCCGCTGATATAGGAACGAAGGGCGTCACTGACGACGAGCTTGAACGCGCCCGCAGGCCGCGGATCGAAGCCTTGGAACGGTCCCAGCAAACCAACGGCTATTGGCTAGGCCTGCTCGGTGGCGCCCAGACCGACGCGCGAAAGCTGGATGCCATCCGCACGACGATTTCGGGGCTGGTAAAAGTCACCGCAGCAGATGTGAAGAAGGCGGCCGCGCTTTATTTTACTGACGCGCGCGCCTGGAAAATGAGAGTGGTGCCGCAGGCTGCACCGTAAGCAGTACAACCACCTCACGGCCTTATGACCCGAATTCGCGCGGGCTTTGCATCGTGTGCCGCCCCAGGGGCCGTAACAATTCGTTCCGCGGGACGTTGTCTGTTCGTAGTCCTCACCAACATGGAGAACGAACATGGACAAGGATCGCGTGGAAGGCGCTGCCAAGACAGCTGGCGGCAAATTCAAAGAAGCGGCCGGCAAAATGCTCGGTGACCAGAAAATGGTAGTCGAAGGCCAGGCCATGAAAACCGAGGGCAAAATTCAGAACGCCATCGGCGGCGTCAAGGACGCCGTCCGGGACGCGCAGAAACCCAATAAGCACTAAGTCGCGATTTAAGATTTCGCCGGCCCGCTCACGGTAGCGGGCCGGCGCTCTATTGTCGACCGCGTCGTAGTGAGAGGATGTGATGGCAAAATTGACTTACGAGATCGTTGAGCATGACGGCGGTTGGGCCTATAGCGCCAAGGGCGTCTATTCGGAAACCTTTCCCACGCACGACGCTGCGCGGACGGCTGCCGAACGTGTCGCTGCAAAACAGACCGTGGCCGGAGCCACGACGGGGATTTCCTACGAGGACCGCCAAGGTCAGTGGCATATCGAGGTCTCAAAGGGCGAAGATCGCCCAGAGACGGAAGTTACCGGCTAACGTGCTTGGCAGGGCGGCGTTAAGCCGTCTCCAGCAGTACGGCAATGCCCTGTCCCACGCCGATGCACATGGTGCAGAGCGCGCGACTTGCTTTACGTGAGGCCATTTCCAGAGACGCGGTGAGGGCGAGGCGCGCGCCGCTCATGCCGAGTGGATGGCCAAGCGCGATGGCGCCGCCGTTGGGATTGACGTGATCAGCGTCGTCCGGGATGCCCAATTCGCGCAAGACGGCCAGGACTTGCGCAGCAAAGGCTTCGTTCACCTCAATCACGCCGATGTCGGAAACACCCAGCTTTGCCCGCGCGAGCAGCTTGCGCGTGGCCGGAACCGGACCCATGCCCATGAGGCGTGGCGCTACGCCGGCCGTGGCACTCGCAACGACGCGTGCGCGGGGTGTCAGCCCCCAACGCTTGACGGCGGCCTCCGAGGCGACGATCACCGCAGCGGCCCCGTCGTTGAGACCTGATGCATTGCCCGCCGTCACGCTGCCGCCGGCGCGAAAGGGCGTCGGCAACTTGGCAAGCTTTTCCAGTGTGGTATCGGGGCGCGGATGCTCGTCGGCGCTTACAACCACATCTTCTTTGCCGCTGCGATAGCGAGTGGGAATGATCTCGCGGGCGAACCGCCCCGACGTCATAGCCGCGCCGGCGCGCTGTTGCGAGCGCACGGCGAAGGCATCCTGATCGGCCCGCGATATGCGGAATTCCTCGGCGACATTTTCCGCGGTCTCGGGCATGCTGTCGGTGCCGAATTGTTTTTGCAAAAGTGGATTGATGAACCGCCAGCCAAGAGTGGTGTCATAGACAGTGGCGTCACGCGCATAGGCTTCGCCGGCCTTCGGCATGACAAAGGGCGCGCGGCTCATGCTCTCGACGCCGCCGGCGATGATCAGCTCCGCTTCGCCGGCCTTGATGGCGCGCGCCGCCGACACAATTGCGTCAAGGCCCGATCCGCAGAGGCGATTAATGGTGGAGCCGGGCACGGTCTCCGGAAAGCCCGCCAGCAGCAGCGCCATGCGAGCCACATTACGATTGTCTTCGCCGGCCTGATTGGCGCAGCCCATAATAACGTCGTCGACCGCCGCCCAATCAACGCCTGGATTGCGATCCTTCAAGGCGCCGAGCGCGGCCGCCGCCAAATCGTCGGGGCGCACCGGCGCCAATTTGCCGGCGTAACGCCCGATGGGTGTGCGGACACCGTCGCAGAGAAACGCGTGAGTCATCCTTGGTCTTTCGATCTACGTTGTCTTCGGGCGCGGGCGCGTGGTCAGATTCTCAATGCGCCTCTCATAGTTTTCGCCCTGGATGATGCGGTCGACAAAAATTCCCGGCGTATGCACAGCGTCGCCGTCAAGGTCCCCGGCGGCAACGATATGTTCGACCTCCACGATTGTCACTTTGCCCGCCGTCGCCATGACAGAGTTGAAATTGCGAGCAGTCTTTCGGTACACCAGATTGCCTTCAGGATCGGCCTTCCAGGCCCTCACCAGGGCGACGTCGGCCTTAAGCCACCTTTCGCGGACATATTGCCGGCCGTCGAATTCCTCGACGGGCTTGCCTTCGGCGACGACGGTGCCGACGCCGGTCGGCGTGAAAAACGCGGGGATGCCAGCGCCTCCCGCTCTAATTCGTTCCGCCAGCGTGCCTTGCGGGTTCAACTCCAGTTCGAGTTTGCCGTCCAGATAGAGCCGCTCGAACAGCTTGTTTTCGCCGACATAGGACGAAATCATTTTCTTGATCTGGCCATTGTTAAGTAGCTTCCACAGGCCGAAGCCTTCCGCGCCGCAGTTATTGGACACCACCGTAAGGTCTTTCGTTCCGGCTTTTTGCAATGCGGCAATCAGGTTTTCCGGCGTGCCCGACAAGCCAAAGCCGCCGGACATCACGGTCATGCCGTCAAAGACGACTCCGTCCAAAGCCGCGTCCGCATTCGGAAAAATCTTGTTGGTCAAAGATTGCTGGCCCCAATTCGCCTAACATGACGCTAAATCACGCAGTCTGGGCGGTCCGCATGCATAGGCGGTTGCGTCCCATACCGTCAAGATTTCACAGCTCTGTATGCCGCGGCACCCCTCGACCCGCGACCGCCACGGCAGTAGTCTCTTGGCAGAAGTTCTCAAAAAAGGGAGGCCTCATGTCACAGAACCCTGTTCTGCTGAGCCGCCGTGGTGCAGTGCAAACATTAGCAGCCGGCGCGGCGACGCTCGCCTTTAAGGAAGCATTGGCCGCCAATGCCGTGGCGCCTGCCGCGGTGTCCGCAGTATCTGGGCGCAATCCCGGCACCCATTGGGAGCGTTGGGCGAAACCGCAAGAGGCCGGGTTTAAGAATGATCTCCAGCAGGTCATCGATGGCCTGTTTAACAAGACCACCACGTCGTTCATGGTCGTGCGCGGCGGCAAGATCGCGCTGTCTTACGGCAATCTCGACCAGGTGAGTTATCTCGCCTCGTCACGCAAAAGCATTATGTCGATGCTTTATGGAAAGTATGTCGCCAACGGAACCATTAATCTCAATACAAAGATGATGGAGCTGGGCGTTGACGACATCGTCGGCCTCACACCTCAGGAGAAGTCGGCCACGATCCAGCACCTCTTGATGTCCAGCTCAGGCGTTTACACGCCCCAAGGCAGCCCGGGCGGTGACCAGGACACGCCGCCGCGTGGAACCTACAAGCCCGGAGAATATTTTCACTACAACAATTGGGACTTCAACGTCGCGGGCTTCGTTTTTGAAAAGCTCACCGGCAAAACCGTATTCAAGGCGCTCGCCGAAGATTTGGCGGCGCCCTTGCAGTTCGAGGACTTCGATATCAACCGCCAGCGCATGCTGGGGTATGTGCCGCCGACGTCGCGCTATCAGGCTTATCACCTGTTCCTCTCGGGCCGCGATATGGCGCGCTTGGGATTGTGCATGCTCAACGGCGGAAAATGGAACGGTCAGCAAATCGTTCCCGCCGCCTGGGTCAAGGAAAGCACGGCGGCGCATGTGGTCGAAGCCAATAAACAAAATGGCTACGGCTATTTATGGTGGTTGCCCTCGCACGGCCGCAAATCGCCCGAATGGGCGGGTTCTTTCTCCGCCAACGGCCATTTCGGGCAATACATCGTTGTCCTTCCAGCGCTTGATCTGGTGGTCGTGCACCGCCGGGCCGTAGCCGACGAGTACGCCATCGCGCGCAACACCGGGCATACGGAGTATGACGCGCCCGGCACCGTGTCGATCCTGCCAATCGTCGATCAGGTGGTGGCTGCGCTTAAAGGCTAGAGTCTTTTTATTAGAAGGAGAGAAGCCTATGACGAGCACTGAGATCCTACTGAGCCGTCGCGGCGCCGTGCAAACCTTGGCCGCGGGCGCGGCCGCGCTCGCATGGAAGGACGCGCTCACGGCTCCGGCTTTCGCCGCCGCCGCGCCGGCGACGTCAGGTCACAATCCAGGTGCTCACTGGGAGAAATATGCGAAGCCGCAGGACGCCGGGTTCACCAGCGATCTATCGAACGTGCTGGAAATGCTTTATCCCGCGCCTGACCTGACCGATTTTCTGTACCAGTCGTAATGTTAGTTTACTGCATGATAGCGGTCTGATCGAGTGGCGTTGGAATCGGGCTATATGCCACCGGCGCCGGTGGTCTATAGCCGAGCGCCGAATGGGGTCTCTTCGTGTTGTAATAC
>CANJLF010000014.1 GCA_947475295.1 Fidelibacterota bacterium
ACCGCAGATTTCTGACAGGACCCTGTGACCTGACCGATTTTCTTTACCAGTCGTGATGTTAGTCTACTGCAGGTTTTGGCTCTGTTCGAGTGGTACTGGTATCGGGCTATAGGTCACCGGCGCCGGCGGCCTATACCCGCCCATATTTGTTGTCGCCTCTCGCGCTAAAATAAAAATTCAGGACGCACTGCGATTTCGGGCATTGTCACATTGATAGGCGGCTTGCGGCTAGGCTGACCATCAGCCAGCTCCTTCTATACAGGTAAATTCTCTCAAATCGACCGGCACAAAAAAAGCCGTCAGGTCAATGTAGCAAGGCGTAGCAGTGCGGCGGCCAGCGCACTATAGTAAAGCTCGGGCGGCTGCACGCCCCGATCGTCAAGGGAAACTTATGGAACGACGTATTTTTCTCACGGCCGCCGCCGGGCTGGTTCCTTTGACGGCATTGGCTGCCGCAAAACTAACCTTGAGAGAACGAGTGCTCGGTACTTGGCGGATCGTCGATGCGGAAACCGTCGACGTAGAGACCGGCGCATCGACGCCTTGGGGGGGGAAACCCAGGCCCTATTCCGGAATCATCGTCTATCAGCCGAATGGCTGGATGTCGGTTCATATCGGAGCTGCGCGCCAGCCACTGCGCGCCGATGCGAGCCTCGGCAGCGTCAGCGATTCTGAGAAGATAGGCTGGTTCGACACCTGGTATGGATACTACGGCAAATTCGAGATCGACGAGGCGCAGAGTAAGGTGCGGCACTACGTTGAAGGATCAATGATCGCATATGAGACAGGCGTGACCCTCACGCGCTCTATAAAAATGGATGGTGGCCTCCTGACGTTGACGACTGAGAACAGAGCGGCGACCGCCGCCGGCGCAACCTTCAACCGACTGACATGGCGTAAGCTGTGAGACCAACGTAAATATAGTCGATGTAATTCTTTCGGTTCATTGGGATGCCGCGAGATGCAAAATATTCCTTAGCTTCTTCAAAACCGCTTTTATCGGTCATAAACCACCGCCTGCCGTAATTAAAAAAAACCCCGACGCGCCATGCATGGCTGGGGCCCCCGCATTGAGCATACCCCCACCTGCCGGTTCGGGGGGATGGGGGGTCGGAAACGGTGCCGCCCAGACCACAGCAGCCCATCATCCTGAGAGCGGCGGCGTTGGTTGCGGGTTCGGTGGATAGCTCACCATGAACGCCAGCCTACATCTGAAATGGTGCGGGAGTGTCTCCGGAAGTTCCTCGCTAACCCACTCCATCCGGCAGCGGCGCCGGGACACAGCCGGGACACCGGTTACCGCCCTAGGCTGTAAGTCATTGAAATATTGGCGTCCCCACGGGGATTCGAACCCCG
The DNA here is from genome assembly GCA_947475295.1 of Fidelibacterota bacterium. Taxonomy (GTDB): domain Bacteria; phylum Pseudomonadota; class Alphaproteobacteria; order Rhodospirillales; family Rhodospirillaceae; genus SHVO01. The sequence continues at coordinate 1,357 of CANJLF010000014.1, forward strand.
GTTACCGCCGTGAAAGGGCGATGTCCTAGGCCTCTAGACGATGGGGACGCAAGGGTATTGCGCGGGGCCGTTGGAAGGGGCCGGTGATAACGGGTGACGCCCGATAAATCAAGCCTGTGCGGGGGCTTGCCGGGTGCTTTGTCCAAGGTTTTTCCCCGGGTTTCGAAATACCGGATTTAGGGCGGTTTACCTGAGGTCCGCGGACGGGCCCGGCCGGGGCTATGGAACTGCCAAAGCCGACGCGCGCCGCCGGTCGCCCGATTCTGACGCCTTACCGGCCCCCTTTAGACCCCTGCATCCCTATTTCGGCGTCAGACGGTACAGGCCGCCCGGCCGTGCGTCTTCCAGCATCCAAAGAGAGCCGTCCGGCGCCTCTTCGATATCGCGGACACGTTTGCCGATGTCCCAGCGCTGGGCAACGGTGGCGCCGCCCTTGCCGTCAAAGGTCACGCGGGCGATGGCCTTTGAGACCAAGCCGCTAATCAAGGCGTTGCCCTTCCATTGCGGGAAGACGTTGCCCTTGTAGAACATGATATTGCCGGGCGCGATGACCGGTACCCAATAGACGGCGGGCTTGGCGAACTCGGTCCGTGTGTCGTGGCTGGGGATCGGCACGCCGTTATAATTCTTGCCGTAGGAAACCAGCGGCCAACCGTAATTCTTGCCGCGCTCGATCAAATTCAGTTCGTCGCCGCCGGCGGGGCCATGTTCGACCTCCCAGAGCCGGCCGTCGGGACCGAAGGCCAAGCCATAAGGCGTGCGGTGGCCCGTGCTCCAGGTTTCCGCCGGCGTCAGATTGGGTCCGGGTAACGTATAGGTGGTGACCACCGGCGCGGTCTTGCCTTTCTCGGTATCGGACGCCGGATCGATCAAGGGAATCGTCGCCGCGCCGGTTTTGCCTTCCATCGGATTGCCGGGCGCGGGTTTGCCGTCCAGGGTCAGGTGCAAGATTTTGCCGACCGGCTGGTCGGGATCCTGAGCCGGCAGGAAGCGCTGGCGGTCGCCCACCGCGAGGAAGAGCGAGTTACCGTCCGGCGCGAAGGCGATCTGCGCGCCTTCCTGACCGCCTTTACCTCTGGGCAGTTGGCGCCACAGCACCTGAAATCCATCGAGCTTGGCGCTCTGGCCGTCAAGGACAAGCTTTCCCCGGCCCATGGCCAAGCCGCCGCCGGTTTCACCCGGCTCGGCATAGGTGAGATACACATAGCGGTCGGTGGCGTAATGCGGCGAGAGGAAAACGCCCAGCATGCCGTTCTGGTTCTGATAGTAGCTGGCCGGCACACCGCCCACTTCGGTCTTCGCACCTTGCGGCGTGACCAGTTGCACGCGGCCCACTTTTTCGGTCACCAACATGCGGCCATCGGGCAGGAACGCGATGCGCCAGGGCAGTTCCAAGGTTGTGACCTGCGTCATGGTGAAGGGAAGGTTGGAATCGGATTTCTGATCGCCGACATTCACCTGCGCATAGGCGGTGCTCGAGAACAGAGCCGCTAAAAAAGCCGCACACTTCAACGCCTTCATTTGATTTCTCCCGACTTGCGAATTCCGCCCCGATGAATCGATATTGAGATAGGGGCTTGATTGACTGTACGATACCTTAATCCAAATATATCGATTCAAGATACTGGAAATACGGGCCTTTTGGAGCGTCATTGGTGGTTACAAATCCTATTGTCAGCGCATTCATCGTCGTCGCCGCGCTCGCGATGTTCCCGCGCGCTGGCCATGCTGCTGACAGCACGCCGATCGAGCGCGGGAGCGTAGTCTTTCAAGACGAATGCTTGCAGTGCCATCAGATCGGCGCCGAGCCCGGCGGCATTCAGGGGCCGTCGCTCACGGGCGTGGTGGGGCGCAAGATGGCGTCCGTTAAGGGTTTTGCCTACTCGAAAGTCCTGATGGCCAAGGGGCAAACGTGGACAAAAGCGAATCTAGACGTGTATCTGAAAGACCCTTCGGCTTTCATTCCCGGCTCGGAAATGCCCGTAAGTATAGGGGATGACCGCGACCGCGCCGACCTAATCGCCTTCTTGGAAGCGACGAAGTAAAGCTAATGCACCCCGCGTTCTCACATCGCGCAGCCGGCGGTCATGTCGGTAACCACGCCGCTGGCGACGTTATTCACCAGGTGCTGTAGGAAGCCGCCGAATGGATCGGCCTTGACGACGTAGTGGGGTATGGCTGCGCTGGGCGCGAGAGTGGCGCCCGTCTCTATGGCAGCCGAATCGAGCAGAAGCTGGCCGCCGCCTGGAATCGACCGCGTCTGGAAGCCGCCGATCCTGACGCCGCTACCGGCGTCGTAGACGCTAAGTTGGACGCTTTGGGCGGTTGCGCCGGTGTTTGTTACATTGACCAAGCTTGGATACCCTTGGCCGGCCATGAGCGAGGAATGTACGCCGATCACAGCGAAAGGTTCGGCGCCCATGCCCGCTTTACAGGTGCTGAGGTTGGTGAGCGCGCTCGCCGTCGTGTTCCAGACAACATGCTGAACGAACCCATCGATGTCGGTGTCGATGCGGAAATCGTAATTGGCGAGTGGGGGCGGGTTGAGAACCTGCTCAATGGCGCTAACGGGCGTCTGCAACTCAGCGCCGGGCGCAAGATTGGGACTGGTCCATTGGCCAAGGCCGACACCGGTGCTCATGTTGTAGAGTGTCACCTTGACAGGGCCGGCCGTGGCGCCGCTGTTATAGAAACGCAAGAACGACAGTTCTGCGGCTTGCCCGGCGCCGAAGAGCGCGCCGCCCCGCACCGGGATGCCAGGTGCGGCGATGGCCCCGCCCGACAAATTACACACGGGAGTCATATCGCTGATCATGCCGGTTTGCGCATTGGTCATGAGGTGCTGGAAGAAGGCGCCATACGGCGCCGAGGTCGCGAACACGGAATAATGAAGGCCGGGGGGCGTAATCTTGAGTGTCTGCTCGAGATCGCTGATGGTCAAAATCGCGCCGCTGTTGACAGGCATGACCGGCTGACTGGGGCCCAGCCTGGTGACGTCGCGCGTGAAGTAGTTCAGGTGCGCGCCGGTCGAAGCGTCGTAGAGGTGGATAAAGACGTTGAGAAAATCGAACGGCGTCGGATTGTGGTAGACGATCGAACTCGGGTGTCCCGCGAGCTTCGATGTATGCACGTTCCCGATGTAGGCATAGGGCGGAGCACCGTATCCTGAGTCGCAGGCCGTAACGTTGGTAAGTGCGCCCGTGGCGGGATTGAACAGCACGTGCTGCAACGTACCCGTCAGCGTGGTGCCTGTATCGACCCGCATGCCGTACATCGTCGGGCGCTGATAACCAAGGGGCGCGGTGTCTTCGATTTCGGCGATAGAGAACTGCCGTGAGGTTGACGGCGCTATCGCTGGACTGGTCCAGTGAATCTTGTCGAGGCCCGTATCGGCGTCCGTCAGCGTTAGCTTAACGACGCCGCTTGCACCTCCGTTGCTGGTGAAGCGCAAAAACGGCTGCGCGGTCGCCGACGGAGGGAAAACGGCGCCCAGGTTGGGGGGGAACGGGTAGGTCAGTCCCTCGGGCGCGACGACAACGCTATAGGTGTAACCCACCGCCGGAAACGTGTTGGTGTCGCCGTCCTGGGCAATCCTCAGCACGCAGGCACCGGCGCGGCGGAAGGTGACGGTCAACCCCTGCACGCTGCAGGTCTTGGGCGCGTTGGTGGTCATGCTCACGGGCAGACCTGAACTTGCCGTCGCGTTAGAGGTGAAGGTGTCACCCGGGTGGTAGACCGACTGCATCGACAAGCCCAACGTCATCGTCTGCGTGGCCGCGCCGCCGGTCAGTTTCACGAACTGATCGTCGTCGTTGCTTCCGTTCGTGAACTTGCTGCAGCGGTTCGGGATGGCGTCCGCGACCGCGCGCGGGACGATCATCTGCTCGCGTGTGGCGATGCCGCGGGCCTGAAACTCGGCAAAAAGTTCGTCGGTCAGAGTCTCGAAGTAAGAAATCAAGTGGTACCCGGTAAGGTCATGGATGGCCACCGCAATATCGCTGTCGGTGATTTGACCGTAGTGGTGCCCGAGCACCTGGCCTTCCTCCACGCGCATGCCGACCGACACCGGCGTTGGCGTAACAACGTGGAAGATGAAGAAGGTAAAGGCCGGCTGGACGTCGGAGGTGATGTGGATCTGGGTGGCGAATTCCTCCTCGAACACGCGCGAGATCACACCTGATACCGGCGCGCGGATCACGGTGTTGGCGTCGGGCGGCCGGAAGTAATGCTTCATGTTGATGCATGACTCGGTCGGCTTGAACGGGACCTTGATGGCCTCCAAGGTATTGCCGAACTGGATCTGGTCCGAATAATCGTGGCCGGCGAAGGACCGATACTTGGAAATCGCCGTAACCTTGTTGAGGTCGATATAGTTGGTTTTGACGAATTTCGGCACACCGAGATTTAGGTAATCGTATTTCACGGTGTCGTAGATGGAGAATTCGGCGGAGGCGCGCACGTTCAACACGCAGATGAGCGCGCTTAGCAAGACCCAACGGATGATTGAATTCAGCATCATGTTCCCCGAGCCAGGATGGCGGGGCTGGGAATAGATTCCAACTTCAATTTCAGAGATTTAGGAGAGGCGGCGGAAAAAATATTCACGTGGCAAGTGATCCAAAAGCTGAACGCCCTCCTGGAATCGATGAAGTAAAGCGGCCCGCGTGGTCGTCCGCCATCACTTCTTTGCTTCGAGAAGAGGTAAGGCGACCTTTCCTAAAGCCATGCCCGCCGGCCAGCCGGCATAGAACGCGAGCTGGACGGCCAGTCCGCGCAATTCATCGGGCTTAACGCCGTTCGTAATGGCGAGTTTGACGTGGGTCTGGAGTTCGTCGGGTCTTCCTTGGGCCGCAAGTAACGCGACAGTGACCAAGCTGCGGTCGCGCGGGTTTAATTCCGGTTGCTTCCAAACATCGCCATAGAGAACGTCTTCGCGAAGCCGGCCGAGCTGCGGGATGGCCATATAAATTCGCGCGCTCTCTGCCGCGGGAGCAGGATTTTCCGCCGCCAGACTCGGCCGTGTGCTGGCAAGCCCTGCGAGCGCTGTCGCAACCGAGACCGACGCTCCGTTTAAGACCCTGCGACGTGATAATTTGTTCATATCCTGCCACCCTGGTTTGAGTTTGTGAGGAACCGCGCCCTGAGGGCCCAGCCTAAACTAGCTTACATGCTACGTCCCAACGCGACGGCTTGAACAATACTTTTAGGGTGCGGGGCTTTCTCTCAGGTCGCTCCTTGGTGCGGAGCGTAGGTACTCCTTTGTAATTACGTATTATTCTCGCACCCCCTATCACCCGTGGACATCGCTTCCAGACTGCCCATAATCTAGGGCGCTCAACCAGGAAGGGAGGCCCCTATGGACCAAATCGTACGCAAAAAACTACCCACGGAAGCGGTTGATCTTTATTCGAAATTCATTCACGGCGAAATCGGGCGGCGTGATTTCTTCGATGGACTGACACGTTTCGCGGTGGGCGGACTGACCGTCGCCGCCATGGTCGAGGCGCTGATGCCGAATTACGCGCTCGGCCAACAGGTGCGTAAGGACGATGATCGCATCAAAACGAGTTACGAAACCGTGCCGTCGCCCGATGGCCATGGCTACATCCGGGGCTATTTCGTACGGCCCTTCAGCCAGGACACTCGCACCGCCACCCCGACCAAACTGCCGGGCGTGATCGTCATTCACGAAAATCGCGGATTGAACCCGCACACTGAGGACGTGGCGCGGCGCTTCGCCCTTGAGAACTTCATCGCCTTTGCGCCCGACGCGCTTTCATCGACCGGCGGCTATCCCGGCGACGACTTCAAGGGCGGCGAGCTTTTTTCGAAGCTCGACCCCGCCAAACGGACGCAGGATTTCGTCGCCGCCGCGCGCTGGTTGAAAGCGCGCCCCGAATGTTCGGGGAAAATTGCTTCGACGGGTTTCTGCTTCGGCGGCGGACTCTCCAACACCTTGGCGGTTCTCTTGGGCGACGATTTGGCCGCCGCAGCGCCGTTCTACGGCACGCCGGCCAAGCCCGAAGACGTGCCGAAAATCAAAGGGGCCATGCTGATTCATCACGGCGGGTTGGATAAGGCCTTGGCGGAGGGTTACCCGGCGCAAGAGGCCGAGCTGAAGAAAAACAAAGTCCGCTACGAAGGTCACGTCTATCCGAATTCCGTTCATGGCTTCTTCAACGACGCGACACCCGAGCGCTACAACAAGACCACGGCACAGCAAGCCTGGACGCGCACCATCGAGTGGTTCAACCAGCACGCCCGCGTATAGCCGTTAACGGTTCCACGGCTTTTGAATCCGGAGGGTCATGGGGTTTTGCCCGTGACCCTCACGGATCAAGCGGGGCGGCGATTTCTTCCGGGCCTGTCTTTTTGCGCTCTGCCGCCGGAGCGTCGAGCAGCATCGTCACGCCGGCTTTCTTCAAGTACTCGATGCCGGCTTCGCCGAGGTACCAGTACATGAGCTTTCCGCCACCATGCGGCGCATTCACCTCATCCTCAAAATAGGTGTATACGGGCTTGCCCTTGTACGCCCACTGAAAAAGGCCGTCGTCACGTTTGACGATTGTCCAATCCCCCGTGGGTTTATCACTCGCTGTGGCCCGAATAATGGGCCACACCTGGATGCATACCTTGTCGCAGGTCGAAAGGTCGGGCGGCTCGCCGTTGAAAGTATAGAGCGGCAGGAGCGAGGGAAAGGACCTGTAGGTCCATTTACCCGGGGTCGTCTCAGACAGCGCGATAACGCCGGGGTAAGGCCTGTCCTCCAGAGGTATCTCAGCGGCCTTCGCACCGCCGGCTAACGCGGCCGATATGGCGATCAACGTGAAAAATGGGATGCGCATTTCTTCCCTCAGTGCTTTGCGTATTTATGCACGCCTTGCGGCTTGGTTCTTACATTGGCGGCGTAGACATTGCCTGCGGCGTCGGCTGCAATACCTTCGGTCTCAAGCGGAGGGTCGGGAATAAGTCCCGTGACCTCTCCGGTTTTGGCGCTGCCGACCCATACGCCGCGTTTGAACCCGGGATTGTGGCCGTTGCCTTCCTGGTCGGTCGATTCAGGATCGGTCACATATAGCACATCGTTTTTGTCGATGGCCATGCCGCTGGGCCGGCCGAACTGCTTCCAGGCGGCGAGGAATTTCCCGTCCTGATCGAAAATCTGGATGCGAGCGTTCTGCCGGTCGCCGACAAAGAGCCGGCCTTGTGAATCCATGGCCATTGCGTGGGGGTCGTCGATCTCGCCGATGGCTGTTCCGGTCTTGCCCCATTGTTTGATGAACTTGCCGTCGGGCGAAAACTTCACGATCCGGTTTGGGCATTTGCAACCCACGTGCCCGTCGGCGACAAAGATATTGCCGTTGGGGGCCACCACAAGGTCGTTCGGCGCGCTAAAAGTATCTTGCCCCTCGGCGCTGACGCCGGCCTTGCCCAATGTCAGCAGTAGTTTTCCGTCAGGGCTGAATTTAAAGACCTGGGCGCCGCGATGAGTGGCGGCATCAACCTGTGCGTCGGTGACCCAGACATTGCCGTCTTTATCGACATGAATTCCGTGCGGCTGGATCATCAGCCCCGCACCGAAGTGTTTGATGGTTTTTCCTGCGGCGTCGAATTCCAGGATGGGATCAAGCATGGACTTGGCGCAAGAGTTGGCGCCGCATCGGTCCAGCGCCCAGATCTGAACACCGTCAGGGTCCGCTTCAACGGCCGAGGTCTGGCCCCAGCTGCGGCCGTCGGGAAGCTGACCCCAGTCCGGCGCCGATGTGTAGGAAGGGCCTAGATCTTTCGGCGTCGCACTTTGCGGTGAGGCCGACCAAACCGTGCCCACACTCGCCAGCCAGACTACAAAAGCGAAGGCCGCAAACCTCATGTTCCCCCCAAACATTCCCCGCATACTATATGACGAAAAACCGTCGGCGACATAGGCCCTCCCGGCGTCAGATATCGTCAAATATCGAGATATCCCAGCCCTTTGCAAAGGGGCGACGTCTTAAGTTCGCCCGGCATATCCATAGCCAGCAGGAGGGTGCGGAGAAGCGAGCGGTTTTTGATCTCGGCGGTTGTGAAGCCGTTGGTCACGCGCTCACCTTCAAGCCCTTCGATATCGGATGGCAGCCAGGGATACATAACATGGATGCCGGAGCCCTTGATCTTTGGATCGGTTTTAAAGGCCGGCGTAATGACAATTTCGATCGTCGGCCTCGGGCTATTGCCCAGTTGAGGCGCGATGGCCTTGTGTCTCACTGTTGAATTTTCAAATAGCGCCCACGCGCCCTTGTCACCGGCAGCATCGACGACCAGGTCGTTCTTGAGAAAGAACGCCGTCGAACCTTTTCCGGATCCCGCGCCGGAAGGATAGATCATGAGCTTCCTGAGGCTCAGCGGCCAGCCGTCGGTGTGAAAACGCGCATCCTGACCCGGCTTGTGGGAATAGAGTCTGACGGCCCCGGCCGACCAGTAATGTCCTAAAATCGCTTCTACGAGCGGCGCAATCGACGCCAGAATGTCGTTGAGAAGCGCCTCCAAATCCACCGACATTTCGCGGTGGGAGCATTCCTGATCGCGTACGGCCGGATAAGAGTCCGGATCGTAGAGCGGATTAAAAGCAGATCCTTCCGGACGCTGATCGCGCCAAGGAACTTCCTTGCAGCGCAAATACTCGCGCTCCAGCATTTCTCTGAGATGTATCGGAGTCTCGCCAACGAAGGCGCCGTGCTCATTCAAGAGCGGGACGCCGTGGTTGGGGTTGGCCGCCTGATAATGTTTAATAGCGGCGCCGGCATAGATATCCCAGGCGAAATAGGAAAATGCCCGCCGCGCACGATACCACTTGATCGCCGCGGGGTCGCCGACCAGCGGGGACACATAGCCGTCAGGAACGCTGGCCGGCTCGCGCTCGAAGTCCGCCAGTTTCTGGGTGGAATTCTCCAGATCGGCGAAGATCTCCTTCAACTTGTCCATGGTTCTTTCTCAAATCTAAAGGGATGGCGACGTTTTCTCATTGTGCCGCAGGAGTCGGCCGTTGCGGTAAAATTCTGGGGATTGGGATGCCGAATTATGACAGTCGTGCGCGGAGGGGGCTTTTGCCCACAGCCCCACCAGCGACGGCGCCTATCGGGCCATAATGGACAAAAAGTGGAGCGGGCCGAGCGGGTGCTGCGCGAGGGCCTGAAGCAGGACCCGAACGACGCATCGCGCCTGCTTAATTTCGCGCTTGTCCTGCAGAACACCGGCCGTGAGGCCGAGGCAGCCGGCATTTATCAGCAAGTGCCGTCGCTCGGCTCGAATCCGAAGGTCGCCGTCTACGATCCCTACACGCTGCCAAAGTCCGAGTGCGCCAAGCGCCTTCCGAAGCAAGGCTTGGCCTCGCTCGACAGCCAGAAGCGCTAACTAGAATAAAGTCTGAAAACTAGGGTCGTGCGGCTTGGTCAGCGAGCTGCTCGACCGCCGCGCTGAGAGTGCTTTTCTCGCGCACCAACGGCAACTCCATCAAATTCTCAAGAGTCGCGGTCATTTCCGCGCGATGTTGCAGCAGCACGGGGATCATCTGTTCGCCGACCGCCGTTCTGAATTCATTGGTCGGCGCGGCGTCGATCAGGCCCTTGATGGTCATGCGCGTGAAGGTGTCGAGCTCCGCCAGGGCCGCGAGGCGGCGGGTCACCGCGCCCGGATCCTTACAGTCGGCCGCGGGTTGAGGCGCGGTACGGTCGACCATGGCCGTGCGCATCGCGATGATCGCGCCGATCTGGTCGGCGATGGTCGGGACGGGAGTCGTCTTGGTAACGCTCGGCGACAGGACGGCGAGGGTGGTCGGGCCGCCGCCGTCAACGCGGGCCAGCGCGGCCGGCGCGATGGCCGCAACCAACACCAGAGCTTTCAACCAGTTGTGCGTCACGCAGCGATCCTCTCAATGAACCCTCGCGTGCCTTGTCTCAAAAGTGTAGTAAGCGGGCAACAACGCATGTCGTCACAAAACTGCAGCATAAGCCTATGTGGGGCTTTCGCAGACAAAATACGCTTTATTTTATAATGACTTATGGTACGTGCTGCAGGCTCCCCGCGCGGCCAATTCTTCACGGAACTGAAACAAACCGCGCCTACTGCATATAGAATTTCACCAGCCGTTTGAATTCTTCCTCGGATTGGCAAGGTTGTTCCTCGCCTGAGGTCATCGTCACGGTGCAGCGGGTCGAGGCGTCGTCATCGCCCAGCTTGGTCCACAGGCCGAACTGCTTGGCGTCGGTGACGTTGACCAAGGTTTTGAAGATGCTCACCTCATCGCCAAGGGCTGCCACCGATTCAATCAGCATAAAACACTTTCCCAGCGCGGCATTGTAGTGGCTGGTAAAATGCGTCTCGGGATTATTGGACCATCCCAAGGCGGCATATTTTTGCCGGGATTGCGCCGCGCATTTTTCCTGCAGCGCTACATTTGTCGCGGACGGGGGCACGGCAATCTGCGCGTCGGCTGCGAATGTCGCGCAAAGAACCAGTGCTGCGGTTAGGACCGAATACCGCGCCGCCGTCGCTGGAATCACGGGTACGCTCGCCTATTGTTTGTCGTAGACCTGGATCATTCCCGGCTGGCCGGTAGCGTTCATAAAGGTTTGCGTGCGCGTTTTGCCATCGGCGGAGACGACAACGGTCTGCGAGCCTGCGGCTTTTCCGGCGCGGTTGAAGGCATACTTTACCGTATTGGCATCGATGCGCGTGGCGGCCACTTCATCGCCGCTGGCGGACAGACCGATGATGGGATTGAATTTTCCGTCGAAGTTGGCGACGTAGTAATATTTCGTCACCGAGCCGTCCATGCGGCCGACCTCGACCGTGACCTTAATGCCTTCGCCAACCGCTTCGATCATATTGGTGACCGACTTGTTATTCGATTTGGATTTGGCTGGGTCCATCTTCCAGGTTCCCAGCTCAGAATTGGCGGAGGCGGCAAAAGTCTGGCCGGCCATCATCAAGCCCGCGGCGACGAGGGCTAAGACCTGAAACATTCTCCGCGATTGTGCCTTTATCATTGATCTCTCCCCACTGTAACGCCGAGGCATAGTAGCATTTTGGGCCGGTTGAGGCCCCTTCTTTAAGCCCACAAGGTGCGCTAGATTCCCAGGCTCGTTGCGCTTTCCGGGAGGACGAACGTTGAGTGACGAAGCTTCAAAGGCTGACCCGCTGGCCCGCCGCCTGGCCCTTGTACCGGTGGCGTTGATCGTGGCCGCGGTCGTCGCTTACATGTGGGGGTTCCGGGTGGAAGGCCGGCGCACCGAAACGCTGGGCTGGCGTACCCATACGGTGGCGGAGCACGCCTTCGCCGTACAGGCGCCGGGCATGCTTGTCATCAATCAGCAGACGATGAATTTTGAGGGCGCAGACGCGCCCGCGAAGACGTATATCGCCTCTGATATGGGCGCGGATTTGAGTGTTACGGCCGTGCGGCGCCCCGACAGCGATGTGCGCCCCTTCGCCGAAGTGGCAAAGAGTCTTGGGTTGATCGGCACCGACGCCACCGCGCGGGCCGACGGCGGCACCATGTTCCGCTATGACATCACGGTGGACGGCAAGCGCACCTTGGCCATGCTGATTTTCCAGGACCGCATGATGTACCAGCTGATGGTCACGTCGCTGGCAGCGTCCTTTCCGGAAACTGACGCGGAGCGTTTCTTCAGCTCCTTCCGCCTCACCAAAACCTAAAAATGCGAACAGCGCCCCCGGGTGAGGGCGCTGTCCAAAGCCAGCCGGATCTGCCTTAAAGTTAGGCCATAACCTCGGTGATGGTTTTCGTAGTGGTATTGCTTTCAATACCCCATGAGCCAATCGGCACACCAAGCGCTTGCATAACGGTCAGGCCGACACGCGTAACGCCGTCACCCTTGGCCGCAACGTGCAGGCCGGTCTTCAGGGCGCCACCGCCGCTGCCGATGGTCATGAGCGGCAGGTTTTCGACGGAGTGACTGCGGGCATAACCGCTGTCGGTCGAGTACATGATGATCGAACGGTCCAGCAGCGTGCCTTTGCCTTCTCTGATCGACTCAAAGGCTCGCGCGAATTCCAGCAGGCTTTCCGCCACTTGGTTGCTGAACCAGGCGACTTGCTTCTGGTAGCCGAGGACGGGATCGACCATTTCCTCGTGGGTATACATGTGGAAGGTCTGCTGGCTCCCGGCCTGGCGCAGGTTCGACGACGAACCACCGAAATTGACGCTGGCAACGTTGGTCTGGCCGCAGCTCATCGCATGAGCCAGCAGCCCGGCAAACAGCCGGTTGGCTTCACGCGCTTCGTCGATCAGCATGCCGGGCTGTACTTCGAATTCGGTGCCCTTTGGAATCGTGCAGGCTTCCATGGGCGCCGGCTTTTCAAGCTGGATCTGCAGCTTGTTTTCCATAGCCCGCAGCGAGCTGAAATATTCATCGAGCCGCGCACGGTCGGAAGTGCCGACCTGTTTCAACAAATCCTGGCGCTTGTCCGTCACGGCCGAGAGCACGCTTTTGCGCGCCATGACGATAGGATCGGGCATGAAATTGGCAGCGTTGGGATCCTTGAAGTCGGGTCCGAATAGATCCTTGTAGAGCGCGACCGGCGAGGGCTGGCTCGCATTCAACGCCGTGGCGCTGCGGCGGCTGGTGCTCTCCTGGCTGCCATCACAGGAAACTTCCAACGAGCGGTAGCGGGTGCGGGTGCCGATCGAATCCGCGATGATCTGGTCAAGGCTGGGCAATTGCGGCGCGGTTACGCCGCCTTGCAGCACGCCTTGGGGCCCGGCCGAATGCGCGCCCGCCGGGTGCGCATCGAGGAACACCTTCAGCCCGCTGAAGATGTTGATCTTATCCCGCATGGGCGTCAGGGCTTTGAGCTGCACGCCGAAGTCGTAACCGGTACCGATCGTCTTAGGTTCCCAGAAGGTCGGGGCATAACCCAGACCCTGGAACCAGGAGGCGAAACACTTGGGAAGAGGGGCGCCGTCCGCGAGGGCTTCACCGTTGGAATCCAGGAAACAATCCAAGAGCGGCAGCGCGACCGTGATTGCCGAGCCCCCCAACATACCCCGAAGGACCGTTCTACGATTCATAGTGGCCATTTCCAGCTCTCCCAAATGGATGATGGTCTGATTGTACACAATAATTGTAACGGAATTTTCCCTGCCTATCCAGAGCCTTTGGCAGAACGGCCGCGGGGCTTAGGCTAATACTTCTGTGAAGGCTCTGGTGGTAGTATTGGACTCGATACCCCAAGAACCAGCCGGTACACCCAACGCCTGCATAACCGTTAGCCCGGCACGCGTGACGCCGTCGCCCTGGGCCGCAACGTGCATGCCGGTCTTCAAGGCGCCGCCGCCGCTGCCGATGGTCATTAATGGAATATTTTCGACGGTGTGAAGGCGGGCATCACCGCCGTCGGTCGCGTACATGATGATCGCGCGGTCCAGCAGCGTGCCTTTGCCTTCTTTGATCGACTCAAAGGCTTTCACGAATTCGAGCAGGCTTTCGACCACCTGGTTTCTGAACCAGGCGGCTTCCTTCTGGTAGCCGAGGTCGGAATCGATCACTTCGTTATGAGTAATTGTGTGGAAGGTCTGCGGACTGCCGGCCTGGCGCAGGTTCGACGACGCGCCGCCGAAGTTGACGCTGGCGACGTTGGTGTGGCCGCAGCTCATGGCGTACGCCAGCAGCCCTGCGAACAGGCGGTTGGCTTCGCGCGCTTCGTCGATAAGCATGCCGGGCTGCACTTCGAAGTCGGTGATGCGCGGGACCGTGCAGGCTTCCATCGGCAGCGATTTTTCGAGCTGGACCTGCAGTTTGTTTTCCATGGCGCGCAGGGACGTGAAGTAATCGTCCAGGCGGGCGCGGTCGGCCGCGCCGACCTGCGACATCAAGGTTTCGCGCTTGTCTGTGATGGCCGAGAGCACGCTCTTGCGCGCCATGTCCATTGGGACGGCCGCGAAATTGTCGGTGTTGGGATTCTTGAAGTCGGCTCCGAATAAATCCTTGTAGAGCGTGATTGGCGACGGCTGGCTCGGATTGATCGCCGTGGCGCTGCGGCGGCTGAAGCTCTCCTGGCTGCCGTCGCAGGAAACTTCCAGCGAGCGGTAGCGTGTGTGGTTGCCGATCTTGTCGGCGATGATCTGGTCAAGGCTGGGTAGTTGCGGCGCAGCCACCCCGCCTTGCAGCACGGCTTGAGGTCCGGGCAAGTGCGCTTCCGACGGGTGCTCATCCAGGAACACCTTGAGGCCGCTGAAGATGTTGATCTTGTCCTTGAGGGGTGAGAGCGTTTTGAGCTGCAGGCCAAAGTCGTAGCCCGGGCCGATAGTCTCCGGTTCCCAATAGCCGGGCGCGAAGCCCAAACCTTGGAACCACGATGCGAAGCATTTGGGAAGTGGGGCGCCGTCCGCGAGGGCTTCGCCGCTGGAATCCAGGAAACAGTCCAACAGCGGCAGGCCGACTGAGATCGCAGTCCCTCCGAGCATCCCGCGAAGTATCGTTCTACGATTCAAGGCCACGGACCTACCATCCTATAGACGGCACCAGCAAACCCCGAATTTAGTTGAGTTTTACCTTTCCAGCCAGAGGGTCTTTTTGGCTGCGCACCTGGTGACGACTCAACTTCACGTCGTCAACGCGGCGAGTTTGTAAGCGCGCGTATCACCGCTTCGAGTTTGTCCCATTCGACCGGCTTTGCGATGACGGCCTTGGCGCCTGCGTCCATAAACGCGCGGACATGTTCGGGAATAACGTCGGCGGTCAGCGCGATCATCGGCGTTGGGCGCGCAAGTGTTTCCGCCTCAAACTTTTGGATCGCGCGCATGACTTCGGGCCCATTCATCACCGGCATGTGCATATCGATAAGGATACAGTCGTAACCGCCTCGGCGCGCGGCTTCGAGCGCGACGGCGCCGTCCTCGGCAACCGTCACCTCGCAGCCGCGCGGTGGCAGCATGATATTGGCGAGCGTGCGCATGTTGGCGTCGTCGTCGGCGACGAGAAGGCGCAAGGAAGAAGTCACCTCGCGCATGTCTGATGATGAAACCGCACGGAGGGCGAGTGGTCTTGCCGCCACGCTGCAAGCCCCACGTTCAACAGGAACGCGCATGGTGAAGACCGAGCCTTTGCCCGGCTGCGACGCGACGCTGATGTCACCGCCCAGCGCATCGGCGAGCTTGCGGCAGATCGCGAGGCCCAGGCCGGAGCCGCCGTAGGCGCGCGATATCGACATGTCGGCCTGAATAAAGGGATCGAAGATGCGCTCGATTTTGTCCGGCGGTATGCCAATGCCGCTGTCGATGATCGCGCAGATCAGCATAAACCGGCCGTCGGTGTCTGCCCGCTGTTCGACGCGCATGGTGACCGCGCCTTCAGCTGTGAACTTGATGGCGTTGTCGACGAGGTTGGAGAGCACCTGGCCAATCCGGAAGCTGTCCCCAATCACATCGTCATGCAGGCCTTCGGGCAACTCAACCTTGAGCGCGAGGCCTTTTTGCGCCGCGCGGGCTTCAAACACGGCGCAGGTATTGCGGATAAGGTCGGAGACGCGAAACGGCAGCTTCTCGATGGGAACGAGGCCGGTCTCGAATTTTGTGAAGTCGAGCAGGTCGTTCAAAACCGCCAGCAAGTTATGGCCGGACAGTGTCAGGTTGGAAACCAGGTTTTGCTGCTGGGGGTTGAGGGGGGTGGCTTTGAGTCCGTCGGCCATGCCGATGATGCTTGTCATGGGCGTGCGCAGTTCGTGGCTCATATTGGCGAGAAAATCCGAGCGGACTTTGGCCGCCTCGTCGGCGCGGATGCGCTCGGTCTCCAGGGACTGCAGCAGGGCCGACAGGCCGATGATGGGGGCGATCCCGGCGGCGACAAAGCCCACGATCAAGGCCAGCCAGCTGAGCGGGGTCATGTCGTAACTGCCGGGGTTCACCGGCAGGTCCAACAGATCAAGCCGGTAGCCGGAATAGATTGCCGCTAAGGTCGCGACGCACAGCGAGACCACGCCCACGGCGGTGCGCCGGCTGAAGAAACAGCCAGCGACGACGCAGCTAGATATAAAGAACATGGTAGCGCCGTTGCCGCGCCCATAGGCCAATAGCCCGCCGACGCCCACAATATAAGGAACAGCTGTGACGGTTGCCGCCCGGAAAAGAAAGCTTAAGCGTTTACGCCAAAATGTCGTCGCCGCCAGAAGCACCAGCATGGCGACATGCAGGCCCATGACCGGCTTCCAGCCTTGCTCCAATCCGCGCAACAGGCTGGTGGCGACGCCGGGAACCGCGAGAATTGTAATCGTGAGAAGAATGGTGTCGCAGGCATCCGATCGGATCTGCTCCAGCGTCCTCGGGGCACCTCTCAAGAACCATTCCTTCCGCGTATTGTGAACTGCGAGCGCCTCACACTGAACACTGGCCCACGGATACAATTTATGAGTGTAATAGGTACCATTCAACTCAATTTTTTGTCACCCATGGGAGAAGCGGCCGTGGGCCCACATCCGTGCAGGCGGCCTTAGAATTGTCGCTGTTTGGTGTTCAATTATGCCTGTACGGGCCACAATCCGTATGGACCCGGCGGTCAGGCTTGTCTATTACCGTCGGCACTTTCCCCCTTCGCGTCAATAATGGATCGACCGCGCCGGAGCGCGCGGGGTCCGTTTCACTGCCGCTGGCGATGACGACGGGGTCTTGATGCTTTTTATATGGAGCTTTGGATTAATGGCTAAGAAGAACCTAACCGACTTCAATGAGCGCTTAGAGACGGCTGCGAAGGCAAAACAGGTGCTGCTCGAGAAAATGCGCGCTAATGCGCCCCAGAACGCGCCCGATTTCGCGGAACGTCAAGCCGAACGCATTGTCTTGAGCGACGCACGCGACAAGCGCAAAGCCGAAGCCGCCGAGCGCAAACGCGCCGAAGCCGCTCAGAAGGCCGCAGAAGCCGCTGCCGTGGCGCTCGCTGCCCAACAGGCCGCCGAGGAAGAACTGAACCGCAAGGCCAACGAGGCGCTCGCCCTCAAAGCCCAGCAGAAAGCCGGCCGCGACGCCAAATACGCAGCCCGTCAGGCCCGCCGCGACAGCCGCCGCGCGTAAGCGGCGTTTTAGAACCTGCCGCGCAGGCTGATGACGAAGCGCCTATCCCTGATTTCCGTGAAGCGCTCCGTGCGCGAAACGATGCCGTTGCCGGCATCGTTCACGTAAAGGATGCGCTGCTGATGTTCGCGGTTGTGGTGCGGCATCAAACCGTACCCTTCAAGGCGTAACGTCAGCTTATAGGGCAGGGACTTCTCCATGAAGGCTTCCAAGCGCGGACCGCGTTCAAAGTAGCGCAGCACGCGCGCGTCACTGAACACCTGGCGGCCTTCGCTCATCTTCAATGTGGTGCCGTAGGAAAAGCCCCAGGCCGTCACGTCGTGACGGAAGCTGGTATCCAATTCATCGGTCCACAGGTTCTGCACATCGCGTTTGCGCCCGGTGAAGGGGTCAGTGGTTTCGCTCCATTGGTGCAGGTAGCGCACATCGATGCCCATATCGGGCAGGCCCAACCAAGCCAGCTTCACGCCTACTTTGGCTTCGGCGCCATAGACTTTGGCTTTGCCAATGTTGCCGCTGGCCGACACGGGATCGCCGTTGGCTTCGCGGCGGATTACGAATTTGTCGATGTGATCGTTGATGTCCTTGTAGAAGACGCGCGCATCCAGCGCGCCTTGGCGGTTGGGCAGCCGATGCTGATAGGCTGCTTCATAGACCCAAGTTTTTTCCGGCGCGAGCGCGGGATTGCCGGCGTCGATTTCGCTATCGACCACGTCGAAGGTCGGCACGAAGTTCATGAACTGCAACTGACTGACCGTGCGCTCGACCTTGAAACGCATCTGGTCGGAACTGGACATGTCGTAGCGCAGGTCGGCGCGCGGTTTAAGGAACTTGTAGGTTGCGGTTGGGCTGAATGGATAGTTGTTTGTGATTTGCGAATACTCAAAATTCAGCGAGCTTTCGAGGGACAGGTTGCTCAGGATATTCCAGTTGTGGTTGGCGAAGGCCTCGCCGCGCAGTTCCTGCACAAAGGCATGGGCGGTTGGGATCGGGATTTCCTCGACGCGGCCGTTGGCGTCGAGATCGAAGAATACGCGCAAATCCTGGGTAAGGGTGTTGCGCGCGCCTTCCGCGCCGATCTCCAAGGTCTGCTTGGCGGCGATGGGCCAGGTGTAGGAGCTGCGCAAGATGCCTTCGGTGTTCAACTGGTTGGTCAGCTGCCGGCTGATTTCGTTCAGCGTATTGCCGATGATGCGGTTGCGGTATTCGTCAATCGGGATGTCGACATAGTTGAAGATGTAAAGCGTGCTCAGCGTGCCCGGCCCAATGACGCCTTCGTAGTCGCCGCCCAACTCCCAACGATTGACCCATCCGCTTGTGCGCTTATGGAAATCAACGGCGGTGAGCGTTTGCGTTCCGGAACTATTGAAGCGCGTGAGATCGGTGACGTCGCTTTCAACCGGATCACGGGGCTCGAGCAACACGTTGAAACGCGCGCGGTCCCCGTTTTCCAGGTTATAGGTCAAATTGGCGGTCATGATGAATTTGTCGTGCTCGCGGTTTATGACCTGCGGGCGAAGTTCCTGCACGGCACCGTTCGGGAAGTAATAAACCTCATACCGTGTACGGTCGTGCCAATCGTTGCCGACCAGGTTTCGCGGCGGCAGCAGATTGCGTTCCAGGCCGAGAATGTAATCCAACTGTCCCCAGCTGTTGGAGTAGTTCACCAAGCCATCAGGTTGCAGGAAACCGTGGTCGTTGATGCGCGTGTCGAGCTGCCAGGAACCGGCGCCGGTGCCTACGCCTTCCTTCAGGATAATATTGACCAAGAGGCCCTGGCTTTGCACATCGAGTTCCGCCGAAGTGCCGCGGATCAGCTGAATGCTGGCGATGTTTTCGACTTGCAGACGACGCAGCGTGGCCAGGATCTGGTTCTTGCCCGCCATGCGCTTGCCGTTGATGAGAATCTGGTCGCCACCGGAGCCAAAGCCGCGCTCTTGCTGCTGGGTCGCGACATTATCCAGAATGGCGGCGACGCCGGGAATCCGCCGCATGATGTCTTCGGCGGTCGTGACATCGTATTTGGAAAAAAAGTCCTGGCCATAGCTAACTGTGCCGGAGTCCGTTGTGTCCGCGCCGGGCGGCGGCGGGGTCTGCGCCCAGACCGGTGTTATCATGCCCGGACTCAACGCAAGCCAGATCAGCGCCGTTCTGTAATTCACGGTTATTCCCCCAGCACCCCATGTTGGCGTCAGTTTCCCAGAGAATAGCCGCTGTCACCAGTCAAAAACCCGAGAGCGGGGGGTGGTCTGCTTAAGGCCCGGCTTTTGGTATGCACTCGGCGAGGCCGGCCAGCTGAATATTTTCTGCCGCCAGAGCTTGGGACAACCGTGCGTAGACTCCAGCGAGGCCGTCCTTGGGGAAGGCGGTGCGGTTGACGGCGCGAGCCGTTCCGCACATGTCGCGGTTTTCAGTTTCGGAAACCCCGAGCGCGGTCAGATAGTCGCGGGCGCCGTAAAGCGGCTGCCCGCTCACCATCGCCAGCGTAACGTCCTCGGGTTTGGCGTTCACCAGCGTCTCGAAGACGTCTTTGGCGGCGTCGCCGCGCAGCAGGAACAGGTCGGCATAGAGGCCGGCCGCGAGGCTTCCGACTTTGTCGTCAATTTTGGCAATCCGCGCCGGCACGCTGGTGGCCATGTCGAAAAGGCGTTTGGGCGAAATCAGTCCGCCGAATACTTTTTCGCTGACGGACCTGGCATAGACCAGTTCCGCCAGCATGTTGGTGCTGCCGGTGGGCGACCAATCGGGCGCAAGCGCGACGGTCACGTTCTGGCCCAAGGCCACGGGGATGTTGGCGGTCTCGCCGTACAATTCGAAATTGCTTCGCGGCGACCAGATGAAGGACGAGCCGGCCCGCCGCAATTTGATGAAATCGTCTTCCGTCAACGCGACGCCGTGAACCACGGTGGTCTTGGGTCCCAACAGCTTAAGCTCTGTCAGACGCGCAAACTCGCCGCGGGATTCAGCATCGCCGCGTTGGCCCTCTGCGGTATGGACCGCGACCACATCAAACTTCCCTTGGCGAAAAAATGCGACATCGCGCGCCGATAGTTCGAGATCGCGCGGCCGGACGCCGAGGATATTGCCGAGCCGTTCCTCGCCTACGGCCGTGCCGTAAAATCCCGACGACCAATCGAGGTTGCGCACCAGACCGGCGACGCAGGCCGGGACTTTCGGCACGTCGGCGGGCTCGTAGATGCCGAGCAACGACGTGGTGCCGCCGGCTAGGGCTTTCAGCTCGACATAGGCATCCATGTCGCAGAAATGCGTCGCCACCAGTTTACCTTCGGGGCCTTGGATGGTTTTCCAGTATTCGTCGGCGGCGCGCCATTCGTAGCGGTTGCCGTAGGTCTTGGGCGGTGTCCAGCGCGGAAAGACCCCGTAGAGCGGATGATTGTGCAAATCGACAAAGCCGGGGAAAACAATATCGCGTGTTATCAGCACGCGCGCGCCGGCAACGCTGGGCTTGGTCGCGGTGATGGACTTAATCTTGCCGCCTTGTATGGCGATCCAGCCGTCGTTGATCACGCCGCCCGGCGTGACGATCATGCCGTTGATCAGGAGGGTGGTCTCCTGCGCCTGGGCGCGCGGCATCGGCCACAAGATGGCCAGCAGAATCACGAGAACGATTAGGCTCAGGCGGTGCATGGAGGACGATGTCCTTAGGCTTGCGGCGGACGCTGAGGCCATTGTAGTGAAGAAGCGAACCGGTTCGATACCTGTTGTGTTGCATTTTTGTGACGGCCCCATCGCCCGATAGACGGAGGAGATAGGTTCCGTAGATAATCTGGCTACCCATTTCACGGGAAGGCGGTCATGTCCTCCATAACACCGTTATCGATCGCTGCGGGCGAAGGCGACCAAGCCAGCTTCGCGGAAGCCCTCGGCGCGAGCTTTGCCCGCACCGGCTTTGCGGTGGTCTCCGAGCACGGCATTGCGCCAGCCATCATCGCCGGCGCCTTTGATCGTACGCGGCGCTTATTTGCACTGCCGGAAGCGGTTAAACGCCGCTATATCGTGCCCAGCGGCGGCGGCCAGCGCGGCTATACCGCCTTCGGCGTCGAGACGGCCAAGGGTGCGGACCGCGCCGATCTCAAGGAGTTCTGGCACGTGGGGCGCAATTTGCCGGTGAGCCAAACCGACCGCACCATGCCGCCCAATCTGCCGGTGGGCGAAATCGCCGATTTCGATGCCGCCACCTATGCGCTGTTTGAGGCCATGGATGCGCTGGGCTTACGCATTCTGCGCGCGATTGCTTTATATTTGAAACTGCCCGCCACTTTTTTCGACGACAAAGTGGGGATGGGCAATAGCATTTTGCGCTTACTGCACTATCCACCGGTGTCGCCAGAAGCCAGCGGTGTACGCGCCGGCGCCCACGAGGATATCAACGTCATCACGCTGCTGCTGGGCGCCGAGGAGTCCGGGCTTCAGCTGTTGGATCGCGACGGCCGCTGGCTGGCTATCGATCCGCCGCCCGACTGCGTCGTGGTCAATATCGGCGACATGCTGCAGCGCCTAACCAATCACGTCTTGCCGTCCACCACCCACCGCGTCGTCAATCCGACGCCGGAGCGCGCGGCGTTCCCGCGCTACTCCATGCCGTTCTTCCAGCACTTTACCTCGGACTATTTGATCGAAACCTTGCCGTCGTGCATTTCCCCGGATCGGCCCAACCGCTATCCGGTGCCGATCACCGCCGATGCCTATCTGCAGGAGCGACTGGCGGAAATTAAGCTGATTTCGTGAGGCTAACTCAGCATTCCGACAACCGCGCCCGACATACAAGTAGCCAGCGTGCCTGAGACCAATGTGCGCGGCGCCAGCGAGACAATGTCGGCGCGGCGCTCCGGGGCCATAGCGGTCAACCCGCCGATGGTGATGCCGATGGAGCTGAAGTTGGCGAAGCCGCACAGCGCATAGGTCATGATCAGGCGCGAGCGGTCCGACAGGGATCCGGCCGGTAGCTTCGACAAGTCGGTATAAGCAATCAGTTCGTTAAGGACGGCCTTAGTGCCCAAGAGCGCACCGGCGGTGGGCGCCTCGGACCAGGGAATGCCCAGCAACCAGGCGATGGGCGACATCGCCCAGCCAAATATGCGCTGCAGGGTCAGCGGCGCGCCGCCGACATCGGGCAGCGCACCGATGATGTTGTTGGCGAGGGTGACCAGCGCCACCAGCACAATCAGCATGGCAATGACGTTGATGAGGATCTGCACGCCGTCGATGGTGCCGCGCGTGATGACTGCCATCATGTTGTCGCCCGACGCCGGCGGCAGGACAACCTGGGAAGGATCGCGGTTGACGATGAAGGCTTCAGGATCCTCGGGCACCATGATGAAGGAGATCACGATGGTGGCCGGCGCCGCCATGATGGACGCCGTGAGAATTTGGCCGATGGGATTGGGGATCAAACCGTCGAGCAAGGTAGCGTACAACACCATCACCGTTCCGGCGACCATGGCCATGCCGGCGGTCATGATGATGAACAGCCCGGCGCGGGTCTCGGCACGCAAGTAAGGTTTGATCACCAGCGGCGCTTCGATCATGCCGACGAAGATGTTCATGGTCACGGCGATGCCGGCGGGACCGTTGACGCCGATCGTGCGCCGCAAGAGCCAAGCGAAGCCGCGCACAACCGGTGGAATGATGTTCCAATAGAACAGCAACGCCGACAGCGCGCTGATGACCAGGATCAGCGGCAGCGATTGAAAGGCGAAAACAAAGCTCGACCCGGGGCCGGTGTTTGTCCAGGGCACATCGCCGCCGCCCAGGTAGCCGAAGACGAAGCTGGTGCCGGCGCGGGTCGCGCTGCTAAGGCTGACGACGACATTGTTAAGGGCCGCTAGGGCCTTCTGAAAGATCGGCATTTTGATGAGGGCGAGGCCGAAGACGAACTGCAGTAGGACGCCTTTGCCGACGGCGCGCCAATCCACGTCCCGCCGCCGTTCGCTGGCAAGCCATGCCAATCCCAGGAGGACCATCAATCCAAAGGCGCTTTGTACCGCTGACAGCGCGATTTCCCCAACTCAACTCCGTGCGTCGACGCTAGCTTGTCGCCAATGGTTCACAAACTCAATGGAAAAAATTCTCCGCGGTCGCGCGGGCGGCCAAAAGGTCATGAAATAGTAACCGAGCGCCGCTGCGCTATGGCTCGAGAAAATGCCAGACGCCCTCGACGCCGTTGCCGATAGGCTTTTCCACGTTGTCGTGGAAGAGGGTGTAAACCGGCTGGCCTTTGTAGGCCCACTGCCGCGTGCCGTCGTCGCGCTTGATGATCGTCCAACTGCCGACGTTGTTTTTATCGGCTGCATCCACGGCTAAGGGAACCCAGGCCCGGGCGCAGCCGGCAACGCAGGTCGATACCCCCGGCTTGTCGCGGTCGGAGACATAAAGCGGAAAGCCGGTCTCGGCATGGCGATACTTGTAGGTGTCGTTTTGCTCAATGATGGCGACGGTGCCGGGATGCGAGATATCGAGCTGGGGCTTTTTGGCCGCAGCGGCGAAGGTCTGCGAGCCGGCGAGACCTAAGCCCAATGTACCGATAATAAAGGCGAGCGCCGTAAGTCGCATGTGTGACCTCTGCTAAGGCGTTAATTTAGCGCACGGGACTAGCTTGGGGCAAATCTTTAACTATCCTCGGGTAAAGCGCTAGAGTTGCAGCCTGCCTAATTGCCCCGCTTTGTTGCCTGAAAGCATACTCCCTTGACCGTCTATAACGCCCACAAAAAGAACCGCCGTCACCTCAACCTGGCACTTCAGGGCGGCGGGGCGCACGGCGCGTTTACCTGGGGCGTGCTGGACCGTCTGATGAAGGACGGGCGCATCTTCATCGACGGCATCAGCGGCACCAGCGCCGGGGCCATGAACGCGGTGGTGTTCACTGACGGCTTTATCAAGGGCGGGCGCCAGGGCGCCATCGACGCCTTGCACACGTTTTGGCAGCAGGTGAGCGAACGGGCGCTGATCTCGTCCGGTCACGCGTCGCTGCCGTGGTTCATGCCCCAAGGCGGACAGAGCCAATGGAACGTCGACGACTTTCCGGCCTTCATGATGGCCGATTTTATCTCGCGCATGTTCTCTCCCTATCAGGTCAATCCGCTGGACATCAACCCGTTGCGCGACATTCTTTCAGAAATGGTCGACTTCGAAGGTTTGCGCAAGCGCAAAGACATCAAGCTCTTTGTCGCGGCCACCAATGTGAAGACCTGCAAGCTGAAAGTTTTTCGCGCCGAAGATATGTATGTTGAGGCCATCATGGCTTCGGCCTGCCTGCCGCTGGTGTTCCGCGCGGTCGAATTCCAAGGCGAGCAATATTGGGACGGCGGCTACCTCGCCAACCCAGCCATCTCGCCTTTGATTCATGAATGCGAGAGCAAGGACGTGCTGATCGTCCAGATCAATCCCATGAACCGGCCCGACGTACCCAACACGGCGCGCGAGATACTCAACCGCATCAACGAAGTCAGCTTCAACGCCACACTGGCGCGCGAGATGAGCGGCATTGCCACCATCTCCAACCTGATCGCGCAAGGCAAACTGCACGACACGCCCTTCCACCGTGTCAACTTCCACATGATCGTGGCGGAAGACGAGATGAGCAAACTCGGCGCGGCCTCGAAGTCCAACGCTGACTGGAAGTTCCTGACTTATCTTTATGAGCTGGGCGTCGCCACCACCGATAAATGGCTGGCCGACAACTTCGACCAGATCGGCGTGCAATCCACCCTGGACATGGTCAAGTCTTATTCCTAGCTTCGCCCCTACTTATGACCGTTAAGGGCAATCCCAAAGTAGCAGTGATCGGCGGCGGACCGGCCGGCCTCATGGCGGCGGAAACGCTGCTGGCCGGCGGCGCACGCGTGGATCTCTACGACGCCATGCCGTCGGCGGGGCGAAAGTTCCTCATGGCCGGGCGAGGGGGGCTGAACATCACCCATTCCGAGCCGAGCGATCAGTTTCTGCCGCGCTATGGCCGCCACCGCGCCGATCTGGAGTCCGCGCTCGCGCAGTTTGGACCGGACGATTTGCGGAGCTGGGTACACTGTCTGGGCATCGAAACCTTCGTCGGCACATCGGGACGCGTGTTTCCCACGGAAATGAAAGCAGCACCTTTGTTGCGGGCCTGGCTACGGCGCCTGCGCCACTCTGGCCTCACCCTGCATATGCGCCACCGCTGGCTCGGATGGGATGAGCGGAGCTTGATGTTTGAAACGCCGGCTGGGCCGCTCGCGGTAAACGCCGAGGCCGTGGTGCTGGCGCTGGGCGGCGGAAGCTGGCCTAAGCTTGGCTCCGATGGCGCTTGGGTGAAGATGCTGTCCGCGCGCGGCATTGCTGTGACACCGCTCCAGTCTGCCAATTGCGGCTTCGACGTGGCGTGGAGCGAACACTTTCGCACCAAGTTCGCCGGGCAGCCCGTGAAAGCAGTGATCGCGAGGGTAGGAGATGTTACGCGCAAGGGCGAGTTTGTCGTCACCGAGACTGGCGTTGAAGGCGGGCTGATCTACACCTTCGCCGCCGCCGCCCGCGATACCCTCGCGGCTGGGGGCAAAGCCATCATTCATCTCGATCTCGCGCCGGCCCGCGATCTCAAGGCGCTGGTGCAAGCGCTATCGCGTCCCCGCGGCAAAAATTCGCTCGCCAATTATCTGCGCAAATACGCCGGCCTCGACGGCGTCAAGGCGGGACTGTTGCGCGAACTGCTACCGCCGGCGGACTTCGACGCTCCGGCCCGTCTGGCCGCCGCCATCAAAGCTTTGCCGGTGCCGCTCAAAGCCGCGCGGCCCGTGACCGAAGCCATCAGCACTGCCGGCGGTGTGGCCTTCGCAGGACTGGACGCCAATCTCATGCTGCGTACACTGCCGGGCGTGTTCTGCGCCGGTGAAATGCTGGACTGGGAGGCGCCCACCGGCGGCTATCTGCTGACGGCTTGCTTTGCCGGCGGCCGGGCGGCGGGCGCAGGGGCGCTGAAATGGCTGGCGTCAAAAGCCTGACTTAGGCGCTTTTGGGCGCTTTTGCCTGCCGCCGGGGCATGATAAACCCCCGGCCCATGTTGAGCATTTCCAATTTAACGTACCGCATCGGCGCGCGGGTTCTCCTCGACAGCGCCGACGTTTCAATCAACGCAGGACACCGGGTTGGGCTCGTCGGCCGCAACGGCACCGGCAAGACCACGCTTTTGCGCCTGATCACCGGCGAGCTGTCGCCGTCGGAAGGCACCATCGACGTGCCGCGCCGCTGGCGCATCGGCATTACCAGCCAGGAAGCGCCCCACGGTCCCAAGAACCTAGTCGATACCGTCATGGCCGCCGACCGGGAGCTGGTGGCGCTCATGGCCGAAGCCGAGACCGCCACCGACCCGGAACGCATCGGCGCAGTGCATATGCGCTTGGCCGACAAGGACGCGCACACCGCCAATGCCCGCGCGGCTGTGATCCTGGCCGGACTCGGTTTCGACGAAGCCGCCCAGCAGAAGCCCTGCGACGACTTTTCCGGCGGCTGGCGCATGCGTGTCGCCCTGGCCGGGTTGCTGTTCACGCAACCGGAACTGCTGCTGCTGGATGAGCCCACCAACCACTTGGACCTGGAAGCCACCATCTGGCTCGAGGACTATCTCAAGAATTATCCCGGCACGATCCTTCTGGTGAGCCACGACCGCGACCTGCTCAACCGTTCGGTCGACGAGATTTTGCATCTCGAGAACGCCAAGATGACGCTCTATCGCGGCGGCTATGACAAGTTTGAAGAAACCCGCCGCATGCGCCTTGAGCAGAACGAAAAGCAGCGCGTAAAACAAAGCGCCAAGCGCGCAGATCTCGAGAAGTTCATTGCCCGCTTCCGCGCCAAGGCTACCAAAGCCAAACAAGCCCAGTCGCGCATCAAGATGCTGGAACGCATGCAGCCCATCGCCGAGCACCATGAGGAGGGCAGCATCAGCTTCATGTTCCCGGAGCCGGAACAGTTGTCGCCGCCCTTGGTGAACATGGAGAAGGTGGCCATCGGCTACGACGGCAAGGCGGTGTTGAGCAACCTTTCGCTGCGCATTGATACCGACGACCGCGTCGCCTTGCTGGGCGCCAACGGCAACGGCAAGTCGACCTTGGTTAAATTACTGGCCGGGCGGCTTGAAGCCATGTCCGGCGTGTTTTCAAAGTCGGGCAAGCTGCGCGTTGGATACTTCGCCCAGCATCAGTCCGAAGAACTCGACATGAACGCAACGCCCGTTTTGGAAATGCAGCGCCGCCGGCCGCAAGATTCCGAAACCGCTTTGCGCAGTCATCTGGGCCGCTTCGGCTTCGGCCAGCAGAAAGCGCTGACGAAAATCTCCAGCCTGTCGGGCGGCGAGAAGGCGCGGCTCTTGTTCGCACTGATGACCGTGGCCAAGCCCCACGTCCTGTTGCTGGACGAGCCCACCAATCACCTCGACATGGATTCCCGCCAGGCCCTGGCGGAGGCCATTAATGCCTTCGAGGGCGCCGTGGTGCTCATCAGCCACGATCCGCACGTCATCGAACTCACCGTCGACCGCTTCTGGCTGGTGGAAAACGGTCGTGTGCAGAACTACGACGGCGATATGGACGATTACCGCGAGCATCTGCTGGGCAATGCCGCTAACCGGCGCTCCGGCCGGCGCGACGACAGCGAGCGCGGCGATCGGGACGGCGGCAAAAAGGACGATCGCAAGCGCGCCGCGGAAAAGCGGCAGGCTCTAGGTCCGTTGAAAAAGCGCCTGCAGCAGGCGGAAAAGACCGTTGTTACCCTGGAGGCCGAGCGCGCCAAACTCCGCCAGACTATGGCCGACCCCAAGGTCTACGGCAAAGACGTCGGTAAAATGCTCGACATGCAAAAGCAGCTGGGCCAGATCGAAAAGAATCTGGCCACGGCTGAAAACGAATGGCTGAATGTTCAAGAAGAGTTCGAGCGAGCCCAGGGCGAAAGCACCGCCGCGCATAAGGTAAGCACCGAAGGGCAAAGCGATTGAGCAGATTACCCCGATAATCGCCATCATGGCTGAAATCGCCCGCTGCTTGACGCTGCATTGATCATGTTGACTGCCCCTTAAGACCGGACCTGGGAGCGCGAAACGGCGCTAAATGTCCTCTAGACCCCCGCCTTAAACCTCATTACCTACACTAACACAAAGTCCTATCAAAGGCTTAACCGATTGTGGAGCGTCCAGATCTATGACGCCCGGTCTCTTCGACCCCGACCCAGCGGCCCCGGAGCGGCTAAAAACGGAGTTGCGAGTCCAGGCCTGGCTGAGGCGTTGCGCCGTCGCCGGGCTCATGGCGACGATCGCCCGCAAAGGCGATCCCGACGCCGGCGCCCTGTTTCTGAAGGTCAATCGGTTTGCCGCCGGCTGCGAGGTTTTTTCCGGCGTTACAGGACCCGACGGTACGCCGGCCTGGCTCCGGGCCACGGGGCCCAAGTCGGTCTCCGAGAAGGACGCCGATACCTATCTCGCGCGGCAGGGGAAATACGACCCCGACCTATGGGTGCTGGAAATTGAGGACCCCAAAGCTCAGTTTGTCCTCGACGGCAAGGTTTTAGAGATATGACTTCATTAGTTTTTGACGCCGATTTCAACTGGACTGCGTGTGGACTCGCCTCGGCCAGCCGAGTATGTTCGCCGCTGCCTCCCGGCCGGCGGAAGGCCGGCAATATTTGGTTCGCGCGCGTTTTACGCGTGCGTTGGGGTGTGGGGACGCCATGGGCTGGAACGACGAAAAAATCGGACGACTGAAAAAACTGTGGTCGGAAGGATTGACCACAGGTGAAATCGGCAAGCACCTCGGCGTGTCGAAGAATGCCGTCGTGGGCAAAGCTCACCGCCTCGGCCTCAAGGGCCGCCCGTCGCCGATCAAGCGCCAGGACGTGAAAGCGCCGGTCGCGAAGAAGGTCGAAACGCGGATCTTCACCCTGACGGATTTGTCGGCGCAAACCTGCCGTTGGCCCATCGGCGATCCGAAGCACGAAGACTTCCGTTTCTGCGGCAAGCCGGTTGCGGCCGGAAAGCCCTATTGCGCCGAGCACTGCGCCACCGCTTACGTCGGCTCGGGCAAGTCCGCGCCCCGTAACAACAACAGCGAGGACGCCGCCTAGGACTCCTCGGCGTTTCGACTTGACGTTTGGCGCTCTTGTTCCGATATGCTTCTTTGCTGCGGTGCGAATAAGCGAGGCACCCAAAGACCTTACCCTCGTGGGGATACACATTCTGTGTTTTCCTCAGTGATCCAAGGATGTTACAAGTTTCTGTGCGTTGTGTTTTGGGGAACGAGCCCGTCCACGGTAGCCCCCCAATGGCTGCCGTCAACCCTATGTGCATATCCGGATGACTCTCGCGGTCAAATTCTGGGGCGTCCGCGGCAGCATTGCCTGTCCCTCACCGGAACATGTGGTGTACGGCGGTAATACGAGTTGCCTCGAGATCTTCGCGGGCGACCAACGCATTGTTTTGGACGCCGGCACTGGCATTCGCGGTCTGGGCCAGGAGTTCGCCCGCGACGGCCTTAAAAAGGGCGCCCTGCTGTTGACCCACACTCATTGGGATCACATCAACGGCTTTCCGTTTTTCGCCCCGATGTTCATGCCGAATTACGAGTTCGGAATTTATTCGGGCCACCTTTCCAACGCCGGCGGTGTCGAGAACGTCTTGTCCAGCCAGATGGCGAACCCCTTGTTCCCGGTGCCGCTGGAGGCCCTGCAAGCCAAGCTGCGCTTTGTCGATTTCGAAGCCGGGGAAAGCTGGGACCACGGCGGCGGCGTGAAGATCGTTACCATGCCGCTCAACCATCCTAACGGCGCTACCGGTTACCGTATCGAATACGGCGGCAATTCGATCTGCTACGTCACCGACACCGAGCATGTCATCAACAAGCCCGATCAGAATGTCTTGAAACTCATCGATGGCTCCGATCTCGTGATCTACGACAGCACCTACACCGATGCCGAGTTCCCGGCGAAAATCGGTTGGGGCCATTCGTCTTGGGAAGAGGGCGTGCGCCTTTGCAAAATGGCCAACGTCGGACAGCTCGCGATCTTCCACCACGACCCCGACCACAACGACGACTTCATGGCGCAGTTGGAGCGCACTTCGCGCAAAGCTTGGGCCGGTGCGGTGGTTGCTCGCGAGCAGATGATCATCACGCCGCGGCGTTAGCCGCGCTGCGGGTGAGGGGCCATGTCGCGCGATCAAAGACGGCTTACGCTCAAGGGATATCTCAAAGAATACGAACGCGGCGGCTTTAGTCCCGACCGCCCGCCCACACTCTTTGGCCTTGTGCGCGAGTTGGTCGATATCCTTGAGGATTCCAAAAACCCGAAGCGCATGGGCGATGCCGGGGCTCATCTTTATAAGGTCTATGACACCTGCGCCAAAAAATACGCCGGCCGTGAAGCCGTGGCCTGCAAGAAGGGCTGCGGCTATTGCTGCCATACCTTGGTGACCATCACGGCGCCGGAGATTTTTGTGTTGGCGCGGGCCGTACAAGAGCGCTGGAAACATCCCGAAGACTCATTCAAAGCGGACTTTGAAAAGGCGGAAGCCGGTACGCGCGGGCTTACTCTATTGCAGCGTCAGACCGGGCGCTTGGCCTGTCCGCTGCTGTCGGAGAGTTCCTGCTCGTTCTATATGCCGCGTCCGCTCACCTGCCGCGGCTATGCTTCAACGTCGCTGCCCGCGTGTCTCGATTTGTATAATCATGCTGTGAACAATGTCCCGCATCCGCTGATCAATCAGGCGATGCGTTCATTTATTTTCGCGGGCCTGCACGCGGCGCTTGGGTTGACAGGTTTCGATACGCGCGAGTTTGAATTGGGCCACGCGCTGCACGTCGCATTGCAGCCGCGCGCCGAGGCCCGCTGGCTGGCTGGTGAAGCAATCTTCGATGGCGTAGCTCAAGCCGAGCAAGCGCCCGAACGCGCGCAAGGGCGCCAAGATTTTCAGTTTCTAGTACAGGTTCTCAAGGACGGCGCTTACGGCAAGGACGTGCCGGCGAACCCGTGGTTTGGATGGACCAGCTGAGAGAAGTGGTGCGTAAAACGAATCTAGGAGCTGCAATCTAGGAACCACTGGGGCTCCTAGATTGCATCCACAGAAAGTAGCCGATTATTTCGCCGCAGGCGCGGACTTTGCGCGTTCGCCCGGTTGGAACATGAATTTGGGATCGGGCCTCATCGAGGCAGGGAAGAGCGCGTCGAGCGCAACCACCTTCTTTATCATCGCCTCATGAAGCGGGCGAAGCACAGCTTCATCGTTGGTGGTGTTCTTGTCCGAGACGGCCTGTCCGGCCGCAACCGCTTCCTTAAGCGCGGCGGTCACCTTTGTCTTCAGCGCCGGCGACTCATCCGCCATGGCCTTCTCAAGAGCCTCGGCGGCTTCGTGGAACTCCATATTCTCGTGCGGAATGCGATCGAATGTCTTGCGATCGATCTGGCGCCCAAAGTCGTTCTGGACGTGCGTCAGCAGCTTCAGCACGTAGGCGATCTTATCGGGCGACTTCAGTTCTTGAGCCTGGGCGTGCGGCGCGGTCAGAGCGAGTGCGACGGCCGCCAGGAGTGCGGTGGCATACTTCCTCAGCATCTTTATCTCCCTGTCTAACGTTGTGTGTAGAATTTTTCAGTTTTCGGTGACGTGTAGAATACCGTGCATGTCTTCGCCATGGCCTGGCGTCGTGCACATGAAGGGATAGTCGCCCGGCGCCGGCGCGATAAATTCAAAAGTCACATGCGCGCCTTTACCGATGAGCGGCGTCGCGGCGAGCACATTTGGATCGTCTTTTTGCAGCCAGTTGTTTGCCTCGCCGGCGGCGATACCGGCCGTTTCCACGGCTTCCATTGTGCCGGGTTTGACCAATACCCAATTGTGGCTTTGGGTGAGAATCTCTCCAGCGTGATGGAAGGTCAATTTGACGCGCGCGCCGGTCGGCGCCGCCAATTCATTCGGCACGAAGTACGGAAAATCGCCATCGCTCTCGATCGTGAGCGTGACCTCTTTCGGTGCTTCTTTCGCGGCCTCTTTCTGCTCTTCTTTCGGCTTGTCGCACCCTGCGAGTGCGAGCAAGCCAAGGCAGCATAGGGACACGGCCACGGCGCGTCGCGCAGCGGATGCGTTCGATCGCGTTGAGTGTCGCTGGAAAGTCATAGTCAGGTCCTTGGCAGAGGTGTCGGGGAGCATCGGGCACGCGGCTCGCGCTGGCAAATGAGCATTGCATTAAAAATAAGCCGAATTGGGGCAATTGATAAACGCGGCGTCATCCTGGGCCTTGTGCCCGGGATCCAGGGCAAATCGCGCCGTTGGAATTTGCTGCCCTGGGTCCCCGCGACAAGCGCGGGGACATCAGCTTTTGTAAGCTCGCGACGCTCGCTACGAAAGCTAGATGGCTCCGGCGACAGGACTCGAACCTGTAACCCCGCGGTTAACAGCCGCGTGCTCTACCATTGAGCTACGCCGGAACAGCGCATATGGAGGCCGAGGCCGGAATCGAACCGACGTACACGGATTTGCAATCCGCTGCATGGCCACTCTGCCACTCGGCCACTCTGCCAACTTGCCTTGGGTTCCCGACCGCCTGCGATCGGACCCTTGGTATCGGCCTCTTGCCCCGGCGGCATGACAGTGCCCCGGCGCAGAAGGCACGGTTATATAGAAGGGTGCCTAAGGGCGGTCAAGGCAATGGTTTTACGGCCCGAAAAGCCCCCGCGCGGCGTTGTGAATTTGCCGCCGAACGCGTATAAGCAGCGGTGGATAACGGCTTTCAATACTTGGGGGATTTATGATGGATTTTGCCGCCGCCCGCCGCAAAATGGTGGCCAGCCAGATCCGCACCAGCGAGGTCTCGGACCCGGTGGTGGTCGAGGCTATCAGCGCAGTGCCGCGCGAGCTGTTCGTGCCGCCGGCCCAGCAGGCTTTCGCCTACATCGACGAGGACCTCGCCATCGGCAAGGGGCGCTATCTGATCGAGCCTGTGGTCCTAGCCAAGCTGCTGCAGCTCGCCGATCTTCAAGCTACCGATATCGCGCTGAT
The DNA here is from genome assembly GCA_947475295.1 of Fidelibacterota bacterium. Classification (GTDB taxonomy): domain Bacteria; phylum Pseudomonadota; class Alphaproteobacteria; order Rhodospirillales; family Rhodospirillaceae; genus SHVO01. The sequence continues at coordinate 34,443 of CANJLF010000014.1, forward strand.
CGTGGGCGCGGGTACCGGCTATTCGGCCGCCGTGCTGGCGCGTCTTGTGCGCTCGGTTGTAGCGCTGGAGAGCGACGCCGCGTTGGCTGCGCAAGCTGGTAAGGTTCTGGCCGGCATCGCGCCGGGGCAGGTGACGGTCGTGTCCGGCGATCTCAAGGCCGGATGGCCCGCCAAATCGCCTTATGATGTCATTCTCATCGACGGGGCGGTCAGCGCACTGCCGGTGGGTTTCAAGCCCCAGCTGGCCGACGGCGGCCGTTTGGTCTGCGTCGTGCGCGATGGTCCGGTGGGCCGGGCGACGCTGGTCACGCGTTCGGGTGATTCCTACGGCAGCCGCCAGGAATTTGACGCCATGACGCCGATCCTGCCCGGTTTTGAAAAGCAGCCCAAGTTTGTGTTTTAGGGCATGCGTGCGACGTCGCCGCACGGCCGGGTATGACAGCTAATTTAGTTTGGGCAATTATTCCCCCCATCCACATTTTGGCGCACCTCTAGGACTAAGCCGCACCTCGCAAATACGCGCGCGCGGAAATGTGATCGGCGCTTAAACTTTCGCAAGGAATTTGTAAGAAAGTTTAGCTACACCAGACTGATATGTGAATCCGGTGGCGTTAAAGACAGGCTTCGGATAGAGCTATCGCCCGCGGTCGAGAGGCCGCTAAACTTAATATTGGGCGCGTTTACCGTGCCTGACGACTGGGACGGCCGGCGCGGAAGAGAAGACCATCGATGGGGTTGCAATGACATCTAATGTAAAGATGGGCAAAGTGAAACGGACGGTTGGTCAAACGGCGGAAAAACCGCGCCTTAAGATCGCGCTTCTGGCCGGTGCCGCGCTCATACTGTCGATTGCACCTGCTTCCGCCGAGACGCTCCAGGAGGCCATGTCCATGGCCTACCAGGGCAATCCCAACTTGCTGGCAGCGCGTTCACAGTTGCGCGTCGTCGATGAAGCCGTGCCCCAGGCCCTGTCGGGCTGGCGTCCGACTTTGACGCTGAACGGCACGATGACCAACAACCGCACCGAAAACCAGATTTTCTCCGGCGGCGGCATCGGCGCCGTGACCACGGGCGGCACCACCCAGCGTTTCCAGAAAAATGCCACCGCCCAGTTTATCCAGCCGATTTTTCGCGGCTTTAAGACCTGGGCGGGCACCTCGCAGGCCAAGAATCAGGTGTTCGCGCAGCGCGCGCGCTTGTCGGCCACGGAAGCCACCGTTCTGCTGCAAGTCGCGACAACCTATTTCGACGTTTTGCAGTATCAAGCCGTTGCCGAGCTGAACCGCAGCAACGTTCAGGTTTTGACCCGCCAGCTTGAAGCCACCCAGGATCGTTTCCGGGTCGGCGAGTTGACCCGCACCGACGTTTCCCAGGCCGAAGCCAGCATCGCCAGCGCGCGCGCCGCCTTGGTGACGGCCGAAGGCACGTTGCAGCAGGCGCGCTCGGCCTATACCAACGTCGTCGGCAAGGCGCCCGAAAATCTGATGCCGCCGCCTTTGCCCGCGATTATCCCAGCGTCCTATGAGGCCGTGGTCGCAGCGGCCATTGCCAATAACCCGAGCTATATCGCGGCCGATTACGCCGCCCTGGCCGCCGACGACAACGTCACGGTCGTGCAGGGCGATCTTCTGCCCTCGGTGAACTTGATCGGCCAGTACACCCGGTCGTGGAACACGGTCGCCGACAGCTCCAAATCGGAAGCGGTCGTGGCCCAGGCCCAGTTGTCGGTGCCGATCTACCAGCAGGGCGCGGAATATTCGCGCCTGCGCCAGGCCAAGCAAACCGCCGGCCAGCAGCGCTTTGTCGCCGATCAGGCACGCCTTGATGCGCGCAATGCCGCGACCCAGGCGTGGGAAAGCTACCTTTCGCAGACCGCCAGCATTGAGTCTTTCCGCGCGGCGATCAGCGCCAACGAAATCGCTTTGGAAGGCACACAGCGCGAAGCCGAAGTGGGCTCGCGTACGGTTCTGGACGTCCTCAACGCCGAACAGGTGCTTTTGAACTCGCGCACAAGCCTGGTGCGCGCCCAGCACGACCAATTCGTCGCGGCCCACCAGCTGTTGTCGGCCATTGGCCTACTGACGGGCGAAGGGATGAAGCTGTCCGGACCGCTCTATGACGCCACGGCCCACTATAAGGACGTGGAGTTCCAGGCCTTCGGCGGCGGCGTCGACCTAGTTAAGCGGCCTGAAGGCGCGCCCGCGCCTTAACCTTTCGCGTCTTGGGGGGGTTGTCGCGGCGCTCCCGGGCGATTTCCTGAGGCGAAATCGGGGACAATTCGGGCTATCGCCCAAATTGTTGTCCTTGTTATAGAATTCTTTAACACTTTGATTTAAGTTACCCCTAAATCCCGGCAAAAAGCCGATGGGGAGTGGCAAAACGTGAGCGCCGAAGGCCAACAAGAACCTTCGATGGAGGACGTTCTAGCCTCCATACGAAAGATACTTTCCGAAGATGACGGCGAGGCTGCAAAGCCCGAGCCGGCTGTAGCCGCGCCTCCGCCGCCGCCGCCGCCGCCGCCGCCGCCACCGCCGAAGGCTCCCGAGCCCGTGATGGTGGAACCTGAGCCGGAGCCGGTGATGGCCGAGCCCGAAGAGCCCGTGGCCTCGATTTTCGATCCCGAGCCCGAGGAAGAGCCTCATTTCAATCCCGAGCCCGACATGCACTTGCAGCTTACGGGTTCCATGATGGTGGAAGAGCAGCCTGTCGAAGAACATCACTACGAACCGGCGCCGCAGCCCCACTTCGGGCATCAGCCCGCTTACGATCCCGGTTATGGCGATAGCCTGGTTTCCGATCCCGTCGGGGCGGCTTCGGGTGCTTCCATCGCCCAGTTGGCCCAGGCCGTTGCCCGTGAACGGGCAGTCGCTCTCGGCAATCACGGCCTGACGCTGGAGCAATTGGTGCGCGAAATCTGTACCCCGATCCTGAAGCACTGGCTCGACACCAACCTGCCTTACATGGTCGAGCGCATCGTGAAGCAGGAAATTGAGCGTATCGCGACCCGCTCCGACCGCATGTAATTCCTCAATATAGGCTTTCGGCCCTGCCGTAAGGCGGGGGCTATAGCCTTGTTTTGCCCTGATGTTTCGCCCCGTTGCGCATTGCCGCCGGGGCGGGTACATCCTTGCCCCTCACGTTTGGAAGCGGCCCTCTTAAGCGGCAATTTCGGATATGACTGAAAATACTCTCCCCGGCAGCACTTTGGATAAGACCTACGTCCCCGCGGACGTGGAGGAAGCGCTGTACGCGCGTTGGGAGCAGGCCGGCGACTTTGCCGCACAGCCGGATTCCAAAGCGCCGCCCTATGCCATCATGATGCCGCCGCCCAATGTGACGGGCAGTCTGCACATCGGCCACGCGCTGACCTTCACGCTGCAGGACATTCTGATCCGCTACCACCGCATGATCGGCAAGGACGCCTTGTGGCAGCCCGGCACCGACCACGCCGGCATCGCGACGCAAATGGTGGTCGAACGCCAGCTGGCAGAGTCCGGCACCAATCGCCGCGACATGGGGCGTGAAGCTTTTCTGCGCCGCGTCTGGTCGTGGAAGGAACAGTCGGGCGGGGTCATCACCCACCAGCTGCGCCGCTTGGGCGCGTCGCCCGACTGGAAACGCGAACGCTTCACCATGGACGAGGGCCTGTCCCGCGCCGTGACCAAGGTGTTTGTCGACCTCTACCGCGAGGGCTTGATCTATCGCGACAAGCGTCTCGTCAACTGGGACCCGAAGCTGCACACCGCCATCTCCGATCTCGAAGTCGAGAACCGCGAGACCAAAGGCAAGATGTGGTACTTCAAGTATCCGGTGGACGGCATGCCAGATACTTTCGTCACCGTCGGCACGACACGCCCCGAGACCATGCTGGGCGATACCGGCGTCGCCGTGCATCCTGACGATGAGCGCTACAAGCACTTGGTTGGCAAGAATGTGATTCTGCCGTTGGTGGGCCGCAAGATTCCCATCGTCGCCGACGACTACGCCGATCCTGAGAAGGGTTCCGGGGCGGTCAAGATCACACCCGCCCACGACTTCAACGACTTCGCCGTCGGCAAACGCAACAACCTGGCCATGATCAACGTCTTCGATCAGGACGCCAAGCTGAACGAGAACGCGCCGGAGAAATTCCGCGGCCTCGACCGCTTCAAGGTGCGCGACATGATCGTCGCCGAATTGGAAGCGCTCGGCTTGCTCGAAAAGATCGAAGCCAACGCCATGACGGTGCCTTACGGCGACCGGTCCGGAGTGGTGATCGAACCGTGGCTCACGGACCAATGGTACTGCAACGCTGAAGTCCTCGCCCAGCCGTGCATCAAAGCGGTGGAGGAGGGGCGCACGCGCTTTGTGCCGAAGAACTGGGAGAACACGTTCTTTGAATGGATGCGCAACATCCAGCCCTGGTGCATCTCGCGCCAGCTGTGGTGGGGCCACCAGATTCCGGCCTGGTACGGGCCCATAATTACTGAAGGCCGCTTACACTTTAATCAGCTAAAGCATTTTGTTGCGGCATCCAAAAAAGAAGCACTTGCGGAAGCTCGGACCTATTACGGACTAAACGATGTCTATCTCGTTGGTAGTCAAGCAATTGCCACTTCCGAGTGGCAGAGCGACAGAAAGTCACAACCGACGGCCACGCCTTCCCGCGTCCCGATGTGGCGCGACGAGGACGTGCTCGACACCTGGTTCTCCTCGGCGCTGTGGCCGTTCTCGACGCTCGGCTGGCCCGACAAGACGCCCGAACTCGCGCGCTACTATCCCGGCGACGTGCTGGTCACGGGCTTTGACATCATCTTCTTCTGGGTCGCCCGCATGATGATGATGGGCATCCACTTCATGGGGGACGTGCCCTTCCGCGATGTCTACATCCACGCCCTGGTCCGCGACGAGAAGGGCCAGAAGATGTCCAAGTCCAAGGGCAACGTCATGGACCCCTTGGACCTCTGCAATGTTTACGGCACCGACGCTGTGCGCTTCACGCTGACCGCCATGGCCGCGCAAGGCCGCGACATCAAGCTGGCCGAGACGCGCATTGCCGGTTACCGCAACTTCGTCACCAAGATCTGGAATGCAGCGCGCTTCTCGCAGATGAACGGCTGCGCCATCGATCCCACATTCGATCCGCGCGGGGCGAAGACGACGCTCAACAAATGGATCGTCGCCAAGACCGCCGAGGCCGCCAAGACTGTGGCTGATGCCATCGAGGCTTATCGCTTCAATGACGCCGCCAACGGGCTTTATCAATTCACCTGGAATGTATTCTGCGACTGGTATCTGGAATTCGCCAAGCCGGTGTTTCAGGGGAACGATGCCGCCGCCAAGGCTGAAACACGCGCAACCACCGCCTGGGTGATCGATCAGGTGTTGCTGATCGCGCAGCCGATGATTCCCTTTGTCACCGAGACGCTGTGGCAAGAGCTGGCCAAAGCCGCCAACATCAAGCGCGCCGGCGTGCTGATGCAGCAGGCTTGGCCGAAGTACGACGTTCAACGTGCGCCAGAGGCCGAAGCCGAGATGGATTGGGTGGTCGATGTTATCACCGCCATCCGTTCCGTGCGCGCGGAGATGAATGTGCCCGCGAGCTTGCAGATGGCGGCGACCTTGAAAGACGCCAGTGCTGTAGCTAAGTCACGCCTTGCCACGCACAACGCGCTGATTTGCGCCAATGCGCGGCTTGCTTCGCTGGTTGCCAATGACGCCGCCGTGCCCAATGCGGCCCAGGTGGTTGTCGGAGATGGCACCGTATTGTTGCCGCTGGAAGGCGTCATCGACCTATCCAAGGAACGCGACCGCCTGAAAAAAGAAATCGCCAAGAAGGACAGCGACATCGCCAACGACGACAAGAAGCTCACCAACGAATCATTCGTCGCCAAGGCGCCGCCCGAAGTGGTCGAGGAAATCCGCGAACGCCGCGCCGGCGCCGTGGAAGCGCGTACTAAGATGAGTGAAGCATTGTCGCGTATCAGCGCTTAGTTAGGAACTGACATCATGCTCGACGACGGAAAGAAGCCGGCCAAGTTCGATAAGTCCAAACTGCCCAGCCGGCACATCACCGAAGGGCCCACCAAAGCGCCCCACCGCGCCATGCACTACGCCATGGGCCTGACGGAGGAGGAGCTGCATCAGCCCATGGTCGGCGTCGCCACCTGCTGGAATGAAGCCGCCCCCTGCAACATCGATCTGTCCCGTCAGGCGCAGATCGTGAAGGAAGGCGTGCGCGCCGGCGGCGGTACGCCGCGCGAGTTCACAACCATCACCGTCACCGACGGCATCGCCATGGGCCACGAGGGCATGAAGTCCTCGCTGGCGTCGCGCGATTGGATCGCCGACACGGTGGAGCTCACCATGCGCGGGCACTCTTACGACGCCATGGTCGGCATGGCCGGCTGCGACAAGTCGCTGCCCGGCATGATGATGGCCATGCTGCGCCTCAACGTGCCCTCCGTGTTCCTCTACGGCGGCGCCATCATGCCCGGCCATTTCCACGGCAAGGACGTGACGATCGTTGATGTGTTCGAAGGTGTGGGCCAACATGCGGCCGGAAAAATGTCCGACGCCGATCTGCACGAACTGGAATGCGTCGCGTGCCCTTCGGCGGGCGCTTGCGGCGGCCAGTTCACGGCCAACACCATGGCGACGGTGAGCGAAGCCATGGGACTCGCGTTGCCGTTGTCGGCCAGCATCCCGACGACATTCACCGAAGCGCGCAATCACTATGCCAAGGCCGCCGGCAAGGCCGTGATGGAACTCATCCACCTGAACCTGCGTCCGCGCGATATCGCTAGCCGCAAGGCTTTCGAGAACGCTGCCATGGTCGTGGCCGCCTCGGGCGGCTCCACCAATGCGGGCCTGCATCTGCCGGCCATGGCGCATGAAGCTGGCATCAAGTTCGATCTCGACGATGTCTGCGCCATCTTCAAGAAAACACCCTATATCGGCGATATGAAGCCGGGGGGTCGTTACGTGGCGGCGGATTTGTATAAAGTCGGTGGCATTCCGATCCTGATCAAGGCGCTGCTCGACGGCGGCTACCTGCACGGCGACTGCATCACCGTCACCGGCAAAACCCTGGAAGAGAACATGAAGAGCGTCGTGTTCCCGAGCAATCAGGACGTGGTGCGTCCCACCTCCAATCCGCTGTCGCCCACAGGCGGCGTCGCGGGCCTCAAGGGTTCGCTGGCGCCCCAAGGCGCCATCGTCAAAGTCGCCGGCCTCAAGGTAAAGAAATTCCGCGGCACCGCGTTGTGTTTTGACTCCGAAGACTTGGCTTTTGAAGCCGTGCAGAACCGCGCCTACAAAGAAGGCGACGTCATCATCATCCGCTACGAAGGCCCCAAGGGCGGCCCGGGCATGCGCGAAATGCTGGCGACCACCGGCGCGCTGTCGGGGCAGGGCATGGGCGACAAAGTGGCGCTTGTCACCGACGGGCGCTTCTCCGGCGGCACGCGCGGCCTCTGCGTGGGCCACGTTGGCCCCGAAGCCGCGGTGGGTGGACCCATCGCGCTGGTGAAAGACGGCGACATCATCACCATCGACACTGAAGCCGGCACAATGGATTTGGAAGTCTCAGCCGAAGAACTGTCCGAACGCCGCGCCATCTGGAAGCCGCGCGTGAATAACTATCAGTCCGGCGTGTTGTGGAAATACGCCCAGCTGGTGGGCGATGCGAATAAAGGTGCTGTGACGCATCCGGGTGCGGCCGCCGAGACGCATATGTACGCGGATATCTAATCGCCGATGCCATCCCCACGACCCGGGGATGGCACAGGAAATTAAACCAGCTTCATCACCCCGGCTGGGCGGCGAGCTTTTCAATCTCGCCGATGATGCGGTCCATGCGTGCGATCAGCGCGCGGTAGGGCGCGGGGCTCGCCATGTCGAGGCCGGCTCTTTTCAAAACCTCATAGGGAAAATCCGAGCCGCCGGCACGCAGCACGTCCAAGTAATTTTCCCGCTGCTTCGCGCCTTTTTTCACTTCGCCGGCGAAGTAGGCCGCCGCCGCCATGGAGGTGGAGTATTGGTAGACATAGAAGTTGTAATAGAAGTGCGGAATGAAGGCCCACTCGGGGCAATAGGCGTCGTCGATCTTGAGCACGCCCTGGTCGTGGCCGTGGTAGCGCTTCAGCAAACCGCAATACAGGGTGGTGAGCTTCTCGCCGGTGAGCGCCTCGCCTTTCTCGACGGCCTCGTGAATCGCCAGCTCAAACTCGGCGAACATCGTCTGCCGGTAGAGCGTGCCGCGAATGCTCTCCAGCGCCTGGCCCAGGTAGAAAAGTTTCTCGTCCTTGGTCTTGGCCTTGGCCACCATGTCATCGTTGAGCAGAAACTCATTGGTGATTGAGGCGATCTCGGCGGTGAAGATGGGATAGTCGGCGGTCTCATAAGGCTGAGCCCTGGCGGCCAGCAGCGAGTGCATGCCGTGGCCCCATTCGTGAGCGAAGGTGCTAAGGCTCCCATAGTCGTCGTTGTGATTGAGCAGCAGATAAGGGTGAACGTCGTAGGCGCCGGGGTTCATATAGGCACCCGATTGCTTGCCATCGGCGGGATAGACGCTCATCCAGCGCGCATTCACGGCCTCGCGCAGCGTGCCGACGTAGTCCCGCCCCAACGGCGCCATAGCGGCCAGCACGATGGCCTTGGTATCCTCGATGGTGAAGTTTTTCTTCAGCCCGAACATGGGCGGATAAATGTCGTAGTAGCGCATGTCGTCGGTGATGCCGAGCAGCTTCTTGCGCAGGCCGAAGTAGCGATAGAGCACCGGCAGGCCGGCGTTGGTTTCGGTCACCAGCGTGCGATAGACCGCTTCGGGCACGTTGTTGGCGTGAAGCGCCGCCGTCAGGGCCGACGGATGTTTGCGCATCTGGGCGCTGAACACGTGGCCCTTCACCTGGGCATAGAGCGCCGCACCCATGGAGTCCTGGTAAGTGTTATAAACGCCGAAGAAATTGTCGAACACGGCCTTGCGGTCGGCGCGGTTGGTGACTTGGCGATATTTGGTGTAGCCGGAGCTGGTGAGCTTGGCGTCCGTGCCGTCCGCGAGCTTGATGGTGGGCCAGGTTATGTCGGCGTTGGACAGAAGCTCGTAGATACGCTCGCCGTCGCCGCGGAGCTCGCTCGTGGCGGCCATGACGTGCTCGCCTTCGTTGCCGAGCGTATGCGGCGCATTGCGCAGGGTTTTGCGCAAACCGACGGCGTGCTTGGCAAGGCCCGGCTCGGCGGCGATATATCGCTCGATGGTGGGAGCACCTATGGCCAGGATCTCGTTGGACTGCCAGCTCAGCGCCTTGCCGATGTCGTTGTCGAGCTTGCGGGCGAGCGCCCGGCGTTCAACCGCCGCCGACACGCGTTGGTCGGCGTCGGCGGCTAGTCCGGCATAGGTGCCAAGCCGCGCCGCGCTGCGTCCCACGGCGCTGATGGCATCAAGGCCGTCGCGCAAAGATTGCGGGCTGGCACCCAAGGTGCCTTTGAACTTCTCAAGCTTTGGCACTTCAGCCAACAGGCGCTCGCGCTCGGCCTCCCAGGCGTCGACGGTCGGATAAAGCTCGGTCAGGTCCCACTGGTAGCGGGAGTCGGGCGAGGGCGCTTCGGCGGCGTAGACCGGTGCCAGCGCAAAGAGCGCTACGGCAGCGGCTAGCCCGCGCAACCCGTGCACGATTGCAGTGCTCATGGTTTTACCCCCGTTTGCCGCCCGCTCCAAAATAGCGGTGCAGGAGCGCGGAGACCAGCCGGGAGATTAAACCTCCAGCTCACACCACACCGGAGTGTGGTCCGAGGCCTTCTCCTTGCCGCGTGGGCCTTTGTCGATGCCGGCATTGGTCAGCGCGTCGGCGGCCTGGGGCGAGAGCAGGAGAAAATCGATCAACAGCCCGTGGTCCTTTTGCCAGGCGCCGGCCTGATAATCCCAATAGGAGTATTGGTGCGGCAGGCTGTTGAAGGCCCGGAAGGCATCGGTGAGGCCTAAGTTCAGCAACGCGCGGAAACGCGCGCGGCTTTCGGGCTGCATCAGGGCGTCTTCGGCAAAAGCTTTGGCGCTGTAGACGTCGTCGTCCTTGAGAATGACGTTGTAGTCGCCGCCGTAGAGGCGCATCTCGCCGTCGGCCAGACCGCGTTCCATGTGGGCCTTCAGGCGGTCCATCCAGGCCAGCTTGTAGGTAAACTTCTCGGTGCCCAGCGGATTGCCGTTGGGCAGATAGATCGAGGCCACGCGCAGTTTGCCGAAAACCGTGGCTTCCATATAGCGCGCGTGGTCATCGCTATCGCCACCGGGCAGCCGCGTCTCGATATCCTCCAGCGGTGATTTGGAAAGAATCGCGACGCCGTTATAGGTTTTCTGGCCGTGGGTGGCGACGTTGTAGCCCAGGTCCTCGATCTCCATGCGCGGGAAGTTCTCATCGACGCATTTGAGTTCCTGTAACAGCACCACGTCGGGCTGGGCCTCCTTCAGCCACGCCACGACATTGGGCAGCCGCGCCCTGATCGAATTGACGTTCCAGGTGGCGACCTTGATTTTCAAATAAGACCCTTTGTTTCACATACTTACGTATGAAGCAGTCCCATACTATTGAACGATCACGCCACTCAAAACAAGATGGGCAAAACAAGGTGGTGCAAGGCCATCGTACGTCATATCATCTTAGGGAAGGTGGGAACTCAAATGAAGGAGAACACAAAGTCCATGAAATATTCCTTACGCATTTCAGCGTCGTTGCTGGCCTTGGGCCTGGCGTTTTTTGCCGCGGGCGCGACCGATGCCGCGAGCCCCGCACCCCTTCCCACCGCCAGCTCCGCCGATGTTCAGAAAATTCTGGCCAGCCCCGGCTTCAAGGCGGCCATCGCCACCATCGACAAAGACTATCAGCGCTATGTCGATGAAGGGGTGCACCTGACCGAAATTCCTGCGCCGCCCTTCAAGGAAGCCGTGCGCGCCAAGGAATACGAGCGGATGCTGAAAGACGCCGGCCTGACTGACGTCACCATCGACGCTGAGGGCAACGCTTACGGCACCCGCAAGGGCACCCATTCCGACGGCAAGTTTATCGTGGTTGCCGCGCACCTCGACACCGTGTTCCCCGAAGGCACCGATGTGAAGGTCAAGAAGCAGGGTACCCGCTTCAACGCGCCCGGCATCGGCGACGACACCTATAGCTTGGCGGCGATCTTAAGCTTCGTGCGCGCCATGAACGCCGCCGGCATCAAAACCCGCGACGACATCATCTTCATGGGCAACGTGGGCGAAGAGGGCGAGGGCGATCTGCGCGGCGTACGCTACCTGTTCACCAAAGGGCCGCTCAAGGACAAGATCAAGGCGTTCATGTCGATCGAGGGCGGCAGCGCCAGCGGCATTACCACCGGCGGCGTCGGCTCCCGGCGTTACCGCGTGACATTCAGCGGCCCGGGCGGTCACAGCTACGGCGCCTTCGGCCTCGTGAACCCGATGTATGCCTTAGGCTCGGCCGCGGCCGAGTTTTCCCACACCGAAGTTCCAGAAAAGCCCAAGACCACCTTCGGCATCGGCGTCATCGGCGGCGGCACATCGGTCAACTCCATCCCGCTCAGCGTCTGGATGGATATCGACATGCGCTCTGAATCGCCCGCCGAACTTAACAAGGTCGAGGCGCGCATGTTCAAGATCATGGCGGACGCGACCGAGTCCGAAAACAAGACCCGCGACACCAAGGAAGGCAAGATCACGGTCGACATCAAGAAGATCGGCGACCGTCCGGCCGGCACCATCGATGAAAAATCACCGCTGGTGCAATCGGCCACAGCGGCGGTCGTCGCCGCGGGCCTTAAGCCTACCTACGGCTACGGCTCCACGGACTCCAATATTCCCTTCAGCCTCGGCATTCCCGCCATCACCATTGGCAAGAACGGCCCCAATTCGGGCGGACGCGGGCATTCGCTGGACGAATGGATCGACGTCAATAAAGAGCCCATGCTCAAAGGCATGACCACCTGCCTCAGTGTTATCCTCGCCGTCGCCGGAATGGAATAATCAGGCGTCGACCAATTACGGCGGGCTGGTGAAATAACCGGCCCGCCGTTTCTCTTTTACACGAATGAATGTGCTAACGTCGGGGAATGCTTTTCCGCCGGTTGTGCATTCTCAGTTTCGCGCTTGTGATGGCGGCGCCGGTTTTGGCCGCGGCGCCCAGCCAGTGTTCGCCTTACCGCACACCCATCACGCTCGACTTCAAGACCCTTAACCCTGCGCCGGTCTACAACAACCGGCTGTCGGTTCAGGGCATCCGCAATCTGTTCCGCGAACACACCGAGGCCGTGGTTGGGCCTCATGCGCGGGCGCTGGGCATCACCTATGCCGAAACCACCTACAGCGCTGAAGGGCATTCCGTGGCGCAGGAAGTGCGCGGCGGCTATTGCGTGTACTTGACCGCGCTCAACTTGAATTTCGGCTATAAGCGCATGCAGGTTTATGTTGCCAGCGAGTTCGCGCCGGGGACTTGCGAATACCGTGCCGTGCTCGATCACGAGAATCAGCATGTGGCGATCTACACCGGCGCCCTCAGGCAATTCGCGCCGCGTTTTCGGGCGGAAGTGGAGAAAATCCTGGGTGTGCAGCAGCCCGTTTTCACTCGTAGCGCTCAGGCCGGCATGGATACGGCGCTCAAGGCGGCGGAGAACGGCATGACGGCTTTGCTGTCGCAGTTCCAGATGATCACGGATCAGGGCAACGCGCCCTTGGATTCCGCAAGCAACTATCAGGCCACCGCCGGCCTTTGCGCGAATTGGGATGGAACGAGCGCGCCGCCGCCCCAGCGTCGATAGGGCCGCGTTAAGCGGAGAAGGACGTGCCGCAGCCGCAGGTGGACGTGGCGTTGGGATTGCTGATGCGGAAGGACGCCGCCATGAGATCATCGACGTAGTCGATCTGGCAGCCCTTCAAAAGGTCCATGGACGTTTCATCGACGATCAGCTTGGAGCCATGAAACTCATAGACCCGGTCGTCGCCTGTCACCGCGCCGTCCATGCTGAAGTTGTAGGAAAAACCCGAGCAGCCGCCGCCCGAGACCGCAAGGCGCAGCATGAGGGCCGGATTGCCTTCGCTCGCGGCCAGGACGCGCACGCGTTCGGCGGCGGCCTTGGTCATGACGAGCGGGGCGGAATCGCTAGAGATGTTGTTCATGGCCCTAACTTAAGGCCGCGGGCTGGCGGATTCAAGGTAAGGCTTCGCGCTAGCGCTGGCCGCAACCTTAACTATATGATGCCTTCATTCTCCTGCCTCAAATAAGGATCACGCTCATGCCCCGTACCGTCGCCGTTGTTGTCGGCAGCATCCGCAAGGACTCCATTAACCGCAAGCTGGCTCAGGCCCTGGCGGATTTGGCGCCGAAGTACCTGCAATTCGACTTTATCGATATCAGCAAACTTCAGCTTTACAACCAGGACCTCGACGCCAATCCGACGGCCGAATGGGTCAGCTTTCGCGCGCAGGTCAAAAAAGCCGACGCCGTTCTGTTCGTCACGCCGGAATATAACCGCTCCGTGCCGGGCGTGCTCAAGAACGCCATCGATGTGGGCTCGCGTCCTTATGGACAAAGTGTCTGGGACAAAAAACCGACGGCGGTGGTCAGCGCGTCGCCCGGAGCGGCAGGTGCCTTCGGCGCGAACCATCATCTGCGCCAGTCGCTGATGGTCTTGAACATGCCGGCCATGCAGCAGCCGGAAGCCTACATTCACGTGGGCGACGGGTTCTTCACCGCCGACGGCAAGATCGCCAATGACGGTACACGCGCCTACGCTCAGAAAATCATCGACAGCTTCGCCGCCTGGGTCGAAGTCAACCTGCACACGCACCACTAGACTTAGGCGCGCTGATTTAGTGTCTGATTGACGTCTGGGGAAATTTGGTTTTCGCCCAGTCGATGATGGCGCGGCTGTCCATGGCGCCGGCGGTTTGGGCAATCAGATGTCCGCCGCCGGTGAGCAGCAGGGTCGGCACGCTTTGAATGCCGAAGCGGCGGGCGACTTGCGGCGCCTCGTCGAGATTCAACTTTAAAAGCCGCGCGCGCGGCTCAAGCTGTTCGGCGGCGCGCTCGAACATCGGTCCCATCATGCGGCAAGGACCGCACCACGGCGCCCAGACGTCAGTGAGCACCGGAATGGTATTGGCGGACATGTGACGGGTGAATCCGGCCTCGTCGACCGTGACAGGATGGCCGGTGAACAGCGCTTCGCCGCAGGCCCCGCACTTCGGGCCTTCAAGCAGTCGCGCCGAGGCCACGCGATTGATCTTGGCGCAGGCGGGGCAGACGATGTGTTCGGCGTCGCTCATGGTGGTGAATATGGTGAGCGTTCCGGTAACGCGCCAGGGGGTGCCGTTAGTCGGAGCGCGCGACGCGAAAGCCGATGTAGGGGTCGCGCTCGCCCGCCCCGGTGCCTTGGCGGAAGGCGGGGCGCAGGCGTTGCGGCAGGCTCGTCCAGGAACCGCCCCGGGTCATGCGCATACGGCAGTTGGGTTTTTGGCGCGCGCTGCCGTCAACCGGTCCGCTCAACGGGTTTTCATCCCAGCAGTCCTCGACCCATTCCCAGACATTGCCCGCCATATCGTAGAGACCGAAGCCATTGGCCGGAAAGCTGCCGACGGGTGATGCAAGTTCCCATTTGTCCTCGCCGCTGGCGTAGGGTCCGCAACAGGCGTCCATGCCGTAGTTGGCGAAAGCGCGCGTGGCCTGATCGCCCCAGGAATAGGTCGTGCTTGCCCCACCGCGCGCGGCATATTCCCATTCGGCTTCCGAGAGCAGGCGGTAGGTCTTGCCGGTTTTAGCGCTTAGCCATTTCACATAGCCTTGCGCTTCATTCCAATTGAGGTCGTCCACAGGATAGGGACCGCGGTCGGTGGGATCGCCGGGCCTGGGCTTGCAGCCAAGCTCGGCCCGGCACTCTTGCCGCGGGACGCGCGCGCAGCCGCCGTCATTGAGACAGGCTTGCCATTCGCCGTGGGTAATCTCGAACTTTCCGACGGCGAGGGCATAGGAAATGCTCACTTTGCGCTGTGGTCCGTCGTAGGGCTCGCGGCTCGGTTCATTGTCCGGAGCGCCCATCAAGAAACTCCGTTGGGGCAGAACCACCATCACCGGACAGTCGGCGCAATCCTTGAATACGGTTCCGGCTCTGCGCAAAGCCGTTGGCGCATCCGCACAGGCCGCGAGCGAAACCAACAGCGTCGCGATGAGTGCCGCCAGGACCTTTTGCATCGACCGCCTTTGAGCGAGGGAAGGCGCCGAGGCTATCACGCGGGGTGAAAAGAATGCCAGCATTGCCGGGCTGCAGAGGCTCCGCTAGTGTCGGCTCATGGCCCAAGACGTTGCAAAACTCGCGGGATGTTTCGTATCCCTGGCGACCGACCCGGCCCAAAGCCGCGGGCGGTTGCACGGGGAGGAGGAGTCGCCGACCCGCACCGTGTATCAGCGCGACCGCGACCGTATTATTCACTGCGGCGCCTTCCGGCGGCTGAAATACAAGACCCAGGTTTTTGTCTACGGCGAGGGCGAGAACTACCGCACGCGCCTGACCCACAGCCTTGAAGTCTCGCAGATCGCGCGCTCCATTTCCCGCTTTGTGGGCCTCAACGAAGATATCGCCGAGGCATTGGCTTTAGCGCACGATCTGGGCCACACCTGCTTCGGCCACGCCGGCGAGGATGTACTGCAGGAATGCATGGCGGCCTACAACGGCTTCGATCACAACGCGCAAGGCTTGCGCATCGTCACCAAGCTTGAGCATCGCTACGCCGCCTTTGACGGACTTAACCTGACCTGGGAGACTCTCGAAGGTTTGGTGAAACACAACGGCCCTATCATCAAAGGCAACGGGGCCAAAGACGGTAAACCGGTGCCGCTGGCGATCACCGAGTACAATGCCGTGCAGGATCTGGAACTGGCAACATGGCCGGGCCCGGAAGCGCAAACCGCGGCCATCTCCGACGACATCGCCTACAACGCCCACGATTTCGACGACGGCCTCAAGGCCGGGCTGTTCCCGCTGGACGCAGTTATGGAACTGCCGCTGGTGGGTCCGATCTTCAAGAGCGTCGCCGGGCGTTACCCCAATTTAGAAAGGGGGCGACTGATCCATGAATCCTTGCGGGCGTTGATCGCCGCCATGGTCAACGATGTTATCTTGGAATCCCACCGGCGCTTTAAAACCCTAAAGCCCGCATCCACCGCCGACGTGCGCGGGTTGGGTCAGCCCCTGGTAGGATTTTCCGCCGAGATGGCCGCCCATGAGAAAGCCGTGAAGAGCTTTCTGTTCACCAATATGTATCGCCATACGCGCGTGGTCCGCATGACCAGCAAGGCCAAGCGCATTGTCCGGGATCTCTTCGACCTGCTGTTGGCCGAGCCTCACCTTCTGCCGGACGATTGGCATGCCGGCCTCGACGGCCCCAAGACCTTGAAGACCGCGCGGCGTGTGG
Source organism: Fidelibacterota bacterium (assembly GCA_947475295.1). Classification (GTDB taxonomy): domain Bacteria; phylum Pseudomonadota; class Alphaproteobacteria; order Rhodospirillales; family Rhodospirillaceae; genus SHVO01. Next base: position 50,878 of record CANJLF010000014.1, read on the forward strand.
CCGATTACATCGCCGGCATGACCGACAAATTCGCGCTCGACGAACACGCGCGGCTGTTTGATCCGACGGTGAAGCCTTAAACTCCTAAATCCGCCGTGCAGGCGCGGCACTTCAGGGCCGCCACCGGAATATTAGACAGACAATAAGGGCAGGCTTTTTCCGTCAGGTCCGGCTCGACGTGGCCCATGGCCCGTTTGAAACGGTTGATCTGCTTCACCAGCAGAAACACGGCGAAGGCAACGATGGTGAAATCAATCACCGTGCTGAGGAATGCGCCGTAGGCGATGACCGGCACGCCGGCCTTTTTGGCCTCATCAAGGCTGGCGTAATCGACACTCGACAAATTTATGAACAGGTGGGAGAAGTCCACGCGCCCTAGGACGTAGCCGATCGGCGGCATGATCACATCGTTGACCAGCGAGGTGGTGATTTTCCCGAATGCGGCGCCGATGATGATGCCGACCGCGAGGTCAACGACATTGCCCTTGAGGGCGAATTCACGAAATTCCTTGAGCATGGCGCACCTCTTTCTGCATGGCGTTTCTAACCCCACAATAACACGGCCCGCGGCGGGGTGTTCCAATCGAAATCCTTGAAGAATCGCCGGTTTACGCATATGAACCGCCCCATGAACCTCTCGATGAACATTTTCGCCACAGTCAAAACCCGCATCGACGCCGTGATTGGCGAATTGATGGCGGAAGGCGCACTGCCCACGGGGCTGGACCTGTCCAAGGTTTCGGCTGAGCCGCCGCGCGAGGCCGCCCATGGCGACGTCGCCACCAATGCCGCCATGGTGCTGTCCAAGCCCGCCGGCAAGGCCCCCAAGGATATCGCGACGCTGCTGGTGGAACGCTTCCAAAAGATGCCTGATGTCACGGCGGCCTCCATTGCCGGACCCGGTTTCATCAATCTCAAGCTGGCCGACAAGATCTGGCGCGACGCCTTGCGCGATGTGCTGGTCACGGGCACCGCCTACGGTGACGGCCAAGCCGGGCAGGGCGAGAAGATCAACGTTGAATATGTCTCGGCCAATCCGACCGGACCCATGCACGTGGGCCATGCCCGCGGCGCGGTGTTCGGCGATGTACTCGCGCGTCTGCTGGCCAAAGCAGGCTTCGCCGTGACCAAGGAATATTACATCAACGACGCGGGCGGGCAGGTGGATCACGTCGCCCGGGCGCTGCGGATGCGTTATTTGCAGGCGCTGGGTCGTATCACCGAAGACGACGTGCAGGCGGCGCTCGCGCGCAAGGAAATCATGTACGGCGGCGACTATTTGATTCCCGTGGCCGAGGCCCTCAAGGCCCGCGACGGCGACAAATGGGCGGCCGTAAATGACGACGCCGTTTGGATTCCGGTGCTTCGTGACTTCACCGTCGCTTACATGATGAAGGTGGTGAAGGAAGACCTCGCGGCTTTAAGCGTTCAGCACGACGTCTTCACCTCGGAAAAGGCCCTGGTCGATGCCGGCAAGGTCGATGATGCGCTGGCGTTCCTTGAGAAAGCGGGCCTGACTTATACCGGCGTGCTGGAGCCGCCCAAAGGCAAGACCCCCGACGACTGGGAGCCGCGCCCGCAGCTTTTGTTCAAGGCCACGGAATTCGGCGACGAAGTCGACCGGCCCTTGAAGAAGTCCGACGGCACCTGGACCTATTTCGCCGGTGACATCGCCTATCACAAGAACAAGGTCGACCGGGGTTTTACAAACCTTGTCAATGTCTGGGGCGCCGATCACGGCGGCTACGTCAAACGCGTCCAGGCCGCCTTGAAGGCGCTGACCGCCGGGAAGGGCACGCTCGACGTCAAGCTGTGCCAGATGGTGCGCGTGCTCAACAACGGCGAGCCGGTGAAGATGTCCAAGCGCGCCGGCACTTTTGTAACCATGCGCGACCTGCTCGACGAGGTCGGCAAGGATGTTGTGCGTTTCATCATGCTGACCCGCAAGAATGACGCGCCCTTGGACTTCGACTACGCCAAGGTCCGGGAGAAGTCCCGCGAGAACCCGGTGTTCTATGTGCAATACGCCCATGCCCGAGGACGAAGTGTCTTGCGCCACGCCGCCGAAATGTTTCCGGGCGCCGATCTGACCGACGCAGGCCTGGCCAAGGCCGATTTCGCGCGCCTTACAGACTCGGACGAAATCGGCGTGCTCCGGACGCTGGCCAACTGGCCGCGCACGGTGGAAGGGGCGGCCTTTGCCCACGAGCCGCACCGGCTGGCCTCTTATATGTACGAATTGGCCTCCCAGTTTCATGCCCTGTGGAACAAAGGTAACGACGCGGCCGAGTTACGCTTCCTGCAACCACAAGATCAATCCGTGTCGGTGGCGCGGCTGGCGCTTGTCCGCGGTGTCGGGCTGGTGATAGCGTCTGGCTTGGCTGTGTTCGGTGTCGAACCGGTAGAGGAAATGCGTTGATGCCCATTGATCGCGACGGAGATGGCCCACCGCTGCGCCGCCAGGAACCGAAGGCGTCGTTAACGCCTGGCGAGGGCCGCAGCAGCGATCTTCGCGCGACGCCCTTCACCGACGACGTTTTCAATGACGACTATTATGGCCGCCGGGTCACCCCGCAAGGCTCCAAGTCCTTTAGTGTCGCCATCGGGATCACCCTGGGGCTGGCGGTCGCCGCCGGCGCCGGCTGGTATTTCCTCAAAGGCTCGGGGCTGACCTTCACGCCCGGCGAAGTCGGCTTCATCAAAGCCGATCAAACCTCCTACAAAATCCGCCCCGATAACCCCGGCGGCATGCAGGTCGAAAATCAGGACAAGCTGGTCTATGACCGGGTCGCCAAAGGCGACGCTCCGGCGCGGGTGGAAAACCTACTGCCGCCGGCCGAAGAACCCAAGGCGCCGCCGGTGAGACCCCAGGCGGAAACTCCGCCTCAACCTGCAAAGGTCGAAACGCCGCTGTTGCCGGCGCCGGCAAAAGTCGAAGCGCCAATACCCGCGCCGGCTCCCGAAGTGGCCAAGGCTCCTGAGCCCGCCAAGGTTGAGCCTCCCAAGCCCGAACCGGTGAAGGAAGCCGCCAAACCGGCCGCGCCGGAGCCTGATCCGCTCGCCGCCGCCGTTGCCGCCGCCACGGGCGGACGAACCTCGGCCACCGGCCCCATTGCGGTCGGACCCCAAGGCGCGGCATCTCCGCCGGCAGCTGCCCCGACTCCCGCCCCGCCTGCCGCCGTGCCGCCGGCTGAAACCCAGACCGCGGCCGCCGTTCCGTCTCCGGCGACGGTTTCCGGCCCGGCGTTCCAGATCCAGCTGGCTTCGGTTTTGTCCGAAGATGCCGCCATGGCCGAGTGGAAACGCCTCAGCGGAAAAAATAAGGATCTGCTCGGAGCCTATACCCCGGCGGTGACCAAGGCCGACCTGGGCGATCGCGGCGTGTTCTACCGTTTGCGCGCCGGTCCCGTGGCCGACAAGGCAGCGGCCGATGCGCTCTGTGCGTCGCTCGCCGCCGTCAACGTCGGCTGCATCGTCGTTAAGCCCTAGCCCTGATGAATTCCAACCCGCTCGCGGCCATTTTCGGAATGGCCGGCACGACTTTGAATGACGCCGAGCGGGCGTTCTTCAAACGCACCCGGCCCGTGGGCTATATTCTCTTCGCACGCAACATTGAAAATCCCGTGCAAGTAATTGCATTAGTGAATGATTTACGTTCACTTGATTTGACCTATGGGCCGCTAGTCCTGATCGATCAGGAGGGCGGGCGGGTGCAGCGCCTGAAGCCGCCGTACTGGCGTCATGCCCCGACCATGGCCGAGTTTGGCGCCCTCCACAGCCGCGATCCGGCCAAGGCCGCAAGCGCCCTCAGGCTCGACATGCGTTTGATCGGCGAGGAGTTGCGGGCGCTCGGTATCGATGTGGACTGCGCCCCGGTCATGGATGTGCCTGTGCCCGGTGCCCACGATGTCATTGGCGACCGCGCCTTCGGCGGCGACCCTGCGCTGGTTTCCGCCATGGCCCCTGCGGCTTGCGAGGGCCTGATCGACGCTGGCGTTGTGCCGGTGATTAAGCACATTCCCGGCCATGGCCGGGCCGCCAGCGACAGCCACAAGGAACTCCCGGTGGTCACGGACAGCTTGGAGACCTTGCGCGCCAACGATTTTGCGCCTTTTCGGGCGCTATGTGGCACGCCACTGCAAAATTCGTGCTTCGCCATGACCGCCCACGTGGTCTATCAAGCGCTTGATTCCCGCCAACCGGCCACCAATTCAAAGACCGTGATCGCCGACTTTATCCGTGGCGAAATCGGTTTTCGGGGACTTTTAATGAGCGATGACCTCGGCATGAAGGCGCTCGCCGGGCCCTTCGACGCCCGCGCCGCCGCCGCCCTCGAGGCCGGCTGCGACGTGGTGCTCCACTGCGAGGGCGTCCTGGCGGAGATGGAAGCCGTCGCCAAAGGAACCGGGCCTCTGGGCGCCAACGGTCTCCGGGCCTTCGAGGCCAGTTCGGCCGTGCGCGGCAAGCCCCGCGAAGTGGTCCCTAACGTCGCGGCGGCGGCCTTCCAGGTGCTGGATTCCCTGCGTCATGGATAGTGAGCTATCTACAATCCCGGCGGTGCTGGCGGTGGCGATCCCGGCGATTCTGGCGATTACCTTGCACGAAGCCGCCCACGGCTTCATTGCGCTGGCGTTCGGCGACCCCACCGCCAAGGAACGCGGGCGGCTTTCGCTCAATCCCTTCCGCCATGTGGACCCTTTCGGCACCATCATCCTCCCGGCCATGCTGAAACTGTCCGGCTCGCCTTTCATTATGGGCTGGGCCAAGCCTGTACCGGTTGATTTCAGCCGCCTGCGCAATCCACGCCGCGACATGGTCTGGGTGGCCCTGGCCGGGCCCGGTATGAACATCGCGCTCGCGATGATTTCGGCGCTGCTGCTGAATACGCTGGTTCTCCTGCCCCCGGACGCCATTCCCTTCGTCAAGGAAACTCTCGAAAACAGCCTCGGGATCAATGTCCTGCTGGCGGTCTTTAATATGATTCCGCTGCCGCCTTTGGACGGTGGCCGGGTGGCCGTGGGTCTTCTGCCGCTGCCCCTCGCGCGCGGCTTGGCGCGCACGGAAAAATACGGCATCTTGCTGTTACTCGGTGTCATGATCGCGCTGCCCTGGTTGGGCGCGTTGATCGGCGCCGACCTCGACCTCTTCGCGTGGACAATCCTGCCCATCGCCGACGCCGTGGTTAATTTCATTGCGGCGGCGGCGGGACTCACCCCGGTTTAACTGAATCTGATGTCTGACCTTTCCGACGTTTCCACTGATTTTGAAGAGGACGACCGTCCGCTCTCCGAGCGCCTGGCCGATCCTAATTCCCTGTTCGTGCTGACCCTTGGCGGCTTCGAAGGACCCATCGACGTGCTTCTGGTGCTCGCGCGCGACCAGAAGGTCGATCTGATGCACATTTCGATCCTGGCGCTCGCCGACCAGTACCTGCGTTTCATTGAAACCGCGCGTTCGTCGCAGCTGGAACTGGCGGCGGATTACTTGGTGATGGCGGCTTGGCTCGCCTTCTTGAAATCGAAGCTGTTGCTGCCCAAGGAAGAGAACGACGATCAGCCGTCGGCCGAGGAAATGGCCGAGGCGCTGAAGTTCCAAATGATGCGCCTGGAGGCCATGCAGGAGGCGGGCCGCAAGCTCTTCGCCCTGCCGCGCCGGCGTATCGATTTTTTCCCGCGCGGCGCGCCGGAAGGGCTGCCGGTCACCTTGCGCACGGTCTATGACGTCTCCCTCTATGACCTGCTGAAGGCCTATGGCCGCCAGCACAACGAAAAGAACGTCACTGCCCTTGAAATCGAGCCCTTCGACCTTTACTCCATCGACGACGCTATTGCCCGTTTGCGCGAAATTCTGCCGGGCGTGCCCGACTGGACCGAACTGGCCATGTTCCTTCCGCAAGGGGTCCGCCAGCCGCTCATGCGGCGCTCCGCCGTCAGCACAACCCTGATTGCCGTGCTGGAGTTGGTGCGCCAGGGCAAAGCCGACATCCGCCAGGATGGCGGCGCCTATTCGCCGATTTATCTAAAACCCGCTAACCGTCCCTCCGCTAACGATTGATTGAGCAAATGACTAATCCCGATACCGAACAGGCTCTCACTGAATCCGGCACGCCCGTGATGCCGCCGGAGGTGGCCGAACAGGTCGCCGAGCAGGATGCCAACCGCCGCCGCATGTCCGAGGACCTGCGCGTGCTGGAAGCGCTGCTGTTCGCTGTTTCGGAGCCGGTGACCGAACGCGCCATCGCCGAGCGCCTGGGCGCCGGCGCCGATGTGCCCGGCCTGCTCGAACAACTGCGCGGAATTTACCAGGGCAGGGGCGTTGAATTGCTCCAGGCTAGCGGTCGCTGGTCCTTCCGCACCGCGCCCGATGTCTCCGAGCGCCTACGCCTGGAAAAACTGGTGCCGCGCAAACTTTCGCGCGCCGCCATCGAAACCCTTGCCATCATCGCCTATCACCAGCCCGTCACCCGGGCCGAAATCGAGGAAATCCGCGGCGTCATTGTGTCTTCGGGCACCATCGACATTCTGCTGGAAGAAGGTTGGATCAAGCCGCGTGGGCGCAAGCAGGTGCCCGGCCGCCCGGTCATGTGGGGCACGTCCAATGCCTTCCTCGATCACTTCGGCCTGGAGTCCATCCAAGATCTGCCGGGCATCGACGAGTTGAAGGCTGCGGGCCTCTTGGACAGCAAACGCGGCGTCTCGGCCTATTCCACGCGCGGCTCCGATACTTTGCTGTTCGATACCGAGGAGTCAGACGAAGCCTTGGAACCGCTCACGGACGGCGCCGAATCTGGCGACGCTGACGAGGGTGAAGGCGATGAAAAGAAAGAGGATTGAGCGTCTGGTAATAGCCTAGGGAGAGCCCTAGATAGGGGAACGAGGCTGGACGTTAAACATTGCGGGTGGGGGCGCTTTTTGCAATGATGCCACGTGAGCTCCTGCCGCTAAACCATTGGAGTAATTGAACCATGGGCTTTGGAAGCATCGGACATTGGGTACTGGTCCTGGTGATCGTCATGTTGCTGTTCGGGACCGGCAAAATTTCCGGCCTGATGGGCGACGTGGCCAAGGGGATTAAGGCCTTCAAGAAAGGCATGAAGGACGACGACAACAGTGTCAGTCCGCCGGCGGGGAGTGTTTAATCATGGGTTCTATGAGTTTGGTGCATTGGATTATCGTTCTGGCGGTTGTCCTGTTGCTTTTCGGCAGTGGTAAGATTTCCGGCCTGATGGGCGATGTGGCGAAGGGCATCAAGGCCTTCAAGAAAGGCATCAAGGAGGAGGACGACGGCAGTCATCCGCCTGGCGGCACCACGACCATTGAAGGCAAGGCCTCGACCAAAGAAAAAGACCCGGTCGGCTAGCGGATTGGTCGCGTTTTTTTACGCCGAACCGGTACCCACTTCGGCTAAAAACGCTCTAGAGCACCATTGCCTGCCGGCCGCTAAGGCTAAGGGCCGGGATAATGTGAACCCGACAAAGTGAACTGGCGTTTCTCATGTTCGATCTGGCGTGGTCGGAAATAGCGGTTATCGGACTGGTCTCGGTTCTGGTCTTAGGGCCGAAAGAACTGCCCCAGGCCATGCGCACCATGGCCAAGGTCATGCGCAAGATGCGCGGCCTGACCTCCGAGCTGCAGGGGCATATGAACGACATCGTCCGCGACGCCGAACTGGAGGAGCTGCGCCAGTCGGTTCAGAAGTTCTCCAGCACTAGCCTCACGGAACAAGTCACCAAGGCGGTCGATCCTACCGGCGAGATACAAGCGCATCTCGAATACCCCGCCATTGAAACCAGGACCGAAGAGGAACTCGCGGCGGTGGCGGGCACGCCCGCGACTGAAACGCCCACTGAAGCAGCCGCTTTGCCGCCCACTGAACCGGCTCCTGCGTCCGCGCCGGCTCAGTCCGCCGACGCCGCCCCGTCCTCAGTCGCGCCTGTGCCTTCGTCCACGGCAGCCTCATGAACGCCTCGCTGCCCGTAAAGGCCTCGCCGCCCGAGGAGCCCTCGGAAACCCATACGATGCCGCTGCTTGAGCATTTGGCGGAGCTGCGCAAGCGGCTGATTTATTCCGTCGCCACGCTGTTCATCGCTTTCTTCGCGGCTGTGCCGCTGTCTAAGCAAATCTACAACTTCCTAGCCGCGCCTTTGTCGAGGGCTATGGCCGAAGTGGGCGGTGCCAATCAGATGATCTATACCGCGATGGCCGAAGCCTTCATGACTCAGATGAAGGTGGCGATCTTTGCGGCCGGCTTCGTGACCTTCCCGATGTTTGCCCATCAGCTTTGGGGTTTTGTTGCGCCGGGGCTCTATAAGCACGAAAAGCGCGCCATCCTGCCATTCCTGTTCGCCGCACCCGTCCTGTTCTTCATGGGCGGGGCGCTGGCTTATTACGTCGTCATGCCGATGGCGTGGAAGTTTCTGCTGGGCTTCCAGACTCTCGCAACGAACCCTGGCGATATGAGCATCCAGATGATGCCCAAAGTCAGCGAATACCTCGACACGTTCATGACAATGATTTTCGCCTTTGGGCTGGCGTTCCAGATGCCGGTCTTGCTGGTCTTGCTGGCGCGGGTCGGGATCATTTCGGCCAAGAGTCTGGCTGAAAAGCGCCGCTATGCCATCATCATCATCTTTGTCTTCGCGGCTGTTGTCACGCCGCCCGATGTGATCAGCATGATGAGCCTAGCGGTCCCCATGCTGGTGCTGTACGAGCTGTCGGTTGTCGGCGCGCGCATCGTCGGCCGGAAAAGGGACGAAAGCACCGCCGCCGACGGCAGCGATTCCGGCGGGGCCGACACGGATTTCAACGAAGCTTAAGGCTCGGACCCAAGGCCCAATTCACCCTCGGCCCTGGACGGATTCGAGCCCGCCCCGTATAAGCCTGGAAACCATTCCAAGGCTTTGTACGCATGCTCGACCTCAAGTGGATCAGAGAAAACCCTGACGCCCTGGATGCGGCGCTGGTCCGGCGCGGCGCTGGCCCTGTGGCGGCCGGCGTGCTGGATCTGGACAAGCGCCATCGCGGCATCACCACCGAGCTGCAAACGCTGCAGAGCCGGCGCAACGACGTCTCCAAGCAAATCGGCGGCGTCAAAGCCAAGGGCGGCGATGCCGCGCCGCTCATGGCCGAAGTCACCGCGATCAAAGACAAGATGGCGGCGCTTGAGGGCCAGGAGAAGGCCCTGGGCGAGGATATGAGGGCGTTGCTGCTGACCATCCCCAACATTTTGCATCCCGCGGTTCCCGAAGGCCGCGACGAAAGCGCCAATGTCGTGACCCGCAGCTGGGGTACGCCGCGGGCTTTCAACTTCCCGGCCAAGGATCACGGCGATCTGGGTGCGGCCCTGGGCCTCATGGACTTCGACCAGGCGGCCGTCATGTCGGGCGCGCGCTTTGTCGTGCTGAAGGGCGCTTTGGCCCGTCTTGAGCGCGCCATCGCGCAGCTGATGCTCGACACCCATACCACCGAGAACGGCTACACCGAGGTCAATCCGCCGCTTTTGGTGCGCGACGTGGCGCTCATAGGTACGGGGCAGCTGCCGAAATTCGGCGCCGATCTGTTCCAGACCACGGCCGGGCTTTATTTGATTCCCACGTCGGAAGTCTCGCTGACTAATCTGGCTGCGGAACGCATTCTCGACGGCGCTGCACTGCCTTTGCGTATGACCGCCTTCACGCCGTGTTTCCGGTCCGAAGCCGGGGCGGCGGGGCGCGACACCAAGGGCATGATCCGCAATCACCAGTTCGAGAAAGTCGAACTGGTCAGCATCACCACGCCCGAGGAGTCCGAAGCCGAGTTGGAGCGCATGACCAAATGCGCCGAAGGTATCCTGCAAAAATTGGAACTGCCTTACCGCGTCATGGCGCTCTGCGCCGCCGACGTGGGCTTCGGCGCCAACCGCACCTATGACATCGAGGTCTGGCTGCCGGGACAAAATACCTACCGCGAGATATCAAGCTGCTCCAATACCGGCGACTTCCAGGCGCGGCGCATGAACGCGCGTTACCGGGCTGCCGGCGAGACCAAGGGCACGCGCTTTGTTCACACTCTGAACGGCTCGGGCCTGGCCGTGGGCCGCACGTTGATCGCGGTTCTGGAAAATCACCAGCAGCCGGACGGCTCCATTATCGTTCCCAAAGCCTTGAAGCCGTATATGGGCGGGCTCGACGTTATCGCGCCCAATCCTAAAATTTTATGAGGGCCAAGATTTTATGACGTCGTTTCCGCCGTTTAGAGATTTCTCAAAACTGCGCGTTCTACTTTCCAACGACGATGGTATCTCTGCCGCGGGCCTGGAGCTGCTCGAACGTATCGCCCGTACGCTCACCGACGACGTATGGGTCGTAGCGCCTACGGTAGAGCGCAGCGGCGCGGGGCACTCACTGACCATACATGAACCGCTGCGGCCCGTGAAAATCTCCGACCGCCGTTATAGCGTGAGCGGAACGCCCACGGACTGCGTTATGGTGGCCATCAATCACATCATGAAGGAAAATCCGCCGGACCTGGTGCTCTCGGGCATCAATCACGGCGGCAACCTGGGTGAGGACGTACATTATTCGGGCACCGTCGCCGCCGCCATGGAAGGCGTCCTGCTGGGCGTGCCGTCCATTGCCATGTCGCAGGTTTGGAACGACGGCGAGGCCATCCGCTGGGATGCGGCCGAACATTTTGCCGCCGACGTGATCCGCAAAGTGTGTGCCGTGGGCTGGGGCAAGAACGTCCTCATCAACGTCAATTTCCCAGACCGCGCCATCGGCGATGTGAAGGGCGTTCTTCCGACCACCCAAGGCAAGCACAAGGTCGGCGACGACCTCTTGCTGCGTCACGATCCGCGCGGGCGGCCCTATTTGTGGATCGGCAACCGGCGCATGTCCGATACTTCGCGGGACGGCACTGACCTCAAGGCCGCCGCTGACGGCTTCATTTCCGTGACACCGCTCAATGTGGACCTGACCCATGCGCCGACGCTGGCGGCCCTGGGCAAAGTCTTTCCGGCGCCGTGAAGGGGCTCATCCATGAGAAGGGGGCGCGGTGAGCACTGAAAGCCGCAAGATCCGCCTGGTCATGGACCTGCGCAATGCCGGGGTCAATGATACGCGCGTGCTGGCGGCGATCGAACGCGTGCCGCGCGAGGCATTTGTCGAGGAAGCCTTTCTCGACCAAGCCTATGCCAACCAGGCGCTGCCCATCAATTGTGGACAGACCATCAGTCAGCCGCTGGTGGTGGGCTTGATGACGCAAGCCTTAGAATCCACCGACCGCCACAAAGTGCTGGAAGTCGGCACCGGCTCCGGCTACCAGACCGCGATTCTGTCCAAACTTGTGCGCCGGGTTTACACCATTGAGCGACATCGCGATTTGCTGGCCGATGCCGAACAGCGCTTCCGGGCCCTAAACCTCCATAATATCACCACAATGGTGGGCGACGGATATAAGGGTTGGCCCGCGCAGGCGCCGTTCGACCGCATTTTGGTCACGGCCGCGGCGCGTATCGTGCCGCCGGATTTGGTGGCGCAATTGTCCGACGAGGGCGGCATTATGGTGCTGCCCGTGGGCGATGTGGCGGGAGTGCATCAGGAAGTGATTCGCGTGCGCAAGGACGGCAAGCAGTTTACAAGCGAGCGCATGTTTCCGGTGCGCTTTGTGCCGCTGGTGCAGGGCGTGCCGCCGGAGCAGCCGAGATGAAAACGCAGCGTGGGCCTTTTTTAAAATTTGCGGCATTCGTGCTGATGTGCGGCGCGCTGACAGCCTGCGCGCCCCCGTTCAATCCGCCGCCGGGTTACAGGGGCGGTTTCCTGTGGGATTCGGACAAGAGCCGCAGCATCACCGTGGAAGCTGGCGATACGGTATTTTTGCTCGCGCGGCGCTACGACGTGCCCAGCAAAGTCATCATCGCCCGCAATGGCCTGACCTCGCCCTATAACCTGACGCCGGGGCAAACGCTGATTCTCGATCCGACGCGCACCCACACCGTCGTCAAGGGCGACACGCTCTCGCAGTTGGCAGTGACCTATAACGTCGAGATGCGGCTGATCGCCTCGGCCAACGACCTCGCGCCGCCTTACCTGATCAGGGTCGGCCAGGAGCTGTGGATTCCCGATCCTTTCACCATTGCTGCCGCTCCGGTGGTGATCGCCAGCGATTTGCCCGAACCGCCGCCGCCGGAATCCGCGGCGCGCGTGCCGCGCAGCGCCATCCTGACCGACGACCTGCCGCCGCCGCCGGGAACACCGACGCTCGAGTTACCGACACCGCCCGCCTCGGCGCCGGTTGCGGCTGATGTGCCCGCCGTCGCGCCCAATGTTGCGCCGAGTGCCGCGCCTGCCGAGGTGCCGCCGGTTGCGGCGCCGGCCGAACCGGAAGTGGCCATCGCGCTGCCGCCGCAGCCATTGAAGGAACCGCCGGCACGAGTCTCGGCGCGATTCTCCTGGCCCTTGCGCGGCAAAGTCATCGCGGGCTTCGGCGCCGCCGGCAAAGGCCTGCACAACGACGGCATCAATATCGCGGCCCCGGCCGGCACCCAAGTGCACGCGGCCGACAACGGCGTCGTGGCCTATGCCGGCAACGAGCTGAAGGGTTTTGGCAATTTGCTGCTGGTGAAGCACGCCGACGGCTGGACGACGGCCTACGCTCACAACGACAAGCTGCTGGTTAAGCGCGGCGACGAAGTCAAGCAAGGCCAGGTCATCGCCGCGGTCGGCAAAACCGGCAACGTCGATTCACCGCAGCTTCATTTCGAAGTGCGCAAAGGTACTCAGGCAATCGATCCGACCGAATACCTGGAGAAGTAGTTTTCGCGCGCATGAAGCGAGCACGCAATTTTTTTAGTGATGTGGGACGGCGATTAGGTACGCGAGTTCGCTTCCTCCTGCTCCGCCCGCGAAAATAAAAGGCAGACTCCCATCTTGCTTAGCAGCTTCAGCCGAATAGCCGATGTCAGTGCCGCTAACACCTGGCGCGTAGATCATATAGTGGCCTGGAAACGCGTTCTGAAGGACTTTGCCTGATTTGATATCGAGATTAACGTCACCAGTCAGCATATACGCGATGCCCGTCCGTTTAGGGCGGTGGAATCGTCCAGTCCGAAATCCCGCATCAATTTCGGCCTTGATCGAATTTGTGTCTTTGCCGTCTGCCAAGAGTCGGCCGACTTCCAACATCACGGGTACGTAACTTGTGGCGCCTTCTGAGTCCCAGCACGTAGGTTTAAAGGCGGACGAGCCATAGAAAAATCCATCGCGGTTAAGTAGGCACGTAATGCCGTTAGTGCCATCACGATATTTCGCATATCCAGACGTACCATAGACGAAAATCGTTGCTTGGCTGCGCAAATGCTCTGGAGCGGCGGAGAGCGCAAGTACAGATTCAATGTCTGCAGTGAAGATTGTGCGTAGTATTTCGCGAGCGTCCGGGTTCGCGGCCTCGGCGCTTTTGCCGCAGATGAGTGCGACGAGGAACACTAAGAATGCAAGATTGCTAAATACCCGCATTAGATCCTCCCAAAGAAATGCGACAGGCTATGCCTTTTCTAAATCGACCTTGATCTTCATCTCGCCGGCGATGGCTTGAATCAATTGCCAAGCGACGCGGCCCGAGCGCGCACCGCGCGTCATCGACCATTCGATGGCGCGGGCACGCAAATCCTCGCCCTTGATCGGCAGTTTGAAAGCGGCGGCATAGCTCGAGACGATCGCGAGGAAGGTATCCTGGTCGAGATTGTGGAATCCCAGCCAGAGGCCGAAGCGATCGGACAATGAGACCTTTTCCTCGACCGCTTCGCTGTCATGGATAGCCGTGGCGCGTTCGTTTTCGATCATGCTGCGCGCCAGCATGTGCCGGCGGTTGGAGGTGGCGTAGAACACGACATTGGCGGGGCGCCCCTCCAGGCCACCCTCCAGGACCGACTTCAAAGCCTTGTAGCTTTGGTCTTCGCCTTCAAACGACAGATCGTCGCAGAACAGGATGCAGCGGCGGGGCGTCTCGCGCAGGCGGGTCAAAAGCCGCGGCAAGCTCTGGATATCCTCGCGGTGGATTTCCACCAATGCAATGCGGGCCGCGCCTTTGCGCTTTTCGTTGACCGCCGCCTGGACCGCCTTGACCAGCGAGCTTTTGCCGGCGCCGCGTGCGCCCCACAGCAGCGCGTTATTGGCGGGGTAGCCATCGGCGTGCTGCTGGGTGTTGGCCAGCAGCAGTTCGGCCTGGCGTTCGATGCCTTTCAGCAGCCGCAAAGGCACGCGGCTGACGGTTTTTACGGGTGCCAGTTCTCCGCTTTCCGCGTGCCAGACAAAGGCATCCGCGCCGGAGACATCGACCGCGCCGCCGGGGGCCGGGGCCCCACGCTCCAGGGCGGTAGCGATCCGCTGTAACAGCGGCGCCAGCGGGTGGGCCTTTGGGGCGGCTTTGGAGCGGGCCTTGGGTGGGGTCTTTTTTGCCATGACTTGATGTCTATTGGGCGTCTGTTGGGCCGCGAAGCTAACAGATTGCCCCACCTTGCGAAACGGCCCTGGCGCCCTTAGGTAACAGGGGCGTTTGGGGCAGGGGTGATAACATTTGCAAGACGCCACCGGCTGGGTATAGTCCGCCCTTTACGGGCCCCCAAAAGGCCCGCCTAAGTCTATATTATAAGGAGTTCGCGGATGTGGATTTCCCCGGCCTATGCCCAGGATGCCGGTGCAGTGCCCGCGAGTTTTGTTCAGTTCGTTCCGCTGGTTCTGATTTTCGTCGTTTTCTACTTTCTCTTGATTCGTCCGCAGCAGAAAAAACTCAAGGACCATCGCGCCATGCTTGAGGCGGTGCGGCGGGGCGACCGGGTTGTCACCAACGGCGGCATCATCGGCCTGGTGACCAAGGTCAATGACGACAAGGAATTGACGATTGAGATCGCCGAAAACGTCCGGGTGCGGGTGATGCGCGACATGGTGTCCAGCGTCATCAGCAAGACCGAGCCGGTGGCAGCCGAGAAATCTGGCGAGAAAGCTGGAAACGACGACAAACCGGCCTAATGTGGATTCTAGGAGCGGGCGCCTTTGGTCCCTCCGGTCCGCGCATAAGGATTAAACGCGCGCCATGCTGCAGTTCAGCAACACCAAAATCGCTATGGTCTTCGCCGTCATATTGGCGTCGATCTTCTTCTCGCTGCCCAACATGCTGCCGTCGTCAGTGGTGTCGCGTTTTCCGCAGTGGTGGCAGCCCATGAACCTGGGTCTCGACCTGCGCGGCGGTTCATACCTGCTGCTGGAGGTCGATACCTCCGCCGTCGGTAAGGAGCAGTTGGCCGACGTGGAAGAAACCTCGCGCGCGGCCTTGCGCGACGCCAAGATCGCCTACCGCAATATACGCTCCTCGCAGGAGGGCGTGTTCGTGACCGTCAACGACGCCAAGGACCGGGACGCCGCGCGCGTCGCCATCGCCAAAGTCGTCGCTGGCATGGAGATCACCAATCAAGGCGACGATAATGTCCGCATTGTGATTCCCGACCGCGTGAAACGCGAGCGGGAGATTTCCGCCGTCAGCCAGTCGATTGAAATCGTGCGCCGCCGCATCGATGAATTCGGCACCAGCGAGCCGTCGATCCAGAAACAGGGCGCCGACCGCATCATCGTCGAGCTGCCGGGTTTGGCGAATCCAGAACGCGTGAAGAATTTGCTTGGCCAAACCGCCAAAATGAATTTTCACATCCTGGAACCCAATGCCATATCGACCAATCCGCGGGACGTGCCGCCGGGCGCCATGCTGTTGGAAGGCTCCGGCGATGCGGCTGGTCAAATGTATGTCGTGCGCCGTAGGGTCGAAGTCAGCGGCGAACGCCTGGTGGATTCACAGCCGTCGTTCCAGGACGGTCAGCCGGTGGTCAGCTTCCGTTTCGATACCGCCGGCGGCAGACGCTTCGGCCAGGTGACCTCGGCCAACGTCGGCCAGCGTCTCGCGATCGTATTGGACAATAAAGTCATTAGCGCGCCGGTGCTGGAAAGCCCCATCGTCGGCGGCAGCGGCATCATTCGCGGCGGCTTTACCACCGAAAAGGCCAAGGACCTCGCACTGCTGCTCCGCGCCGGCGCGCTGCCCGCGCCGCTCAACGTCATCGAAGAGCGCTCGATCGGCCCGGGCCTCGGCGCCGATTCCATCAAAGAGGGCGCCACGGCGGCGATTGTCGGCGGCGGGCTGGTGGTGGTGTTCATGATCATCGCCTATCACACCTTCGGAATTTTCGCGGTGTTCGGCCAGCTGTTCCACATGCTGACACTGTTCGCATTCTTAAGTCTCGTCGGCGGCACGTTGACCTTGCCCGGTATCGCCGGCGTGGTGCTGTCGCTGGGCATCGCGGTCGATGCCAACGTGCTGATCTATGAACGTATGCGGGAAGAGTTCAATTCCGGGCGCACGCTGCTGAACGCGCTGACCTCGGGATTTCAGAATGCCTTCGCGACGATTTTTGACTCCAACCTCACCACCTTCCTGGCCGCGTCGATCCTGTATTTCCTTGGCAGCGGCCCGATCAAAGGCTTTGCGGTGACGCTGGCTGTGGGCATCGCCACCTCGATGTTCTCGGCGGTCATGATCACCCGCATGCAGGTCTGGATGTGGTACCGCGCCGCCAAGCGTACAGCGTTGCCTGTTTAGGACCGGAGAAATCCATGCAACCCATTCTTCGGTATATGCCCCACGAATTCCGTTGGGATGTCGTCGGCACACGCTTCATCTGGTACGTGCTGACCGCGATCCTGATCGTGGTTTCCATCGGCTCGATTGCCACGCGCGGGTTCAACCTCGGCATCGACTTCGCCGGCGGCATCCTGATGGAAGCCCGCGCCGAGCAGGTGGTCGACGTCGGCAAGCTGCGCGGTGAGCTCAACGGCCTGGGCTTGGGCGAAATCAACATCATTAACTTCGGCGATACCGGCAAGGATATCACCATTCGTGTGCCGCAGCAGGCTGGCGGCGACGCGGCGCAGAACGTTGCCTTGAAAAAGATTCAAGAAAACCTGGGTGCGGGCTACGAAATCCGCCGCACCGAAGTGGTCGGCCCCAAGGTCGGCGCCGAGCTGGTCATCAGCGGCGCGCTGGCGGTGGCTTTGGCGGTCATCACCATCGCGGTTTACGTCTGGTTCCGTTTCGAGTGGCAGTTCGCGCTGGGCACCTGTCTTGCGCTGTGCAGCGACGTCATCACGACGCTGGGAGTTTTTTCGCTGTTCCAGATGAACTTCGACCTGACCACCGTCGCCGCCGTGCTGACCATCGCCGGGTATTCGGTCAACGATTCCATCGTCGTCTATGATCGCGTGCGCGAGATGCTGCGTAAGTACAAGAAGATGCCGCTGCCCGACTTGCTCAATCTCTCGGTCAACCGCGTGCTGCCGCGAACCCTGCTAACCGTGTTCACGGTGTTCCTGACGGTGATCGCCCTGCTGGTGTTCGGCGGCGAGACCCTGTTCGGGTTCAGCATCGCCATGCTGTGGGGCCTGTTCGTCGGCACCTTCTCGAGCATCCGCGTCGGCATGCCGGTGCTGCTCTATCTCGACTTGCGCCGCGACGATGTCTTTGGCGGCGTGCCTTCGGCCAAGCCCGCGGAATAGCAATTCTTGAAGCTAACGCGCCATTCCGCCACTGACCGCAAAGTCATCCAGCGTTATGGCGGCGGCGGCTTTTCGGTTTCAAATGTAAAGTTTCAAGGCTCGCTCATCGTCACATCCTCCGATGTGACGCCGTGGAACGTCACGTCCCTTGATGCGATCAGCCTCGCGGACTTTCAGCCGCTCATCGCTCTGGCGAAGACAATCGATGTCTGTTTGCTGGGCTGCGGAAGTCAGATGCAGCCCTTGCCGCCCGAAATCCGCATAGCTCTAAAGGATGCCGGGCTGACGGTCGATCCCATGGACACAAAGGCGGCCTGCCGAACATTCAACGTTCTGACGGGCGAGGGGCGAGCGGTCGTGGCTGCCCTGATCGCGATCTAAAAAAAACGGGAGCCCCGAGGCTCCCGTTTCAATTTAACGCCTGCCGGCTTGAATTAGCCGAGGTGCGACTGGGCGGCCATGCACAGCAGCATCGGCACCGACAACACGGTATTGGTGCGTGAGAACAGCATGGCGGTGCGGGCCGCTTTGGCTTTGACGTCAGGCTCGACCTGAACGATGCCCAGCGCCTTTTTCTGGTTGGGCCAGATCACAAACCAGACATTGAACCACATGATGATGGCGAGCCACATGCCGACACCGATGAAGGTGGCTTGGCCGGTCTGCGTGCCCAAGAGCAGAGCATCGACCATGTAGCCATTGAGGTGCGCGAGCACTAAACCCGTAATGAGAGTCGACATGGCGCCCCAGCGGAACCAGAACAGGGCTGTGGGCGCGATGACCTTGCCGATGGCCGGCTTCTGCTCGTCGGGGATCTTTGGCATGCTGGGAATCTGGACGAAGTTGAAATACCACAAGAGGCCAATCCACATGACGCCGCTGGCGATATGGAGGAAACGGAAGACAAAGGCCCAGAAGGGTAAATCATAAGACGTATGGTCGTGGCCGATCAGGATAAACAAGGCCAGGGCCAGAACGACGCCGGTGATAACGGTATTGCGAAGTGATGTTAGAATGGCGCTCATGGGCAACCCCCTTCAAGAAGCTTGGCGGCGATCATCCCCGACCGCCGCTTTAACCGGGGGCCATGTTACTCCATTCTGCATCCGGCACAATCGCTCTCGGGAGAGAAAACGTCTATAAAGTCATAATGTTAAAGGATAGCCTCGCACCGATGCCGCCACATACGCAATACATCAGTGATCTCGTCAGAAAGGACGATCATGATCGCTTTCTGACGGCGGTCTTTGCGCCCATGCCCGCGCGGGATGGGGTCATGGCGCTCTATGCCTTCAACATCGAAGTGGCGCGGGTTCGTGAAAGTGTTTCAGAAAACATCATCGGCCAGATGAAGCTGCAATGGTGGCACGACGTCATCACGGCGATCTATGACGGCGGCCCACAGGGAAACAAAGTGCCCCAAGGCAATCCGGTGGTCGAAGCGCTTGTGGCGGCAATCCGCGCGCACAATTTGTCGCGTGCTTATTTCGAGACGCTGCTGGATGCCCGTGCCCGCGACTTGGCCGATGAGCAGCCCGCCGATGTCTATGCGCTAGAGGCCTATGCGGATGGGACGTCAGCCAGCCTTACGGCGTTGGTTCGGGAAGCGCTTGGCGTACATGACGGGGCGAGCAAAGCGGCAGGCCGTCATGTGGGAATCGCCTGGGCCTTGACGGGCCTTTTGCGGGCGGTGCTGTTTCACGCCCGCGCCAACCGCTTTCTGCTGCCCCAGGATCTTCTAGAGGGGGAAAGTCTGAGCGCTCACGATTTGCAGGATCAAAGCAATGCAGCGAAAATTGGCGTTGTGATTAAGAAGATCGCGCGCATGGCAGAGATCCATCTCAACCAAGCCCGCTCGTACCGGAAAGACATCGATCCGCGCGTGCTACCCGCACTTCTGCCGGCAACGCTGGCTGATGCCTATCTTAAGGGTCTCGCGCGCCGGAAGTACGATGTCTTTGATCCTCGCCATGCGCTGCAGCGGCCGGCCGTGATACGGCTCACCTGGAATGCCTGGCGCGGCGTTTACTAAAACTATTCGGCTGCGAGAGACGTGAGACCGAGCCAGCGGTCCATGTCGGCCAGCGCCCGTTCCGCCAATGCTTTCTTGCGGTCGCGGCCCTTGATGGGACGACCTTTTGGATCGCGCGCATCGATCTCAGGAAATAGCCCGAAGTTCACATTCATCGGCTGAAACGTGGTCGCATCGGCGCCGCCGGTAATATGGCCGAGGATCGCGCCCATGGCGGTGGTGACGGGCGGCAAAGTCAGCGCTGCGCCGCGCCGTTCGGCGGCGGCAAAACGCCCAGCCAGCAAGCCAACGGCGGCGCTTTCGACATAACCCTCGCAGCCGGTGATCTGTCCGGCGAAGCGCAAGCGCGGCATGGCTTTGAGCCGCAAGGTCGTGTCCAGCAGCTTCGGCGCATTGATAAAGGTGTTGCGGTGGATGCCGCCGAGGCGCGCGAACTCGGCGCCTTCAAGGCCGGGGATCATGCGAAAGACGCGGGCCTGCTCGCCGTGTTTCAGCTTGGTCTGAAAGCCGACCATGTTGAACAGCGTGCCCAGGGCGTTGTCCTGGCGCAGTTGTACCACGGCATGGGGCCTGTGCCCGCTGCGGGGATCGCGGAGGCCGACCGGCTTCATGGGACCGTGGGCGAGAGTCTCAATACCGCGCTCGGCCATGACTTCGATGGGCAGGCAGCCTTCGAAGTAAGGCGTGTCCTTTTCCCAATCTTTGAATTCGGTTTTTTCGGCGGCGCGCAGCGCATGAATGAAGGCTTCGTATTGCGCCTTGTCCATGGGGCAGTTGATATAGTCAGCGCCGCCGCCTTCCACGTCCGCGCCTTTATCGTAGCGCGATTGGAACCAGGCTATATCCATATTGATGGACTCGCGGTGGACGATGGGCGCAATGGCGTCGAAGAAGGCCAGCGAATCCTGGCCGGTCAGGCCGCGCACGGCTTCGCTCAAAGCCGGTGAGGTGAGGGGGCCCGTGGCGACAATCACCGAATCCCAGGTCTCCGGCGGGAGCCCGGCCACTTCGGCGCGGTCGATGGAAATCAGCGGGTGACCGGAAAGGGCTTTTTCAACGCCGGCCGAAAATCCGTCGCGGTCCACGGCCAGGGCCGAGCCCGCCGGAACCCGGTGGATATCAGCCTGAGCAAGTATCAGCGACCTCGCGCGGCGCATTTCGGCATGCAGCAGCCCGACGGCATTATAGTCGGCGTCATCGGAGCGGAAGGAATTGGAGCACACCAATTCCGCCAGACCGGCGGTTTTGTGGGCTTCGGTGGTCCTCACGGGCCGCATTTCGTGGATCACCGCTGGCACGCCGGCCTGAGCCAGCTGCCAGGCGGCCTCGCTTCCGGCCAGGCCGCCGCCGATGATATGGACGGGGGTGTTTTTGGGCGTATTCATACCCCTACCATAGGCATCTCAGGATGAAGATCAATCATGCTCCCTTGGGCGGCTAAGCTGTTGTATCTTCCGGGCTTGGAACTGTTCTGGAGTTAAGGTGGTTATGGCGAGTTACTATGTGGTCGGCGGCGAATACGCCGATACTTCGTTCACGATTCCCGCGGCCGGCGCCAAGCCGGAGGTTTACGGCCCCTTCAACGAGCGCGACGCCAAGGTGCGCTGGCGCGAGCTGACCGGCAAAACCGTCGACAATGCCATGGTGCGCTATTTCCTGAAGTCCGAGGACGAGATCTCGGGCAAAAGCTATTGGGTCATCGGCGGTGAATACGCCAATTCATCCTTCACCACCATGCAATCCGGCAAAGAGCTGGAAGTCTACGGGCCCTTCGACAAGTGGGAGGAAGCGCTGGGGTTCTGGCGCGGCCTGACGTCGAAGAGCGTCGACGACGCCCTGGTGCGCTATGACATCCGCGAAAACTACCAGCCCGGCGACAACGTTACGCGGCGCATCGTCGATGCGCTTCAGCAGAATGCCACCAAAACCGTATCGGTGGCCCAGCCGCCCGAGAAGGTTCTTGCCTATCTGAAGGATGCGCGCAATTGGCCGAAGTGGGCCGGGCACACCTTCAAGGCGGTGCGCGCCGGCAAGAATGACAGCTGGGACGTTGATACCATCGGCGGCCCGGCGTGCCTCATCATCAGAACCGACGCGTCATCGGGTGTGTTCGATCACGTCGTGAGTCTGAGCGACGGCGCCGAAGTTTCGATTCCGGGGCGCGTTCTGCCCATTGGCGGTGGCGCTGTGGTGATGATGACCTTCACCCGGCCGCCGGCTTACAGCGACGCGCAGTTCGCCCAGGACATGCGTACGGTCGATGAGGAACTGGCGGCGCTGAAGCGCGAGCTGGAAAAAGCGTAGGCGCTATTTCTCTTGCGCCTTTGGAAGATCCGAGCAACCTTGCGGTCCGCAGAACTGCACGGCGCCGGTGAGGTGATCGATGCGGTACATGAAACCGTTGGTCGAATTGGGGGCCGGCACCAGATTGTAGCGGTTGGCGAACAAATCGCCGGCTACAAAAGCGAGGCTGGCGAGAACGGCCGCGAGAACAATCGCGCGTGACAGGCCGGTCGGCAAAAATTTCTGCTTAAGCTGAACGCCTTCGCCGCTGGGCTTGTCGTCGCCTTCGTCATCGCCGCCGGATTTCGCTTTTTTGACTATGACCGGCGGCACCGCACTCTTGGACGGTTCCTTGCCGGGGTCTTTGGCTTCAGGCGCACTCATGTGGATTTCCTCTATCGTGTGCGGTCCGTTGAGGTCCGCATACCAAACACAAACACTTTATAGGGCTCGGCGGTTGCTGCAAACCAGCTATGCATTTCAAGATGGCGGCACATCGAGGCTTGGCGGCGCGGGTACATCCGAGGCCAAGGCCAGCTTGTCGCCGGCCTTTCCCGGCAGAGGCTTAAGCGGTGTGGGTATTACCATACCGCGGGCCGACATGACATTGTTAACGGTTTCGACCAAGAGGCCCGGCGACACCGGCTTCATCAGATAGCCTTGAATACCGCGCCGCGCTGCCGCTTTATAAGTATCTGTATCGGTACGGCCCGTCAGCACCACCACCGGCAGGTTCTTAAAACGGGCCGATTTGGAGTTCCTGATTTTGCGGATGAGGGCGAGCCCGCTGGCGTTGGGCAGCACCAGGTCGACTACGGCCAGCTGGATATTCAATCCGGCGTCTTTGAAGACGTAAAACAGCGCCTCTTCGGCGTTGCCGGCGGTCACGACCTTTTGATGCCCACCGGCCTTGAGGAAAGCGACAATCAAGTCGCGGACCGCCGGTTCGTCTTCAACGACCAGCAGGCAGGGCATAGGTTTCGCGGCCATGTTGAGACTGATACCAGAGGTTTAAGGCGGGCTTCGAGAATACACTTAAGGTTTATTTTGGAAAGTGGAGAATGGCGGTATGAGTAAGGTCGCACACTGCAACTGCGGTGCCCTCAGGGCTGAAGTCGACGGCGAACCCGAAGCAGTCGTGGCCTGCCATTGCGTCGATTGCCAGCGCCGCACGGGATCGGTGATTGGGGTCGGCGCGTACTATCCCGAAAACCGGGTGCGAATCACGGGAGAGCGCAAAAACTTTATGCGGGGTACCGCCTCAGGCAAAAAATTCGAGCAGAGTTTTTGTCCGCACTGCGGCACCAGCGTTTTCTGGGTTGCCGAATTGAAGCCGAATGTCGTCGGCATCGCCGTTGGCTGTTTCGCTGATCCTACTTTCCCGGCGCCCATGCGCTCGGTGTGGGAGCAGACGCATCACCCATGGCTGGGATTGCCCGAGGGGATTCAGCACTACTCGCAAGGCCGTGCCGGAACCACGCCACGTTAATCAATCGCGAGATGTTCGCGAAGCTTACCTGGCTTGACGTAGGGCACAAGCCAGGCGGTGGCGGCGGCAATCAGCGCGAATATCAAGGTGACCCAAAACACATTCGACAGGGAGTCGGTTACACCGGCGCTTATGGTGTGTAATTCCGGTGCGGGAAGTTTTGCGCGCAAGGTGGGATCGAGCATCGTTTCCACCGGGTCGCGCACGCCGGGCAAAGTCGTGGCCAGACTAAGATTGAGCACCGCGCCCATGATCGCCGTCCCAAAGGACCCGCCAAGCTGGCGCATGAACTGTTGCGACGCCGTGGCGATGCCGAGGTGAACGCCGGCAGCTTCCTGCATGGAGATATGCTGCGCGACGTTTTCCATGCCCATGCCGGCGCCGACCAGGAAGGCCGCGGCCGTCGGCCACCAGCCCCATAATAGATGCGCGGTGGCCTCAATCGGCAGGGCCGCCAGCACAGCTATGGCCAAGCCGCCGGTCACGAGAATGGTGCCGCCGGTAAGGGCGCATGTGCGGTAGGTGGTGCGGACCATGATGATGCGGGAGCCGAGCATTGCGGCCAGCGGCCAGCTGACGGACATGATGGATAGCGCGATCCCCGATTCCAGCACGCTGCTTCCCATGACGGTCTGCAGATAAGTCGGCAAAAAGGCGCTGACACCCATGAGTGCGCCGCCGATGCCGAAGCTGCCGACGTTGCAGGCAAATAAGGTGCGGTCGCGCCAGAGTAGTGACGGCAGAAGCGGTTCGGGCGAGCGTTTCTCGACACGCAGGAACAGGAGAAAGATCAGCACGGCCGCGGCCGTGAGCGGCAGCGTCCACCAGCCGAGTTTGTCGGCTTGCAGCATGGCGATGAGGATGCAGGTGATCGAAATCATCAGAAGCAGCGCACCGGTGATATCGAGCGCATGTTTCACGACGCGCGGCGTTTCCTTATAGAACCGCGCCAGCATGACGATGGCGATCAGCCCGATGGGAATGTTGAACCAGAAGATCAACTGCCAGCCGATGTGCTGAACAATGAACGCCCCGAGCGCCGGCCCGACAATCGACGAACTGGCGAAGACGCTGGCGATAATGGGCTGCACGCGCACCCGCTCCAGGGCCGGATAGGCATCGCCGACGATGGTCAGCGTGACCGGCATGACCGCGCCGGCGCCGATGCCCTGAAGGGCGCGGAAGACCACCAGCATGAGCATGGAAGGCGCGAAACCGCACAGCACGCAGCCGACCAGAAAGATTCCCAAGCCCACAAACAGCACGCGTTTGCGGCCGTAGAGATCGGCCATGCGGCCATAGATCGGTATGGTGACCGCCTGGGTGAGCATATAGGCGGCGAAAACCCAGGCCAGAAGCGAGAACCCGCCGAGATCAGCGGCGATGGTCGGCATGGCCGTCGCGACGATGGTGCCCTCGACGGCGGCCGTGAACAGGGCCGCGAGGCAGGCCGCCAACACAAGGCCGCGCTTGGCGGGAGGAAGTTCGGACGTCATTTGACTTTGGGCGCCGCGGCTATTGAGACTGTTCTGAAATATCCCGTATTTCGGCTTCTGTCATGGCAGATATCGCGCGTTATGGCACCGCAAAAAGGATTGCAACTTTGCAAGTCTGATAGGCCTTGATTGGGATGCTGGACGGGATCAGGCTAGCGGTCCAAAGTAAGGGAGGGAGCCATGCCATCGCCATTGCCGCTACCGGTCACGCTGATAACCGCATGCATCATGACCCTATTCTATCTGGCCCTGGCCGTCCGCGTTGTGCGCGGGCGGACCCATTACCGCATTTCGCTCGGCGATGGCGGCAATCCGGATATGCAGGCGCGGGTCAGAATTCACGGCAACTTTATCGAATACGTGCCGCTGGCTTTGATTTTGATGGGCTTGCTGGAGACCTCCAACGTCAATCCCATCGCGCTCACGGTTATCGGCGGCCTATTGATCCTGGTGCGTGTTATGCATGTGTTCGGCGTTCCGCGCCGGGCGCCCAACGTGTTTCGCGTCGGCGGCGCCGGCGGCACCTTCGTGCTCTTGGCGGTGCTGGCGGTTTGGGGGCTTGTTCTGGCTTTCACGGCCTAGCCGCCGATATACTCGCCGCCGATATGAACCCTTCGGAGTTTTAGAATGATCAAGTCGCGGGCCGCGGTGGCCTGGGAGGCCGGCAAGCCTCTCAGCATCGAAACCATCACCATCGAAGGCCCGCGCGCGGGCGAGGTGCTGATCGAGGTCAAGGCCACGGGCGTTTGCCATACCGACGCCTACACCCTCTCGGGCCTGGACTCGGAGGGCAAATTCCCGGCGATCCTGGGCCATGAAGGTGCCGGCATCGTGCGCGAGGTGGGCGCGGGTGTGACCAGCGTAAAGGTGGGCGACCACGTCATTCCGCTTTACACGCCGGAATGCCGCCAGTGCAAGACATGCCTGTCGCGGCGCAGTAACCTCTGCACCGCTATCCGCGCCACACAAGGCCAGGGCTTAATGCCCGACAGCACCAGCCGCTTTTCCTGCGAGTCCGCCAGACAAATGGGCGGCAAGAAAAATCAAATCTTCCACTATATGGGCTGCTCGACGTTTTCGAATTTCACGGTCCTGCCTGAGATCGCCGTGGCCAAAGTGCGCGCCGACGCGCCTTTCGACAAAATTTGCTACATCGGCTGCGGCGTCACCACCGGCATCGGCGCGGTCATCAACACGGCCAAGGTTTGGCCCGGCGCCAACGTCGCGGTGTTCGGCTTGGGTGGTATCGGACTGAATGTGATTCAGGGTGCCCGCATGGTCGGCGCCGACAAGATCATCGGCATCGACATCAACCCGGCCAAAGCCGAAGCGGCGAAACGTTTCGGCATGACGGACTTCATCAATCCCAAGGACGTCGGCGCCTCCAAAGTCGTGCAGGCTGTCGTCGACGCCACCGGCGGCGGCGCGGATTTCTCCTTCGAATGCACCGGCAACACCGAGGTCATGCGCCAGGCGCTGGAATGCTGCCATCGCGGCTGGGGCGAGAGCATCATCATCGGTGTCGCCGAAGCCGGCAAGGAAGTCGCGACGCGGCCCTTCCAGTTGGTGACGGGGCGGGTGTGGAAAGGTTCGGCCTTCGGCGGCGCGCGCGGCCGCACCGACGTGCCCAAAATCGTGGACTGGTATATGGAAGGCAAGATCGAGATCGACAGCCTGATTACCCACACCATGCCCTTAGAGCAGATCAATCATGCTTTTGATTTGATGCACGAAGGCAAGTCGATCCGCTCCGTGATTGTTTATTGATGACCGTGTACTGATGGAGATCATCTCGCGCGTCCGCAGCTTCGGCGGCGAGCAACTGGTCTGTCGCCACGACAGCAGCAGCAGCACGAACACGCCGATGCGGTTCGGCGTTTATCTTCCCCCCGCTGCGGAAACCGGCAAAGTGCCGGTGCTATGGTTTCTTTCAGGGCTCACTTGCACCGAAGCCAATTTCACCGAGAAGGCCGGCGCGCAGCGTCTGGCCGCCGAATTAGGATTAATGCTGGTGGTGCCCGATACCTCGCCGCGTGGCGAGGCTGTGGCCGACGATGCGGCCTATGACTTGGGGCAGGGAGCGGGATTTTATCTCGATGCCAGCGAAGCGCCGTGGGCCGCGCATTTTCAAATGGAATCCTGGATCGCCACGGAGTTGCAGGCGTTGGTGGGTGCCCGCCTTCCCGCCGACACCGCGCGCCAGGGAATCTTCGGGCACTCCATGGGCGGTCACGGCGCGCTGACCTTGGCGCTGCGCTATCCCAATCAATACGCCTCGGTTTCAGCCTTCGCGCCGATTGCGGCGCCCAGTCAATGCCCTTGGGGACAGAAAGCGTTCTCGGCTTATTTGGGCGCGGATCACGCGCGCTGGCGTAGCCATGACGCCTGCGCTTTGATCAACGACGGCGCGCGTGTGCCCCAGATCCTAGTGGATCAGGGCGCTGCCGATCAGTTTCTGGAAAGCCAGCTGAAGCCTGAACTCCTCCGCGCGGCTTGCGCCAAGGCGGGCATCGCGCTCGATTTGCGGATGCAGGAGGGCTACGACCACTCCTATTATTTCATCGCCAGCTTTATAGCCGACCACATGCGCTATCACGCGCGGATTTTAAGGTAGCTATTTCTGGCGCTGGCGGGCGCGGCGCCCATCTGCCTCGGCGGGGTCGGCGACAAGCGCCGCAGCGTCGGCGCGGATCACACGATTGCGTCCGGTCTCCTTGGCCTGATAGAGCGCGGTGTCGGCCATCTTGACCCAGCTTTCATGAGTCAGATCGCGCTGAATATCGGCGACGCCGATGCTGACCGTGACCCGGCGGTTCTTGAGCAGGTTGCCTTCGGCGATACGGCCCCGCAGGTTCTCGGCCTGAACCATGGCCGCCGCGGCCGGCGTGTCGGGCAGAAGCAGCAGGAATTCCTCGCCGCCCATGCGGAACAGGCGGTCCAGTTTGCGCGAGCGGTTCTTGATCAGGAGTACCAGAGCCTTGAGGACGCGGTCGCCGGCATCGTGACCGAGGTCATCATTTATTTTTTTGAAATGATCGATGTCGATCAGCAGCACCGAGGCGGGGGCGCTCGTGCGCTTGTGCCGCTCAAGGGCTTCGTCCAGCGTGAATTCCATCTGGCGGCGGTTGTAGGCGCCGGTGAGGGGATCGGTGATGGCCTGGCTGAGCAGTTCGTCCTGCAGTTCGCGGATCACGTCGGTGATGATGTAGATGACAACAATGGTCAGCGCCAGCGACACCACAAAGCGCAGCGCGATGTCCTGGCCCAGCGACATCAGCACCAAGGGCGCGGCGACGGCTAAAAGCCCCAGGCTGCCGGCAATGGCCCATCGGCGCGGCAACACGAAGTAGCACATAAGCACGCCGGGATAGCACCACAGCGCGCCGTAGATCGCGTCGGTCTTCAGCGAGATTCCGATCGCCGCTACGGTCGGGACCAACAGAAATTCGAAGGGGATCGGTGGCCGCCGTTTGAAATAAATGGCCAGCCCGTCGATGGCGAAGGTCGCGATCACGCCGCTGACGGCGATGCCGAGGAAGATGCGTCCCTGAATGATATTGAGCACGGCAAAAGGCGAAATGAAAATCAGAATCGCCACGGCGAGCAGAAGCATGATCCGCTCGCGGTAAAATTCGAGGATATCCTGGTTGCGCCGCGGCTCCGGTGCTTTGGCGTCCGGCGTGGTCATGTTCTTATGTCTGTGGAAAGGTTTTTGCTCGTTATTCGCGGCGGCTTACCTTTCCCTCCCTGAGGGTATAATAGCAGCATTAAATTCGCATGTCAGAGTTCTGTTCGCGCCGGGTTTCCCGTCCGGTGGATCTCTTTATGATCGTAAGCATCACGGGATTGTGAGGATCAAATGGCCATAACCGGAAAATGTCTTTGCGGCGCGGTGCGCTATAGCAGTACGTCACCGCCCATCGCCGCGCGCAGCTGCTGGTGCCGGGTATGTCAGTACCTGGGCGCCGGCAACGCCACCGTGAACGTCTGCTTTTCCAAGGCTGATGTTACAGTTACCGGCACGCTGACCGATTATCCCAGCGTCGCCGACAGCGGCAACCGCATGCACCGAAAATTCTGCCCCACCTGCGGAACGCCGATGTTCAGCGAAGCCGAGTCCAGGCCGCATCTCATCTTCATTCGCGCCGGCACCTTGGACGACCCCGAAATCGGCGCGCCGGGGGCGACGATTTGGGTGAAGGAAGCGCCGCGCTGGGCCTGCATCAGCGAGACCCTGCCGCGCCATGACGCGCAGCCGCCGCCCGTCGCTTGAGGTGGTGGCTCGCTTGAGTCGGTGGCCTGAAGGCTATTTGGCGCCGCGCGCCGGTTTGGTGTGGGCGGCCATCCTGAACAAAAAGATATTGGTGGCGCCGCGCTTGGTCGCCCCATCTCCCTTGGAACCGCGCTTGATCAGCAGTTCGGCCAGGGACGAGGCGTCGCCATCGGAGGCGGCCTGGCGGTAGAGGCCGCAATCGGTGGCTTTGAAGCCGTGAACGTCGAACAATTCCTTGCGGCCCTCGGCCGCGGTGCCCACATACCACTCGGCGCGAGGGCTGGGATGGCGCTTCATGAAGTCCTCAAGATCCTCCAGGATCTGGGTTCGCGATTTCTGCACCCGGCTCTCCCAATACGATGCGTGTCCAGCATCTTAGCACACAAAGCGCGCTTGGTCGCCGGATATCGGGCGGGCGCGGGCGTTTGTCTATCGCCGGTTGTTTTTCCGGGCATCGTAGCCCTTGCCCTGAGGTTGGCGGCGCGTTTAGCATGCGGAGCATCTTTTGGGAGGAGCCTGTTACCATGCGCGGACTGAGCAAGCTTTTGAGTGCGGCCGTTTTTTGCAGCCTGTTGGCCGCATTGACGATTGGCGGTGTTACATCCGCCGTGCGGGCCGCCGCGACCATGCCGTCCGCGGTCCCGGTTGAGGTGAGCATGTTTGAGGCGCCCAAAGGTGATGGGTATATCTTCGCCAACGACAAAGGCCTGCCGTTCTTCACCAACGACCGCGATGCCAACGGAAAGATCGGCTGTGACGATGTTTGCCTCACGCATATCTGGCAGCCGGTCTGGGCGCAGGGCTCATCCAGGCCGCTGCCGGATTGGACCTTGGTCGCGCGCGACGAATACCGGCAGTGGGCCTACAAGGGCAAGGTGATCTACAGCTATATCGGCGACGCAAGCACGCCCGACGATGTCCGCGCGCTGGCGAAAAAAGACGGCCACTTCCACGAGGTGTTGCCGTAAGGCGGGCTCTAAAGGCGGATTTCGAATGCCGAACGGCTATTGCGGCTGAATCCGGCTTTTTCGTAGAACGCCAGAGTGCTCTCGCGCTTACTGCCGGTTGTCAGCACAACTTTGTAGCAGTTCGACTCAGCCGCACGGCGGACCGCTTCCGCGAGGATGGCCTTGCCCAGACCTTGGTTTCGAAATTCAGAGTGAGTCACCACGTTTTCAATGATGGCGTAGGGCCGTCCGCCGCGTGTGAGATTGGGAGTCACAATCAGAGTGCAGGTCGTTACGACTTGTCCGTTGATGTCACCGAGAAAAATGAACAAGCCCGGCGAGGTGAGCATCTGCTGCCAGAGCGCTTGCGCGGTGTTCTGTGCAAGCGGGGGATCATTCGGATTGAGATGCGCATAAAGATTGAGGAGCGCAGGCATATCGTCTTGCCGCGCCAATCGAATGGCCATAGAAAGTCCCCCTCCATCCACACTCAAATGTCATCCCCGCGAAGGCGGGGATCCATCTAGCTAAGGGGATCCATCTAGCTAAACGCGCTTGCTGCGCAATGGATTCCCCGGCCAGGCCCGAGAATGACAAGAAACGAACTAGGGTCAGGACCCATTAAATCTCTTGCGAGCTGAGTGATCGATTGATTCAATGGCGACGCACACGGAGGTGTCGCCATGGACGATCTGTTTATGCTTTCAGAGGCGCAGATGCGCCGTATCGCGCCTTATTTTCCGCTGTCTCAC
>CANJLF010000015.1 GCA_947475295.1 Fidelibacterota bacterium
AGTATTACAACACGAAGAGACCCCATTCGGCGCTCGGCTATAGACCACCGGCGCCGGTGGCATATAGCCCGATTCCAACGCCACTCGATCAGACCGCTATCATGCAGTAAACTAACATTACGACTGGTACAGAAAATCGGTCAGGTCAACAGGACGCATTTTCTTCGACGGCCAGGACTATACACCTGAGATCGGTGAGTCGGTGCTTGACTGTTTGTCGCGAAACGGCGTCAGCGTTCCGCATTCGTGCAAATCCGGTGTGTGTCAGTCCTGCCTGATGCAAGTCACCGCGGGTGATGTGCTGGTATCTGCACAAACAGGACTGCGGCTCGCGTATAAGCAAAAAAACCTCATTCTCGCATGTCAGTATGTGCCCGATCATGATGTGAGCGTGAAACTGCCGGACGGCGGCGGTCTCGATACGCGCGCGATTGTGGCCAGCAAGGAGATGCTGAACACCACAGTCATGCGGATCGAGCTGACGCCTGAAGGCGGGTTTGTTTGTGAACCGGGCCAATACCTCACGCTGATAAACAACGACGGCCTCGCCCGAAGCTACTCGGTGGCCAATGACCCCTGTCGCGACGGCCGAATTGAGCTTCATATCCGGCTGTTGCGAGATGGTTTGATGAGCAATTTTCTCAAAGAGAAAATCAAGCTGGGCGATTCCTTGACTGTCCGTGGACCCGCCGGGCATTGCTTCTATGTGGCCGAAGAGGGCAGCGATTACCCAATCGTGCTTGCGGGAACCGGCACGGGTCTCGCGCCATTGTACGGGATTGCGAAACAGGCCCTAGCGAAAGGTCACAGAGGCGAGATCCAGTTGTTTCATGGAGCGCTCGATGAGGCGGACCTCTATCTCATCCCGCAATTACGGAAGCTCGGCGCGGATTTCCACAACTTTCACTATGCGCCCTGTGTTCTGCGGGGTGAGTCGGACCGGTTCTACCGGCAAGGCAATATTCAAGACATTGTGATGTCTGCGCTGCCAATCGAAAAGTCACGCACGCGCCTATTTCTCTGCGGGGCGCCTGAAATGGTGAACGCGCTCAAACGCAAAGCCTTTTTGGGCGGGTTGGCCTCGAAGCACATTTTTGCCGATGCGTTTCTGCCGACCAAGACCGCAACTATTGCGGCGTGAATTTCGTACAACGCATGTACAGCATCTTCGGGAGAAAATTGTCAATGTCTCGTCGCATTAGTGTTCTGTTCTCGGTCATCGGCCTCGTCGCATTGTCTTTGGCCCATGGTCCTGCGAAAGCATCAAATGGAGACGCCGATCGCGGTAAGGAGCTTTATCTTGAATGCAGTGGATGCTATGCGTTGCAAGAGAACGCTGTTGGTCCGAAGCATTGCGGCGTATTTCAGCGGCGAGCGGGAGCCGTAGAGGGGTACAATTATTCAGCCGCTATGCGGGCGTCGCGTATTGTTTGGGACGTGCAACATCTGAACGACTTTCTGAAATCGCCGTTCACCTATGTCGATGGTACAAATATGGGATACGCCGGAATTGACGATGAAAAGGATAGAATCGACCTCATTGCGTATTTGCAAACGCTCTCAACTGATGCCGACTTATGTCGGGGGTCGAAGTAAGCACGGTTCCCGGTTAACTCTGATAAGAAGGCGAGCTGACCAGATCGATGATTAAATCGACGCTTGCACCCATTCCTTCAATTTGCTCTCGGGCAGGGCGCCGACCTTCGTGGCGGCGACCTGGCCGTCCTTGAAGATCATCAGCGTCGGAATGCCGCGCACGCCGTATTGGGTCGGGGTCTGCGGATTGTCGTCGATGTTGATCTTGGTGAAGGTGACTTTCGCGCCCAGTTCCTGGGAGATCTTTTCCAGGGACGGCGCGATCTGCTTACACGGACCGCACCACTCCGCCCAGAAGTCCACCAGGACGGGCCCTTCGGCCTTGAGTACGTCCTGCTCGAAGGATTGGTCCGATACCTGTTTCATGATGATGTCCTTAAAGTGAGGTTCTTTGTGATGGGGTGAATCTAGGGAGGGGGGTGAGGTGCGTCAAGGATAGGGAAAACGCCTTCTAAATCCCAGGCCCGGGACAGCAGATTTTACCTCGATTCCGCTTTAGCTACGCCAGCTTAATGTCACCGGCGCGATTGGATTGCGCGGCGGGCGGCCTTCTCCTTGCGCGGCCAGGGCCTCGCGTTTCAGGCGGTAATACCAGCGGGTTTGGGTATCGGCATCCTGCACGAGCATCGACGGCGGATTGAATTTGAGCCCTTCGACCATGGTCATGACGGCGCGCCGGTCCTGGTCGAGAAACCGCCGGGCGAGGGGTCCCATCACGGCACGCAAGGCTGCGGCCCCCGGCAGGTCCCAGTACATGACGTGATGAACTTCGGTTACATCGGCGGTCACCGGCGTGCAGGCCGTCAGGCCGCAATAGTTATATTTCGGCGTGCGGGCATGCTCGATGCGCACCGATGGCAGGCGATAGGAAATCTCGGTCTCAGGTGCGCCGCCCAGAAACAGCCTGTAGGCGCGCGAATTGCGCGAGGCCGTGTGCCGATCCATGCGCCAGCCCAGGCCTTCGCCTTCCGGCAGCGGCGAGAAGGCTTTGTGTTTTTCGTGAATGCTGTCGGCTTTGCGCCATAGCGATGAACGATGCACAAAAGCGCCGTGGGCCGGGTCCATCAGGCCGATGACCGCGAGATCGATGTTGCAGGCGAAGGTCACCGCCACGTGCATCTGGAAACGGTCGCCGAGGACCGGTACTTCCGGCACCGGCGGCAAAACTTTGCCCGAGCCCATGAACGTGCCCATGAACACCCACACATTGCCCTGATGCTCGGCAACGACATAACTCTGCGCACGAATATCCTGCGGCTGGGGGCGCTGACCGGCGCATTGCGACGGAATGGCGGTGCACTGGCCGTCGGTGGCAAAGCGCCAGCCGTGATAGGAGCACTCGACTTCGCGGCCGTCGAAGGTGCCCTTGGACAGCAAGGTGCCGCGATGAGGGCAAGTGTCGCGCAGAGCGAACACCTTATTGTCGGCGGTGCGCCCGATCAGCACCGGCTCGCCCAAAAGCATGCGGTGAACCGCTTTGCCGCGCGCGAGGGCGTGGGCAGGCAACGCATAGTACCAAGCATCGCGCAGCATGATGCCGCCGACACCTAAACGGTAGTCCGGCACGGTCTGTGCGGCATGGTCCTGGCGCGTGTCGTCCATGGCGGTGCTTATATCACGGGGGGCCTAGAGCATGATCCGGAAAAGTGGGTACCGGTTTTCCGAAAAGATCATTAGGACAGGCTAACCCGCCCCAAAACGTTATCCATCTGTTCGCTGCCGAGTTCCATGGTGAAGGGGCCATCGGTCCAGAGCAGTACGCAACGCACAGTGTGATCGGGATAGATCGCCTGCAGGGCGCCGCGATAGGCCGCCATCTGGAAGATATAGGCTGGGTCCACCTGGGCGGGGTCGCGCGGCGGCGGACGGTTGGTCTTGTAATCGATGATCCAGACCTCCGTGGCGGTGACGGCGAGCCGGTCTACCTGCGCAGCGATGATGTGTCTGCCGATGAGCCCTGTCAGTGAAACCTCGGCGCGGCTCCCCTGCGCGAACAGGGTTGCGAAGCCGGGGTCGTCCAGCACGGCCAGCGTCTCAGTAACGATGGCCGCACTTGCATCGGATGTGAGCCCCCAGCCTGGACGTTGGACAAAAGCTCTAGCGGCCGCGCGGCGGCGGGCCGGGGGAATCTCCGGCAGGCTTTGCAGCAAACGGTGAATGATGAGTCCGCGCTGATAGCGGCGCTTGCCATCGTCCTTCAAAGGCGACAGCGCCGCAGGCTCCGACGCAACGGCGCGCGACGGCGCGAGAGGTCGCGGCGGCGTGACATCCGGTGCCGGTGCGGTCCCGGCCCAGGGTGGCGAGGCTGCGGATGCCGCACCATCCAAAACCTGGTTTTTCGGAACGACATCGGCGGTCTGCATTGACGCGAGCCGCAAAATGTCCTCGGCCTCCCGAGATGTTTGCGGCAAGGATGCGACGCCGGTTTTGATGAAGCCGTACCAGGTGGCGTCAAGTTTACCGGCGCGCTTGGTTTGCCAGCCGCAGACATAAAGACGGTCGGCGGCTCGTGTCATGGCTACATACAACAGCCGGTGATATTCGCGGTCCTGGGCCAGCTTCGCGGTTTCGCGAAGTGATGCCGTGACGGGATCAAGTTCGTCGGCCTTCGCCGCCCACAGCAGCAGCGGCGTCGGGTCCTTTGTCCAGAGCAGGTTATCGCGCATGGTCGGCACTTGCGCGGTGTCCGGCAGAAAGACAATCGGCGCCTCCAGACCCTTGGCGCCATGCACCGTGATCACGCGCACGGCATTGCCGCCGCTTTGCTCCAGATCGCGTTTGATCTCGACCTCGCCCGCCGCCAGCCAATGTAGGAATCCTTGCAACGTCGGCGGATGGGACTTCTGATAGGCCAGCGCCAGGTTCATGAACTCATCAATAGGATCGTCGGCATCGACTCCGAGACGCGCCAACAATTTGCGCCGGCCGTCCAGCGCCACCAGCACGTGTCCATAAAGCTCGGCGGGCGTCAGGTAATCGGTCTTGGCCAGAAGATCGGCCAGGAATTTTTGCGCTACACCGAAGCGCGTGGCGGTGCCGGCGTAGACATTGAGTACGTCCCAGAGATGCTTCTCACCGCGATCAAAGGCCAGCGTGAACAGCTCTTCTTCGGATAGGCCCAGCAAGGGGCTCTTCAAAACCGTGGCGAGGGTCAGATCGTCCTCGGGCAGCAGCAGAAACTGCCCCAGGGCCATCAGGTCCATGATCGCCATCTGGTCGGTGAGGATCATACGGTCGACGCCGGCGACAGCGATGTTCAACTTCTTCAACTGCCGTACCAGTTCTTCGACAAAGCCAGTGCGGCGGCGCACCAGCACCATGATGTCCCCGGGGGTGATGGGGCGGCCCTGGGATTCCAGCGGTTCTTTGCTGTCCACCATGCGGCGGACGCGCTGAGCAATGAGCGCGGCCAGCCGGTTTTGTGGCGAGTCGCCCTTGCGCCGTTCCACCGGCGGCTTCCAACCGGTATCGTCGTCGGTGCCCTGCGGCTCCACCAGCGGCCAGATCTCCACCAGCCCGGCGTCGCCGACGCGGGCGGCTAGATGGATGATGTCTTCCTCGTTGTTCAGCGCCACGCCATTGCGCGCGGGCGCGCCCGGTGCGAAGACCACGTTCACAGCCGCCAGAACCGCCGGCGTCGAACGGAACGAGACGTTCATGGGCACGTCATCCCAACGCTGTTCCGCAGCCAGAACTTGGTCCCGCGTTTCAGCATGCACGGCGTCGAAGGCTTCCGGCGCCGCGCCCTGGAAGCTGTAGATCGATTGTTTGCGATCGCCCACGGCAAAAACCGTGCGCGGATGCAGGGAATTCTCCTCGTGGCGCCCGGTGCCTGCGAAAAACTCGGTGCG
Organism: Fidelibacterota bacterium; assembly: GCA_947475295.1. Classification (GTDB taxonomy): domain Bacteria; phylum Pseudomonadota; class Alphaproteobacteria; order Rhodospirillales; family Rhodospirillaceae; genus SHVO01. Next base: position 5,448 of record CANJLF010000015.1, read on the forward strand.
AATAGGCTTCACGATGGCCCATTGATCGGGGTTGGTATCTTGCGCTTCGTCGATCAGGATGTGGTCGATGCCGCCATCCAGTTTGTAAAGCACCCAGTCGGCTACGCCGGGCTGCGACAAAAGTTGGCGCGTGATTTGAATCAGATCGTCATAATCCATTTGCCCACGGCGGATTTTTCCCACTTCGTAGGCGTCGAGCACGTGAGCGCCGATGCGCATCAAGGCGGCCGTGCCTCCGGCGACGCGGACGGCCTTAAGGCGGTTCATAACGTCAACGAGGCGTTCTGCCTCTGCTTGCAGGGCTTCCAGTACGCCGGGTTGCGCCGCGATGTCCTTTGTGGCCAACTTGGCGCGAATTGCACCTTCGGTGAGAAATTGATTAGCGTAGTTTTCGAACGTTTCGCCGCGCCGTTCCGGCTCAGCAAGCCAAGCGCTAATGCCTGCCCCACGAGCCTGATCGGTTTTCAAGCCACCCGCCAAGGCCGCCGCCGCCTGCCGCAGAGCATCGCCACCGAAACTGTTGTCGTCGCAGGCGCGGGTGATGATCGCCGACTCGGTGTCCGATGGCTTGAGGCCAAGCTTCGTGCGCATAGCGGTAATGGCGGAGTCTACGTCGCCGTAGGCGCTGATCATGCGTTTGAGTTTGGCTTGGGCCGCGACCAGGCCATTCATCAAACCGGCGAAATCACCCTGGCTCACGCGCACCGTTACAACATTTAAGGCTTCTGCCAAAGGCTCGTTGTCGCCCGAGCGCGCGTGGGCGATGGCATCTTCCAGCGCTTCGTCCAAAGCTTCGGCGCTATCGCGCTCGTCCATGAGCGCAAAATGCGGCGGCACACGCGCTTCGAGCGGAAAGCGCCGCAAAAGCGACTGGCAGAAGGCGTGTAGTGTCGAGATCTGCAGGCCGCCGGGCACGTCGAGCACTTCGGCGAACAGTCGCCGTGCGCGCTCCAAAATGGGGCGCCCTTGCACGAGCGTTACACCGTCCAAACGGCCTTCCACCAAAGGCGCCAGTTCATGAGCCAGCGCTTCGTCGTCTTTGGTCACCCAGGACGCGAGCTTGCCGTTAATGCGGTTGCGCATTTCCGCGGCGGCGGCTTTGGTGAAGGTCAGGCACAGAATGCGCTGCGGCAAAGTGCCGGCCAGCAATAGGGCCAACACGCGCTCCGTCAGCACTTTGGTTTTGCCCGAACCGGCCGAGGCCGTGACCCAGACGCTGACGCCGGGCCTGACAGCCCGGGCCTGATCGCGGGTGGCGGCGGCAACCGCATCGACTGATCTTACGGGGGCGCTCATGAGTCACCCTCGTCGCTGCCGGCCGCCCATTCCTTGACCCGCGCGAGGTGCTCGTAGTCGCTGTATTTGGGCGCGTGTTCCGGATTGGGCCGGGCTTCGTAAGGCGTCGCTGGGTTATCGAAGGTGGCGACTAACGTCTCCAACCGCTCTCGAGCTTCGGTAGCCATCTTGCCGGCGTCGGCTTTGATCGGCTTTTCATCGCCGCCGTCACCGCGGCCATGGAGTTGCCAAAAACTCAAGCTCTCTAAAATGCCCGCTGGGACATCCATAAAACCACCGGCGGCCATGATCGCGGCTTCTAAGGGAAGCTGCGGCGCATAACCCTTCTCGACTTCATTCGTGCCCGGCGGCGTGCCGGTCTTATAGTCGATGATTGTAATGCGCCCATCCTTGCCGCGATCGATGCGATCGGCGGTCGCGGTGAGCGTGAAGGTTCCCGCCGGTGCGGCGAAACGGAGTTCGCCTTTGGCCTCGGCGAAGGATTGCATGAGCGTCGCGCGGCGAGGCTGTTCGACGGCGATGAACCAGGCCGCGATCCGCTCGAAGCGCGGCCACCAGAAGGCCATGACGCTCGGCCGTGCGCCTCTGGCGTCGAATTCCGTGCGGCCAAAGGATAGGAGCCGCGCGGGCGCATCGGCCGGCAGATTGCCGGACGGATACGCTTCGATGAATCTCTGCAGCGCTTTATGAATGACCGTGCCGTAGTCAGCGGCGCTGACATCCTGCTCAAGTGGGTCCAGCGCGTGCAGCTTCAGGATATGCCGCGCATACACGCCGTAGGGATCGCGCATCCAAGTTTCCACCTGGGTCACCGACAGCCGGCGCGGCCGCGCGGAGACCGGCGGCCTGGGCGCGGGCGGCGCGATGGACTCGAAGGCTTGCGGCTGTGTCAGTCGCTGCGCCCAGACGATCCAGTTGCCTGCGTTGCCTTCGAAGGCCGCGGTCAATCCGGCGGCCTCGATCACGCGCTCCAAGCGCATCAGCCAGCGCGAAGGCACCGCCGGCGTGCCTTCGACCTTCTTCGCACGCGTCAGCACCACACGCGGGGCGCACAAAGCCTGCGCGATGTCATGGGCCGCCTGGCCGATGCGCCGCTCAGGCAGCGGTAGACCAAATTGCTTGCGCATAGGCCGGCTCATCCACGGATCGGCGGGGCCGCTGGCAGGCCAGGTGCCTTCGTTCAGCCCGCTGAGAATCAGCACATCGAAGCGCTGCAGGCGCGCTTCCAAGGCCCCCAGAATATGCAGGCGCGCATGTTTGCCGTAGCGCGGCCGGACAACTTTGCTGGACATCAGTGCTTCCAGAATCGCCGGGTAAATCGCTGGCGCGATGGCCGGCAGGGTATCGGCGCATTGGGCCAGCTCGGCGATGAAGCGCGCGGCAGCTTCTCCGGCATCCTCCGCCCATAGCCGCAAAGGACCGGGCGTGTCGGGTGTTGCGGCCAGCGCCTCGGCGGCTTCCATATGTGCGGCTAGAAGCGCCGACAGCGGCGCCTGCTTCCGGCTCATGAGTTTAATGAAGGTCCCGCAGCAGCCCTCAAGCAGCGCAAGCCATGCCTTGAGGTCGCGCGCATGCACATTCGACGGCTGTATCAGTTGCGCAAGACCCTCCAGCTCGGCCGGCGGCAGGGGACCGCGCAAAATCTCGCGCTCCGCGAGTCGTGTGAGCGCGCGGAACTCGGCCGCATCGCGCCCGCCCGCGGCCAACGGGTGCTTGCAGGCCGCCAGCAGCGGCACCGGCGCGAACCCTTCGGTCACCATCACCGCCGTCAAACGCAGGAACGCGCCGGGCGGCGTTTGATGCAAAGGACGCCCGGCGGAATCATCGACGTCGATGTCCCAGCGTTTGAGTTCCGCCGTGACCCGCTCGGCTAGGCCGCGGTCGGGCGTCACCAGTGCGCACGTGCGGCCCTTCTGCTCCAGGGCCTCGCGCATGATCAGCGCCACGGCCTCGGCCTCCTCGCGCGGCGCCGGGCAGTCCAGGCGCGTTATCCCAGCCACGGCCGAAGCGTCAAACCCTGCCATCGTTCGCCAGGCGTGGGAGGTGGCGGCAGGCCGCATGACCTCGCTCAGGAGGCGCATGCGCTGCGTTGACGGGGCGATAGCCTGAGGCCAGGGCGTAACCGCGTCGCGTTCAATGCCCATGTGCGCGATTAGCTGCTTAAGGCCGTATTGCGGGTGGGTTTCATCCACCGCGTCCCAGCCCTCGGCGTCCAAATCCGTGTCCAGCCCGGGCAAGACCACGCAGCCATCGGCAAGCTTGGCGACCGTGGCCAGCACGTCAGCGGTTGCGGGAATGCTGCCGGTGGAGCCCGCCGCGATCACCGGACCGCTCGCACCGCCGGCCGCCCAGGCCGCCGCTTGGGCGGCAAAGACGCGGTTGCGGTGGTCGGCGGGATCTATGGCGCCTTCCTCGGCCAGAACTTGCGGCCAAATCCGCGTCAGGATCTCCATGAAGCGCAGGGTGTCCTGCCAGTGCCGGGCGAAGCGCTCTGGCGCCAGATTTTTCAGATTGTCGAAGGTAAGGCGCTCGGTCTGCACCTGATCAAGAAATTTCGCCAATTCCTCCGCCAGCCGGATGGCCTGCTCGGGTTGAGGCTCAGCCAGTTCCGCCGGCAGCGCTTGAATCAACCGCGCCAACATCAGTTGGCGTTTTATGCCTGAGATCGGCGGCGGAATGTCCAGGGCGGCATCGCTCGCGGCATAACTCGTGAACAACGCCTCCTCGTCGTCCATGTCGTTGAGCGGTATCAGGCGCGGGAGCAAGAGTGGTTTGCCGTCGCTTAAGCGCAGGAAGGCCTCGCGCAAGGAGCGGCAGGCGCGCCGCGTCGGCAGCAGCACCGTTATGGCCGCCGATGCCAAAGGATCGCCGGCGGTATCGGCCATGATGCCTTCCGCTAAGGCATCGACAAAAGCGACGTTGCTGGGAATCGTGAAGACCGCGGGTTTGCCGGCGGTGCGGCTCCGCGCGGCGAGCGTGCGCCATGTGGAGGGCCGCGTCATGCCCTCGCCAGCAGGGCTTCGGTTTCGCCTACAGCTTGTGGTGTGCCGACGTGATACCAGGCGCCGTCGTGCACGATTGCTTTCATGCGCCCGGCGGCGATGGCCCGGTCCCAGATTTTGTTCATGGAAAATGGCTCGGATGGTTCCTGCGCCAGGGCGCGCGGATGCAGGATGTAGGCCCCGGCATAGACGTAGGGGGCCGACGGGTCGCTGCCGCGACGTTTCATGTTGCGATCGGCATCGACAAAGAAGTCACCGGCGCCGTCAAAGCCGTGGGCGGAGGCAAGGGGATGCACCAGCATCAGCACGTCGAGCGCGGCGGGATCCCAGGCGGCGGCGAGGCGGTTCAGCATCGGCGTTTTGCCGTCGCGGATAATTGCGTCGCAGTTGAAGACAAAAATCGGCGCGTCGCCCAGCAAGGGCAGGGCTTTGACGACCCCGCCGCCGGTATCCAACAGCCGCTCGGTTTCGTCGGAAATTGAAATTTCCGGCGCGCGGCGGCTTTTGAGATGCTCGACCAGGAGCGGCGCGAAGTGGTGCACATTGACGACGGCGCGGTTCACACGGGCGGCCGCCAATTGATCCAACGTCCAGTCGATGAGGCTTTTGCCGCCGACTTTCACCAGCGGCTTGGGCTGAATGTCCGTCAAGGGCCGCATGCGCGTACCCAGACCGGCGGCCAGCAGCATGGCGGTGTTTGGCATCATGGGTGCATAACGCGCAGCGGTCGCGGCACATACGTGTCGAGCCAGCTTTTCAAGTTTGCCAGGGCCGGATGTGCGAGGCACATATCCATGTAGCGCCACAGGCGCGGCATATGCACCAGATAGTGCGGCTTGTTGTCGCGCAGCTTAAGACGCGCGAAGGTGCCGATGACGCGGCAATGGCGCTGGGCCGCCATGACCGCCCACGACGTCGCAAAATCCGCCGGGGTCACGGCGGGAAAGGCGGCGAGGTAGCGCTGCTTCATCTCAGATATGAGAGCAGGCGTTACATCGCGCCGCGCATCTTCCAGGAGCGACATAAGATCGTAGGTGATGGGCCCAACCACGGCGTCCTGGAAATCGAGTACACCGCAGGCCTTGATGCCGGTACGTCCCGGCACCAGCATGAGATTGTCGATGTGGTAGTCGAACAGCACTAGCGACGTCGGCACCTTCCAGGCCAAGGGCAGCACGCCGCGCCAGATATCCTCGAAAGCTTTCAGCGCTGCCGCGGGCAAGGCCGGCGCGCCGACCAGCGGCAGATACCACGTATGAATCCGGCCGACTTCTTCCAAAAGGCGCGGCAGGCCGTAGGGCGCAACGCCCTCGGGCACGGCGCTGGGTTGTTTATGAAGCGCGATCAAAGCGTCGATGGCCAGAGCATAGAGCGCGTGTTCATCATGCCCGCGCGCGAGCAGGCGGGTATAGGTGTCGTCGCCCAGGTCGTCCAGCAGCAAGAGGCCGGCCTCGTTGTCCTCCGCCAGCACCTGGGGCGCCGAGAATCCCAGCCCATGCAGATGCCGCGCGATCCGCACAAAAGGGCGCACGTCTTCCTGGGGCGGCGGGGCGTCCATCAACACGACGCGGCCCCTGTTATTTTCAGTGCGTGCATCCTCCAGGCGATCGTATTTGCGGAACGAGGCGTCGCCCGCCAACCGTCCGCGTTTGGCCTGGTCCCAGCCGTGACGCTTCAGGAACTCGGTAATGAGAGTCTCACGTTCCGCTGACATACTTACTCAACTCTGCAATACGTTCGGCCCACCCCGGACCGCCGGCAAGACTCGCCTGCCGTCCATCGCCCCGAGAAGATAACGCGACATCCAAACGCGCGGCGGGTAAAAGCGCGCCCAGACGTTCAGGCCATTCGATAAGACTGATACCTGTCGCCAGCGCTTCTTCAAACCCCAATTCCAACGCGTCGTCGGCTTTGTTCAGCCGGTACAAGTCAAAGTGCCAGATGGGCACATCGGCCGTGTCATAAACCTGGACCAAGGTAAACGTTGGGCTGACCACTTCCTCGTCGCCGGTCGTCAGCTTTTGGATAAAACCGCGGGCGAGGGTGGTCTTTCCCGCGCCGAGCGGTCCCGCCAGAGCAATGACGTCGCCGCGCCGCGCCTGCGTCGCCAGTGCCGCGCCCAAGGCCAGCGTGTCGTGTTCCGAAGCCAGAGCGATCATTTACGGCCCAATTGCTCTACCGCCCCGCCGCGGCCCCAGGCACGCGTCCAGGAAGTCCACCCGCCGGCAGGCGGCAGGCGACGACGGTATCGCCGCCCTCGGTGGTGATCTCAAGGCGGCCGCCGTGCAGCTCGACCATGCGTTGGGCGAGGTAGACGCCCAGGCCCGGCCCATACCCTTCGCTGGTCGCGTGACGCACGGCAAAGGTGACGTCATTGGAGATTCCATCCGATGCGCCGCGCTGCACCGACAGCTCGATGCGGTCGCCGGTGACGTTCTTTAGCGCGCCGCTGAGTACATGGAACAGCGTCTGCTTGATGCGCACCGCATCGCCGACCATCCAGCCCGCGCCGTCGGGGCAATTCACCACCAGCATGACGCCGCGCCGTTTCACCGCCTCGCGTGTCATGGAAGCGACGCGATCAACTACCTCGCGGATATCGAAGGAGTCGAGATGGAGCGTCTGCTGCCCGGCTTCCACGCCCGACAGGTCGCGCACGTCCTCGATCAGGGTCTTCAGCATTTTCGCCGAACCGATGATTTCGCTGATCGCGGCCTGGATGGGCGCCTGGGCGCCGCCTTTGGTCAACAGCTTTTGGCGCTGCGGGTCCATGCTGGTGCCGTCGAGCCGCATGGCGAGCGCGGAGATTATGGAGACCGGACCCTCCAGTTCCGCGGCGACGCTGGTGATGAACTCGGTGCGTAGTTTGTCGGTGGCGGTCAGCGCCTCGGCGCGGCCGCGCAAAGCCTGGGCGACGCGTTCCGGGGCCGAGACGTCGTTGTAACAGAACAGCACACCGCCGTCGGGCAGGGGCACCGAGATGAACTCCAGAACCGAGCCGTCGCTGCGCACCACGCGCCCCTGCTGTGTCGTGCGGTCGCGGTCGGCGGCCAGGGCCGCCAGCATAACCGCGCGGTGGCGCGTCCAGACCGCCGCGTCTTCGAAGAAATCGCGGAAGGCCTCGATCACCGCGCTCATGGCCGGGCCTTCGCGCAAGGCGTCGAGGCTCAACTCCCACAACTCGGCAAAGGCTGGATTGGCGAGGCGCAGCTGGCCATCGGCGCCGAATACGGCCACGGCTTCCTGCAGGTTGTCGATGGTCTCGCGCTGCACGGCGATCAAGGTGTTGTAAGAGCGTTCCAGCGCCAGTTTGTCGGTGACGTCTTCGTAAGTGGTCAGCAAGCCGCCCATGGGATGGGGTGCGATCACACGGCGCAAGGTACCGCCGTCGGGAAGATGCAGCACATCTTCCAGGGGCTCGATCAGCGAGTTGAAGCGCGCCAGCTCCTTCTCCTTATAGGCCGGGAAGTCGGCGACTTCGGGCAGCTTGCGTTCGCCGCGTAGCGTATCGAGCAAACCGCCGTAGCTGGGACCGTCCAGAAACCAAGCCGCGTCGATGCGCCAGAGGCGCGAGAAGGCGGTGTTGAAGAACACCAGCCGTGTGTCGGGTCCGAAGATCGCAATGGCGGTGGTTAGGCGTTCGAGCACGTCGGCGTGGGCCGCGGCTTCGCGCTTCACGCGGGTTTCCAGTTCTTCCTGACGGGTGATGTCGTAGGCAAAGCCGGAGGTGAGCCGCCCGCTGCCGTCGGAGAACAAAGGCGATGATGCAGCGCCGTCGCCGGCTGTATGCGCGGCTGAAGTCTCCACGGGAGATTCCGTGACTTCCATCAAACGGCGGCTGCCGTCGATAACCATGTGGAATGGCGCCCGGCGGGTCTCGGCTGCGGCGCGGGCGGCGGCTGCGAGGGCGCGCGCTTCACGCACCGCCACGCGCGGTGCCAGTTCGCGGCCGCGCGCGACAACGTCGCCGGCGTTTTTGGCATCAACCGCCTTAACGTAGGCCGCATTGCAGTAGATCAGCGACAGATCGTCGTCGCGCAGCCACACCGGTTCGGCGATGCCGTCAAGCGCCGCCTTCAGCAGGTTGCGCTCACGCTTTAATGCTCCCGTTTCCTGGGTGAGGGTATCGACCGCGGCCACGCCCTCGGTCACGTCGCTCATCCACACCACGTCCGCCATGGTGCGGCCCTGGTCGTCCACGGCGCGCACGCCGCGGGCCTGAATGCGCCGGCCAGTGCCGGTGTGGGTCAAGTCGATCTGGAAGCCGTCGCCGCCGTCCCGCAAAATTTCGATGGCGGCATTCAGGCGGTCGCGGGAGTCGGCATCGAAGCCTTCGCCGACCTCATCAAAACTGGCCTCAAGTCCGCGGAACAAGTCCAGCAGCACCGCCAGGCGCCGCGAGCAGTATCCGCTTTCACGGAAGGCCGGCAGGGCCGCCGGGTCTTCGTCGTCTTCGGCGATGGGTTTGTGGAACCAGGCGAAATAACCTTCCGGCGCGGTTTCCAGGGCGGCTTGCAAGGCGGCGCGGGTGTATTGGGCTTGCCCGGCGGCGCGCTCGGCTTTGCGCCAGTGGCGATGCTGACGCCAGAGGGCGACGCCGGCTGGCGGCACCAGCAGCAAAACCGCGACCAACCCGGTGATGACCGGCGGCGTCAGATACTCGGAAATGTCGCCCGCCACCGCTCCCCTCAGAAATGATTACGGCCTGAGTCTGATTCTACTGGTTCAGACTCAGGCCGCAAAGGGCGCAGACCTTAAGGTCTGTAATTAATAGCGGTAGGTCTCGGGCTTGTAGGGCCCGGCCGCCGGGACGCCGATATAGGCGGCCTGTTTGGGGCTCAGTTTGGTCAGCTTGGCGCCGACTTTGGCGAGGTGAAGCTCGGCGACCTTCTCGTCCAGGTGCTTGGGCAGCACATAGACCTGCTTTTGGTACTCGGCGTTGTTGGTCCAAAGCTCGATCTGGGCCAGGACCTGGTTGCTGAAGGAGGCGCTCATGACAAAGCTGGGATGGCCCGTGGCGCAGCCTAGGTTCACCAGGCGGCCTTCGGCCAGAAGAATGATGCGCTTGGCGTCCGGGAATTCGATCTCGTCGACTTGCGGCTTCACGTTGTGCCATTTGAAGTTACGCAAGGCCTCGATCTGAATCTCGGTGTCGAAGTGGCCGATGTTGCAGACGATGGCGCGGTCTTTCATCATGCGCATGTGATCGACGGTGATGACGTCGAGGTTGCCCGTGGCGGTGACGAAGATGTCCGCGCGCGGCGCGGCGTCTTCCATCGTCACCACTTCATAACCTTCCATGGCGGCTTGCAGCGCATTGATGGGATCGATCTCCGAGACCATCACGCGGCAGCCGGCGTTGCGCAACGATGCGGCGGACCCTTTGCCGACATCGCCGAAGCCGGCGACCATGGCAACCTTGCCGGCCATCATCACATCGGTGGCGCGGCGGATACCGTCCACCAGGCTTTCGCGGCAGCCGTAGATGTTGTCGAACTTCGACTTGGTGACGCTGTCGTTGACGTTGATGGCCGGGAAATGCAGGCGGCCGTCCTTGGCCATCTGATACAGGCGATGTACGCCGGTGGTGGTTTCTTCACTGACGCCCTTGATGTTCGCGAGTACCTTTGCGTACCAGCCGGGCTGTTCTTTGTTGCGCTTGGCGATCGCGGCGAACAGCACGGTTTCTTCTTCGTTGGTGGGTTTGGAAATGAGCGAAGCATTTTTTTCGGCTTCGCTGCCAAGCACGATCAACAGTGTGGCGTCGCCGCCGTCGTCGAGGATCATGTTGGGCGTGCCGCCGTCGGCCCATTCGAAAATCTTGTGGGTATAGTCCCAGTATTCCTCAAGGGTCTCGCCCTTCACCGCGAACACCGGCGTGCCGGCGGCGGCGATGGCCGCAGCGGCCTGATCCTGGGTCGAGAAGATATTGCAGGACGCCCAGCGCACGTCGGCGCCGAGGTGTTTCAAGGTCTCGATCAGCACCGCGGTCTGAATGGTCATGTGCAGCGAGCCGGCGACGCGGGCGCCTCGCAGGGGGTGGGCCGCGCCGAACTCGGTGCGCAGCGCCATGAGGCCGGGCATCTCGGTTTCGGCGATGGCGATTTCCTTGCGGCCCCAATCGGCGAGGCCGATGTCCTTTACCTTATAGTCGCGCGAACTCATGCTGCTGTATCTCCATCCTGCGGCTGGGCTTCCCCCAGCCGGGTTAATAGAAAGTCGCGGGCCGTATAGCAGTCGGGGAGGGGTATGGGCAACGCCCGGTGGATTAAGCCGGGCGGTTTAGACGGTTTTGCCAAGGTCTTCCAAAATAGCCTTAATCCGGGCCGGGTCGGATTCGCTGGTGATGCGCCGGACCTGGCCGCTGATAACCGACAAATTCAGCTCCAGGATGCGTTTTTTGACCCGGAGTAGGCTGTTGGCGGACATGGATAGGTCGGTAATCCCGAAGCCGAGCAGGATCGGCGTCATGCGCTCGTCGCCGGCCATCTCCCCGCAGACCGAGACCGGAATCCGGGCCGCGAGGGCCGCTTCCGCCGAGAACTGGATCAGGCGCAAAACCGCCGGATGCAGGGGGTTGTAAAGATAGGCCACCTGCTCGTCGGAGCGGTCGATGGCCAAGGTGTACTGCGTCAGGTCGTTGGTGCCGATGGCAAAGAAGTCGGCTTCGGCGGCTAAGGCGTCCGCCGCCAGCGCCGCGCCGGGGATTTCGATCATGATGCCCAAGGGCGGCGGCGGATCGGCGATTTTCACGCCGCGGCGCTTCAGCTGCGCGATCAGACGGGTCAGCATGCGCCGGACCTGGCGCACTTCGTCCACCATGCAGACCATGGGCAGCAGAATGCGCACCGGACCAAAGGCGCTGGCGCGCAAGATCGCCGACAGCTGGATCAGGAGCAGTTTGCGGCGGCTCAAAGAAAAGCGAATGGCGCGCAAGCCCAGGGCCGGGTTGGGACCCGGCGTAATACCGAAGGCGTCGCCCAACTTATCGGCGCCGACATCGAGCGTGCGGATGGTCACCGGCCGGCCGCCCATTTTCTTTACGGCGCGGGACAATTCCGTGAACTGCTCCTCCTCGCTCGGCAGATCGGCGCGGTTCATGAACATGAACTCGCTGCGGAACAGGCCGACACCTTCGGCGCCGGCGGCGAGCGCGCCGTCAACGTCGGCGGGGGACTCGATGTTGGCCTGCAAGACGATGCGAAAGCCGTCGCGCGTCACCGCCGGAACGGTCTTCAGCTTTTTCAGCGACTGCTGCGATTTGAGGAAGCCATCGCGCTTGCGGCGGTACTTGGCCAAAGTGGCGGCGGTTGGATCGACGATGACGACGCCGGTGGCGCCGTCGACGATGATGGTCGCGCCGTTATCGGCCTCTTTGCGGATGTCGTGAGAGGCCACGACCGCCGGCAATCCCAGGGAGCGGGCGACGATGGCTGTGTGGCTTTCGACGCCGCCCAGCATGGTCACCAGACCGGCCACGCGCCGCGGATCGAGCAGCGCGGTATCGGCGGGGGAAAGCTCATCGGCGACGATGACGGCATTGGCCGGAAGCGCGTCGAAGCCGCTTTCGACTTCCTTGCCCAGGCTTTCCACCAGACGGCGGCCGACCTCGCGGATATCGGCCATGCGCGCGGCCAGATAGGGATCCTCCATGGCGGCGAAGGCTTCGGCCATAAGCCCGATTTCCTTCATCACCGCGGATTCCGCGTTGATACGCTCCTGGGCGATGCGTTTCTGCACGCCGCGCACCAGTCGCGAGCCGGAGAGCATCTGCTGATAAGCCTCGAGGATATAGCCAAGCTCCTCGCCGGCGGCGCCGGCCATGCGCTTAGCCTGGCCTTGCAGGGTTTCCATGCGCGCGGTGGCTTCCGCCGCCGCTTCCAGAACACGGTGCTGTTCGCTGCGGATTTTGGTCGCCGGAATGCGGCGCTCGCGCACCTGCGCAACCGCATGGGAGTCATGGCGAAAAACCGTGCCGATGGCCACGCCCGCGCCGACCGCCAGGCCTTCAAAGACCTTTTCGCGGCCGCCAGAACTTGCGTGACCTTTATTCTTCATCGAATTTATTTGCGACCAGGGTGCAGAGGGCTTCTATTGCCGCGGCGGCGTCGGAGCCGGCCGTGCGGATTTCGATGACGGTGCCGATCGAAGCGGCCAGCATCATCAGGCCCATGATCGACCTGCCGGAAACTTCGTTCTCGCCGCGCTTAACTTTAATCTCGGACTCGAACTGGCCCGCGGTCTTACAGAACTTGGCGGCGGCACGGGCGTGCAATCCCTTGCTGTTGCGTATTTCCGCATCGCGCCGCAGCTCTTCACTCATAGTCGCTTAATCCCGTTAATCGCGCGTTGAAGCATACCTAACACGCAGCGACGAGAGGCTCCGAATGCACGTGGTGTGGCGGAGGGCCGTCGGCAGCGCTTAGTTAAGCTTTTTGGTTTTTTGCTTTTCTTGGGCCAGAAGGGCCGAAGCGACGTTGATGTATTTGCGGCCGGCATCCTGAGCTTGCACGACGGCGTTTTGCAGCGTGTCGGTGCCGCGCACCGACGCCAGTTTGATCAGCATCGGCAAGTTTACGCCGGCGATCACCTCGACCGGCGCGGTTTCCATAATCGAGATCGCGAGATTGGAAGGTGTCCCGCCGAACATATCTGTCAACACGACCACCCCGGATCCGGCGTTGACGGTTTCCACAGCCTTCACGATATCGGCGCGGCGCTGCTCCATGTCATCCTCAGGGCCGATGCAGACCGTGCCGACTTGCACCTGCGGACCAACGACGTGTTCCATCGCGGCCACCAACTCGAGCGCAAGGCGCCCATGAGTGACGAGCACGAGTCCGATCAACGGATTAGATTGCGGCATGAAAGAAAATAATTCCTGACTTCAACAGCGGCCCGGCCACGGGCTTGCGAACTGCAAGGCCTCCGGGGGAATCGGCCCCCTTTGGAAACAAGCCGGCGCAGCTTAACCAATCGCTGCGTCATATGCGACCCCTGCCATTGCACGCGCACATCTCCGCCAAGTTCCGAAATAATATCAATAATTTCAATATATTATAGCTGCGGCCGGCTCGTTTTGAACCCTCGGTTTTATTGTAATCGCGCTTCAGTTCGCGGCCGGTCCATGGCTGGCGTAGACGTCACGGTGACGCACGTTGAAGGATAAGCCCTTGCCCGCGAGCCAAGCCTTCAGGCGTTCCACCACATAGACCGAGCGGTGCTGTCCGCCGGTGCAGCCGATCGCAATGGTCAAATAGCTTTTGCCCTCGGCTTCATAAAGCGGCAGCAAGGGTTCCAATAATTTCTCAAGCCGATCAAGGAAGGGCGCCAAGGCGGTGTCGCGCGCGATGAAAGCGGCAACCTCGCTGTCCATGCCCGATTGCGCCTTGAGCTCGGGCACATAGTGGGGATTTTTCAAAAAGCGCACGTCGAACACCAGATCGGCGTCGCGCGGTAGGCCGTAGCGATAACCGAAGGACATCAGAAACACTTGCAAGGGCCGCCGCACGGCGCCGCCGTACTGGCCGACGAGGATGCGCTTGAGATCGGAGGGTGCGAGGCGCGAGGTATCGATCAGCAATTCGGCCTGTTCCCGCAAGGCGGCCAGCAAACGGCGTTCGGTCTCGATGCCGACAATCACCGGCAGATCGTCGGCCAGCGGATGGGGCCGGCGCGTTTCGGTGTAGCGCTGGCCAAGAACTTCGTTATCGCAGTCGAGGAATACGATCCAGATCGGCAACCCGGTGCTGTGGCGTAAGGCGGCGAGGGTTTCTAAGAGCTGCTGGGCGTTGAAGTCTCTCGTCCGAACGTCGATGCCTATAGCCAGTGGGCCTTCGCCCGCGGTGACAACCGTATTAAGTAGCGCGACGGGCAGGTTATCGACGGTTTCAAAGCCGGAATCCTCAAGCGCGCGCAAAGCCGAACTCTTGCCGGCGCCGGACATGCCGCTGACGATGACAACGCGGTGGGATTGATCGGTCATGCGGGCAAACCGGCGATGATGCGCACTTTTGCGGCGGACGATGCGGCGAAGGCGTCGAGCGCAAGTCGGCGTATCGTCACGCCCTCAAGCGTGCAGGAGGTTATTTCAGGCATGCGCTCGATCTCCGCCCCCTTGATCCCCGTACTTGGCATCAAGTCCACCACCAGCCCCACCGCCGCCGAGGCGCGGAACGGCAGAGTTATGATGCCGTACCCCCGGACCTCGATTTTACCGGCGAGGCTCAAAGGCGCCGCCGCAAAAAGCCGGCCGCCCTGCACCGTGAGTTCGCAATAGTCGTCGGCCACCAATTCCGCCCCGCCGTCGATCAGCCTGAGCGCGAGGTCCGATTTCCCCGCGCCCGACGGCCCCCGAATAATGACTCCGGTTGCGGCGATAGCGACGCAAGTAGCATGGATCAGGCCCATGGCCCGATCTTATGAGGGTTTTACGCGGTGGGCAAACCGCGCTGATTTAAATTAGTGAGCTGCCGGCGTGCCATGGGCATCGGGGCGTACTAAGCCGGGGCGTATCAAGGCTGCGCTCAGTCCGGCGGCCAGCAGGGCGCACGCGGCGCCGATGACGAAGGCAAGTTGGTAGCCGGCGTTGAGTGCGGCGCGCGGATCGCCGGCTTGCATGACCTCGGCCGTGCGACCCGCGGCGAGGCTTACAAGAATTGCCAATCCCAGGGCGCCGCCCATCATGAAGGCGGTGTTGACGACGCCGGAGGCGAGGCCCGATTCACTTTGTTCGACCTCGCTCATAGCCGCGAGCAGGATCGGATTGAAGGCCATGCCCGCGCCGATGCCCAGCAGTGTCATAGCGGGAAGGATATCGCGTACAAAGACGCCGTCCACAGGCGCCCGGGCAAACAGCGCAAGGCCAGTGGCGGCAAAAAACAACCCTAGCGCCAGCGGCCACCGGATCCCGAAGCGGTTCACCATCTGGGCCGAAAGCTTATAGGAAAAGGCCCCCATGATGATGTTCGCGGGCAGGAAGGCGAGGCCCACCTTCATCGGGCCGTAGCCTAGCACAAGCTGCATATAGAGCGCCGACAGGAAGAACCAGGCAAACATGGCGGCGGCCCATAGCACGCCCGCCACGTTGGCGACGGAGACATTGCGCAGCTTGAAGAGCCCGAGCGGCATCAGCGGTACCGGGATGCGCGCCTCGATCATCAGGAAGGCCGCCATCAAGAGCCCGGCGCCCACGAGAAGCCCGAGGGTTTGAGCAGACGTCCATCCGGCCTCGTAGGCGCCAACAATGCCATAGATGGCCAGCAACAGTGACGCTGTGACCGTCACAGCGCCCGCCACGTCGAGTTTCTGGGTTTCCGGCGCCGGCGCGTCGCGTGGCAGAAGCTTCAGCGTGACCGCCAGCACCAGAGCGCCCACGGGAATATTAATGAGGAAAATCCAGTGCCAGTTAAAGGCATCGGTGATGAGGCCGCCCAAGAGGACACCAATGCTGCCGCCGGCCGCCATGAGGAAGCCAAAATAACCCATGGCGCGCACGCGCACATCGGGCTCGGGGAAAAGATCCATGATGAGCGCGAGCGCGACCGCCGACACCACTGCCCCGCCCAGGCCCTGTATCGCGCGCGCGATAATCAGCGCGGTTTGCGAATCCGCGAGGCCGCACGCAAAGGACGCCACCGTAAAGAGGGCGATGCCGCCTGCAAACAGCCGACGCCGGCCATAGAGGTCGCCGAGCCGTCCGCCCAGGAGCAAAAAGCCGCCATAGGTGAGCATATAGGCGTTCACGACCCAGACCAGGCCGGCCTCGGAAAAACCCAGACTGCTGCAAATGGATGGAAGTGCGACGTTCACCACGGTTGAATCGAGCACGATCATCAGCTCGCCGCAGCACAAGATAAAGAAGGCCAGCCAGCGCCGGCGGTGCAGATCGGTTGTCATGGAAGAGATCGTGGGCTGGAAACGGAAGGAACGATGCAGGCGAGCGAGTGTAGCACCAAATCCGATCAGCCAGAATGAGCGTATTCAGGCGGTGGGCAAACGCACGATAAAGCGCGCGCCTTTGACGGCGCCGTCGTCGCCCACGATGTTCTCGGCGGCAATGGTGCCGCGATGGGCTTCGACGATCTGCTTGGATATGGAAAGCCCCAGCCCCGAATGGGTGCCGAACTTTTCGCCTTCGGGACGCTCGGTGTAGAAGCGATTGAAGATGTCCTCTTCCTTGCCGGCATGAATGCCGGGGCCTTGGTCTTCGACGCATATCTTCACATGCCAGCGATCGCGCTGGGTGCGGATGCAGATGGTGCCGCCTGGTGGACTGAAGGACACCGCGTTGCTGATCAGGTTGCGGAACACCTGGCCGAGGCGGGTCTCCAGACCTGGGACCACCAAGAGGCCCTCAGGTCCGCCGCGTTTATCCGCCGGCGCCACGGCTTCGGCGGCGAGCTGCACTTTGGGAGCGGCGGGATTGTCGTTGGCGTTCTGGACTTCGGCCAGGGCCTCCACAAGCCGGCCCACGTCCACCGGCTCCAGCTCGGCCCGGGACAGCTCGGCGTCGAGGCGCGAAGCATCGGAGATTTCCGTGATCAGGCGGTCAAGCCGCGCCACGTCTTCCATGATGATCGACATCAGCTTCTTCTGCTGCTCGGGGTCTTTGACCCGCGCGACGGTTTCGACGGCGCTGCGCAAGGAGGTCAGCGGGTTCTTGATTTCGTGGGCAACGTCGGCGGCGAAGTGCTCGATGGCATCCAGGCGCTGCCAGAGTGATTCGGTCATTTCCCTGAGCGCGCCGGAAAGCTCGCCGATCTCGTCGTTACGGCGCGTGAGATCCGGGATCGGATAGCGGCGGTTTTTGGCTTGGCGCACCTGCATGGCCGCCGCCGCCAGACGCCGCAGCGGGCGGGCAATGGTATTGGCAAGATAGACCGACGTCAGCACAGTCAACGCCAGGACCCAGGCGAACATGCCGAGGATTGAACCGCGCACGACGAACAGGCGTTTGTCGATGTTGCTGCCGTCGCGCGACACCAAGAGGGCGCCGACGATTTGTTTGTAAAACTGCACGGGCACCGCGACCGAAAGAATTTTTTGCCGGTCGCCGCGCAGGCGCACCATGCTTTTTGCCTGACCGGCGTTGAGGGCCTGGGTGGCTTCGACGTAATCGGCCGCGGTCGCCTTGGGTTTTTCGGACAAAGCCGGAAGGCTATGATCGTAAGCGTAGCGTCCGATGCTGGCCTCGTAGAGTCTGCGCGCAACCCGCACAACGGCGCCTTCATCGACCGGCGGCAGGTCGAGAATCTGCACCTCGCCGCCCGTGCCCTGCAGCACCCTCGTGTCGGCCACCAGCGCGCCGGTGCGATCGAACAATTGCGCGCGCAGGTGGGCGAGGCCCGATAAATTCCGGATGAGCTGGCGCGCGGAATCCGCATCGATCACGCGCGGCGCACCGGTTGGTCCGAAATCGTCGTCGGTGGTGCTGCGCCGGCCCCTTGGCTGTTTGGCGACGACCACAGCACCTTCACCGATGGCTGCGGCAATAAGCTCGCCCTGAGTTGTGAGCGCATCCAACTCAGTGGCGATCAGCGAATCCTGATATTCGTCGAGAAACAGGAGGCCCAGGACCAGCAGGACCGGCGCCGCCAGGTTGACCGCGAGAAAGCGTGAAGTGAGGGGCGAGAACAGGTGCCGGCGGCGCGGGGCATTTGGATCGCCATTGCTCCGGCCGCCCGCCAAAGAGGACGGGCCGACGCGAAAGTCGTCAAGCCGAAGGTCAGCCTTGTTCCGCACCGCGAGGCCCTTTCACCGTTCCCCCCAAGTGAAGGAGCCGGTAACGAACGCCTTAGCCCGTTGGGCGCGGAGGTTAGGCCGCGGCGTTCGTCTCGTTATATTTGTAACCTACGCCGTACAAGGTTTCGATATGTGAGAATTCCTTATCGACCTCACGGAATTTCTTGCGCAGCCGCTTGATATGGCTGTCGATGGTGCGGTCGTCCACATAGATGTGCTCGCCGTAGGCCGCATCGATCAGCTGGTCGCGGCTTTTGACGTGGCCGGGCCGCTGGGCGAGGGCCTGGATGATCAGGAATTCGGTAACAGTGAGGTTCACCGGCAGGGTCTTCCACAGGCACAGGTGCTGGGCAGGGTCGAGCACCAGTTCGCCCCGGGCCAGCGAGGTCGCCGAGGCGCCACCGGTGGCGGCCTGTGTTTTTTGGGCTTCTACGCGGCGGAAGATCGAGCGCACGCGTTCGATCAGCAGGCGTTGGGAGAAGGGCTTCTTGATGTAATCGTCGGCGCCCATGCGTAGGCCCAGCAATTCATCGACCTCGTCATCCTTGGAGGTCAGGAAGATCACCGGCATGGCGCTCTTCTCGCGCAGACGCTGCAGCAGTTCGATGCCGTCCATACGCGGCATCTTGATGTCGAGCACGGCCAAATCGGGCGGCTCGGCGGTGAGCCCGCGCAGGGCTTCGGCACCGTCGCGATAGGTGGTGACGTTGAAGCCCTCCGCTTCCAGGACCATGGAGACGGACGTCAGAATGTTGCGATCATCGTCAACAAGCGCGATGCGATAAGCCACGGTCTGTTCCCTTTTCTTTCCGATGCCGGCTCGTTTGTTTCTTGTGGGCTCCGGCTCATACATATCACCGCCGCATTGTGGCAGAAATATCGCGAAGGTATGTTGCGCCGAAGGCGCTTGAATAACCCTTATTTTACCGTGTCTTAGCGCCTCATCTCGCATTTTCCAGGCGGGTCAGTTCGGCTTGGGCTCCGGCATACTCCGTGTAGCGCGTCATACCCGTGGCCAGGGCAGCTCTGAACAGTTTGGCGGCCTCAAAGGTGTCTTTCACAATCAAAGCAGCCTCGCCCAGGTAGAAGTAGGCCTCACATAAACGCCCCGTGGCCCCCCCAGGTTCCTTGGCGGATTCCTTAGCTGCTGCGGCCAGAACCGCGTCACCGGCCAGGGTGCCCAGAAAGTAGTGCATGACCGGGACGGGCCACGCCGCGCCGGTAATATTTTTCGCGCTGGCGGCCAGGGCGATCTCGCCTTTCAGGCCGGCACGGACCTCGGCGATATAGCGCCAGAGCGCCACCTCCAGGGGGGCGTCGGGCAGCGCGGCGGCCAAGGCCAAATCGGCCGCGGCCGCGCGATGCTGGCCCATCATCACGCGCACATAGCCGCGATTGGCGAGCGGCTGGGCAGCGGCGGGCATGACTGCGAGGATAGCGCTGAGATCTGCTTCCGCGCCGGCATAATCGCCGGCGGTCTGCCGAGCCAAAGCGCGGCCCATCAAGGCCTCGCCGTCGCCGCTGTGCTTGGCCAGAAAAGCGTTGAAGTCGAGGGCAGCGCCTTTGGCATCGCCGCTTTGCAATTTGGCATTGGCGCGAAAGAAGATCGGTCCGTCTTCACCGGGGCGCGCCTCAACGAGTGCAGAGAAGTCGGCAATGGCCGCCGCGAAGAGTTGCGAGTGCAACGCCGCCATGGCGCGGCCTTCAAGGGCGGCGAGATCCTTGGGGTTCACGGCTAGAGCGGCGCTGAAGTCGGTGATGGCGGCGGCGTAGTTTTCCTGGTTGGCATAAGCCATCGCGCGGCCGCGCAAGGCCGCAGCGTCGCGGGGATTGGCCGCGAGCGCTGCCGTATATGTCGCAATGGCCTCGCCGGACTGGCCGGCTTTGAGCCGCGCCGCGCCGATCACGCGTTGGGTAGCGGCATCGCTTGGGTCAAGCCGCCGCGCTTCGCCGAGATCGGATAGGCCTTCCGTGGTCGCGCCACGTTTCAGGCGAAGCGCGCCGCGCAAGGCATAAGCCTCGGCGGTTGTGGAGTCCCGGCTCAACGCAGCGCTGTAGTCGGCTTCGGCCTTTTCGGCGTTGCCAAGGGCTTCATGCAGTTTGCCGCGCGCGATAAGAGCGCCGGTATCGGTCGGTGTAAGCATCAATGCCGCATCATAATCGGCCAACGCCTTGGTATTGTCGCCACTGATGACAAAGGCATCGGCGCGCGCCAGCAGCGCAAGAGCGCGAGCGCCCGCGGGCAATGTCCTGCTTTCAAGATTGCGTGAGCACGCGGCGATTTTCGCCGGCACGTCGGTGGTGGGTGTGAAGCAATCTAGGCCGGTGTTTTGGGCGAAGGCGCCATGAGCAAAGACAGGCGATACCGCGAGCGCGACCGGCAAGAGCAAGATCCGCCACGAATTCATAAAGCTCCCCTAAGTCAGAGCGAACCGAGGAGGCCTAGTGCGCCTCGGCCCAGGTGGCGCCCACGCCCACGTCCACGGTCAGCGGCACATCAAGATGGGCGGCGGCTTCCATGATGGCCTTCACGACCGCCGAGGTTTTTTTGATTTCGGCTTCGGTCACTTCAAAGATCAGTTCGTCGTGAACTTGCAAGAGCATTTCGGCCTTGAGCCCGGCATCCTTGAGCGCTTGCGGCAGGCGGATCATGGCCCGCTTGATGATGTCGGCAGCCCCGCCCTGGATCGGTGCGTTGATGGCGGCGCGCTCGGCGAAGCCGCGCATGTTGGGGTTCTTGTCGCCGATGCCGGGGATATAGACGCGGCGGCCGAACAGTGTGCTGACATAACCTTGCCGCCGCGCTTCGGTTTTGGTCGCTTCCATATAGTCGCGGATTTCGGGGAATTTCGCGAAGTAGGCGTTGATGTAGTCTTGCGCCTCGCCGCGCGGGATTCCCAGCTGGCGCGCAAGTCCGAAACCGGAGATGCCGTAGATGATGCCGAAGTTGATCGCCTTGGCCTTGCGGCGGATCATGGGGTCCATGCCCTTGATGGGCACGTTGAACATCTCAGACGCCGTGGCGGCATGAATGTCCTCACCGTCCTTGAAGGCGCGCTTCAATGCTTTCACGTCGGCCACATGGGCGACAAGGCGCAGCTCAATCTGGCTGTAGTCGGCGGACAATAGTTTGCGCCCCTTCGGGGCGACGAAGGCGGTGCGGATTTTGCGGCCTTCTTCGGTGCGGATCGGGATGTTCTGAAGATTGGGATCGATGGACGAGAGCCGGCCCGTGGACGCGATGGTCTGCGCGAAGCTGGTGTGCACGCGCCCCGTTTCGGGATTGATCTCTTCCATAAGCGCGTCGGTGTAGGTGCTCTTGAGTTTGGCGAGCTGGCGGAAATCCAGCACGCGCGCCGGCAGATCGTGGCCTTGGGCGGCGAGCTCATCCAAGACGTCGGCGCCGGTGGCATAGGCGCCGGTTTTGCCCTTTTTGCCGCCGGCAAGACTCATGCGCTCGAACAGGATTTCGCCAAGCTGCTTGGGCGAATTGACGTTGAAGGGCTCGCCGGCGAGTTTATGAATCTCGATCTCCAGCGTCGCCATGCGACCGGCGAAATCGTGACTCAAGTCGCCCAGAACCTTCTTGTCGACCAGAATGCCGCGCGCTTCCATGTCCTTGAGGACATAGATCAGCGGCCGGTCCATGGTTTCATAAACCGTGAGCAGGTGCTCCTCGCGCAGGCGTGGCTTCAACAGCGCGTGCAGGCGGCGCGTGATGTCGGCGTCCTCGGCGGCATAGGCGGTGGCTTTGTCCAGAGGTACGCGGTCGAAGGTGATCTGGTTTTTGCCCGACCCGCAGACATCGGCGAATTTTATGGTCTGGTGGCTGAGGTGCAGTTCCGCCAACTCGTCCATGCCGTGACCATGGCCGGCGCCTTCCAGGATGTAGGAAATCACAATGGTGTCGTCGACCGGCGCAACCTTAATGCCTTCGCGCGCGAAGACATGCATGTCGAACTTAATGTTGTGTCCGATTTTCAGAACGCCCGGGTCTTCCAGCAGCGGCTTTAGAAGATTGACGGCGTCCTTCACCTTGATTTGCGGCGGCGCATCCTTGTTGCTGCCGCTGTCGCCGCCCAGATCAAGCGTACCTTGGCCGATGCTGCCGACGTGACGCAGCGGGATATAGCAACCCGAGCCCGGCGTGATGGACAGCGACACGCCGACCATTTTCGCGCGCAAAGGATCAAGACCGTCGGTTTCGGTATCGACGGCAACCCAGCCGTTGGCGGCGGCGGCCTTGACCCAGCGTTCCAGCTCAGCGGCCGTCTGAATGGTTTCGTAGGTGCCGGGACCGGTGGCGGGCGCTGCAATAGGCGCAATAGCTTTCGGCGGCGCACTATCCTGCGCGCTTGCTTGTGTTTCTGGCAACGGAATGGATTCCAGGGAATGCGGCGTTCCGCCCAGCTTGCTGGTGACCTTCGCGATCAGACTTTTGAAACCCTGCGCGGCGATGAAATCCAGCAGCGTCTTCGGGTCGGGCGCGATCCATTTCAGGTCTTCGAGAGGGCGCTCAACTGGAACATTGTCCTTCAAGGTCACCAGCCGCTTCGAGATACGAGCCAGTTCGGCGTAGGCGATCAGATTCTCGCGGCGCTTGGGCTGTTTGATCTCGCCAGCTTTGGCCAGCAAGGTTTCCAGATCACCGTATTGCAGGATCAACTCGGCGGCGGTCTTGATGCCGATGCCCGGAACGCCGGGCACGTTGTCCGAGGAATCGCCGGCCAGCGCCTGGACTTCGATCACCTTATCGGGCGTCACACCGAATTTTTCCTTCACCTGCTCGGGTCCGATGGTGCGGTTCTTCATGGGGTCCAGCATGGTGATGCCGGGCCGGATCAGCTGCATCAAATCCTTGTCGGCGGAGATCACGACCACATCGATGCCGGCGGCTTCGGCATGTTTGGCGTAGGTCGCGATCAGATCGTCGGCCTCGAAGCCTTCCATTTCGACGCAAGGAACGTTGAAGGCGCGGGTCGCGTCGCGAATGATGCTGAACTGCGGAACCAGTTCCTCGGGCGCCTCAGGGCGATGCGCTTTATATTCTTTGTAAATCTCGTTGCGGAACGTCAAGCGCTTGGCGTCGAACACCACCGCGATCAGTTCCTCCACTGTGTGGTCGCGCAAATCCTCCAACAGCTTCATGAGCATGTTGGCATAACCGTAGACGGCGTTGACGGGCGTGCCGTCGGGCCGGGTCATGGGCGGCAAAGCGTGGAAGGCGCGGAAAATGTAACCCGATCCGTCGATCAGGTAGAGCCGCTTGGGCGTGGTGGTTTTGGCAGCCATGGCAGGGGGACCCCCGCGCCGGCTCAGTGCCCGGCGTGGGCTTTGGCGTCCTTATTGAGGACGTAGCGGCGGCTGCAGTAGGGGCACTCGATCTCGCCGACCTCGGGCTTGATTTGCAGGTAAACGCGCGGATGACCCAGGGCGCCGCCTCCGCCATCGCAATTGACGGCCGTGGTGTCGACTTTGATGGTCTCAAAAGGCTCGGTCATGGTGCGTTTCTCGCTGAATGCCAGGGCCGCGCGAAGCGGCGGTCTTTAAGCGTCGTTTATGCGGTGGAGCGGCTAGGATTTCAAGGTGGCGCATAGAGGCTCCCGCGCCTAAATATCCCCCGCTAAACATCCTGGGTCATTGACCGCCCATTTCTTGGGGGATATCCAAACAGTCATGAACAACCCCTCGCCTGCGTCCCCGGACGTTGCCATTCCCGATCTAGCCGTTGAAATCCGCGGCCTGAACAAGCTTTACGGCGGCAGCGGCAAGCGCCCGCCCAAGCAGGCTGTCAGCGATTTCTCTCTGGAGGTGCCGCGCGGGTCTTTTTTCGGGCTGCTGGGACCCAACGGCGCCGGCAAGTCGACCATCATCAACATCATGGCCGGGCTTGTGCGCAAAACGTCGGGCACAGTGCGGATCTGGGATTACGATCTCGACACCCAGGAGCGTCAGTCCCGTTGCGCCATCGGCGTGGTGCCTCAGGAGCTGAACCTGGATCCGTTTTTTACGCCGGCAGAAGTGATGGAGGTACAGGCGGGTCTCTATGGCGTGCCCAAGGCCGAGCGGCGCACCAAGGAAATCCTCGCCGCCGTGGGCCTTTCCGATAAAGCCAATGCTTACGCCCGGACGCTGTCGGGTGGTATGCGCCGCCGCCTGCTGATCGCTAAAGCTCTGGTGCATACGCCGCCGGTGGTGGTGCTCGACGAACCGACAGCCGGTGTGGACGTTGAACTGCGCCAGCATCTGTGGCGGCACTTGCGGGAATTGAATGCGCGCGGGACGACGATTGTGCTGACCACCCACTACCTGGAAGAGGCCGAAGCCCTGTGTGACCGCGTTGCCATCATCAACCATGGGCGTCTGGTGGCCTGCGACACTACGCGGGCCTTGCTGCGGCGCATCGACAACAAGGCGGTGATCCTGACTTTGGCCCAGACGCTCACCGAGATTCCTGCGGCGCTGGCGGGGTTTCACGCGACGCTGCCGTCGCCTTCGGAGCTTCATATCAATTATCGCCCCAGCGCCAATGCCATGCAGGCAATTCTCGATGCCGTGCGCGCAGCCGGGATCGCCGTCGCCGACATCCGGACCGATGAAGTGGATCTGGAGGACATTTTCCTGCAGTTGACCGCTGGTGGCTCCAGCCAGGCCGCGCAGTAACCATGGGGTTTGCGCGCTTCGTGTCGTCCTGTGTCGGTGCCTTGATGCTCGCGGCTTGCGCGCCTGTAGTTGCGCCGCCGGGCCCGTCACCGACGACACCGCATCTCACGGCGACATCGTTCGTCACCTTTGACGGCCTGGAGCTGGCAGTGCGCCGCTGGCTGCCGCAGGACAGTGCACCCAAGGTCATAGTCCTCGCCGTGCACGGATTTAATGACTACAGCAAAGCCTTCGACAAAGTGCCCGGAGCGCCGGGCGTTGGCCCTTTTCTCTCCGCTCAGGGCGTTGCGGTTTACGCCTACGACCAGCGCGGTTTTGGCGCCTCGCCCCATTTTGGCTTGTGGCCTGGTCGCACGGTTATGGTCGCGGACTTCAAGGATTTCGCGCGCGTGTTGAAGGGGCTCTATCCCGATACGCCGCTCTACAGCCTCGGTGAAAGCATGGGCGGCGCGGTGGTGATGGCGGCGCTGGCAAGCGACAACCCGCCGCCGGTCGCCGGCGCGATTCTGGCGTCGCCGGCGGTGTGGGGCCGTTCCACAATGCCCGTGCTTTATCGCGCGGCGCTGTGGCTGGGCACGCGTATCATGCCCGGCTGGAAGCCGACGGGGCAAAGCCTCGGGCGTCTCGCCAGCGATAATCTCGACATGCTGCGCGCGAACGGCGTCGATCCGCTGTTCATCAAACAAACCCGCCTTGATTCAGTCTACGGCCTGACCGATTTGATGGACGAAGCCCTCGCGGCGGCGGCGCGGATCAAGACGCCGGTGCTGTATCTCTATGGGCACAACGACCAGATCATTCCCAGGAAGCCGACAAAACAAGCCCTCAAGGCCCTGGCGGCAACCGACGTTCAGCTCCGGCCGGCTTATTACGGCGGCGGCTGGCACATGATTTTGCGCGACAAGGCAGCGCCTTTGGTTCTGGGCGATGTGGCGGCTTTTTTGAACAATCCCGCCGCCCCGCTTCCGTCGGGGGCCGACGTGGACGCTGTGGCGCGCCTCGACGCCGAGAAAAAAGAGTGCCCCCCTTGCTGATTTGGGCCTGCTGAAATCGGGATATTTGCGCCCTCGCAAGCGATGTTCTAGATTGCCGCCGCACTGCGCGCCCGTAGCTCAGCTGGATAGAGCGCTACCCTCCGGAGGTAGAGGTCAGGGGTTCAAATCCCTTCGGGCGCGCCACTTTTTCTTAGCGCGCGCAACGCGCATAGTTTACCTTCA
Organism: Fidelibacterota bacterium; assembly: GCA_947475295.1. GTDB lineage: Bacteria > Pseudomonadota > Alphaproteobacteria > Rhodospirillales > Rhodospirillaceae > SHVO01. The sequence continues at coordinate 31,369 of CANJLF010000015.1, forward strand.
GTTCAGGCATGCAGATTTGGGCGAGGGATGTCATTGACCATGTGCGCGGCGCCTTGAGCGCGGGGCCGCCAAAGTCCGGCGGCGCGCCGACGGCCGCGGCCGCGACACCGCAATAGCGCCCGCGGGAATGAACTTCGGTTTCGTCGACGGTCCCGCTCTGGCTTTGCCCCTGGGGGCTTTGGGACTCATCTTCGGCAGTTTTGTGACCGCCTTATCCTATCGCCTACCGCGCGGCGAAAGCATCGTGCACGGTCGTTCCCATTGCCCCGCGTGCGGCCATATGTTGACCGCGCCTGACCTAGTGCCGGTTCTGTCCTGGGTTGTTCAAAAAGGCGCCTGCCGTCATTGCCGCGCCAAAATTTCCGGACGCTACCCGGCCATCGAAGGCCTGACGATGGCGCTCTTTGTCGCCGCCGGATTTCTTGCAAAGGACCTCGCGCACCTCATCCTGCTTCTGGCCATGACGCCGCCGATGGTGGCGCTGGCCGTCATCGATCTCGAACATCAAAAACTTCCAAATACTTTGTTGCTGGTGCTGGCCGTGCTGGCGGTAGCTTGGCGATGGCACGGGGATCAGGCCCTATGGGTCGGGTTTGTCGCCGCTCTGCTTATGGGTATCGTCGGCCTTGGGCTGGATGCGGGATATAGGGCCGTCGCCGGCAAGTCCGGGCTAGGTATGGGCGACACGAAACTATTTGCTTTGACGGGGCTGGCTCTGCCCGTGGGTGCATTCCTGCTTTTCCTGGCCCTCGCCGCAACCCTGGGGCTGGCTTTCGGCGTAATACGACGATGGCTGACGGGTTCAAGTCGGTTTCCCTTCGCGCCAACGATTCTAACGGCCTATTGGATCGTATTGGCGGGCGCGGATTTTTTCGATCAGAAACTCGTCATGTTGAGCCGTGGGTAAATGGCTTACAGGCCGCCCAAAGCGCCGGGCTTGACGGTGGCAAATCGGGCGGCCTCTCTGCTATGGTTACCCGGCTAACCGTTGAATTCTGCGCCAAGGTGCCGTCAACGGCGTAGGAGATGAGATTGCCCCAGCCATCGATCACATCATTTTGCGACAGGCCCAAAGTACCCCATGGAACGACCGCATTGCCGTTCGTGATGTTGCAGGTCGCGCTGCCCGATGCATCTGTCAGGCACTGGCGCGTGTAGATTGCCGCATTGCCGATCGCCGAGCCGCCGGCGGTTCCCGCGCTCCCGTCTGTCGGACACGGCAGGCAGCCGTAGCGGATGACGTACAAATTCAACGCCTGCTCGATGCGGTCCAGCTTCTGATTGGTCTCCGATGCCTTGGTGCTCGCAATCACCGGCGCGACGGCGACCAGGCCGCCCGACAACAGAAGGCCGACGACCACCAGCACGATGCCCATTTCGACGAGGGTGAACCCCAGCGTGAGCCCGATCCGCTTCAACATTCCAGTTCCCCACGAGCCGCGGAACGATGACGCCGCCGCCACCATTAACCCAAACTCTTCAGCCGTCACCGCAGCGCCCCAAAAGTTTATCCGATCCCCGCAAGAGGCGCACGCGCTAAGGCATCCGAACCCGGCGCGATTTTGGGCGATTCGCCCCCGGCGCGCAAGATTAAAATATCGAAAGATCAATGGGTTATGTGAAATTCCGGTTGCAATGCCGGGGCTCCGGTTCGCTCTCCGTACACCGTGTGATATGACCCAATGAATGTGGACCGATATCATCGATCTCCGGTCGTTTTACGCAGGGGCCCTGGGCCGACTGGTGCATCGCCTGATTTCCAGGCGTCTGCGCCAGATCTGGCCTGCGCTGGGGGGAATGCGCGTGCTCGGCATCGGCTTTGCCACACCTTTTCTAGGGCTCTTCCAGGGCGAGGCCGAGCGTGTGCTGGCTGCTATGCCGGCCGGGCAGGGGGTGATGCACTGGCCCGACGGCGAGGCAAATTTAGCGGTCCTGGCCGACGAACAGTCGTTGCCGTTCCCCGACCGCTCCATTGACCGTCTGCTGCTGGTCCATTGCCTGGAAGGCAGCGCCCAACTTCGCCCCTTCATGCGCGAGTGTTGGCGGGTTCTGGCCGACGGCGGGCGTCTGATCGTCGTCGTCACCAACCGGCGCGGCCTGTGGGCGCGGGCTGAAAACGCGCCCTTCGCGCAATGCCGGCCCTATTCCATGGGCCAGATCACCCGCCTCTTGCGCGACAACCTGTTTGTGCCGCTGCAAACCACAACGGCGCTATTTCTGCCGCCGGTGTGGTGGCGGTTGTTTGGAGCCTGGGCGACGACATTGGAGGAACTGGGCGCGCGCTGGTTTCCGACTTTCGCTGGCGCGCTGGTGGTCGAAGCGGAAAAACAGATTTATGCCGCGCCCTTTGACGCAATCCCCGCCAGAGCGCGTCCCGGAAAAATGGAACCCGGTTTTCCGGTCAGGACGCGCTCAATACAATAAAATAGCGTCCTGGAAGGACGCTATGGCATCGCGTGCCAAGGCTATGGTCAAAGCCGCCGGCAACAGCATGACCTCCAACGGCATGACATCAGGGACGAGTCAGAACGAATAGCGCTTGTTCGCTGAACAGATTCGCACGCCGGTCCGTGGCGGCGAAGCCCAGACGTTGCCCGTGCGTATCCAGGGCGAAGCCCGCCTCGATTTGCACTTTCATCAATCGGCAAAGGTCGATGAAATCCGACACCGTGCAGAGGTGGATGTTGGGTGTTTCAAACCAGGCGTCCGACAGCATCGGCGTCACCGGCATGCGGCCGCCGAACATCACCGACACGCGCACGCGCCAGTGGCCAAAGTTCGGGAAGGAGACAATGGCGCGCTTACCGACGCGCAAAAGTTCTTCCATCACGTTGCGCGGATTAAGGGTTGCCTGCAGCGTTTGGCTGAGAATCACGTAATCGAAAGCGCCGGCGGGATAGTCTTTTAGATCGGTTTCGAGGTTGCCTTGAATGACCGGCAGGCCGTGGCTGACGGCGGCGCGCACCTTGGCCATGGACAGCTCCAGCCCGCGGCCATCGACCTGCTTAAAGCGCGTGAGATAGGCCAAAAGCGTGCCGTCGCCGCAGCCGACGTCTAAAACGCGGCTGCCCGGCGGCACCAGATCGGCGACCTGTTGCAGGTCGACCCGGATCCGCGGCGGCGGACTCTTTATGGTTTCCGAGACGTTCACGACTTTGGTCCCCGAACTTGGCGCGGCGGCAGGCCGCAAATTTCGGCGGATCCGTCGATGAAGCCCTGCAGGGTTTGGTGGAATTCCGGTTCGTCCAGCAGGAAGGCGTCGTGGCCCTTATCAGATTTGACCTCAACGAAACTCACATTCGCCGCGACGGCGTTGAGGGCGCGCACGATGGCGCGGCTTTCCTCCGTGGGGAACAGCCAGTCGGAGGAAAACGAAATCAGGCAATAACGCACCGGCGTGCCCTTAAAGGCGTTCGATAAAATGCCGTCGTTCTCCTGCGCCAGATCGAAGTAATCCATGGCGCGGGTGATGTAGAGATAGGAATTGGCGTCGAAGCGGTCGACGAAGGTGTAGCCCTGGTGGCGCAGATAGCTTTCCACCTGGAAGTCGGCGTCAAAACCGTAGGTCAAGGTTTCGCGGTCCTGCAAACGCCGTCCGAATTTTTGGTGCAGGGCGGTTTCCGAAAGGTAGGTGATATGCGCGGCCATGCGCGCCACGGCCAGCCCGCGTTTCGGGATCTTGTTTTCCGCGAGATAGTTGCCATGGCTCCAATCCGGATCGGCCATGATGGCTTGGCGTCCGACTTCGTGAAACGCGATGTTCTGCGCGGAATGGCGATAGGACCCGGCGATAGGCACGGCGGTAAACACCCGCTCAGGATAGCGCGTCGCCCATTCCAACACCTGCATGGCCCCCATGGACCCGCCGGTGACGCAAAACAATTTATCGACCCCCAGGTAGTCCAAAAGTTTGGCTTGGGCCTGGACCATGTCGCGGATGGTGATAACGGGGAACTGCAGACCCCAGGGTTTGCCCGTGGCGGGACTAATTTCCTTGGGTCCGGTCGAACCCATGCAGCCGCCCAGCACATTGGCGCAGACCACGAAGAAGCGTTCGGTATCAATCGCCTTGCCGGGACCCACAAGATCGCCCCACCACCCCGGCTTGCCGGTAATCGGATGCTGGGACGCGACATATTGGTCCATGGTCAGCGCATGGCAGATCAACACGCAGTTGGAGCGGGCGGCGTTCAGGGTGCCGTAGGTCTGATAGGCCAGGGTGACGGGCGACAACGTCACGCCCGACTGCAGAACCAAGGGGCTCTGCAGGGTTAACTTAAGATCCTGGGCGGCTGGCGCGGGGGCCGGCTGCGGGGCGATATCGGGCGCCATGGCGCGAGTTCTATCCTTACCTTGCGGCCGAAGGCCGACTGCAAACCCCGCCAAAACAACTCTGGGGCGCAGCTATGTCAATGTTTTCTTTGATTTTGGAGCCCCAGGCAACTATGACTCGGGCCCGTTTGGCGACGATGCAGGCCGCTAGTCGCCGCTAAGGCAAAGAGATGGGCGCACCATGGCGCTGCCGCAACCCAAGCCCTGGGTTTTAGCTATTCCGCTCTACGAACCTGGCAAGTCCCAGGTGCGGGGGGTATCGCGCGTCATCAAGCTGTCGTCCAACGAGGCGGCCCTGGGTCCGAGTCCCAAGGCGTTGGCGGCCTATGATGAGGCGAAAGCCTCGGTGGCGACCTATCCGCCGGGTACCTCTCCCGAGCTGAAGGCGGCGCTGGCCGAAGTCCATGGCCTCGACCCGGCACGCTTCACATGCGGCTGCGGTTCCGGCGAAATCATCAATTTGATGTGCCGGGCCTACGCGGCGCCCGGTGACGAGGTTCTGTACACCGCGCATGGCTTTTCGCTGTATCCGATTTATGCGCAGAGCGTCGGCGCAACGCCGGTAGCCGTGCCTGAGACAAACTTGACGGCCGACGTGGATGCGATTCTCGCAGGTGTCACAGAACGGACCACATTGGTATTTATTGCCAACCCGAACAATCCGACGGGCACGTATATGTGCGCTTCGGAGATGCAGCGCTTGCGCCGGCAATTGCGCGAAGACGTGGTTCTGGCGGTGGATGAGGCCTACGCGGAGTTCGCTGACGCTGAAGATTTCGAAAGCGCCATCGGGCTCGCGCGAACAACGGAAAATACCCTGGTCATGCGGACATTTTCGAAAATTCACGGTCTGGCGTCCTTACGGATCGGCTGGGGATTCGGCGCGCAAGGACTTATCGACTCCATGGAACGCCTGCGCGCGCCGTTCAATGTGACGCGGCCCGCGCAACTGGCCGCCGCTGCGTCATTACGCGACCGCGCCCATATCGAGCGCGCGCAAGAACACAATCGGAAGTGGCGACAGATCGCCGTGCAGCGCTTGCGCGGTCATGGCTTGAAGGTCGCCGATAGTGCGGCGAATTTTGTTCTGCCGGAATTTTCCACCGTTCCGGGCCGAACAGCTGCCGACGCTGACGCTTTCCTCCAGTCGAAGGGCCTGATCGTACGGCGCGTCGACAATTACGGCCTGCCCAATCATCTGCGTATCACCATTGGCAACGACGCAGAAATGACCGCGGTGTTGGACGCCCTCACGGCCTTCATGGAGGGCGGTCATGCCTAAGGCAAAAAGTAAATCCAAGAAGACCGTTCTTTTTGATCGCGTCGCCTTCATCGGTATTGGTTTGATCGGCGCTTCCATGGCGTTGGCCATGCGCCGGGCCGGATTGGTGCGCACGGTTGTCGCCTGCGCACGCCGTCCCAAGACGCGAAAAGCCGCGCTTGATCTCGGCATCGCCAACGAAGTCACCAAGGATTATGCCAAGGCGGTCGCTGGCGCCGACCTAGTCGTCATCGCTACACCCGTCAGCACCAACGGCGCGATTGCAAAAGCCATAGCCGCGCATCTCAAGCCCGGCGCGATCGTCACCGATGTGGGCTCGGTCAAGCAGGCCGTGATCGACGCCGTCGCGCCGCACATTCCCAAGGGCGTACACTTTGTGCCCGGGCATCCCATCGCCGGGACCGAGCATTCGGGACCTGAGTCCGGCTTTGCGGAGCTGTTCGACAATCGCTGGACGATCCTCACGCCGCTGCCGCGCACGTCGCCCAAAGCCGTGGCAAAAGTCGCCGATATGTGGCGAAAAATGGGTGCCAAAGTCGACACCATGAAGCCCGATCACCATGACATGGTGTTGGCGATCACGTCGCATCTGCCGCATCTGTGTGCTTACACCGTCGTTGGTACGGCCACGGACCTGGCCGGAGACCTGCAGCAGGAAGTGATCAAATATTCCGCCTCCGGGTTCCGCGATTTTACGCGCGTGGCCGCGTCGGACCCGGTGATGTGGCGCGACATCTTCCTCAGCAATCGCGATGCCGTGCTGGATATTCTGCAGCGCTTCACCGAGGATCTCGCGGGTATGCAAAAGCACATCCGCCGGGGTGACGGCGAGGCGCTGGAGAAAATGTTCACACGCACGCGGGCCATTCGCCGCGGCATCATCGAGGCGAAGCAGGCATAAGCATGGCAACCGAGTTGCACCTCATCATCGCCAACAAGGCTTACTCATCCTGGTCCATGCGGCCGTGGATCGCCATGAAGGCGTACGGCCTCGCGTTCCGCGAAACCGTCATTTGTCTCGATCAGCCGGATACCGCCGAGAAGATCAAAGCATTTTCCTCGGCGGGCAAAGTTCCGGTGCTGCGGCACGGCGACATCACGGTGTGGGAGTCAATTGCGATTCTCGATTACCTGTCGGACGCGTTCTTTGACCGGCATTGGTGGCCGACGGATCCGCAGGCCCGCGCCGCCGCGCGCGCCGTCGCCGCCGAAATGCACGCGGGTTTCAGGGACATGCGCATCGCCATGCCGATGAACGTCCGCAGGACCGGACTCGAGGTGACGCGCACCGAAGCCATCGATAGCGACATCGCCCGCATTACCGCGATCTGGCGCGAATGCCGAGCCAAGTTCGGCGCCGGTGGCCCGTTCCTGTTCGGCGCCTTTTCCAATGCCGACGCCATGTATGCGCCGGTGGTGACGCGCTTTAAGACCTACGGCGTGGAACTGGATGCGGTCGGCGGCGCTTATAGCGAAGCCATGTTGAACCACCCGGCCATGCGGGAGTGGCTTATCTCGGCGGCGGGCGAACCCTGGGTCATTGCGAAGTACGAAAAAAAATAGATTTCTGCGGCGGTACGGCAAGCCCATGAAATTGACGCCCGGCGATCCTGCGATCGATCCCAACAATTTTTGGGTTTTTGGTTACGCCTCGCTCATGTGGCGGCCGGGTTTTGCCTTTGCCGAGGCGCAAGCCGCGATGTTGCAGGGCTACGCCCGCGACATGTGCTTTCTGTCCATCCACTATCGCGGTACGCCGCAGGTGCCGGGCCTTGTGTGCGGGCTTATGCCGGTCTCGCAGGGCGGCTGCCGGGGCCGCGCCTATCGCATCACCCCCGCGGACGTGACCGATGCCGTCACCTATCTCGACGGCCGCGAGCTTATCACCGGCATCTATGTCCCGCGTCATCACCCGCTGCGGCTTGACGACGGCCGCGACGTTTTGGCGCGCGTCTATGTCGCCGACACCGCTCATGAGCAGTTCGTCGGTACGTGGCCTGACAGTGATAAAACCGCCGCCATCGTGCGCGGTGTCGGCAGTGAAGGCCGCAGCTTGGATTATCTTGCCAGTGTGGTGGATCACTTGCGCCAGGTCGGCATCAACGACGCCCATATGATGGCGCTGTTGAAGAGCGCGCAGGCCCTCGAAAAGCAGGAAGCGCGCTAAGGCGCTTTGCGCTTCTTCTGCTTCATATTCAAGAAAACGCGCTCGATCACGACCCAGAAAGCCGCGAGGCCGAGCACGAATAATGTCACATCCAGGGACGAGCGCACTTCGATGCCGCCGACGGCCATCAGTACGAAGGCGCCCAAGGCGAAGGCCATGGCCCGAAAGCCGGTAAGCAGAGAATTCTTCATTTTCCACCCCGCCCGAGCGCTTTCCTTTAATGAACGCCCAAAACAAGTGTGCCCTCGCGGCGATGCCGGAGCAAGAAAAACCCCGGGCAGCGCGATGCCTCCCGCCGGAAACTGGCCCTAGGTCTGGGATGAGTGAAAAGGGTGGCAGCCTAGGGATGCAACCCGCGCGGGCGAAAGAAATCCGCTTCGCAGGAGGCAATGCCTACGTCGGCCAGGAGCCGATAAACAGCTTACGGGCCGCTGCCTTGACCGACCGAATCCACCAGCGCGGCAATATCGCCATAACCGCGAGCAAAAGAACCGGCCCAATAAGGACCAGCCCTAGGCCCAAAGCCGCGGTTACAACACTCGCTTTGAAACTCTCCGACGCCGTCACCTGTTCGAGAAGCCAATGCACGCCGCCAAAAGTCAGCAAGAACGCCAGGACGGCGCCGCCTGCAAACAGCAGCGCCCAGGCAATGACGGTTTCGCCGCGTTCGAGACTGTTTAAGCGATTTTTGTTCACCAAAGTCCTTCCGTTCCAAATTCTTAGAGCCAGTGAGGAAGGACTCTACCGCCGCGATGTGGCGGGCCTAGGGCGATAGCAGGGCAAAGCCGGCCAATCACGACAAAAACAAGGCGCGTTCCAGGGCCGTCCTCCGTTAAACTATGTCCATGTTTGAGCTTGCGCTGGCAGCGTTTGCGAATTTTTTCATCACCATTGATCCTATCGGAGTGGTGCCGTTTTTTATCGCCCTGACGGCGGGCTTTAGCCGCGCCCAGCGCCGCGCCGCCGCATTGAAAAGTGTTGCGATCGCCGCCGCCATCCTGCTGGTTTTCACACTTATCGGGCAGCCGTTGCTGCACTACTTGGGTATTGCCTTGACCGCTTTCCGCATTGCCGGCGGCGCGCTGCTGTTTTTGCTTGCGGTGGATATGGTCGTGGCGCGCGAAGGCGGTATTCGTGCGCCGACGCCTAAGGAAGAAGAAGACGCGGCCCATCGTCAGCCGGATGTTGCCGTCTTTCCCTTGGCGATTCCATTGATCGCTGGACCCGGCGCCATTACTTCGACAATTCTGCTGCAGGCCCAAAGCGCCGGTGATCCAGCGGCGCAAATCTTAACGGCGGCGATCATGCTCGGTGTTCTCGCGCTCGTCGCAGTTTGCTTTTTCGCCGCTGACTCGATCATGGCGCTTCTGGGCCTGACCGGCGTAAATGTGCTGAGCCGCGTGCTGGGGATCGTTTTGGCGGCTTTGGCGGTCAACAACATCATCGAGGGCCTGCGCGCGAGTTTTTCCTCCTTGAGCAGTTAGTGCGGGGCGGGAAACGGCGCCATGAACTCGGTCCTGGAATTCTTGAAATCGCGTGCGACGGGCCGGGGGCTTGCTATTGCCGCGGGAACGGCTGCTGTGTCGGGACTCATATCCCGCCTGATTTTGGCCCCGGCCTATCACGGTATCACCGGGTTCACGCCCTTTGACGTGCAGTTCCCGCTGTCGCCCTTCATGATCGCGGTCGAACGCGGCGGCTATGCCGAAGGATCGGCGGTGGCGGCCTATGTTCTCTTCGCGGCGGTCGATCTCCTCTACATGGTTGCCTCGGCCTGGCTCTTTATACTGGGCTGGGTATGGTTGTTCTCCAAAGTGCCGACGCGCCTGTTCGCGTTCCTCACACGCGGGGGCATTTTGATGCTGCCGACCTATATCGTGTTCCTGGACATCGCAACGAAGGTTGGATTCTTCCGGCTCGTCCGCGGCCTGACCGGGCCATCCTTTGCCGCAACCGTCGAATTCTGCGCCACCGTTCATCGCCTCAAGTTCGCCCTCATAGACATCAGGCACTATCTGACCGCGGCCTTCCTGCTGGCCGTTGTGCTTGGGCTGGTGATACGCCAGCGTCCCCCGCGCCGGTCGTCGGGGTCGGCTTTCCCTTCTTGATTTTTATGCGCTAGATTTGGGGTCGACAGGTTGGGCAGGGATTTACGAGTATGGATAGCGCGCACCTTTGGGGCTACGTCCATATCCTGCTCTTTGCGGTTTGGCTGGGGGCGGGCTTGGGTGTTTTTGTCGCCGTGGCGCGCGTGAAGGACCCGTCGCGCCGTTTTGAGGCGCGCGCTCGCCTTGTTCATCTCGCTCACTCGATCCAGAATCTGCCGCGCATTTGTTTTGCGCTGATCCTGCCAACCGGCGTCGAGTTGACCGGGGCCATCAATGTTTATCCTCTGACGCCGGGCTTGCGGGCCGCCAGCTGGGCCATCGGCGCGATATGGGTGCTGGTGATCGTTGTCGGCGCCCGTGCGCAAGGTAAGCCGCTCGCGGCGAATTTGCGCATTGTCGAGTTGGTCTTTGAAGCCTTCGCCGGCTTGAGCTTTGTCGCCTATGGCCTCAATTCTCTGGCGACCGGCGCGCCGATTGATGACCCCTGGTTCGCGGCCAAGCTGTTTTTATTCGGCCTGGTTTTCTGGGCGGCCATCGCCGCCGATATCGGCTTTCGGCCCTTCTACGCGCCGTTCACGGAAATCGCCCAGGAGGGCGCCACGCCCGAACGCGAGGAAGCCATCAGCGCCGCCGTCAATCACGGCCTCGTGGCTTTGACGGCGCTTTACATTTTGGTTGCCGTCATTGCATTTATCGGCAACGTCAAGCCGTTCTAAGCAAGCTGGCCCTTCGTGAAAGCAATGTTGATGGATGACTTATCTGGCGCGCCTGTGTCTCCGCCGTGGGGGACCGGACAAGCGAAATCCGTCGCGGCGCAGCGCTTCGCGCTTCTGGCGAAGATCCTGGTGTCCGGGGCTTTGCTCGTATTCCTGAGCCGCAAGATTGATTGGCCGGGGGAGAGCCTGCGGCTGGCCGGGGCCGCGCTAAAGCCGTTGCTCGCCGCACTGGGCTTGCTGGTTATTGCCGTCGTCTTAGCGGCGTTGCGCTGGCGCATGCTGGTCCAACGCGGCGGTTCGCGCATGCCGGTCACAACGGCGGCGCAACTGACCTTCGCCGGAATGTTTTTCGGCCAAGTGTTGCCGGCCACTGTGGGTGGTGACGTCGTGCGCGGCGCACTCGCATGCCGGATCGGCCTGCCATGGCGCGACGTGGTGTCGGGCATTGTGCTCGATCGCATCACCGCTTTACTGGCGTCGGTCATCTTGATTCTCGCGGGCCTGCCGCGGCTTTACACCCTCGCCGTCGGCGATGCCGTGCCCCTGGTGTGGACGGCGCTGGCCTCTATGGGCCTCGTCGGCGTTGTGGGGCTCGCGCTCTGTGGTGATTTGCTCCCTTTGCCGCGGGTTTTGACGCGCTGGATTTGGGTTGCGGCCGCGCTGGACTTGACCAAGCAGGTTCGCTCGGGATTGTCGTCAGCAGCCGGCCTTGCGGCACTTGCCATATCCATTGTTATCCACCTGTCGACCGTCGCCGTCGTCATACTTATCGGTGCGGGGCTCGGGGTGCCGGTGAGTCTTCTGGCGGCCTTTGTTGTCGTGCCGCTGGCGATCCTTGCGGCGGCCGTGCCTATTTCCCTTAACGGCTGGGGCATCCGCGAAGGGATCATGGTCGCGGGGTTCGCGCTGTTTGGTATATCCTCCGGCGACGCGCTTCTGATATCGATCCTGCTGGGCTTCGGCGTCATCCTTTCGGTGCTGCCGGGCAGCCTGACCTGGCTGGCTTTACGATGAATGTCGTTCCCCCCCTCGCGGATATCTCGCTGACGCCGCGCCAGACGGCGATTCGCGCGCTGTTTGATCGCTTGGCACCCCAGCGCGCCCATTGGCTGCGGCGTAACAGCTATTTTTACGAAGCCGACCACGCCTACATGCGGTTCCTGATTCCGGCCGGGGCGCGTGTGCTGGAAATAGGCTGCGGTGATGGCCAGCTGCTTGCCGCTCTCAAACCGTCACGCGCCGTGGGTGTCGATCTCAGTCCGGAAATGATCCGCGTCGCACGGGAGAAGCACCCGGCGTTCGAATGGCATGTGGGCAATGCCGAAGAACCGGCGGTTTTACAGCGAATTTCGGGGCCGTTTGACTATATCGTGATCTCCGACACCATTGGCCTGGTCGAGGATTGCCAAGCGCTCCTGGAAACGCTGCACCGCTGTGCGTCGCCGGAAACACGGTTGATCATCGCCTATTACTCGCATTTGTGGGACCCGCTGTTGCGGCTGACCGAGCGCTTGGGCCTCAAGATGCCGCAAGCGCCCCAGAACAACTTGCCGACCGCCGACATCGCCAACCTGCTGGAGTTGGCGGACTACGAGCGTGTGCGCCGCGAATGGCGTCAGTTGCTGCCGCGGCGTTTGCTGGGGCTCGGGCCCCTGGTGAACCGCTTCATTGCGCCGTTGCCCGGCATCCGCCGTCTGTGCCTGCGCAACTATGTCGTCGCCCGCCCGGTTCCCCAACGCCAAAAGCACGTAAGCCTGCCGTCGGCCACGGTCGTGGTGCCATGCCGCAACGAGCGCGGCAATATCGAGAATGCCATCCGCCGCATGCCGGCCTTCGCCCCGGATATCGAAGTCATTTTTGTCGAGGGTCATAGCAAAGACGGTACGCTCGAGGAATGCGAGCGCGTCAAGGCCGCCTACCCCGACCGCGACATCAAAGTCATGCGCCAGGACGGCAAGGGCAAGGGCGACGCCATGCGCAAGGGCTTCGCCGCGGCGCGCGGTGATATGCTGATGATCCTTGACGCCGATCTCACCGTTCCACCGGAGAGCCTGCCCAAGTTCTACGACGCCCTGGCGTTGGGGCGCGGCGAATTCATCAACGGCACCCGTCTGGTCTATCCCATGGAAGCCGAGGCGATGCGGTTTCTCAACAACATCGCCAACCACGGTTTCGCGGTGCTGTTTTCCTACCTGCTTAACCAGCGCTTCACCGACACGCTGTGCGGCACCAAGGTGCTATGGCGCCGCGACTATGCGCGCATCGTTGCCAACCGCGGCTATTTCGGCGAGTTTGATCCCTTCGGCGACTTCGATCTGATTTTCGGTGCGGTGAAGCTGAACCTGAAGATTGTCGAGGTTCCGATCCGCTATGCCGGGCGGTCTTACGGTGAAACCCAGATTTCGCGGTTTACCCACGGCTGGTTATTGGTGCGCATGGTTCTGTTTGCCTGGCGTAAGCTCAAGGCGTTTTGATGAATAAGAAGGCGACCGTTGATGGGCGCATCGCCGAACACGGCCGGCAGTGGCGCCAGAAGCCGGCGCTGCGCGATATCTATCTCGATCTGTATCGGCGCATGGCGGCGGAGCTTACGCCCGGTAAAACGCTGGAAATCGGCGGCGGTGCGGGAATCTTCAAGGAATACGCGCCCGACGTCGTCACCACCGATATTCTGCCTGCGCCCTGGCTTGATCTTGTCGCGGACGCTCAGTTTCTTCCCTTCGGTCCGGCCAGCTTCGACAACATCGTCATGTTCGATGTGCTTCACCATATTGAGTTTCCGCGGCGCTTTTTCGCCGAGGCCGCGCGCGTGTTGCGGCCGGGCGGGCGGATCATCATGGTCGAGCCGGCGATCACGCCGGTCAGTTGGCCGTTCTATCACTGGATTCATGCCGAGCCGGTCGATCTTGGCGCCGATCCGCTGCGCGAGGGCAATCCCGATCCGGCGCGCGATGCCTTCGAAGCCAACCAGGCGATCCCATCGCGGCTTGTGGGCCGGGATCGTGCGCGGTTCGCCGCGGCCTTTCCGAAGTTCACAATCAAGCGGTGCCAATGGCTCAGTCTCCTTGCCTATCCGCTATCGGGCGGCTTTCAGCCGTGGAGTCTGATACCGCGCGGTCTTGTCGCGCCGGTGTTGCGGCTGGAAAACCTTTTGGCGCCGGTTCTTGGCCGAATTTTTGGATTCCGGCTCCTTATCGTTATCGAGAAGCGGGCAGCGGCAAGATAATCCGGGTTTTTTCCAGGTCGGTTTTTCCCTCGGTCTGATCCTGATCGATTTCCATGAAGTCGGCGGTCTGTCCGATCGGTTTGAAAATGCCGAAGGCGATCGACACAGCGTTGGCCGGCCGGGCTGGGTAGGAAACGCGGTAATTGCGGATTGGCCTGTCCGGAAAAGGGCCGGGGCTGGGGGGTAACTCGACCTGCGCATTGCCGACGATATTTCTGTCGGCATCCATCAAATGCACGAATAAAGTCCAGGGCCCGTTCAATTCGGCGAGGGGTTCCAGCCAGAAAGACACTTGCACGCCCCCATCCAGGGTCGTTACCTCAACGCCGCGTACGCTTACAGCTGTCGGGGACTCGGGCGCGACGTGAAACCCGGTATTGCCGATCAACGCTGGCCGTGGGGTCTGCGCGTCCAGTTCTTCGCCCGACCACCAGCGCTGTGGATTGGCCTCCAGGTAGGCCTTCCGCATGTCGTGATCGGCTTCCAGTCGCGCCAGCGCGGCTTCAAATCGCGTCCGGTCAACGACACGGACCAGCCGCACGCGGGTGTCCGAGATCACGGCTATCCCGTCCGATTCCCCCAAGCTTGATACCCAGGCATTGAATAACCGCACTTCGGCCGGGAAGTCGGGCACCTGTCGCTGGGCGAGAATCGCATTCCGCTTGATTTCATCGCCCACGAATTCAACGGCGATGGCATCATTTAGATATTCCACGCGCACCGTGGATGCTCGTTGCCAGTCGACGGGCACATACGCCGCGACCCTGGGTCCGGGTTGATCGGTGACTCTTTTGGTATCCCAGACAGACACAAGATTGCGCAAGATCGGCGTTGTGTCGGAAAGATAGACCGTCGCGCTGCTTTTGCCCTCGCGCTGTAGCTGATTGAGAAAGTCGATGGCCTGTTGATTTTCAGCGCCGTAATCGTTGGTATGCAGGCTCACGCCCATGGTGCGCTGCCACCCAACGGGCGTTTCCGGTGTCATAAGAAGCGCTGTGATGACCATCGTCGGTGCAATCGCAACCACAGTGCCCGCCAAGACCGCCCGCGGTCTAAATCCCTGCAACCACGTTAGCAGCGGCGGCAGCACAAAAATAAAAGCCATCACGCCAAAGGGCAGGAAATAGCGGATCTGCCCGGGCTCGTAGAAAAAGACGCCGGCGAAAATGCACAGCGCGGCCACAATTACCGAAGCCAGGCGGCTGGGTGCAGCTGCGAACACGCCCAGCAAGAACAGCATGGGAACGATGGGCCCAAAGGATATGCGCATTGTGGCGACGGCCATGCGTGGGGTCATGGACGAAGAGTATTCGCTCTCTAAAATCGCCAGGACGCCCCGCCCGAAGGTGATATTTTCGGGCGAGAAATAGGCCGAAAAGAAAGACAGCCCCGCGACGGTGGCGAAGACGACGGTCGCGCCGGCAATACTCACCGCCGCGAAGCGCCGCATGGCCGCATCGCGCCAGAGATCCCCCAGGCGCCGTGGCCCAAGAGACGCGCCCAGGAGAATGAGCCACGCCATACCTGTGAGGGCCATCAGTGCGAGGCCCGTCGGCTTAATCCAAAGGGTAAATCCGCCGGCGAAGGCTCCGAACACCGACCACGCGATGGAGTGCTCGGTAACGCCGCGGATGACCGCAGCTGCGGCAACTGCCGAAACACCCGCGAGGAAACCGTCGACCAGTCCCCAGTAGACCGCCGCAGGGAACTGAGCGTTCGCTTGAAACTGGAACAGTATTGGCATGCCGGCCAAGGCCAAAGCCAAGCCCGCCAGTATCCAATGCCCCAAGGGTGTCAGGCGGCGCGACCATCCGGCGATATATACCGCGGCGATCAGCAGGCCGATCGGGATGAAACAGGTGCGGAAATAAAACCAACGGAAGTCGTCGGACCAGCCGAGGGGATAGGACACCAGAATAGTGCCCGGCGGGCGCACGGTCATGGGCAGTGCGAACGGATCGAACAAATGTCGGGCGTGGACAGACTGCCAAAAGGTGTAGGCCTTCTGAGCATAGGATAGGGAGTCCCATACTGGCGGTTCCACCGCGCTCATGGCCGCCAAGGCAATGCCCGCCGCAGCAATGGCATACCAAATCCCGACCACGAGAACGGGTGTCACCTTGGCGAGGCGCGTCATGATTTTCTTGAGGTGTCGCGGGCTTCGGTTTGCATCCACAGCATCATTCTCTTAAGCCCGTCCGCGAATGATGTGGTGGGCGTCCAGCCCAAGGCGTCGCGCGCGCGCGCCGTCGCCAGCACGCTGACCGGAACATCGAAAGCCCGTGCAGCCGTGTATGTACGCTCGGCCTTGCATCCGGTGACCTGTTCAATGCCGTCCAGGATTTGGTTGAGGCTGATGCCGGCGCCGGATCCGATATTGAGCACACGCTCGTCGCCGCGATAGGTGGCGGCCTTGACCAAGGCCGCGACGGCGTCGCCGACATAAACGTAATCGCGCACGACCGAGCCGTCACCCCAGATGTCGATGCGTTCGCCGCGCAAGGCCTTGCCCATGAAGACCGCGACGGCGCCTTGGCTCGCCTGAATGCGTTGGCGCTCGCCGAAAGGATTGGACAGCCGCAGCACCGTATAATCCAACCCGTGCAGCGTCAGGTAGAGATGCAGATACTTCTCAATGG
The DNA here is from genome assembly GCA_947475295.1 of Fidelibacterota bacterium. Classification (GTDB taxonomy): domain Bacteria; phylum Pseudomonadota; class Alphaproteobacteria; order Rhodospirillales; family Rhodospirillaceae; genus SHVO01. The sequence goes on from CANJLF010000015.1 coordinate 47,839, forward strand.
CGAGTTTTGTGATGCCGTAGGAGCAGATCGGGTTGGTCGGATGGTCTTCGCTGATCGGCACTTGGCGCGGGATGCCATAGACCGTTCCGCCCGAGGATATGAATACGACCTTTTTCACGCCCAACCGCACGGCGTGGTTCAAAAGCCGGATGGTTCCGGCGACGTTGGTTTCAACGTCGAACACCGGGTCGGCGTTGGACGATTGCGGCAAGGTTGTCGAAACCAAGTGATAGCAGACATCGCAGCCGGCGAGCGCACGGCCCACATCAGCGTCGCTGGTGAAGTCGCCGTCGATCCACTCGACCTGCGCAGCCGCCGCCGCATCGTTCAACGGCGGGATATTTGCGCGATCAAAGACTTTGACCGGGAAACCCTTGTGCAATAGCGCATCGACGAGGTGAGAGCCGATGAAGCCCTTGCCTCCCAATACTAAACAACGCGGGTGTGTTTCTGTCGGCATGTTCACGGGAGGTTTTACCATAGGGCGCGTTTAAATGTTGGGTATCTAAACCGTAGCTTTTCGCGGCAGACGTTCGCTTTCAAGGGCAATGTAGTCGCCGTCGCCCAGGTCGGCCCTTTTATCGTCAGCGAGTTGCCGTAAGGGCAGGGTCAGGGTTCTCCCGCCCTGCGCCTCACAGTAGATTGTCAATGCGCCCCGCTCGATACCGCTAGGAACAAAAACGATAAATCCGAATAGCTCGCTGTTGACGGTGTGTCCCTCGTCCGTCAGCCCGCCTCGCACGTCCGGGCGCGGCGTGAAGTGCGTGGTTGCACCGACAGTCCTGCCGTCAATTCGCAATGAGATACGCCTAGGCGTTGCAAACCCGACCGCCGCCCACCCGCGCAAAAACCCCGATACGTCGTCCCGCCACATCACATGTTCGCTGCGAATCGAGACATAGTCACCGTCGCCGACTTGGACCGTATCGCCGCTGGCGGCCTCAATAAGCGGCAATGTGATTGTCCGCCCGTCGATTCCTTCGCAGCAGAGCACGGCGGCGTTGCGATCGATGCCGTTGGGAATGCGGATCTCAAATCCGAACAGATCGGTTTTGACGTCTTTGCCTTCATTCCGGAGTCTTTCCCAAACATCCAACCGGGATTTGAACTCAGCTGTCTCGCCCACGATTTCGCCGCCGACGCGCAGCGTAACGCGCTTGGGCGTCTCAAGCCCCGCCACGGCCCAACCGCGTAGGAAAGCAAGCTTCGCGGTGACAACGGGATCGGGAGTGATTTTCGCGGAACGGTCGGAGAGCGCTAAGGCCGATCTCGGGCTGCTGGCGTATACCGCGAGAAGTTCATCGACGTATTCCGCCGTGGATTTCGGCGGGCGGCAATTCTCGCTGAGACGGCCCAGGAGTCCGGGCTCCGAGATCAAACGTTTGAGCCGCGAAGACAGCGCCCGGAAATCGCCGGGGCGGAAGGTCATTCCGTTCACGCCGTCCATGATGATCTCCGCCAATCCCGGAAAATTTGAGGCTAGGACGGGCCGCTTGGCCGCGAGCGCGGAATGCACCACCAGCGGCGCATTTTCGTACCACATCGATGGTACGACCAGCACATCGAGCTCCTCCAGCACGCGGCCAATGTCGCCGTTGGGGAACGTACCGCAAAATTCGACGGCGTCGAAACCTTCGGCCCGCCGGCGCAGGCTTGCATTGTATTCAGCAAAATCCTTCAGGTTTCCGTATATCTTCAGGCGCGCTGTTCCGCGTGGCAGCAGCTTGAACGCTTCGATCAGCACATGACAGCCCTTGTGAGGCGCCAGCGTGCCGATATAGCCGATTATCAGTGGCCGACCGTCCGCGCGCGCGGGCGGGGCTACATCGTAACCGGCGACGTCGATGCCGTAACCGGAGGCGAGAACGAGGCGCCGGTCAACGCCGGCATCGGTGAGCATCTTGGTCATGAAGCGCGTCGGCGAGATAATGCCGTCGAGCCAATTGAGCCGCGCGATAAGAAACTTCTCGCGATATGACATTGCCGTCATTTCGCCGCTCACAGGACGGGTGGGCGCCAGCCCGTACTTGACCAGCCCGGTGATAATGTCGGCGACTACATCGGGAACATACGGCGCAACTTTCTGCGCCCGCGAGCCGCCGCGCGACTGCGCGAAGTGTTTGACGCAATTTCCCGCAAAGAACGACGGACCGCCGCAGACTTTGCCGTTCGGCAACAGCAACTGCGCGGTGGGACAAATCGACCAGAAGTCCGTCGGCGTATAGTAGGCCGGAACGCCGGCATTGACCGCCGCGTCAATCAGGCGAACGCCGAGCCGAATCATATGGAAGAAGTGAATAACCTCCGGTTTGAACGCCGCTATAATCCGCACGAAATATTGCGTGGCCAGATGATTGTCGTACTCGATCTCGGTGACCGTTTCCTGGCCGCCCATGGGAACAAAGGCGTGGTGGAAGCGATAAACATGCATGCCTTCAAGGTCGTATTCGCCGTAGCGATCGACGTCGTCGATGTTGGATGAGTCGGGGAAGCCCGTAAGGACCGCCACGGTATGGCCGCGCCGGATCAACTCCTTGGCGACGCTAAAGGTCAAAACTTCGGTTCCCGAAAAGTAGTCGGGATAAAACTGATGAACTGTCAGTAAAATACGCATCAGACGCCGCGCACGGTTTTTACGGTGCCGGCTTTTTCATCACGGATCGCTTGATAACAGGCCTTGGCGCGGTAGTAATTCAGCGCCGGTGTTTTGACCAGCATAGCGATTTTTTCGCCCCAGCGCGGCTCCTCGCGCGCGACATAGCCCATATCGCTCAAAGTCCAAGTCAGCCAAGAGGTAAAGGCCTTCCAGAGTGTGGGGGTTAATTCGAGCATGTATTGTTGATAGAGTTTTACGTGGCAAACGTAGGTCCGCTTGTATTCGTAGCTCAAGGGCCGGTCGTGGGAGTGGATGACGGCGGCGGCCGGCTCGTAGACGATCTTGTACCCGCGCTTGAGCACGCGCTCCGCCCAATCGATATCCTCGCCGAAATTGATCCGTCCAAATTTGTCTTTCTCCCAGGCGCTCTTGCGCATGGCCGAGCAGACGTTGTCGAAATTGCACAGCGTATATTTCTCGACCGGCGTCATAGCGTCGAAAGCCTTGGCGCTCTTGAGGGAACGGACTTCGCGTTTGAGGCGGGCGGTAAAGTGCGAATTCAGGTTGCGCGCCACCAGCACATCGGCGTCGGGCTGCGGAATCTGGCGGGCGTAGACGCCGGCCACATTGTCCTCGTCCAGCGCCGCGACCAGGCTCTCGATCATATGGTCGTCGTAGGGCACGGCATCCTGCACCGAGAGAACGATGCGGTCGGTGCTGGTTTGCGCCACGGCAAAGTCGCGCGTGGCGCCGTGGTTGAACTCGGCCGGCGGAATGGTGAAGCACGTGGCGCCGGCGGCGCGCGCGGTCTCAATCGTGTCATCGTCCGATCCGGAGTCGACGATGATGAATTCGACATCCTTCCACCGCGTCTGGCGCTGCAGCCCGGCCACGACGCGCTTGAAGAGTTCGCCGCCGTTTTTAGTGGGGATCACAAGTGAGCAATAATAGGCGCGTGGCGCGCCCGGCGCGCGGGAGCCGCCCTGAATGTCCATCATCGTCAACCGTCCGTGGTCTTGCGAAGGCGCGCCCAGGTGGCGTGCCACAGCCGCCGGGCGAGGAAGCGCGGGCTGCTAAGCTCGGCCGCGCGCACGGCCTGGAGTGTTGCCAATTCCGTGCCTCTGGCATGTAACGCGGCTTCGGCCGAGGCGCGCTCCCGAACCAGCGCCGCCTGCGCCGCGTCGCGCTCGGACAGCGTGCGCTCAAACCGGGCTTTGAAACTCTCCGCCAGCTGGCCGCCCAGGTAGGCCTCAAGGCGCACCTTATTGAGCGCCGCTTCCTTTTGCAGGAATTGTTCGATGTAGTCGGTGTCCTGGTCGAACAGGATGCGGTTGGGGATTTCCGGCAAAGGCCGGCGCGAACATAGGGCGATATAGGCGAGCGGCTTCGCTCCCGCCTGACCGTTCTCGGTTATTTGGCCGGGCGCAAGACGCGCATCGCCGCCGTCGTGACTAATAGCAATGCCTACATGCACGTATTGGCGCGCAATGTGGATATGGGGAAAATGCGGGTCCAGGAGTTCGCGGAACTCAGTCTCGGACATCTCGCGCACGTGATAGGGATTGGCGCCGTAGCGCGCCGTGACGTCCGGATTGGGCGTCGAGATCACCAACAGCCCTTCATCCCGTAACAAGCGCGCGATGCCGGCCACGGCGGCTTTTTGGGTCTGATGGTCGACGTGCTCGATCATCTCGAAGCAGGTCACAAGATCGAAAGACGCCGCAGGAAGTGCAGCGCCAAGATCGTCATGACGCTGGAAGGTCAGGGCCGCGCTGCGATGATTCTCTTGCGCCCAGGCCAGCGCGCTTGCATCGATATCAAGGCCCACCACCTGCCTGGCCGTTTCAGCCAGGATCGCCGCGCCGTATCCCGTACCGCAGCCGAAATCGAGCACGGTCTTGCCGGCGGCCAGCGGCTTGGCGAGAGCGTAGCGGGGAAGGTGTTCATATTCGGCAAGCTTGGACCAGGTTCCCGGCACATAGCGCTCGCGCATGAACTCGGCGAAGTCGCTGCCGCTGGCCGTGGCCACAAGGCCCTCGCAGCCCGAGAGATCGTCGCCCACTTTCGCCTCGGCCCCCGGGCCCTTGATCGCGAACGTCGTGAAATGCAGCCGCTTCAACAGATAGGCGAGGGACTGCGGCGTGTAATGAATGAGATGCGACGCCGGATGACGATAAGGCCATGCTGCCGGAGCGCGCTTGGCTTCCGCCGATCCGGCATTGGGTGTGGTGATGATAACCACCGTCTTGGCCGTGATCGCGCCGATGGAAAACAATTGATAGAACGTGGGGTAGGGCGAGCGCAGATGCTCGATGACGTCTAACATCAAGATAATGTCGAATTCATGCGGGATAAGATCGGCGATGGTTTCCACGACATAGGCCTTGTCGCCAAGACGCTCCTGCGCCACGGCGCGGGCATGAGCGGACGGCTCCACGCCGAAGCACCGCCAGCCGCGGTCGGCAGCCACAGCCAGATGCGTTCCGTAACCGCAGCCCACATCGAGAACGGAAAGCGCGCGCCGTCCGGCGAAAGGCGCCAGAACCTGCTCCAGCAGACCAAGCGAGCCTGCGGTATGAGCGTCATAATTCCCGTAGCCGCCTTTTTCACCGCCTTCGAACCATTCGCGGCGATCATAATAGGCTTTCAGCGCTTGCTCGCTCGGCATCGGAAAAACGTGATCGGCGGCGCAGATCGCGCAGGAATAAACATCGGCGCCGTCGACGCGGCACAGGAAGTTTGTGTGTTCCTTATCGCCGCATACAGGGCAGGCGTGTTCGACTTTCCGCTCAACCGGGTCAGCCGTCATTATCAATCCATTCGCTGGGATGGATGAACTTGCCCCAGGTCGGGTAAGGTGCTCGTACCGCGAACCGCATCGTAAGGTCGGTCAGGGCATAGCATAAAGTATAATCGGCCGAACACGCGCCCACCGCTACGCGGTACTCACCGGGGGCCAGGCTCAAGGGCGCAAGGCGAACCATGCCGCTTAAGGTTTCGCCCGCTTTGGCGGGTTTCCAATATTTCCCGATATCGCGGCTGGTTTGTCCGATCACCCAGTCGCCGTCGGCACGGTAAATGCTGATGTTGAAGACCACCGGGCCCAAGTCCTGCTTGGCCACCAGCGCGAAGGCGATTTCCAGAGTCTGCCCCGGCGCGAACTCACCGTTGCTCCCGCCGACAATGCGCGCATCCGTGAACGCAGCCTTGCCGGTCTCCTGCTGGACGGTAATGGACTCCGCCGGCACATCCTTTGCCTTTTGCCCCAGCATATCGGCGTAATAGTCCTGGGAGACGCGGATTGGATCACCCTCGGCTCTGACCCGGCCATGATCCAGCCACAGCACGCGCGAGCACAAAAGCTGCAGCGTGCTGATGTCGTGGGTGACGAATAAGATCGTCACGCCCTGCTTCACCAGCGCCTGAATTTTCTCCAAGCATTTATTGCGGAACGCGATGTCGCCAACGCTCAAGGCCTCATCGACGATGAGAATTTCGGGTCTGACGTGGATAGCCACCGCGAACGCCAGGCGCATGTACATGCCGCTCGAATAGGTCTTCACCGGTTCATCGATGAATTCCGCCAGTTCGGCGAAAGAGATAATGTCGTCCATGCGTTCCGCGATCTCGGTCCGCGTCATGCCCAAAATGGCCGCATTCAGGAAGGCATTCTCGCGTCCGGTAAAATCCGGATTGAAGCCGGCGCCCAGCTCCAGCAAAGCCGCGACCCGGCCTGAAACCGTGACGCTGCCCGACGTCGGCGTCGCGGTCCCGCAGATGGCTTGCAGCAAAGTCGATTTCCCCGCGCCGTTGCGGCCGATGATGCCCAGAACCTCGCCGCGTTTCACCTCGAGGGAAACGTCGCGCAAGGCCCAAAAGTCGCGGAAATATTTTTTGCGGCGAAACAGGCTCTGCATCAAGCGGTGATGCGGGCGGTCATAGATCTGATAACACTTCGACAGGCCGCTGACGCGAATGGTGATCTCAGAGGACATCCGCAAATCCTTTGCGCGTCTTCTGGAAGAAGGCGAAACCACCGCAGGCGATGACGAGTCCGCAAGTCATGAACAGCCCGAAGGCCGACCAATCGGGCATACGGCCCCACATCAACACATCCCGAACCTGCTCGACCGCCAAGGTCAGCGGATTGAAGTATAGAAAGGGGCGCAGGTTCTCCGGCAATGCCTCCCGCGGATAAAAAATCGGCGACAGGAACATGAGCGCGGTGGTTCCGATGCCGACGATTTGGCCGACGTCGCGCAGGAAAACGCCGAGCGCCGCGAGAAACCACATCAGGCCTACGATTGTAAGCGCGAGAGGAGCGAGAACCACCGGGACCAGAACGACCGTTGCGTGCGGCGCGCCGAAAATGACGACATAGAACAGCAGCCAGACGCACAGCGTGACAATCATATGAAACAGCGCCGCGCCGAAGGCGACCCATGGCAGGATTTCCAAAGGAAACGCGACCTTCTTGACGTAGTTGACGTTGCCGAGGATCAGAGACGGCGCGCGGTTGAGGCATTCGGCGAACAGCGTGAACACCAGAAGTCCGGCAAAAAGCACCAGCGTGTATTCCGACGTGGAGCCCACGCCGCCCGACCAGCGCGCCTTGAACACGCCGCTGAAGACGAAGGTGTAGACCGTCAACATCAGCAACGGGTTGAAAAACGACCACGCAATGCCGAGCGCCGAGCCGCGGTATCGGCCCAGGGCATCGCGTCTGGTCAGCATCGCGATCAGTGTGCGGTTGCGCCACAGGCTGGCGGCAATCTCTCGCGGCGATGCTGGCGTGTCGCTCATCAGGCGAAAGTCTCCGCCCGCGCCAGCGTCGCGGCCTGTTGATCCTTAGCCGAGAGGATCGGCGTCCCGTTCAAGGGCCACCCAATGCCAAGGGCCGGATCGTTCCAGGCCATGCCGCGCTCATGCTCCGGCGCCCAATAGTCGGTGGTTTTGTACAAAACCTCGGCCGCGTCGGAGGTCACCAGGAAGCCGTGGGCGAAGCCGACGGGAATCCACATCTCCTTCCTGTTCTCGGCCGACAGGGTTTCGCCGACCCACCGGCCAAAGGTCGGCGAGGACTTGCGCACGTCAACCGCAACGTCGAATATTGCGCCGGCGATCACGCGCACCAATTTGCCTTGAGGTTGGCGCAGCTGATAGTGCAGGCCGCGCAGTACGCCCTTGACCGAGCGGGAGTGATTGTCCTGTACGAAGATCGGATCGAGCCCGGTCGCCTCTTTAAAAGCGCGTCCGTTATAGCTCTCGAAAAAGAATCCGCGGGCGTCGCCGAAGACCTTCGGCTCCAACACCATGACGTCGGGAATGCTGAGACGGGTCACCTTCATTAGAGAAGCTGCTCCGTCAGCAAGCTTTTTAGATAGCGGCCGTATTCGTTTTTGGATAAAGGCGCTGCGAGCTTTTCCAATTGAGCGGCGTCGATCCACATGCGCCGGAACGCGATTTCCTCGGGGCACGACACCTTCATGCCCTGGCGCCGCTCCAGTGTGGCAATGAACTGGCTCGCTTCGAGCATCGATTCGTGCGTGCCGGTATCGAGCCAGGCGTAACCGCGGCCCATGATTTTCACCGACAGCGTACCGGCATCGAGATAGGTCCGGTTGAGATCGGTGATCTCCAACTCCCCGCGCGGCGAAGGCTTCAGCGCCTTGGCATAGTCGACAACACGGCCGTCGTAAAAATACAAACCCGTCACCGCATAGTTTGATTTGGGCTGCCTGGGTTTTTCTTCCAGACTGACGGCTTTGCCGGCCTTATTGAATTCCACAACGCCGTAACGTTCCGGATCGTTCACGTGATAGGCGAACACCGTCGCACCGGCGCCGGTATCGGCCGAAGCCAGCACGCCGGGCAAATCGTGGCCATAAAATATATTGTCGCCCAGCACCAGCGCCGACGGGGCCCCGGCCAGGAAGGCTTCTCCGATCAGGAAGGCCTGCGCCAGTCCGTCGGGCGATGGTTGCACTTCGTAGGAGAAGTTGAGGCCCCACTGGGCACCTGATCCCAGCAGCTGCTGGAAGCGCGGCGTATCAAGCGGGGTGGAAATGATCAGGATGTCGCGAATGCCGGCCAGCATCAGCGTCGACAGCGGGTAATAGATCATCGGCTTGTCGAACACCGGCAGCAGCTGTTTCGAGACCACCAGAGTCGCGGGATGAAGGCGGGTGCCGGCGCCGCCCGCGAGAATGATGCCTTTGCGTGTCTTATTGGTCATGGCGTATGCGAACCCTCGTGTGGCAATTCGGCGTGCGGAAGTTCCTCAAGAAAGCGCCCCAGGGGGGCGTCCCACAACGGTAGCGTCAAGCCGAAGGCGGCTCTCAGCTTATCGGTCGCCAGCCTCGAATTGGCAATGCGCTTTGCAGGTGTCGGGAAGTCCGCCGTGGCGATGGGCAAAACCCGCTCAGGGGCGGTCTTTAAGGCATACCCCTTGGCGGCGGCCAACTGCACCAAAAGCCGGGCATAGGCGTGCCAACTGGTCTCCCCGGCGGCCGTGAGGTGATAGGTCCCGAGAAGGTCATCGGCCGGTCCGAGCCGGGGCAGCAGTTGCGCCGTCACATCGGCGATCAACTCGGCGCTGGTGGGCGCGCCGATCTGGTCGGCCACGATCGTCAATTGTTCGCGCGCCTTGGCTAGATTCAATATGGTCGTGGGGAAGTTTTTCCCGCGCGGCGCATAGACCCAGCTGGTCCGCAAGATCAGGTGACGGCCGCCGACGGCCCGGATGGCTTCTTCGCCCTCATACTTGCTGCGGCCATAATGACTCAAGGGGTTGGCCGCGTCGGTCTCCACGTAAGCGCCGACCTTTTTGCCGTCGAAGATGTAGTCCGTGGAATAGTGAACCAGCACTGCGTTCGTGCGTTTGGTTTCTTCCGCCAGAAGACCAACCGCCGTGGCGTTGATGCCGGTCGCCAGCGCCGTTTCCGATTCCGCTTTATCGACGGCGGTATAGGCAGCTGCATTGACGACGACATCGGCCTTTACGGCCCGTACCGCGGCGCGCAAGCCCTCAAGATCGGAGAGGTCAGCGCGCGCGCGGCCGCAGGCCGTCACATCGCCCAAGGGAGCGAGCGAGCGCTGTAGTTCCCAGCCGACCTGGCCGGTTGCTCCGAGAAGAAGGATTTTCATCGGCCCCTTATTATTGGTGTCTGACGATCGGCGTCTGAAGTCTCATTGATACTGCGTCGCTACCCAGTCGCGGTATGCGCCGCTGGTGACGTTTTTCACCCAAGCCTGATTGTCGAGATACCAGCGCACCGTGCGCCGGATGCCGGTCTCGAAGGTCTCCACCGGCTTCCATCCCAATTCCCGATCAATCTTGGTCGCGTCGATGGCGTAGCGGCGGTCATGGCCGGGCCGGTCGGGCACGAAGGCGATTTGTTTGCGGTAGGAAACCGTGTCTGCGCGTGGCTTTTCGGCGTCGAGGATATCGCACAGCGTGTGCACAACGTCGATGTTCGACATCTCGTTCCAGCCGCCGATATTGTAGGTCTGATCGATCTTACCGCGTTCCAGCACGGCGCGGATGGCGGCGCAGTGGTCGCCCACATACAGCCAGTCGCGCACGTTCAATCCGTCGCCGTAAACCGGCAAGGGTTTGGCGTTTAGCGCGTTGTGGATCATCAGCGGAATCAATTTTTCGGGAAACTGATAGGGCCCGTAATTGTTCGAGCAGTTGGTCGTAATGACCGGCAATCCATAGGTGTGGTGATAGGCGCGAACCAGATGATCCGACGCCGCCTTGGACGCCGAATAGGGGCTGTTGGGCTGATAGGTGTGTTCTTCCGTAAAGGCCGGTGCATCAGGCTTGAGCGATCCATAAACCTCGTCGGTCGAGACATGCAGAAAGCGGAAGGCGGCTTTGTCGCCGGCGTTGAGGCTCGCCATGTGGGCGCGCACCGCTTCCAGAAGACGATAGGTGCCGACGATGTTGGTCTGGATGAAGTCCTCCGGGCTGTGGATCGAGCGGTCGACGTGAGATTCGGCGGCAAAGTTCAGCACGGCGCGCGGGCGGTGTTGCGACAGGGTCCGCAAGACCTGGTCGTAGTCGCCGATATCGCCCTGGAGGAAGACATGGGCGTTGTTGCCCTTCAGGCGGCCGAGGTTTTCGAGGTTGCCGGCGTAGGTCAGCTTGTCGTAATTGACGACAGGCTCGCCCCCGGCCGCCAGCCAGTCGATCACAAAATTGGCGCCGATAAATCCGGCGCCCCCGGTTACCAAAATCGTCATGAATTTAAAGCCTGTTGAAGAGGGCCGCGACGTAAAGGCCGATATTATCGACAAAGCCCTGTCTATGCACGCCGGACCGTCGGAGCGCCAGAAGGCGCGCCGGCAGCGAGCCCGTCCTGGCAGCCGAAAAGTCATCGAATATCCGGCGGTTTTCAGGGGTCAGGCGCGCATGGGTCTGCGCGAGGGCCTGCATATTGATCGCACCCCAGTTTTTAAAGCGGCCGGCGAACACCAAGCCCCCCCGCCGCAGCCTCGCCAGAAACCCGGCATTGCTGCCGACCACGTTGGCGCGGTGCTGGCGGTAGCGGACGCCGGGATAGGGATCGTAGAAGGCGCGCCCGCCGGCGCCGGTCACCAGCATATAAGCCCACCAGTCGTGGCTGACGACCTTTACATCTGTGCTCGCGGTCTGAAGAAGCGCGCGCGCCGCACTGTTGAGCACCATGGTGTTGCCGCCGCCGATGTTCTGCACCATGGCATTGGCGAAGCTCGGCGGTCGGGTCGTGAATAACGGCGCGAAACCCAGTTCACGGTCGTCCTCGTCAATCAGGCGCGTGCGCGACATATAAAGCGCGGGAACGTCGTGGGGCACTGTCTCAAGCCAGGTCACCGCGCGCGCCAATTTGTCGCCTTCCCACAGGTCGTCCTGATCGGCGTAGGCATAGTGATCGGCCGCGATTTCGGGGTTGCAGGTCAATTTCATGAAATTGGCGACAAACCCGGCCCGGGGTCCGGCGATAATCGACAGCCTCTCGTCGCTCCAGTGTTCTTTGTAGCGCTCCAGGATCGCGCGCGTGCCGTCCTTCGATCCGTCGTCGGACGCCCAGACCTTCCAGCGGCGGTGGGTCTGCCGGGCGAAGGAGTTCATCTGCGCGGGCAGGAAACGTTCACCCTCATATGTGCCCAGCAATATGGCCACCAGCGGCTGATTCGTAACAGCCGGGGCTTGTGGAATATCATGGGGTGGGACGGGCATCGGAAGTGGGGGCATCAGGACGGGGTCACTCTCTGGCACGACTTTGGGCGCCGCGCATGTAACCTCTCCCGGCGTCTTTGTGAAGGCAAGGGGGCGGTACCAGGCCTAGTTACCAACTTGGTCACCAATTCCTTGTTGTTGCTGGATTTATGAGCCGGTAGACTTGCCTTCTCGAAGCCCCCCCCGGGGGGGGGCGACCACAGGTGGGCGGACCGGCCAACACATGAGGCGGACACAAATCAGCCCCTGATTGGACGTATTCGGAGCGCAATTGAAGCGGATAGTAGAGTTTAGCTGAAACAGGATATGATCGCGGCAGCCGCCGTGACGATCGGGAACGTTCAAGGGAAGGACAGCAACATATGACCAACGAAAATTTTTCGCGGCGTAAATTACTTGAGCGGAGTCTTCAGCTCCCCCTAGGTGGGATGTTGCTGGCGACTGCCGCGACCGTGCAGACGGCTCAGGCGGCAGACGCGGTTTGCGCTGATCTCAGCAAGCTGCCCGGCGATCAAAGGGGCCTCAGGGAATCGTTGAACTACGTAGAGAAGTCCATGGACCCCACAATGAATTGCGGCAAATGCGGCCTGTTCGAGGCTAAAGGAACGGGCTGCGGCCATTGCATGATTTTCTCCGGTCCCGCCAATTTTGGCGGTCATTGTGACTCGTGGAGCCCCAAGGCCTAAGCGCACCAGTTTCCTATCTTTAACGGCTCATGCGGCGGCGTCCTTATTTGGGTGCCGCCGTTTGCTTTAATGCCCACCTGCTTCTCAATGCCCTCTTGCTTCTCAATGCCCTCTTGCTTCTCAATGAAAGTCCCGGCTTTTAACGCGCAGCCGCGGCCGGGCGTCGTCCTCGCCCACGATCGGCGTAGGCTTGTGCTCCAATTCCGCATCGCCGATGCGTCCCAGCCACGGTGTGAGGTCGTAAAGCTCGCGCACGACCACATGGATGATGTCGCCTTCGCGCTGGGCGCGGCCGGCGCAGGCGAGCATGCGGCTGGCCATGACGGTCGCGCGATGGCGCTCAAAGAAATCGGGCCAGACCACCAGATTGCCCTGGCCGGTTTCATCTTCCAGTGAGATGAAGACGATGCCGTTGGCGGAGCCGGGGCGCTGGCGCACCAGCACCAGACCGGCAATGCGCACATCGTCGCCGTCTTTGACATTCTTGAGGTCGCCAAGCCTGTCCCATCCGGCTTGCTCCAGCGTGCCGCGCAGAAAGCGCAAAGGATGGGCGCGCAGAGAAAAAGAAATAGTGGCGTAATCCTGCAGCACATTCTCGCCGGCGGAGAGCGGCGTGAGCTGGACATCCGGCTCCGCGCTTTCCGGTGTCCAAACCGCATCATTTTTATCCGCTGCCGCGAAGAGCGGCAGAGGCGTGCGTAAGGCGCGCACGGCCCACAGGGCCTGGCGCCGGTCCACGCCGACGGACCCGCAACAATCGGCCTCGGCCAAAGCTTCCAGACGGCGCTGCGGCATTTCCGTGCGCCGCCACAGGTCTTGCAGGTTTTTATAAGGCGCATGGCGGGCGGCGACGAGTTTCGCGGCAGCCTCCGCCGTCATGCCCTTCGCCAGCCGGAATCCCAGACGCACCGCGAAAGTGCCGTCGGCCTGGGATTCCCCGGCTTGAGATTCCAACGTGCAATCCCAGCGGCTGGCGTTGATATCGATAGGCAAGACCAGAACATCGTGGGCTCTCGCATCGCTGACAAGCTGCGCTGGAGCATAAAAGCCTAAAGGCTGGGCATTGAGGATGGCACACAGAAAAACCTCAGGATGGCGGCATTTCACCCACGAGGACGCGTAGACCAGAATGGCAAAGGACGCGGCGTGGCTTTCGGGAAAGCCATAGGTGCCGAAGCCTTCGATCTGACTGAAGCAGCGCTCGGCGAAGTCGCGCTCATAACCGTTGGCGAGCATGCCGCTGATGAAGCGGCCGCGGAACAGGGTGACCTTGCCGTCGTTCCTGAAGGTCGCCATGGCCCGACGCAACTGGTCGGCTTCGCTGGGGCTGAAGCCCGCGCCGACGATGGCGATCTTCATGGCGTGTTCCTGGAACAGCGGCACGCCCAGGGTTTTGTGCAAGGCCTCTTCCAGCTGTGGCGATGGGTAGGAGACTTTCTCAATCCCGGCGCGCCGCTTTAAGTAAGGATGAACCATGTTCCCCTGGATCGGTCCGGGGCGGACAATGGCGACCTGAATCACCAAGTCGTAATAGGTGCGCGGCTTCAAGCGCGGCAGCATGTTCATCTGGGCGCGGCTTTCCACCTGAAACACGCCGACGCTGTCGGCCTTGCACAGCATGTCGTAAACGACCGGATCCTCCTTTGGGATCGTGTCGATGGTCAGCGGCATATTTTTATGCACGCGCAGCAGATCAAAGGCGCGTCGCAGGCATCCCAACATGCCGAGCCCCAGCACATCGACCTTCATCATTTTGAGAACTTCGATATCGTCCTTGTCCCAGGCGATCACCGTGCGCTCCGCCATGGAGGCGTTTTCGACGGGTACTAGATCATCCAGGCGGTCATTGGTGATGACAAAGCCGCCGGGGTGCTGCGACAGATGGCGCGGGAACCCCAGGATTTCCTGCGAGAGCTTCAAGGTCAGCTGTAGCCGCCAATCGCTGGGGTCCAAGCCTAAACTACGGGCGCGCTGGTGGGCGATGCCGTCGTTGGACCAGCCCCAGACCGAGCCGGCCATGACGGCAGTGACGTCTTCCGTCAGGCCCAGGGCTTTGCCGACCTCGCGCACGGCCCGGCGCGTGCGGTAATGCACGACCGTCGCCGTCAGGGCGGCATGGTCGCGTCCATAGGTCTTATAAATCCACTGAATGACCTCCTCGCGCCGCTCGTGCTCGAAGTCGACGTCGATATCGGGCGGCTCGCCCCGGTCGACGCTGATAAAACGCGCGAACAGGACATCGGATGTGGCCGGATCGATTTCGGTGATGCCGAGGCAGTAGCACACGGCGGAGTTGGCGGCGCTGCCGCGGCCCTGGCACAGAATGCCTTGAGAGCGCGCGTAATTTACGATGCGCCAGACCGTCAAGAAGTAGGGTGCGTATTTCAATTCAGTAATCAGCGCGAGTTCGCTTCGGACTTGTTCGCGGACGTTTGTTGAGATGCCTTCGGGATAGCGCGTCGCGGCGCCTTCCCATGTTAGCTTCTCCAAGGCCTGTTGCGCCGTCAGAGCGGGGAAAAGACGCTCGTCGGGATACTGGTACTGCAGCTCTTTGAGCGAGAAGGTGCAGCGCTCCATGATCTCGCAGGTGCGCTCCACGGCTTCGGGATGGCGGGCAAACAGGCGCGCCATTTCCGCGGGCGGTTTCAGGAAGCGGTCCGCCGACATCTCCCGATCAAAACCCAAGGTGTCGATAGTTCGGCCTAAGCGAATGCAGGTCACGACATCCTGCAAAATCCGCCGGTCGGGCACGTGATAAAGAATGTCATTGGTAGCGATGGTGGGGATGCGCAGGTCGCGCGCCAGATCGCTCAAGGCTTGCAGGCGCGGATTTTCGTTGGGGCGAAAGCGTCGCGTTAGCGCGAGATAGGTTTGTTTGCGGAAGTCGCCCTGCAGTTTTTGTAAGAACTGCCGCAAGGCATCACTCGGTTCGTCGCCCAGGGCGACAAATATCTGGCCCGTGCCGGCCGCCGCGAGGTCTTCGTAAGTCAGCGAACATTCGCCCTTCTTGGCGCGCTGTTTGCCGACGGTTAGCAGGCGCGTGAGCCGGCTGTAGGCGGGGCGATCCTGCGGGTAGCACAGCACGCTGTTGCCGTCGGTCAAGTCGAGCCGGCAGCCGATGATCAGGCGAACCTTAGCTTGCTGTGTAGCGTCGTAAGCTTTGACGATTCCCGCGAGACTGTTGCGGTCGGTGACCGCGACGGCCTCTATGCCCAGGGCTTTGGCCGCCTCCACCAATTCGCGCGGATGGGATGCTCCGCGCAAAAAGGAATAATTGGTGGTCACCTGCAATTCTGCATAGCGGGCTATCAAGCGAAAACTCCGTGCATATACCACCGGGCTTCAAGTTCGCTGCCGGTACGGAACAGCCAGTAGCGTTCGCCGCGGTCGTTCTCGACGCGGAAGTAGTCCCGCACTTCCCCGACCTCGCGCGGCGCATTCCACCATTCGCCGAAAATCCGTTCCGGCCCGTCGGCGATACACACGCTGTGGGTTTCATCACGCCAGCGGAACTTGGCGGGCGGATAGTCGGGCAAAAGCGCGATCACGGTGACGGGCTCGGGCGGCGAGAGCAGCCGCATGGGGCGCGTTAAATTCCGCGGCCATTCGGTTTGCTGCCGCACTTGCATAGGGTTAGCCGGCACGGCGGCGCGTTCGGGGATGTCGCTGGCCACCGGCTTTATCCTGAATACATTCCGCACGCCCAGGCGGTTCACCAGCCGATCGACCAGTTCGCCCATGTCCCGTTCCGCAGCGGCCGAACGCCCATCGGTTTCCATCTGCACCGGCTGTAAAGCGCCGACGCGCCAGGCGGTCAGTGTCGCGGCTTCGATGCCAAAGCCGGGATCGACAATGGGCAGCTTTTCGGTGAGCAGTTTGCCGAGATGGCGCGCATCGCGCGAAGGCCGGGCGGTTGCGATTCGGATAGCTTGCGATTGTCCATCGACACGGGCGAAGACCAGATCGAGTTTGAGAGCACCTTCCTGGCTCTTCTCCAGATCCGCGCACAGGCCATCGGTCAGAAGAGCGATGGTGCGGTTTAGATCCTCCGGTGTGGCAATGGGCTCAACGAAGCTCATGTGCCGGCGTTTGGCCGCAGGCGGCAGGATCGGCGTGATGGTTTCAGGCGCACGCCCGAAGGCCTGGTCCAGGCGCAAGAGCACATCAGCGCCGAAGCGCATGGGGATTGTGGCGCGCGGGATTCGCTTAAGATCGCCGACGGTTTTCAAGCCGATGTGGCGCAAGGCCTGCACGGTGGCTTGCGGCAGGCGAAGGGCGTGCAGGGAGAGGGTCTCCAAGGCTTGGCCCTCTGCCTCCGGCGCGAGCACAGGATTGTCCCGGCCATAGCGCGACCAGGCCCAGGCGGCGGCGGGGTTGCCCGCCATGGCCGTGCGCGCCGTCAGTCCGACAGCGCGCAGGCGCCGTGTGATGGCATTGACCATGGCGCTCTCGCCGCCGAACAGATGTGTAACCCCCGTGGCATCGATCCACAAACCGTCGGGCGGGCAGGGCGCGACCAGGGGACTGTAGCGCAGCGCCCGTATCGCGAGACGGTCCAAGGCCCGGGCGTCTTCGGAAGCGCGGGCAGGCTCGACTTTGACATCGGGTTGGATGACGCGCGCACGGCTTACCGCCATGCTGGGCGCGATTCCGCATGCCGCCGCGGCCTTATTCACCGCGACGACGCTGTGCTGTTGGCCTTCCAGCGCGGCGATAACAAAAGGCTTATCCGGCTGCCAGGCGTTGGCCTGGCGCAGCCGGCGCTTTCGCAAATCCATCACCCACTGGGGCAGAAAGACGGAGATAACCCTGCGCATCGGGAGCCTCGACAATCCATTCTCCCGTCGCGCCGTTGCGCGAGGAGAGCAGTTCAAGTCGCCAGCGCGCCCGACCCGCTTCGGCGATGACATGGGGCGCTGCGGGCAGGACAGTGACGCGCCAGCGGCTGGCGGCGGCGATGGGTCCGGTTTCCACGCGTTTGCGCCGAAGCGGCGCGCGTAAAACCAAGGCCGTCACGCCCGACTTTTCCGCCGCCAATTGCAGGCGCCGGCTGGCGGTCAGGTCCAGCCGCTCCACCTCGCCGACGACGCAGGCCAGAATGGGATGGCGTAAGCCTTCCTCCATGGCGCCCAGAATGGCGGTGTCGGCAGGGGCGGTTACCGCCAGCAGCTGCGCCGGCTTTAATCCGACCTGGACGAGGCCCGGGCCGTAGAAACCGGCGCCATGGGAATCGGTTCGCTTGCTGCACCACAGGACCGTGCCCAGACGCCCCGCCAGGGCCGCGGCAAAGGCCGTAAGGGCCGCAGTGCCGGCCAGACTGCCATCGCTTCCGGCCTCGTGCAGGCACCCCAAAGGCAGGCCCTGTTCCGGCCACAGACGGTCCACGGGCGCCAGAAACGGCACCCCTTTTCGGTCTAAGGCCCGGCCCTCGGCACCACCCAGGCGCTCCAAGCGCTGGATTCGTTGCCGGAGTGCGGTGAAGGCATTGATTTTATGAGCCATTTCCATGGCCATTCAGATCCTTATCGACTCATTTGTTCTATATTTGTTCTCATCCTCAGGAGAGTCAAGGCCAGGGGGCTAATGAGGGCTTATAAAAAATTAACCATTTGGGCCCGACACTGCGGACACGCTGGACCAACCCCGCCTTGAAGCGGGACATATGGAAACAGGCTATGGGCCTTCACTTCGAGCAGATCACTTATTCGTCAGAGGTTTCTTTGACCCTGATTGTCGACGACATCACGCGCCAACGCCGCGATGCGCCGTTTTACCCAAAAGCCGGTCCCTTGGATCTGGTCAGCTGGCTCAATGCGCTGCAGCGCCAATCCGCGCCGCTGGTGCATTCGGCGAGCTCGCGCGAACATCTGGAAGCCTGGCTCGAGGAAGTCGACAAGCACATCACCACGGACGCGCCGATCGCCGGTCTGCTGGCGCCCTAATCGCCTTCCGCGCTTTGCATAAAATACAAACGGGCGGTTCGTATTTCACGAACCGCCCGCTGCATTTTTAGAACTGAAGCCCGGATTATTTTTTGCCCAATTATTTTTTAGCGGGCGGAAGCTTGGGTTTCCACTCTTTGATCTGCTTATCTGCGTCCGCGAGCTGCGGCGGCGTCAGCTTAGGCTTGATGCGTGCCGCGCGTGCCGCGGCCGAAGCATCTTCCTTTGCTGCCAGGCTGAACCATAAATAGGCTTGCTGCGGATTCGGCGGCACGCCGACATCGCCGGTGGTGTAGATCACGCCCAGGTTATTCTGTGCAGGCACAAACCCTTGCTCGGCGGCCTTGGTGTACCACTGCACCGCCTGGACCATGTCCTTCTTCACGCCTTGACCCTTTTCGTACATGTTGGCGAGGGCGTATTGGGCTTGGTGATAGCCGGTATCAGCCGCCTGGCGATGCCACTTCATGGCCAGGATGTAGCTGCGGTCAACGCCCTTGCCGTCGAAATACATGATGCCCAGGTTGAACATAGCGTAAGGAACGCCGCCCGCGGCGGCCGACATGTAAAGCTTCATGGCTGTGGCGTAGTCGCCTTTTTGATCGGCGGCAAAGGCGGCTTCGGCGTCTTTGTCGGGGTCAGCCATGGCCGGTCCGGCCAGAGCCAGAACGACGGAAAATCCGATGAAAAGTGAGCGAATGGTCTGTTTCACGATGGGGGCCCCTCCAAACTTAATGTGATCCTTGAGTGTAGCGCGTTGAGGCCGTCGCCGTGAAGCCCCGCTATGGCCGTTACAATGCGTAATCCCGATTCTTTTGCCTTATTCACGAGCTCGTGAGACCGCCGCACTATGGTTGCAGCGACGCCACATAGGCCGCGGCGGCCAGCATTTCGTCGTTGGAAAGGTCGGCCAACACGGCCGCCATCTGCTGGCCGTAGAGGCCGGTGCGTTTGCGCTGCTGCATGTCATACATCTGCCGCATCATATAACTGGGCGAGCGTCCGGCGAGCGGCGGCGCCGGGTTCACGCCGCGCAAATCGTCGCCATGACACGAAATGCAGGGCGTGGTTTTACCGCCACCCGTCGTCACCAGGTTCTCGCCCTTTTCAAGGCTGCCGATGGGCACGTATGCAATGTAGCTCAAACGCGGATTGCGTTTCTCGAAGTCCTCGGGGCTGGCAGGTACTTCGATAATGCGGCTTCCCAAGGGTTCCATCCCCGCCTCCGCGCCGGTCAACGGCAGGTAAGCGCCGTCGCGGGCGATCGTCTTCGGCGCGCTGGCGCTTTCGATCACCTTGACCGACGGCTTCATCGGAAGGGAGCTGAAGTAGGTGGCGACGGCTTTAATATCCTCGTGCTTCATCGCCTTGGCGAAACCGGCCATGAGCTGGGTTTCGACTTTGCGCTTGTCCGAGGACTCACGCAGATCATTTTTGAAGTCGTAGAGCTGCTGCACAATGTATTCATAGGATAGCCCGGCGAGACCGGCGTTTTCCGGCCGGCCCTTACCGTTTGGCATATGGCAAAAGGCGCAGGCCCAGACCGGCGACTTCGCGTCCTCGCGCCCTTTGGCGACAAGCCCGGGCATAGGGGGATGATCCTCAGGGTACCAATCGGCCGGGGCGTGGCGGTTGGAAATCTGCGCCGCGGTGAAGCGGAACTTGGATCCCGCAATGCTGAGCTGTCTGGTGCTGTCGAGTTTGGGGGCCGGCGGCTCGGCAATAGGCGGCGGCGCTGTCGTTGAATAGATCGGCACGGGCGCCTGCGTCGCAACACCCCAGGCCCACATCGGCGGCGGCTCAGCCGCGAACGCCTGCGTGCAGGCGGCGAGAGACGCAAGCGCAATCTTCGCAGCGACAAATCGCCTTCCCATGCGCCTCACCCGAGTTCCTTGCTGTCGGCTATTTCTAACAAAAGCGCCGAGGCTTCGGCCAGTATGCGCTGGCGTTCCGGCGAACTGCGCGCGATGGCGGCTTCGAGGCGGCCTAATCGCCGGTCGCGGGCTTGCACCAGCAAATGACGGCCCTTCTTGGTGGCGTCCACTTGAACGCTGCGGGCGTCTTCACTGTCCCTGCGGCGCGTTACCAGTTGTAGGTTTTCCATTTCCTTGATGAGCCGCGACATCGTCGGCGCCTTCACCTGCTCAGCGGCGGCGAGTTTGCCGAGCGGCATGGCGCCGCCAAAGACCAGCACCGATAGAGCCGAGGCCTGGGGCCCGGTCAACCCGGCCTCGTCATCGGTCTTGCGCAGCCGGCGCAAAAGCCGGATGGCGCCCGAATGAAGGTGCTCGGCGATCTCGCGCGCGGAAAGTTTCTTGACCATGGGGCAAAGCCCTATTAATTAGCTTAGCTAACAAAATATCTTGGCGCATAAACTACAGGAGAATGCCGCATGCTGAAAGACCGCGCCTTGGTGCAGGTGGCCCTGCCGACCATGGATTTGCCGCGTGCCGTTGCCTTTTACCGCGACCTTTTGGGATTGCCTCTGCTGTTCGAAGTCAGCGGCATGGCGTTCTTTCAGCTGCATAACGGGGTGCGGTTGATGGTGGGCACCAATGCCCCCGACCTTAAGCCAAGCGAAAGTCATGCCATCTATTTCGACGCGCCGGATTTGCCGATGCTGGCCGAGCAGCTTGTCAAACGGGGCATTACGTTTCGGGGCCCTGCGCAGGTGCTTCAGAAAACCGCCACCGGCAATCTTATGCTGCAGTTTTTCCGCGACCCCGACGGCAACCTCTTAGGCCTTATGGGCGTCGTGCCGGAAAAAACTTAGGGTTTCATCCCCGGGCCGGCGACTTCGGATGTGGTCAGGCCGACATTGTCGAAAGCCTTGCGCACAACGCCGGAGGCTTTGACCTCTTCAATGAAAGTGGTGGCGTAGCCACGCGCTGCATCATGGTTCTTAGGCACGGCAATGGCGGTTGTGGAATTCCAGAAGGCGCCGTCGAGCACGCGCGAGCCCGGTAGCAGCGCCGCCAAACCGCCGATTGTCTCGCGCCCCAAACCGATGGCGTCGATCTTGCCGGCTTTCATCAGATCGGCGGCTTCGCCGACGGATTTTACATCAATATGAGTCGCCCTGGTCGCGGTCGCAACGGAGGCCCGATTGGTGGTGGTTCCGGGAATGCCGGCAATTCGAACGCCCGGCCGATTGGCGTCGTCGATTGTTTTGATCGAGGAGTTCGGCGCGACGAGGTAGGTGCTTTTCAAAATATGAAATGCATTGCTGAAATCGACGAACTTCTTGCGCTCGTCGTCCACCGGTATAAACGCGACGTCCCAAGCGCCTTTGTCGGCCGCCGCCGTAATTTCGCCGCTGGCATTGTAGGCGACGTATTCCACGGGCACTTTCAGCTTCTCTGCCAGCATCCGGCCCAAGTCGATGGGTACGCCGCGGTATCCGCCGTCGGGATTTTTGACCACGTAGGTTGCCGAGGGCGTTGGCGCGACAGCGATGGCAACGCGCAGTTTCCCCGTGGGGGCAAGTTCCTGTTTTACCGAAGCCTCACCGGCAAAGGTGTTTTGACATAATCCAGTCGTAACCAAAACCGCTGCCGCCCAATACCGAATGAATGATTTCATGGCCCGCCCCGAAAGACATTGTTGTTGGCAGTCTTACCCATGGTCGCGGCTGACGCAAGCGGCGTGGCATTCAATCAGTTGGTTGTCGGTGGGTGAATTTCGATGAAATGACGCAGGACGTTCTTCAGAAGTGCGGCGCGGTACAGATCGCCCTCGCGCAGCGCTTCAGCGATGTCGTCGCGAATCATGCTTTTGATCCGCATTTGGCCGTCCGCCGTCTGCATTGTAAAATCGCGTTCAAGCATGACCCCTCCAAACGCCGGGGGATCTCATTGATTACGCGGATGAATACGCATCCTGGGTGGGGTCACGTTTGGCGCGAAAGATGACCCCTCTGATTTCGCGTGTTTCCGAATGAGATCAATGGTCTGAGAGACTTCAGGGGTGGGGTCATTGTTGGGCGAGATTTCACAACCAGCAATTCACAATACGAGTTCGATAGCGGATTTGATGCGATCACTGCCTGTCGCAACGTTTCCAATGCGCTCACTCCAGCGGTTCAACGCTTAATCTACAAGGCAATTTCCGACGCAAGTTTTGCTTCGGTGATTGATCGATAAGGTTAGGCCTGCGGCCATCGGCATTCTTCACGTTGCCGCTTTTTTTGCCTTTCCTTTTTATCCAGAATATTCATCGCTCAACCGCCGTTTGGGGCTCCGTCAACTCCCAATCAGACAGGAACTCGCTCTCAAGAAGCCTGCACGTTGGTTGTTCGGGTGCGTGAGTGAGCTTAGCAAGAAGGACTTAGAACCGGGATTGAAGCGCAAACGTGCAGACTGTGCTCATGTCTGTGATAACACCGGTCGAAATATTGTTCACAAGATGCTGCATGTAGCCTGTGAATTCGCTGTCCAACGTGACCACGTAGTGCGCCATACCAGCCGTCAGCTTGATACCTGCATCCGTCTCTATGGTGGCAACCGAGAGGAAGGTTGAGCTATTTGGCGGCATTGATCCTGTCGTGAAGGTCCCCAGTTGCCTTCCGTCTCTAGCATCTGAAATTGTTAGTGACGCCGATTTAGAAGTTGTGCCGGTGTTGAAGATGCCTATCGAGCTGGGGTATCCAGCATCACCAATTGTTGAGGCGTGGACGTTTGTGAGTCTGGTTGGAATTGCGCTAACTCCTGACGCGCAGGTGCTAAGATTAGTGAGCGTTCCATCGCTCGGTCTCCACAGTACGTGCTGGAATGTACCCGGAAATTGCGCTTGCACGGTGACCGAGTATTTTTCAGGCTTCGTAACGCCATTTGTTGCCGCTGCTTCAGGAGCTGAAATTCCAAACTGCGGCGCAGCGCCCGGGGGGATGCTCGGACTGGTCCACTCTGCGAACACCTGGCCTGTAGTGAAATCTGACAGAGTAACCGTCACCGATCCTGCTGCCGTCCCTGCATTGTAAAAGCGTAGGAACGATTGGGCAGTCTGCTGCGAACTGGAGAATACATTCCCTTGCCGTAAGACAACGTTTGATATCGCGCTAAACGTCGCCAGCACCGTTACGTTTGAATTCATAGTCACTACGCAGGATGTGCTCGTGCTTCCTGTACATCCTCCGCCACTCCAGCTGCCTAGCTGATAGCCCAGCTCTGGCTTGGCAATAAGTGTCACTGACTGTCCACTTGCGATATTTGCAGTGCAAGTCTCGCCGCAATCAATACCTCCAACGTGTAAAATCGCATCCAACATTGACCCCACCCCGAAGGCTTCTCAGCGCATTGATCTCGTTGTGAAAGATTGCAATTGAGGGGGTCGCGTGACGCGCCCAATCGTGACCCCACCCAAGTTGCGTATTTCCACGTTTGATCAATGAGTTA
>CANJLF010000016.1 GCA_947475295.1 Fidelibacterota bacterium
CTTCCCGCGCGTGCCGCTCCGTCGTGCGTGTGGCCACTGCGCGTCACGCGCGGGCCCCTTCTATGGACTACGTGGACAACCCCAACCCACCAACCAGGGGGTCATTATTGGACGCGAAAGAGGGGTCGCGGTTGGAAGCGAATTGACAGATTGGCGATCCAAACATCTTATCAAAGTTAAACGCGCTTAGCGCGGAGCAAGGGATCGACCCGAATGCTATTATTGCACTGCTCGCGATAGCTGCGTTAGCAAACGCCGATATGCGAAGCTTATGCTTTTAGGCCAATGCCGCCCGTGAGTGCGACACCGAAAATCGCATTTGATATCGCTAGGGTTTCGTCGGGCATGAGGTTGGTCATAACCTCGCGCGCGGTTGATGACGGTGCAGATGGTTTCGACGACGATGTCGATGCGCCGCGCTCTCTATTGGTTATTTATTGAGCGCCGGTATTGGACAGGATTCGCGGAAAGCTTTAAACGCCTCATCGGGCGTGTCGGTGAACACACCGTCCACGCCCAGGCTCTGGAACAGGCAGTACTCCTTAGCCTGGTCACCGCGATAACTCGCGGGCAGGAACTGGCTCTCCGGCGCAAAAACGTTGGCGTGGACGCGAAGTCCCATCTTGTGTGCGCGCTGGATGAGGTCGGTGGGCGCCTGGGTCTGACCGTTGGCGTCGACCGGCACGATCCAGCGCTTCTGGGCGCCGATGGACTTGGCGTAGCGGGCGATCTGCGCCAGGCTTTCGTCGGTGGTCTGGGACTGGTCGCTGAGCAGTTGTGACACCGGGCCGGCGGTTAACTGCGACATGAGCTTCACGCTCTCGGCATCGTAGGAATGGAGGATAACCCTCGAATCTGCGCGGGCTAGAGCCTGGGCTTTGAGAGCCGATATCAGGATGGGCTCCAGGGGACGGTTAATGCTGCGGTAGTAAGCTGGCTGCTTGGGTTCGAGGTAAAGGCCGATGGTGCGCCCGGTCTCGCGCAGCTTGTCGGCGCGCAATTTGAGGATGTCGTCGAGGCTGGCGACGAGAAACTTCCCGTTGTTGGACTGGTCGCGGATGGCCAAGAGCTGCTTGGCGCGCAGGGTGCGGATCTCCTCCAGCGTGAAGTCTTCGCTGAACCAGCCCTCCTCTTCCTTGCCGTCGATGGTCTTCTTGGTCTTGCGCCCGGGATAGCGCGCGGCGACGTCGGTGGAGCTGGAAATTTCGTTCTCGTGGCGGGCGATGAGGTGGCCGTCCTTGGTGAGGACCAGATCGATCTCGAGGAAGTCGGCGCCCATGTCGATGGCGGCGATGTAGGCCTCGCGGGTGTGCTCGGGCAGGTAGCCGCTGGCGCCCCGGTGGGCGACGATGAGGGGGTGAGCGGGCAGGGGGCGAACGGCGGGGGCGTCGGCGGCCAAGGTGGCAGGGGCTACGGTGGCGGGGGCCAGTAAGCAAAGGACCAGTCCACACACGATACGCGCGCGGTTTATGCCCGCTCGTTTGATAACGGCGCGGTCGGTTTCGACGGCGATGTCCATGCGTCGAGCTCCCCTTGCTGATCTATTTCTGAGAGGCGGCAAGCGGCGGTATTGGACAGGATTCGCAAAAGGCTTTCAATCCCACATCGGGCGTATCGGTGAACACGCCGTCCACGGGCACCATTCTCTGTCTAAACCTTGCTCTTCAAAAAACGTGTGCTTCCAATGCGCACGACGTCTGAAAGTTATTCCCGCCACGCACCGTCTGTAAGTCATTGAAAGGGCAAGATGGAAGCTGTTTTCTTGATTTAAAAACTCAAAAATCTATTACGGAGTGACAGACCGTTTGTCGTCACGTCGTCATAGAAAGGTTTTTATGTCCGAACGTTTCCGCAATTCGAGCCCTGGGGCTCTCACGCGCGCAGGCTGTCGCCCTTGAGAAGAAGCGGGCCGCCGAGCGCCGCAAGACCGCTGAACTCGCCAGGCAGGGGCGCGGCGGCGACACCGAAGTCGCGCATGTTACGCCGGGTGAAATCGTGCTGCCGAAAGCCTTGCAGACGCAGGCAGTGCTACACACCATTCGCCAAGCGGCGGTCGAAGCCCATATTCCACTCGACCGGCTGCGCATCGGCTCTGCTGCAAACAGCATTAACCCGGAAACGGGAAAGCCGGAATTTACGTTGTTTGACCAGGGACCGCAGAACTACAATCCTTACGGGCCGGGCGCTAATGACATGCCGGCGATGCTGGCAGAGGCCAGCGTTTTCGGCGTGTCGATCGCCGACACCATGCCGTCGCCGGGCGAGTGCTTGACGAAGACCTGCTTGAACTTCACGTCGATGGCGCTAGAGATCGCGGTGTTAGCCCCGGTCACTGGATCGGGATGGCCGTCCGCGAACTTGAGCATTTGGCGGTATATCGACGGCAACGAGCTTCGCCCGTACATCTGGAGCACCGTGGAGCGGGTTTTGTGGGAGTGGATGATGAAGCTCTCGATATCCACATAACCGGCCAAAAAGCCGACGGCGTCCGTCTCGCTCAGCTTCAGGCTGAAACGCATATCGTAGTACTGAATGTCGGGCATGCCGTCGCGCGGCTGGACAGAGGAACCGTTCGGAATGACCAAGTCCTTCGCCTCGGAGGTCAGCACGCCGCCCTCGATCTTGCCGTGGAATTTCTGGATATATTTCTTGCCCCAGCGGGTGTCGATGGTCTGTGTTCCGCCGGGCAAAAAGCCGTTGCCGGTCGCATCGGTGAGCAGGTACTCGCCGCCGCGATAGGTCGTCACCGTCACGTCCGGATCGCTGACGAGACTGTCGACGTCCGTCAGCTCGATCACATAGGCGTTGTAACGCTGCCGCGAGCGCCACAGCGGAAAATTGATCGACGTGTTGCCCTCGCGCCGGTAATTGAAGACGCAGCCCATCACGCGATAGAACTGGTTGTCGATGCCGGGTACGCCCTCGGGACTGGTGAAGTCGTTCGGGCCGACCTTACCGTCCAGATTTAAGCCATAGCTGGTCTTGCCTTGCACTAAATGGAAAGGAAAGCGGTCCTCGCTCGTACCGGGGAACAAAACCTCGCCCTCAAAGTCGAGTTGCGTGCCGAGAACGGTTTTGTTGCCGCCCGGCGTCCACTGCGGGATCTGTTCCGTAGGCCCTGTGTTGAAGCCGTCCGGACATTCCTTGTGATCCGGGGTTTCGTAAATCCCGCGATACTCTTCGTACCAGATGTAACCGATCGAGCGGTTCTTGATCACGGTCTCGGCGGCGCTCGCGGCAGAGCCGGCGCTGAGCGCTAGCGCTGCGCCGACGGTGAAAGCCGCGGTGAGTAAAGTTTTCAAACGACGTCCTCCCGAACAGTGGTTCGTATCCGCCTATAATCCCACGATTTATCCACCGTAGGAAGGTTATCCGACAGGGCGCGGCCATCTTGGTTGGACCTTGAAGACGGCGCCGATCAGGTCGACGGCGGCAGCTAAACCCGCTGCCACAGCCGCAAATCTCTTGATTTCGCAGGAGCTTGCTAGAAAACGACAAGCCGCGACGTTTTGCGTCGCGGCTTGTGTATACATCGACCTGGAACTTGTTGAACGCCTGAACGCGGCGGTTCTTTGGCCTCGCCGAAAATCAAGGCGTTGGGATTGGGCGCGGCAGGTGGATTGACATCAACGCGACCGGCGCACCGCCAATGAGGATGATTTGGTGAGGTGTGTTTTCCGGCACGATGGCGAAATCGCCTTTCGCGATGACTTGTTCGTGACCGCCAGTAATCGCTGTTCCGGTGAAGTTGAGCGGGTTGGTGCGCTTCTCGTCCACCAGCTTGCCGCCGGTCACCAGCGTCGCGGACCCTTCCAGCACATAGAACATTTCGGCGTCCTTATCGTGCGACGCCGGCGGCGAATTCCCCGCGCGGTATTCGAGACTGGCGCGGTAAGGTGCCAGCGACAGGATCGGCTGGGCGAGGAGGGGCTGGTCAGGCTTGCGTTCGGCCTTCGCCTTGGCGATGAGTGCCGGGATTTCCGCGGAAGCCGCGAAGACCTTCAAAAGGGGCGGAGCAGCTGGCGGCGCCGTCTGCGCCAGGGCCGTGCTGGCCACGAAAATCGCAAAACAAGAAACCATCCCAAATTTACGCATAGCGTCCTCCTTTGTGAGTTGACCTTAAGTTGACCTTACGCCTCTGAGATCACCGCTTCCAGCGATGATGAACGTCGGCGATTTACGAGTGCCGTTTGGGGGCAAGTGGGCGGATGTCAACCGCCATTCCCATGGCGTTGTATCCGGCATGATTCGGATGCAGATAGTCCCAGGGCAACTGGGTGAACCATCAGCCCCGACGGCGACCCCGAGCATGAGGGCGGCCAAACACAGCACACCGACACCGCTGAAGAAAAGTGTTCGACGTGCTTGCAATGCTGACACCAGCATGACTGCCTCCCCTATACCACGCGCTTGGAAAGCTATCAGAAGTGAGGGGTGCTTCACACTAAAGTCGTGATAATTGGCGGGATAAATTCGGCAAAAAGTAGGTCATTTGTCCGGATAGAGCCTAGCCCTACATAACCACATGTGGCGGCTCGCGCCAGGACTGCAATATTACGCAGCGGTCTTCTTCATGAGGTCCTCAATCAGGTGTCCCTGATACTTTTGAATCCCCATGCTGGCCCCAACTGCGAAGGCCGCTGTTTCGTCTACGCGCGTCATCACTAGTTTAATGCCCGTGCCCAAAATATTGCTAAAGGCGTGGTGGCGTTCTCGCAAAATCTCGGCTGCACTCTCGCCCCAGTGAATCTTGGCCATGCTGGCGCCAATGAGTTCCAGGTTCACCAGACCAAGGGTATCCGGGAATATTTGATCGACTGCGATACGTACGCCCTTCGACCGCAACATGTCACGCGCTGTGAGGTATTCATCGAAATATTCGACTATGTTAGGTTGACGGAACTCGATCGTCAGAAGATCAAGAGGTGCTTGCGAGATAAACACCTCGAAGTTTTTAGTGAAAGCACTTTGAACATTGAGGTTGATGGAAAAGGGAGATGCGAGATCGGGCAGGTATTTGAGAGATCGCATCATGGCTTGATCTAGAGTCAGCGTCAGGTCTCCGAATAGCTGGCCTGAGCGGCGCAGGTTCGCGTCCGGGAATAGCGCCTTACGCAGCAATTCCAAGCTTATGAAGTATTCGCGCATGACAGGTTCGACGGGTTGCCCGGCTTGCTTCTGAACCACCCGCTGACTGCGCATGAACGCCTTCAGAAAGTTTTCCGGTCCAAGTTGTTTGAAGCCAAGAATGACCTTGCTAACGTCCTCGTAAGTCATGTCGCGCAATTCGCGATTGTTGGCATTGGCGCGCTGCCGACTGTTGGCATCGCCCTGCTCGTCCTCGGAGCGGGACTTGACGACCGCGGGAGCACCGCTGTCTGCAGTGGATTTGGCACGCTCTCCGAGCATCAGTTCGTCGGGCAGTAGCTCGCGCGGCACGGATACTGTCTGGTTCAGATTTCGCTGAGCATAGTCGATCGTGACACTTGCCAAGGCGCTATGGAACTGTGGTGGCGCAAGAAAACCGGTCCTGCCTTCCCCCAGACTCCAGATCGGGATGACCTGCCCGAGAATTCTGGCAACACCGGCAGCGGTTTGGGCTGCTTCGACAAGAGCTTGCTGTTTTTCGGCAGCGAGGTCGGCGAAGAGATGACTAAGCGGCATCAGCAGCACGTTCTGCCCACCCAGATTGAGGTGGGCTATGGGCTGGCGCACGAGGGGGCTGTTGGTTTCGGCTCCGGTTAGCGCCCGCACTATGGCATTGGTCACACCGTCGCGCTCAATTTCGCCGGTGATGTAACCGTTGACATAAAAGCTGTCGGCGATCTGCACCAGGCTTTGCTCCATGTCCTTCATCATCAGGATGAATTTTATGTCCCGTAGCGCGCCGCCGCCCCAACGACCCGTGCGGAGATTCTGAAGAAATTCCAGACCCGAGATCCGTCCTTGCTTATTCGGGCATATAACGCAATCAACGGGCGTGCGTCGGTCCTGCATGATGCGCAGCGCGAGCAAGGGCGAGGTGACCGTATAGACCTTCGGTGCGGCCGCCATCAAAAGATAGCGCTCGAGTTTGTCGAGGACGGACTTGTCACCATCCACCAATAGAAATCGGGTACGGCTAATGATGCCGTCATCAAGCTCATCGGACATCGTAATTTGTCTTCCCCGTCGACTAGGCTAGTCAGAGTTTTTTGCTGATCGAGCCGTCAATACGACGTTAACCATATTTGGAAATTCAGAGGATTCAAACGGAAGTTTTCCGCGTTCCGCGACAGGACACTTTCGATCCGAAATGGTCGATGGCAGATGAATTAGGAGACACAACAGTCTTCGCAAATCATTTCTGATTGTTCTCAAAACTTGTTCTACGGAGTTTAGTTGTTGTCCGAAACGGTTTCAGATAGAAGCCAACGATCCTACGCGGGGCGGATAGCTCCGAGCTGGTCAAATGGCGGCGCGTTCGACTCGGGATCGCCGGCGTCTTGCGATTGACTTCAACATTGTCGAACTATGGGGCCTTATCGCGGTCAGCTGCTCTTCAATCTAAGCATTCAAATTTCCCGAATACGTGGTTTCGACGCGACGCTAATGCGCGAACATTCATAGGGTTGGTTAACCAATTGGAAGCCCTTCTAACCTAATTGACTAGTTCAGCTGGACGTCAAGGAATCGCAATGTCGGAAGATAGCGTAAAATCCTGGATGCCGTCCGCGTGCGGAAGGCAACAATAAACGCACAAGTCACGGCTTTATATTCTTGAGAAGGCGCTATCGACCAAGGAAGTAGAGGAGTTAAGGCTGAGCACTACGCTAGTGGAGTATCTCCGCACCTACGCGGGCGCCCCGACGGAACAATCGGTTCCACTGGAGCAAGCTGCTCTATTAGGAGCGGCAAATTCCTAGACAGAGAGTCAAAATACCATGACCAGAGACCCGGAAATTTTATCAAAAATCGCTAAGCTTAGCGAAGAGCATGAGGTTGATGCGGGTGCTGTTATTGCGCTGCTTGCGGTAACCGCCCTGGCCGGTGGGGATATGCACGGCCTCGTTTTTTGGTCAACCGCCGTGACCACCATGAAGGCTAGGTACAACGCCCTTTAATTCCCCAAGTAACGTAACGGCTTTGGGTGCGGTCCACCCTTATGCGGGCGGTGCATCTAGGGCCTCGCCTCCCTGATGGTCCCCACGTAGAGCGTCTACTCCTAACATTCCAAGCCCAAATCTCACCGGACCGACATCGAATCCCGTCGCTCCTACGCCACCGCATGTGGCGGCTCGCGCCCTTCCAGCACCGCATCCACACTGTCCGCCGCCAGCATCGCCATGGCCGTGCGCGTCTCGATGGTCGCGCTACCGATGTGCGGCAACAGAAACACATTCTCGAGCGCGGCGTAGCGCTCATCCGCCTTGGGCTCGTTATTGTAGACATCCAATCCGGCGGCATAAACTTTGCCCGCGCGCAGCGCGGCGATCAGCGCATCGTCGTCCACCAAACCGCCGCGCGCGGTGTTGATGACCACCGCGCCGTCGGGAAGTTTGGCGATGCGCTCGGCATTCAGCATGCCTTTGGTTTCCGCCGTCAGCGGGCAATGCAAGGACAGCACGTCGCTAATCGCGAGCAGGTCATCCAAACGTTCCACGAACACCGCACCCTCCACGTCCTGCGTCGGCTTGCGGTTGTTGTAAAACACCTTCATACCGCAGACTTGTGCGCGTTTGGCTAAGGCCGCGCCGATGCGGCCCATGCCGACGATGCCCAACCGCCGTCCGGTGATTTGTTGGCCGAGGAAAAAGGTGGGGCGCAGACCTTTCCACGTCCTTGCACGCATTATCCGCTCGCCTTCACTTGCACGCCGGGTCGCGCCCAGAATCAGCAAAAGCGCCGTATCGGCGGTGGCTTCGGTTAGCACGTCCGGCGTATTGGTGACGCGGAGGCCCTTTGTCCGCGCCGCACCTAGGTCGATATGTTCAAAACCGACCGAGACGGTGGAGATCACTTTGACAGAGGCGGGCAGGGCGGCGATGACGGCGGCGGTCATGGCTTCCGTCGGCGTGACCATCAGCGCCGCGGCGCCTTGGGCGTGCTGAATCAGTTTTTCCGGCGTGTAGACCACGTCGTCGTCGCCGATGCGCACCGCGTAGCGGGCCGCGAGCCGTTTCTCGCAGGCCGGCATGAGGCGGCGTGTGATCGCCACGAGTGGTTTTTCGCTCATGGCGGTGCCTAATCCTCGATAATTACCGCGACAGAAGTTTGAGGAGCGGTACCAACGTCGCCAAATCGTCCAGCGACCAAATGGAATACAATGCGTCTCTCGCTTGCAGCCCGTATCCCCCTGCTTCCGCGTTACTCTTGAATTTGTCCTCGAGCTCGTGGTCCGAGAGCGGGCGTGCCGGACTGCCGCGAGCGTTATCTACCCGAACAGTTTCTGTCCTCCCATCCCGAAGCGTCACCGTCACGCGCGCGGCTCCCGTCGGCATTGCTGGATCGCATTCGGCCGTGATCTTGTTTCGCAGTTCATGAATCTCGGGATCTTCAACCGCCGTCTGCTCGAAGTCCTCAACCGAGGCTCGCCCACGGGCGAGGGCTATTGCAGCGCTATGGTGGATGCTCACGCGCGCATCTCGAACGTTTTGAATCTCGCGGTCCCCCCGGTCGAGAAGCAGCTGATCCCCGCATACCCGCACAGCGACAATATCGCGAGTCTGCACTCTCAAGCATTCGCGCAGCATCAGGCAGGCATCAATGACCGCGTGAAAGACGACGCCGCTCGGGTAAGGCTTGTAAGTGTTGGAGCGAAACTCCCATCGTTCGCCTAGGTTGCCGACAAGCTTGTCCATCTGCGGCGTGTCGCCCATGGCCCTGGCCCACCCCAGCCGGCCCTCGATCGCTTCAGGTCCGCCGAAGTAGCCCTCGCGGGCAAGCAGCGCCGCGAACAGGCCGTTCCGTGCGGCATTGCCGACGCTCACGTTTTTAGCCGGGCTTGTCAGGTTCTCGATGATGCCGGCTGATTGACTCGCCGCGATGGCGAGGGCTGCCGACGTCTGTTCCGCGCTGAGTCCGAGGAGCTTGCTGCACGCTGCGGCCGCCCCGAAGACTCCGCAGGTGGAGGTAATGTGCCAGCCGCGCGCATAGTGATGAGGCGAGACCGCACATCCCATGCGGCACTCGACTTCCACGCCGAGGATGAACGCATGAAGCGCGGCCTTGCCGGAGAGGGAATACTGCTCCGCCAGGGCAAACACGACGGGCGCCACGGGCGCCGCAGGATGGATGATCGTGCTTGGGTGGGTGTCATCGTAATCGAGCAGATTGGCCGAGACGGCGTTGACGAAGGAGGCGCCCATGGCGTCCAGACGCTCCGAACGGCCGATGAGCGTGAAGCGCTCGGGCCCGGTGAAGGGTTGCAGCACGAACACAGCGGCATCCACGGCCGCATCTCCCGCGGAACCCAGCGCGCAGCCGACAAAGTTCAGGATGGCGCGCTTACCTTCGTGCCGTAGCCGGCCATCGAGACTTTCCCAAACGGAATCCGCAACGAAGCGTCCGAGACTCTGACTGGCGTGGTCACTGCGCATGTGTGCGATTAAATGACGGTGACGTCGAGGACGCCACCCGTCAGCCCGTTTTCGCGGCTGGGAGAGCGCCCTCTTTCACCAATACTTCGTGAGCGGCTTTGAACGCGTCCAACCCAGCGGGAATGCCGCAGTAGGCTGTTGCATGCAGCAGCGTCGCCTTAATCTCCTCCACGGTCACCCCGTTCCGGAGAGCGCCTTTTACATGCAGCTTTATTTCGGGCGCGCGGTTCGCCGCCGTTAACATGGCGAGATTAAGAAGGCTGCGTGTCCTGCGGTCGAGTGTGGGATCACCCCACGCCCAGCCCCAGGCCCAAGCGGTTGTGGCGCGCTGAAATGACATCATAAAGTCATCAGCCTTAGCCATGGACGCATCTACATACTCCGGCCCAAGCACTTCACGGCGGATCGGCAGGCCTTTGTTAAAAAGGGCTTCGTCGTCGGACATGTTGAATCTTACCTTTTGGAGAATTTACGCACGATAGAAGACTGTGTGATTGGCCGTCAATGGCCGGCGCGCGATTTAGCCAGCGAGCCAGCCGCCATCGACGGGCAATGTCGCGCCAGTGATGTCTTGTCCTGCAGGTCCACAGAGGAAGGCCACCGCCGCAGCGACGCTCTCCGCAGCAATGAACCGCCCCGCGGGTTGTTTGCCCTGGAGGAATGTATGCACTGCTTCGTCACGCGAAATCTTCTTCTCGCGCATAAGGGTTTCGACCCGCCCTTCCGTTCCCGGTGTAGAGACTGAACCGGGACAGACAATATTGCAGGTAATGCCGGAACAAACCGTCTCGATTGCGACGGCCTTCGTGAGCCCCTCGATCGCCGCCTTTGTGGCGACGTAGTCGACCCGGTTTGAGGTTCCGCGCCGGCCGTAAACGGATCCCATATTAATGATCCGTCCCCAGCCTCGCGCGCGCATAGAAGGCAAGACCAACTGTATGGCCTCGAAGACAGCGGTGAGGTTGACCGACAGGGCGGCATGCCACCGCTCGCGCGGGAAATCCTCGATGGGGGCGAAATGTCGTGTGACCGCGTTATTCACCAGGATGTCGATGGCCCCGAAGTGATGAATGCTTTCTCGAACGAGTTTGCCGACACCGTCCGGTTCCCCAAGATCGGCGCCGACATAACGAACCGCACAGCCTGTTTCGGCCTCGAGAGCCTTCACCTGCGGATCAAACGCGGGAGGCGGCTCAAGTCCGTGCAGAATCACGTGGGCTCCCTGTTCCGCCAGGAATTTCCCAATGGCGAAGCCCAATCCGCCGGTCGAGCCGGTGACCAAGGCGGTTTTTCCCTCTAACATTCTCGCCGCTTTATCCATTCCACCCTCGCTGCCATAGCGCGCCCAGTGTAACTAAATTCCAGGAGATGCACAGAGAGCAGCGCGCCCTACCGAATCTGCCGTATTCTCAATTGAAGAATCCGGGTACCCTCCTAAATCGACAACGCGTGGAATACATGAACGCTACACTTGTGATGAGCTTGGTGGCCTTCGCGTTTGTGTCCTCGATCACGCCGGGCCCCAACAACATTATGCTTATGTCGTCGGGCGCGACCTACGGGTTTCGCCTCACCATGCCGCACCTCGCGGGCGTGATTCTCGGGTTTGGAACAATGGTGTTGCTGGTGGGCTGGGGTCTCGCCGGCATGTTTGTCCTTTTCCCGTGGCTCCATGAGGTCATTCAGGCGGTTGGTGCGGGCTATCTGCTGTACCTCGCCTACAAGATCGGAACAGCGCGCGGCATCAGCGACAAAGACGCGGGCGCACGGCCGATCACTTTTGTGCAAGCCGTCCTGTTCCAGTGGGTCAACCCAAAAGCCTGGACAATGATTGTCGGCGCGGTCGCCGCCTTTGTTCCGAAAGATGACTCGTTTCAGAGTGTCGCTATCGTCGCGCTGATATTCACCCTGATTGCCGTGCCCGTTTCGTCATCATGGGCGGCTTTCGGCGTAGCGTTGCGTGGTTTATTGAAAAGCCCCGCCGCGCTGCGCGCGTTCAACATCACAATGGCCGTGCTGCTGGTGCTGTCGCTGTATCCGATCCTGCGGGAGATGATCGGAGGCTAATCGATCTGTTTGGCCTTGAGTGCTTGCAGCTTGCGCGTGGCTAGACAAACGAGTGCGCCAATGACGGCGTAAATAAGGGCGTTTATGGCTGTGCCCACTATTGAGAAGCCTAAATCGCCAAACGAAAGAGGGGCTGAATTTAACGCGTCTGCGAGGTGTGGCACCCACGTTATGCACATAAGTGCCGGCCAGCTCAAAGCCAATAACGAAAATGCAAGGTACGCTAAAGGTGTGGAGGATATTGGTGGCGGCTGGAACCATCCGTGCACAATGTTAGGCATGAACCATATAGCCGCAGTCAAAGCTGATGCAGCTCCGACTAATGCCCACGAAAGAATCATGTTGCGGCAACTCTTTGCTGCGTTTGTCATGAGCAATGATACTCGCCTAGTTAACCGGCCTATGGAACTTTAACGCCCATACCGATTTCTGAGGAGGGGGAAAAACATATTCGGAACCTTGTCGTCCCAAAGATTCGGCGTCGAGTCCGATGGCACGGACTGACCGCCGGCGCCAAGAGCTCCGCGCACGAAATCCGTGCACTGGCGATTGAGCAGCTGATAATTGCCCGGGTCACTTTTGCGCTTATCGATATAATCTTGCACAGCCGCGTCTTGTTCAGGCGAGGTAGGAATTCTCAGGGTGTCGTGCGATTCACCCAGATCATCCTGCCTGACTACACCGGGGACGCCGTCAGGCATGGCGACCGAGGGGCTCCGCTTGATAGGATAGAATCCCTGCGTTTGGTCGGTATTTACCCCAATGCCGACGTGGCCAAAATGCTCGGCGGCATCAGGGAACCGGTTAATATATAGATCCGCAACTTGCCGCCCAGAAGCTTGATTGCGATCAGGGTCGTATTCCGGACCGCCATAGGAGAACTGGGGCTGCCCGGTTTTGGGATTAATGCGGTTCCTTGCGTTGCCGATGCTCAGCGCTTCCGGCGGAATGTTGTGGGCCGCCGCCGCGCGCCGCAACACCGCGAGCACTTCGGGATTTTGCAGAGCGCGCGGTACCACCAATTCGCCACGTGTAACGTGTGCGATCTCGGTATCGCCACCGCGTCCTTGCGCGGCCGGTTCACGGGCCTCCTGCGCGAGGCGGCGCTGTTCGGCGACGCGTTTGCGTTCGCGGGCGTAGGACTGCTGAAGCGTGAGAGCGCCGGGACTTGAGTTGCGAAAGATGGCCATCAGAACCTCCATGTAACCGCATGAGCGCGACTACCATATTCTTCATAGAATTTTGAATTTTAGCGTCAAGCTTCGCGCGCCTCTTGACCCCGACATTCACATTTTCCCTAGCTGTTGCAGGCCTCGGGACGTACACTTCCGACCAAGAGGGAATCACTCGGGAGAATTCAGTTATGCGTAATTTCAAAGGCTTGCTTTTGGGTGCGGCGGCGCTGGTGGCCGCGAGTACTGCGGAAGCAAAAGTCACAAAGATTGTGATCGATTCCCGGGCCCCGGCTTTTAACAACCAGGCCTTCGGCGCCGTGGGCGCTTACGAGATGCTGCGGGGCCGCGCCTTCGGCGAAGTCGATCCGGCCGATAAGCACAACACCATCATCCAGGACATCGGTCTCGCGCCCAAGAACGCGCGCGGCCATGTGGAATACATCTCCACCTTCACGCTGATCAAACCGCTCAACGCGGCCAAGGGTAACGGCGTGCTGTTCTATGACCTTGCCAATCGCGGCCGCAGCCTGCGCACCAATCTCAATGTCAGCGAGCGCGAGGGCGACGACGTCGGCGACGGCTTTTTCTACAATCGCGGCTATACGATGCTGTCCAGCGGCTGGCAGGGCGACGTCGTGCCCATGCCGGCGGCCGACAAGTCCGTGGCCGGCTCGCAGGTCGAAAGCGTGACGGTGCCGAAGGCGAAAAACCCCGACGGCTCACCCATCGTCGGACCGTTCCTCATGCGCATTCCGACGCTCGGCCCGGACGGCCCCAGCGGCGACATGACGAAACTGGATCAGGGCCGCGCCGGTGCGCTGGCTTATCCGCCGGCGACATTCGATACCTCGAAGGCGACACTGACGGGCGGACCGGCGGAAACCATTCGCGGTGTTCAGAACGGCGCGAAAGTCAGCATTCCCGGCTCCGACTGGATGTGGGCGAACTGCGAAAACAAACGCGCCGCCGATGCGTCGACGCCGCTCGCCAATTTGTGCATCAAGCTCAACAAGGGCACGTTTAATCCGAAGTGGGTTTATACGCTGGTGTTCCCGGCCATGGACCCGATGGTGATGGGTCTCGGCCTTGCCGCCACGCGCGATATTATTTCCTTCTTCCGCTATGGGCAGAAGGACGCCGCCGGCACGGCCAATCCGGTAGCTGGCGCAATCAAGAACGTCATCGGTCAAGGCGTTTCCCAGTCGGGTAACACCGCAAAAACCTTCATCGCGCTGGGCTTCAACGAAGACGAAGCCGGCAAGATCGTATGGGACGGCGCCAATGCCCATATCGCCGGCCGCTTCGCGCCGATCAATTACCGCTTCGCGGTTCCGGGCGGCTCGGCGACGATGTACGCGCCCGGCAGTGAGGCCCCGGTGTGGTGGAGCCCGCTCGCCGATCCGATCCGCCACCAGCCGGCCCTGTCGATGCTCGACCGCTGCACGGCCTCCAATACCTGCCCGAAGATTTTTGAGACCTTCGGCGGCATCGAGATGTGGAATCAGCGCACGTCGCTTGGCATGGTTGGGCCTGAAGCGCGGCGCGATATCCCGCTCCCGGCCAACGTGCGCCGCTACTATTTCCCCGGCACGTCGCACGGCGGCGGCGAGGGCGGTTTCCGCATCGGCGCCGCGACGCCCAAGGAGTCCAACAGCACCTGCACGCTGCCCTTGAACCCAAACCCCGAAAGAGAGTCGATGCGCGCGCTGATGGTGGCGCTGACCGCCTGGACGGTGAGCAACGCCGAACCGCCGCAAAGCAAGTATCCGACGCTGGCGGACGGTACGCTGACGGCGCCGACCGAGGGCGCGTTCAAATTCCCGACCATACCAGGGGTGCCAAAGCCCTTTGATCTGGTCAATCCCGTGCTGGTCTATGACTTCGGTCCGCATTTCGTCGCCAAGGACGTGTCGGGTTATATCGACTATCAGCCGCCGCAGATCAGGCAGGTGCTGCCGGCGCGCATTCCGCAAGTGGATGCCGAAGGCATTGAACACAGCGGCGTTGCTTCGGTGCTATACAGCGCGCCGCTCGGCACCTACCTCGGATGGAACGTGACGCGCGCCGGTGTGTTCGCGGGCCAGATCTGTTCGCTGGTCGGCGGCTATATGCCCTTTGCCAAGACGCAAGCCGAACGCACCAAGGCTAACGACCCGCGCCTGTCGATCGAAGAACGCTACGGCGACCGCCAAGGCTACGTCTGCGCCGTGCAAAAGGCGGTGAAGCAGTCGATCAAGGGCCGCTATCTCCTGGAAGGGGACGGCAAGCGCTTGGTTGACGAGGCGACGGCGGCAACGACGTCGGGCGATCTTACTTTCCTGCCCACAGCTTCCACGGCAAAAGGCAAAGCCCTTTGCACCGAGGCCGCCGCCGGCTGAGAGAGATGATTCGTACCTGGCACACTTGCTTGAACTTCCGGCGCCTGAACGTCAATCCGGCGGCGGGTCGGGGCTTTTGCCGTAGACCCACTCCACGCGCAGGCGATTGTCGATGCCTTGCACCAGCACCTGCGCCTCGTGGCCTTGTTCACCGACGCGGTAGGCGGTTTTGATGGCGGTGTTGACCGCGTCCTGTTGGGTCTTGTAGGAGCCGTAATTTTGTTTGTCGTATTTGACAGTCCAGCGGTCGCCGGCGCGCACAACGGCGTAAGTCGCAAGTGCCATCCCTTTACTCCCCCATCACCTTGACCGTTTGACGTCCGCCGCAAGGGATGCGGCGGAGGCGCATTGTACCCGAGGAATAAATCCGGGCTAGAACCAATTAATCCAATGTGTCTGCCGGGCCGCCGGCGGTCCAATTGGATCGCGCCGGAATCCGGCCGAAGCCCGGCAGCGTTATCGCGAAGTCCAAGGGATCGGCCCCGAACACGAGCCCCAGCACGTTGACCTCGAAGCCTTCTTTTCCAGCCGCCAGTACGCCGAAGAGTCCGGCAACGGAAATCTGGAAGCCCGTGCCGCTGGGCGCAGGCGCCACTACCCGCCAGCCGGTAAAATCCTTGCCGAGCGCGATGCCTGGCATGGCCAGCCGCAGTTCCGGAATCTCGCGGGCGAGGTGGGCAATGAAGGTGTTGCTATTTGGCCCCGGCCACACCTGATAGCTCAGGGGGTAGGGATAGGTTGCGACAGCTGCGGGCAGGGCCGCGATCACCTTCTCGGCCTCGGCCCCGCGCAAATCTTGCAGCAGGATGGGATAGGCGCCGTACCACCGCTGATCGGGTGTGGTGGTGTCGGTCTGGCGAATGGCGGAGCGGCCGCCGCCGACATTGAAGCCGATCACTTCATAGCGCCGGTATGTGGAAGCGCCCGCGGGCTTCACCGCGATCCAGCAGTGTACGGCGACGGCGCCGCGCCAGCGCACCGCGCGCGCGGCATAGGCTTGAACGATGGCGGGCTCAAAAGCCGCAGGGTCCGGCGCCCAACCGGCGGGCGCTATGCTGGCTCCGCGCCAATCCTGGGCGCGGGCACTGGGATCGATGGCGAAACGCAAGAGGGGGCCCGCCAGCGCGAGGCCGAATGTCACGCTGCCCAAGATGGTCAAGAATTTCCGCAAACGTCGCTCCAAGGGGCAGAGGTTGAATAGCGGCTCCACAATTCACGCGGGCCAATTTTACACAAATTTACTGGGTATGGTGTAAGCTGAAATTACAATAATGTATCCAATGTAGAGTCTCTTGGATCGCGGAACGGGAGGTTCACGGTGGAGAGTGGCCGGGTTCCATGTCAATTGTCGGAGACAATAAGGACCGCACGGTATTGGCCGGCCGCCGCTTTCTGGTCGTGGACGATCACCCGTACATGATCGACGTTATCTGCGAGATTTTACGCCACTACAGCGCGGCGGAGACGCTGCGGGCCGAAAGCGCCGAAGCGGCGCTCGCGCGCACAGGGCCGCGCTCCGTCTTCGACTGCATGATTTGCGATTTCAATATGAAGCCGGTCAATGGACTGCAGCTCTTACAGATGATTCGCGCCGGCAAATGCAAGGACGTGGCGCGCGAACAGCGGTTTGTATTGCTGACGGGGCATGGGGAAATGGACGTGGTTAAGACCGCCAAAGCTTTGGATGTCAGCGGCTATGTCGTTAAACCCGTCGCGGCCGATACATTTGTTAAAACCATCATGCGTGCGCTTGCGTCCAGCGTGTCGTTGAAGCCGCCAACCACTTACGAAAGCGTTCCGGCCCACGAGCTAGCGCAGTTTCAGTAACGTCGGATAGTGACGGTATTATTCGTCGCCGCGGTTCAAATAGGAGACGACGTACGCCATAGCCGAGGCCGTGAGTACGAAGGACACGGCGAGCCAGGCGATAACGCCACTGGTAAGGACGACGTGGACCTGCATGATTACGGTATCCCTGTTAAAACCCGTCCCTTTATAAACGCGAGGTTTTAGGGAAAGTTTCCGCACCCATGACAAATGAGCGAGGTTCCCAGGGCCGCCCGACCGAAGTATCTCTAACCATCTGATTTCACAAAAGATCGAGGAGCCAGCCCATGGAACAGCGCCCCTTTGGTTTCACCAAACGCAGGGTTTCGGCCATCGGTCAGGGCACCTGGAACATGGAAACCAGCTCGCGGGCGGCGGCGGCCAGCGCCCTGCGCCGCGGCCTGGACCTCGGCATGACCCATATCGATACCGCCGAAATGTACGGCATGGGCGCGGCCGAGGAGATCATCGCCGAGGCCATCGCTGGGCGGCGGGACGAGACGTTTCTGGTGTCAAAAGTGCTGCCGAATAATGCCTCGCGGAAAGGTACCATCGCGGCCTGCGAAAAATCCCTCGCGCGGCTGAAAACCGACCGGCTGGATTGTTACCTGCTGCACTGGCGTGGGCAGCATCCGCTGGCGGACACAATCGCGGCTTTCACACAATTGCAAAGCGCCGGCAAGATCCTCTCCTGGGGCGTCAGCAACTTCGATGTGCCGGATCTGGAAGAGGCCCGCAAAATCGCCGGCGCGGGACGCATCGCTTGCAACCAGGTGCTCTATCATGCGCAGGAGCGCAGCATCGAGCACGCGGTGATTCCCTGGTGCGCGAAGAACGATGTCGCTGTCGTCGCGTACAGCCCCTTCGGGCATGACGACTTTCCCGAAGCCGACAGCAAGGGCGGGCGCGTGCTGGCTGAAGTCGCCGCAGCCCACGTCGCCACCCCGCGTCAGGTCGTGCTGCGGTTCCTGCTGCGCTTTGAGAGTGTCTTTGCCATCCCCAAGGCGGCGTCGGTGGGCCACGTGGCCGACAATGCAGCGGCGGGCGGGCTCACGCTCACCACGGCCGAAATCGAGCGCATATCCGATGCTTTTCCGCTGGGGCCGCGGCGGCGCGGCTTGGCAACGCTTTAAGCATTGCGATCGGCTAGGAGGCGGGCTCGGTTCCCAGCGTGCGCATGATTCGGAAGTGACTGCGCACGGTGCCGATATAGGTTTCATAATTATTATAGGGCAGGCCGAACTCGAGGGCGGTATCGCGCACAATGGCGCTGATGGCCGGGTAGTGTGTGTGGCTGATGCCGGGAAACAGATGGTGCTCGATCTGGAAGTTAAGCCCGCCCGTGAACCAGTTCAGGAACCTGTTGTCGGTGGCGAAGTTGACGGTGGTGCGCATCTGATGGGCCGCCCATTCGTCCTCGATGGTCGCGGGATCGCCGGAGGGTGCTGGGAAATCCGCCTTTTCGATGGCGTGCGCCAGATTGAAGATGAAAGCCAAGGTGAGGCTGAGCGTGAAATGGAAGATCAGCATGCCCACCAGTACCCGCCCGGCCGGCAAAAATATGAAAGGCGGTAAGACGAAGAAGGCGAAATAGAACGCTTTGCTGCTCCAGAACTCCCGCTTCTCGCCACGCGATAAAGGCGGAATCGCTCGGTAAGGATTGATGTGCAGCGTCAAATACTGCACGAAGTCCTTGAGGAAGACCCATTCAAGCGACGTCATGCAGTACAAAAAGTAGAACCAGCGATGCTGATTTTTGAACTTGGGCTGCCACGGCTGACACGGACTCATGCGCAGGCTGCCGCGGGTTTCGAGATCATCGTCCCATCCGAAAACGTTGGTAAAGCGGTGGTGCAGCACATTGTGTTTGTACCACCAGAAATAACGGCCGGTGCCAAGCACACTGCATGTCGCGCGGCTCAGAAATGAGTTGAGGCGAGGGCTCGAAGAGAATGAGCCGTGAATTGAGTCATGAAAGATATTGAATCCCATAGCGGCGGCGGCGAGTGCGTAGGATACGCACAGCAGAACCTGGACCCAGGCGGCGTCGGTGGTAAAAATCAGGACGTAAGAGGCGAGGAACCACAGTGCGATGATGAGGGCCTTGCGCTGGAGGCGCGGATCGTCGCGGCGTTTGCCGCCGTCGAAATGCTCATCGACGCGCGCGCGCACGGCCTTGTTGAAATCGCTGCCACCGCTGAAAACCAGGCGGCTGGGCGAATAATCGGGCTGAGAGTTTATGTCCACACGCCTCCCCCAGCGGTGTCCGTCACGGCATGAGGTAGACTGCGCTTGTACGCATCTGTACACAAGTGAACTGATGTGAGATTGAAGTCTTATCCTCGTCACCAAAATGGCACAGCCCCAGGGAAAAGACCGGATATATTCCTGTAAAGAACTGGCAATCTGCAATTGAAACGCGTGGGCTGCGGTGGTTTTTTGCCTCTTTGGCCGCGGATTTTTAGAGCGCTTGCCTGCCCGCGCTCCTTGTGCGACGAATCGTAGCAGTACAGGGGGTAACACTGGAATGTCCACGCAAGACGACGCCAAAGACTTAGGCAAAGACCTGGGCGAGCTGGAACGCGCGGTCATGCAGTTGATCTGGCAGCACGGCGCGCTGACGGCCGAAGCGGTGCGCGAGCATCTCGGGCGGCCGTTGAAGGAATCCACCATCCGCACGGTATTGCGGCGGCTGGAGGACAAGGCCTTCGTCACCCATACCGTTGAAAGCCGCACGTATATCTATCGCGCGGCCGAACCGCGCGGGCAGGTGGCGGCCAAGGCCGTGAAGCGCATCGTCGACTGGTTCTGCAACGGCTCGCTCGAAGAGGTGCTGGTGGGCATGGTGGATTCCAAAATGCTCGATCAGCGGCAGTTACAGGCGCTTGCCAAGAAAATCGAAAAGGCCCGCGAAGGTAAAAAGTCGGGAGAAAAGAAATGACGCTTCTTTTACTCGGCGAAGCAGCGCTGCGTGCGTTGATCCTGGCCGCGGCTGTCGGCGGCGGACTCAAAGTTTTGCGCGTACGCAATCCGCATATGCGGCTGGCGGTCTGGAAGGCCGTGCTGCTGGGCGCGCTGGTCATGCCCCTGCTGACGCAAAGCGTCGTGGTGACGGTGCAGGCAGGCTCTACAAGCTCGCCCTGAAAATCAGCGGCTCGGACAAGGTGCGCTACGTCGGCAACCCGGGCAAAAATAGATGTCTCCCGCCACCGCTCCGGTTCGGTGCGCCGCCGCGACGAAACCTGATCGCTACGGGCCCAGTTAAGGTACCGGCGTGGACAACGGCTTGTCGGCCTCGATGACATAGGAAGCAATGCCTTTGAAGGCAGCGGGCCCGCCGCTGACGGCGCTGTGGGGCGTGCCTGCGGGCACCATATAGGATTCGCCGGGGCCCAACGTGCGATCGGCCTGGCCCTTCACTGAAAGCGTCAGCATTCCCGAGACAACATAAGTAGACTCGACGCCGGGATGCGTGTGCATCGGCAGCTTCGCGCCGGCATCGATATCGACCTGAATCAACACCGCGACGTACTTGCCACCGGGGACCGGCGATCTTTGCAACTCGGTTCGGCGTATGCCCGTCGGTGGGGCGTCGGCGGCAAAGGCGGTGCCGGCAACCAAAATGGCGCAGGCCGCCGCAAAATGGACAAGCCTATTCGACATGGTAATCCCTTCCCTCATTTGGACTGAATATGCCGTCACGGTAACGTGCGGCGTTAGGTTTGCTTCAGTCGCGTTTTCAGTTGCGTCGCTGCTTTAGTGTAGCCGCCGTCGCCGCCGTCGACAAAGTGTACATGCTTGTCGTCGGTGGCCGATGTCACCAGGCAGGTCATGACCGCGTGATCCGAAATGTGCATGCCGTAGTGAAGCTCTCCACGCGCGCAGCGCGCTTCCAGATACTCGCGGATCACCTCGATCTTATCAGTCGGGCAGTCGAAGACCAGCGCTAGATTTTCACCCGACCGTGCGAAGTCCACGGCGCCACGCAAAACGTCGCGCCGATACTGCTCGGCGCTGAACTTGCCGAGGCGCAGTTTATATTTGACGAAAATATATGCAACGAAAGTCTCAAGCCCTACCAGGAGCGTCATCAAAGATAACGACCTGTT
Organism: Fidelibacterota bacterium; assembly: GCA_947475295.1. Classification (GTDB taxonomy): domain Bacteria; phylum Pseudomonadota; class Alphaproteobacteria; order Rhodospirillales; family Rhodospirillaceae; genus SHVO01. The sequence continues at coordinate 21,135 of CANJLF010000016.1, forward strand.
GCGCTTGCGTGCCTTGGCTTCGCGTATGAGGCCTTTGGGCGGCCACCGCGCCTGCAGACTTTCTAACGACGCTGCGTTTAGCGCCGGCACGCCGGCGAGTTTGGTAAGCTCCATGTGCAAGGCACCGTAATCGGGTCCGCGCATGACCAGGGCCACCATCTTGCCACGCGCCGATCGCAGCGGCGTCCAGCGGCAGGAGAGCCCGGTAAGATCGGGCGCTTCGCCGTCGTCGTCGGCGTCGCCGATCATGGCGAGGGTTGCGAGGCTGTCATCGCCGCGGCCTTTGACTGAGGATTCCATCAGGTCAACGCCGTTGCCGAGAAATACCGCATAGGCGCTGCAGGGCGCGGGCTCATAACGGCCCACCAGAACTTCGGTGCCGCGGCTGGCAAGGGCCGTCAGCGGGGCGAGGCCGACGCGCAGGTCGAGTTTGAACTCCTTGCTGGCGAAGCGCCGCACCTGGGCCAAAGCCTTGCGCGCCGTCTTGGCATGTTGCGGCGGTACGAGAGCAACGGCGCCGTCGCCGCCGAACTGATAGGGGATCGAGCCGCACAAATTGTTGAGCACCGCGATCATGGCGGCAGCGGCAAAATTGACGTCGGAATGCTGGCCGGTTTCGACCGCCGCCGTGGACCCCTTAATGTCCGACACCGCCAGGTACCAGGACTCGGGTACAGGCCCATAATGCCGGCTATCGAAAACCTGGCCCGGTTCGCGCATGGGCGTCAGAGTATCGTAGAAACTGGGCGTATCCTGAAGGCTCATGCGGCCGCTCCCCCTTGCCTTTTTTACGCCACGCGGCCGGGTTTAGATTACGCTGCTTAAATTAAACCTTCGGCGCGAAGCGAAATCGGCATGGCTAGCTTACGGTATCCCCTCTTGGCTGTCATGGTGGCCGCTTTCCTTGCGGCGTTGCCGGGCCGCGTGCGTGCGGCCGAGGAGGACGCCATGTCGGCGGCCGTGCGGGCCGTGGAGGACCGCTGGGCCGAGATCCGTTTCGAGATGAAAGCGAGCAAAGCGCAAAAAATCGCCGCCAGCCAGGCCCTGGTTACAACCGCCAAGGCCCTTGCTGGTGCCTACCCTGACCGCGCCGAGCCGATCGTCTGGCATGCGATGGCGGTGCTGGTGGAAGCAGAGGTCCGTCACGATACGGTGGCGCTGGGTCTTGCCAAGGATGCACGCCGGCTGCTGGAACGCGCCGAGGCCATCGATGTCAAAGCCTTCGACGGCATGATCCAGACCATACTCGGCATGTTGTACTTCGAGGTGCCGGGATGGCCGCTTGGGTTTGGCGACAAAAAACGCGCGGAGAAATATCTTCAGCAGGCTCTGGAGATCGATCCCGCCAATACCGACAACAATTATTTCTATGGTGACTTTTTATTGCGCACCGGCAGGGCCGTGGCGGCGCTGCCCTATCTGGAGCGCGCTGGAGAGATGACGATACGCCCTGATCACGAACGCGCCGACAAAGGGCGCATGACCGAGGTTCAGGAGTCGCTCGCCAAGGCGCGCTTGGCAGCTTCGCGCAAAGTGCGGTAGCGCAGGAGCAGTTTATCAAAGCTGGCCCACAGCATGGTTTCCCATTCGGGCTTTTTCTCTAAGCGGCTTAACAGCAGTCCCGCCGCTTCCAGGGTCGAGAGCCCGTCGCGGCGCGGCTCCTTGCGCAGTTTGCCATAGCGCGAGGGATGGCGCGGATTGAGCGCCACGCGCTGGGCCTTCAGCATCCAGGCATTACGCCACCACAAGGCTTTGGCCTGGCTCCAGGTGCCGTCCAACAGAATGATCCCGTCGATATTGGCCAGCGCCGCATCCTGATCGGGCGCGGCGGCGCCTTTGCGCGTGAGCGCTACGATCTCGCGGTTGGGCATCAGCTCCTTAGCTTTGACGGAGCCGAGATACAAAATCGCCCAGCGTTTTGGGTCAGCGTCGCGGCCCAAAGCTTTGCCGAGGCTCGGCCACGACAAGCCGACTTTGACGACAGCGTTTTTGAAGTGCAGGGCGGCAAGACGCGCCGTGCCCAGGTCCACATCCTGTTCCTGAGGGTGCTGCACAATCAGCAGCGCGATTTTATTCGCGATGGGTCTCGCGACCTCGGGAATCTCGGCGCAGACGCACAAGGCCGCGGACTTATGGCAGCGGGGGCAGGGAGCGTCGGCAGTGGCTGTCTCGGTGGGGGGCGCAAGGTCGGTCATGCGAGGGGCATAAGCTCATCCGCGCTTGGCTGCAACCTCGCAGCTTAGGCTTAGCGGCTAATCGTCGCCGGGCCGTTGATGCGCTCCTCGAAGGTGCGGAACACGGCTTCGCGGCGGCTTTGATCCGGGGCAGCCTTGAACATGGCGCGGCATTCGCGGCGCTCAAGATCGTTGAGACGCGCACTTTCGCAAATTCGTGCCATATCGTCGGGGGTGTTTTCGGCGAAGGTGGAGGCGGTCGTGAAACCCATGACCGAAACGGCCATGACAACTGCGATAAAACGCACGAGGGCAAATCCTTGAGAACAAAACTAGCGGAGGACTTTAACGTAGGGTGTTTTTATTGCATTGCAATATAAGCGTTAATAATCACCTTTTTCCACGTCCATTCAATAAGTTAGAAGGCGAGTATTGGTCCGTGAGAATGCGCGCGCTGTCCGGCCAGTCCTGCCGGTCTTGCATGATCGACATTAAATGGCCCGGTTCAACGCCGCGTTTTTCCAGGGCCGGAGCCAGGACCTTGGCGTTGACCGCGAGCGTTTCGGCGGACGCCAATGCGCCGTTCTGCGCCCAAATCACGCGGTTGGCCGCCTTGAGATTATAGAACTTTCCGAACACTGCGGCGTAGGTGGCCGATTCCGACGGATAGAGTCCGCTGCTGGAGAAGGTATTGGCTGCAACGACCGCGCCCGGCAGTAGAATGCTTTTGACCTCGGTCAGGAATTCCTGGGTCAGAAGATGCTCGGGGATGTAGTCGTCCTCGAAGGCATCCAGCATCACCAGGTCAAATTGCGGCCCCCCCTTCATGGTCTTCTTCACGAACACCCGGCCATCTTCCTCGTGGACCTTGAGCTTGTCGTCGGTCTTAAACGAGAAGTAATCGCGCGCGGCTTTCACCACCGCCGGGTCGATTTCAACAACATCAATCGTGGCGTCCGGCACAAGGCTGCGCATGGCCATGGGCAGCGTGCCGCCGCCCAGCCCGATGATGAGGATGTGTTTCGGATTGGGATTGAGGTAGAGCGAACCCATCATCATGCGGGCATAGGGGAAATACAGATACTGCGGGTCGTTCAGCGTGATGCAGGTCTGGCGCGTGCCTTCGGTGGCGCGGCGGAACGTCAGGCACCGCAGATTGCCGTCTTGCGTGACGAAGATATTGCGGTACAGCGACTTCTCGGAGTGGATGGTTTTCAACTCGGCCGCCGCTGAATGCGGGAACAGCGATGCCAAGCCGATTACTCCCAAAGTCAAATATTTACCCAAGGTCCTCATAAAGTCCTCCCCCGTGAACTTTGGCGCGAAATTAGGAATGCTGCAGTGGCCATGGTGAGGGTCATGCCCATCAACAGCAGCAAAATCTGGTTCACCTCAAAGATCAGCACAAAGTAGAACGACGTCAGGAGCGTGCCGGCCGCGCTGAAAGCCGTGGAGAAAAAAAACTGCAGTCCGGCATAAAAGCCGGCAGCCTTGTGATCCTCCACCAGAAGCCGCACGGCATAGGGCGCAACTGTGCCGCACGCCATGGCCGGAAGGAAGAACAGAATCACGCTCGCCATCAAGGAGCCCAGGCGCGGGTCTTGGGTATAGTCAAAGATGCTGTCCAGAACCGGCGTCTCAAAGGCCAGGATCGGTAGCAGCAGCAGCCCCGATAAAAAATGCAGGCCGCACAATATGCGGATATGCGGCGAGGTCATGGAAAGCCGCCCGCCGATCAGATAGCCGAACGACAGGGCCAGCATGAAGACCGTGATGATGGCGCCCCAGACATAGATGCTGCTGCCGAAGGTCGGCGCGAGGATGCGCCCGCTTAAGAGCTCCAGCGCCATCAGCATGAAACCGGACCAGCAGCTGATCCCTAAAATCGCGAAAGTTCTCATAACACTCCCTATAGCCTTCCCCCGGACGCGCGCCAGCCTAGCTTGGTCCCGGCATCCCGGCTATGGCGATTGGTGGTTACAAGACTCTTGCAGCGGGGCTCCGGATCGGTTCTATGACCGCCCATGGCCGCGCCGCTTCTCCTTCTTCGTGACATTCATCTGACCTTCGGCGGTCCGACGCTGCTGGACGGCGCGGAGTTGTCCGTTTCCGAGGGCGAGCGCCTATGTCTGGTGGGGCGCAACGGGTCGGGTAAATCGACCCTGCTCAAAGTCGCCGCCGGCTTGATCCAACCCGACCAAGGCGAGCGGGCTTTGAAACAGGGCACGTCCGTCCGCTATCTGCCCCAGGAGCCCGATATGGTCGGGTTCGAGACCACACTGGCGTATGTGGAGGCCGGCCTTGGTTCCCACGACGATCCGCATCGCGCGACCTATTTGCTCAGCCAGTTTGGTTTCAACGGCGACGAGAATCCCGCCAAACTTTCCGGCGGCGAAGCGCGCCGCTGCGCGCTGGCCCGTGCGCTGGCGCCGGCGCCCGACGTGCTGCTGCTGGACGAGCCCACCAACCATCTCGATCTGCCGGCCATCGAATGGCTGGAGCAGGAATTGAAAACATTGCGTTCAGCCATGGTGCTCATCAGCCACGATAGGCGGTTTCTCTCCAATCTCACGCGCACCACGGCGTGGTTGGATCGCGGAGAGATCCGCCGTTTCGACCGCGGCTTTGGGGAATTCGAAGCTTGGCGCGACGAGATGCTAGAGCAGGAGGAAATCGCGCGGCACAAACTCGACCGCAAGATCGCGCGTGAAGAAGACTGGGTGCGTTACGGCGTCTCGGGCCGGCGCAAACGCAATCAGAAGCGTCTCGGCGATCTGCATGCGATGCGCCAGGACCGCCGCGAGTACCGTAGCGCTACGGGTAATGTCGTGATGGAAGCGGCGGAAGCCGAAAACGCCGCCAAACTCGTGATCGAGGCCAAGCATATCGCCAAGACGTATGGCGAGCGGAAGATTGTGACCGACGCTTCAATCCGCGTAGCACGCGGCGACCGCATCGGCATCGTCGGTCCCAACGGCGCGGGCAAGACGACGCTCTTGAATATGCTGACCGGTACGCTCGCGCCCGACACGGGCACAGTGAAACTAGGCGCCAATATCCAGATGGTCACCCTCGACCAGAAGCGTGAATCCCTGCATCCCGAAGCAACGCTGAAAGAAGTGCTGACCCAAGGCCACGGCGACATGGTCACGGTCGGCGAGAACCGCAAACATGTCATCGGCTACATGAAGGACTTTCTGTTCGGAGCCGAGCAGGCCAATACGCCAGTCGCGCGCCTGTCGGGCGGTGAGCGCGGCCGTCTGATGCTGGCCCGGGCGCTGGCGCGGTCCTCGAACCTTCTGGTGCTGGACGAACCCACTAACGATCTCGATCTGGAAACCCTCGATCTGCTGCAGGAAATGCTCGCCGATTATTCCGGCACCGTGCTGTTGGTCAGTCACGACCGCGACTTCCTTGATCGCGTCGTCACCTCGGTGATCGCCTTCGAGCAAGACGGCAAGTGGATGACCTATGCCGGCGGCTATTCGGACATGGTGACCCAGCGCGGGCACGGCGTGAAAGCCCGCGTCGCCAATACCATGGACGGCACGAAGCCGGGTAAGTCCAAAAAGGCGGGCGAAAAAGCCGAAGTCGCGCCGCGCAAAGCCAAGATGGGCTTTAAGGAAAAGCACGACCTGGAAACCTTGCCCAAGAAGCTGGAGGCTTTGCGCGCCGACGTGAAGCGCCTTCAGGTCAAGTTGGACGACCCCTCGCTGTTCACGCGCGAACCGGGTACTTTCAAAAAGACGCTGGCGGAGTTGGAGGCCGCCCAAACCGCCATCAGCGCCGGCGAAGAACGCTGGCTGACGCTGGAAATGCTGCGCGAAGAGATTGAGGGCTAGGTCACCAAGCTCGCGGCCAAGGATGCGATGGCCGCGCCGGTCGAGATGAACAAGACCGTGATGCGGCCATCGTCCACGTCGTCGGCGCGGGCCCGCATGGTTTTGACTGTGGCGTGCGACGCGATCCGGACATCCACCGCCAGGGCAGCCCACGACGCCGACGCGCCAGCCCACGAGGGTGGCGGAAAGAGGGGCCATAAGCCGGCCGGCGGCGAAGCCGGTCGCCAAGGCCACCACGACCCCGGTCAAAAGGCCGGGGCGATATTTAAGATGGGTGAAAGTGGCGGCAGTCTGGGCCCCCTTACAGGCTAAGCAATTGAAATGACGTCACTTTAGCATTCCAAAGTCCGACACCAGCGAGCAAGTCCTTAGATTACAACCACTTATATCCTGGCTCCCACATTGACGGGGGCTTGGCCGTTGCACTGCACAAGGTATATGAGTAGCCAGTTAAACGATTGAGGGACGGTCGTGATGAAGGTCTTGCTTGCGCAGCCGCGCGGCTTTTGCGCCGGCGTCGTGCGCGCCGTTGAAATTGTCGAGCTGGCCCTCAAGAAGTATGGCCCGCCGGTCTACGTCCGACACGAGATTGTGCACAACAAACGCGTGGTCGAAGATCTGCGCGCCAAGGGCGCCGTCTTCGTCGACGAGGTCGACGATATCCCGGCCGGCGCCATCACCGTATTTTCCGCCCACGGCGTCTCCCGCAAGGTCGTCAGCGATGCCGACCTGCGCGGTCTGGAGGTGCTCGACGCCACCTGTCCGTTGGTGGCGCGGGTTCACACCGAAGGCCAGCGCTACGCCGCCGAAGGCTTCGAAGTTGTGTTGATCGGCCATGCCGGCCACGCCGAAGTTGAAGGCACGCTGGGCCAGATCGACGGCACCGTGCATCTCGTCGGATCGGTCACCGATGTCGAAACCCTGGTTGTCAAAGATCCCAGCAAGTTAGCCTACGTCACCCAGACCACGTTGTCGGTGGACGACACGCGCGGGATTATCAATTCCCTCAAAGAACGGTTCCCAGAAATTCACGGGCCCGACGTTAAGGACATCTGCTACGCCACGCAGAACCGCCAGCATGCCATGCGCGAATTGGCCGAGAAGTCCGATGTGATTCTGGTGCTGGGCGCGAAAAATAGTTCCAACTCCAACCGCCTGCGGGATCTGGGCGCGGATATGGGCATTCCGTCCTACCTGATCGACGACGCCGAAGGGCTCGAGCCCGCATGGCTCACCGGCAAGAAAGTGGTGGGCATCACCGCCGGCGCTTCGGCGCCCGAAGCGCTGGTGGACGAGCTTATCGCCAAGCTGCGCACACTGGACGAGATCCAGGTCGAGATGCTGGACGGCGTCACCGAGAACATTCATTTCAAGCTGCCCCGGCAGCTCAAAGATATCGCCGCCGCTGCTCAATAACGAAGAAGAACAAGAAAGGTCTAACCCCCGTGGCCGTACCCGTCATCCAGCAGCTCCGCGTCGGCGCCTATATCGTGAAGCAGAAACTGCTCGGCAACACGCGTTATCCGCTCGTGCTCATGCTTGAGCCCTTGTTCCGCTGCAACCTGGCCTGCAACGGTTGCGGTAAGATCGACTACCCCGACAGCATTCTCAACAAGCGCCTGTCGACCGAGGAATGCTTCCAGGCGGTGGACGAATGCGGCGCTCCGGTGGTCTCGATCCCCGGCGGAGAACCGCTGTTGCACAAGGAGATCGTGCAGATCGTCGAAGGCATCATTGCCCGCAAGAAGTTCGTCTATCTCTGCACCAATGCGCTGCTTTTGAAAAAGAAGCTCGACCAGTTCACGCCGAGCCCGTATCTCACGCTGTCCGTTCACCTGGACGGCCTCAAGGAAGAACACGACCACGCAGTTTCGCAAGACGGAACCTTCGACCGCGCCGTGGAAGCGATCAAAGAAGCGGTCGCACGCGGTTTCCGCGTCACCGTCAACTGCACGCTGTTCACCAGCAACGCCGTGCCGGAGCGCGTCGCCGAATTCTTCGACTATGCCGCGACGCTGGGCGTCGAAGGTGTGACGGTCTCGCCGGGTTACGCCTATGAGCGGGCACCTGTGCAGGATCACTTCCTGTCGCGCCGTCAGACCAAGGAACTGTTCCGCAAGATTTTCCGCCTGGGCCAACAGCGCGCCAAGAAATGGGTCTTCAACCAGTCGAGCATGTATCTCGACTTCCTGGCCGGCAATCAGAGCTACAAGTGCACGCCGTGGGGCAATCCCACCCGCAACGTCTTCGGCTGGCAGCGGCCCTGCTATCTCGTCGGCGAAGGCTACGTGAAGACGTTCCGCGAGCTGATGGAAACCACCGCCTGGGACGACTACGGCGTCGGCAATTACGAGAAGTGCGCCAACTGCATGGTGCATTCGGGCTTCGAGGCCAGCGCGGTCATCGATACCACCAACCACCCGTTGCGCGCACTCAAGGTCATGTTGAAGGGTGTCGACACTGAAAGCCCCATGGCGGCGGAAATCCCGCTCGAAAATCAGCGCCCGGCGCAGTACGTGTTCGAAAAGCAGGTCAAGACCTTGACCGCCGCTTTACACGAAGAAGCTCCGCGCCAGGCCAAAGTCGGCTAAACGCCGCAACTGCTCGCGCGCGAGGTCGGTCCGCCGCCCCAGCCGGATCAATTCCGGGATTTGGTCGGGGTGAACAAGTGCGCCAAACAGCGATTTCATCACGCTGATACGTCCGTCCGGCGTGGCCGCGGCTACGGCGACCGGCGGCAAGGAGTCTTCTGACGTGTCGGCGATGACTCTCAGCGCCGCGAACGGCAGAGCGCGCTCGGCCGCGACCTCGGCGACGCCGTAACTTTCCATGTCGGCCGCGGCCGCGCCGCTGGCAGCCCGCGCGCGGGCTTTGGCGTCCGGTGTTGTCAGTATTTCGGCGGCGTGCGCGATCGGACCGTGAACCAGGAAGTCAAAACCGGCTTCTTTCAACGCGGCGTATAGCCGTCCGGTCCAAGCCTCATCGCTGCACAAGGCCTTGATGCCATCGTGAATATATGACGCTGCCACAACAGTGCCTGCGGCGCGGCGTGGATCGAGACCGGCGGCGATTCCGAAGCTCATCAGGGCTGCAGCACCCTGCCTCACAGCTTCTTCGGCGGCCAGGTGTGCTGCGTTACGGCCGTGGCCGCGGCAGACAATCAAGGGGCGTTGGGGTGTCGGCAAGGCTTTGGCGGCGGCCCGTAAAATTTCCGCCTCGAAAACCAAGCCGGTGACAATACCAAGCTGAATCATGCGGGGCCCTTCCTCTGCGATTTGTATCGTGGAGGGGATGGCGTTCAAAGTGATTTCGCCTCTCAGCCATTTCATATTTATGTGAAGCGCGCGGCGGTTGGATATCGTGCTGCGATATGAGGCGCACAAGCAAACGCGCAAACAGTCACGGGCCGGATGATGTCATCCGGCCCGTGTTGGCGACTCTTGCGGCTTAAGGGCCGTCTTCTAGTCCGACATTGCTAGTCTAACATCGCCCAAGCGCCATCGGGCTGGCGGCACGCGCGGCCGCTGGCTTCCCTCGGACGCCCATCGATGTAGATCGTCTGGGTGTAGTTGGCGCAGCGGAAACCATCCGGATCATCGTAGTAGGTCTTCACGCGCAGCTCGCCGCGACGGTTATTTTTCGGGTTGTTCCATTGATAGCTGACGTTGGACTTGCCCGCGTTAAACCCGTCGGAATAGGTGCGGTAAGCGTAGGCCCGGTCTTCGCAGTCGAGGTTAGTGCTGAGAGAAGCGCCGATGGCGCCGCCCGCGATCACACCGGCGAAGGTCGCGGCACCGTTGTTGTTACGGCCGCCGGCGGCGTTGCCGAGAAGGCCGCCCAGTACGGCGCCGATGACAACACCGGCCGGATTAACCTTGCTCTGGCAATCGCGGTAGAAGGCGTCGTCGTTGGCGGTGTAATTGCGCGAGTAGCGGTCGCGCCAGCGTGCCTCCTGATCGGCGCGGTCATTGATGCGCGGCGGCGGGCCGCGGTCGGGAAAGTCGCGGTCGGGACGGGCGTTGCCCCAGTCGCCGGGCCGGCGGTCTTCGATGCGGATCACCTGACGGATGAGGCCGTTCGAGACAGTGATCAGGAGAAACTGGTTGCTAACGCGGACCCAGCGTTGGCCGCGCGCGGGATTCTTGAGATTGTTGCCGCGTAAATCGCGCACGATAAATTGACCATCGCGGTAATGATCGGGCAACCGGTCGCCCCGGGACCAATAGACCGGCCCGCGGATTTCCTGTTGCAGGTTCTGGCGGTAGGGCAGGTTTTCACGGTAGTCATAACCGCTCTGGGCGAAAGCGCCGCCGGCGGCTGCGAGCGATAGCGCCGCAATCGTGGCCATTGTTCCAAACTTCAGCATTTTCATGGACTTCTCCTCGTGTCCCGTACCGATGATTCGGCGCGCGGACCTCACATTGCAGTGAACCTACGACTACAACGCGAGAGCGCGCGGTTCGTTTCAGCCTGGGAAAAGAAATGATCGGAGAATGTGAGCGTGGCTCACATGCCGTAGCGCACAGCCTTGGTATTGCTGGTCTTAAGGCCGCGATAGCGGGCGAGGGCCTGCAGCGGGAAGATAGCGGCATAGCCATGATAACGCAGGTAAAACACGCGCGGGAAGCCCACCGCCGTGTACCAAGGCTCCACCCAGCGGCCGTCGGCCTCGCGGGGGGCGGCGGTGAGGTAGTCGATCCCGCGTGTAACAGAAGGATGATCGACTTCGCCGGCGGCCATGAGGCCCAGCACGGCCCAGGCGGTCTGCGACGGGGTGCTGGCCTTGCGCTCGTAACGGCGCTCTTTCCAATAGGTCGCGCCGTCCTCGCCCCAGCCGCCATCGGTATTTTGGTGCTGGATCAGCCAGTCGATGGCGCGGCGGATATAGGGCTGCTTCATGTCCTCGCCGGCGGCGTTGAGTGCATTGAGCACGGACCAGGTGCCGTAGATGTAGTTGGTGCCCCAGCGCCCGAACCAGCTGCCGTCTTTTTCCTGATCCTGTTTCAGGTAGGCGATGCCGCGGGCGACGGCCGAGTGACTGCGCTCGTAGCCGATCTGCGCAAGAAAGCTGACGCAGCGCGCCGAAACGTCGGCCGTGGGCGGGTCCAGCAGCGCGCCGTGATCGGCGAAGGGAATGTGGTTAAGGTAGAAGTCGCTATTGTCGACATCGAAGGCGCCCCAGCCGCCGTTGGCGCTTTGCATGCCTTCGATCCATTCGGCCGCGCGCCGGATGGCCTCGGCGTAGCGGGCGGGATCGGCCCGGTGCAGCGCCATGCCGACAACGGCGGTGTCGTCGACGTCGGGGTAGTGGGCGTTGTTGTATTGGAAAGCCCAGCCGCCCGGGCGCACGTTGGGGCGTTTGACGATCCAATCGCCTTTGACATCGAGGATCTGTTTGTCTTTCAGCCAGTCGCAGCTGGTGCTAAGCGAGTGACCCTCCATGGTCTCGCCGGCCTCCATCATTGCCAAGGCCGCAAGGCCCGTATCCCAGATGGGTGAAACGCAAGGCTGGCAGAATTTTTTGCCCTCGCCGGGGGTCAGCAGCTTTTTGATGGATTTTTTGGCGATGACGAGATTGGGATGGTTCTTGGCGAAGCCCAGAGCTTCCATCGCCATTACCGAATTGGCCATGGCCGGAAAAATCGCGCCCAAACCGTCCTCGCCGTTGAGGCGCTCGGTGAAGAAGGCCAGCGCCTTATCGATGGCGCGCTTGCGTAAATCTTTGGGCGCATGAGGCTCGATCCACCGCAGCAGTTTGTCCACCGCCAGGAACAGCGTTCCGCCCCAATGGCCGGTAGGATTGTTGAGCCAGCGCTTCACCTGCAAAGGCGGCGCTAGGAACAGTTCTTGGATGCGCACGCCGCGCGGGTTCTTGGCGCGTGGTTTCAAGGCCGCCAGCACCAGCAAGGGCACCACCACGGTGCGCGACCAATAGGAAATGCGGTAGATCGTCACCGGAAACCAATCCGGCACGACCATCAGTTCCACCGGCATGACCGGCACGGCGCGCCAGGGCACTTCGCCGAACACCGCCAGGGCGAAGCGCGTGAAGACGTTGGCTTTCGCGGCGCCGCCGCGCGCCAGGATCGCTTCACGGGCGCGTTTCATGTGGGGCGCGTCGATGTCGTCGCCCACCAGCTTAAGGGCGAGATAGGCCTTCACCGTAGCACTCATGTCGAAGTCGCCGCGATGGAACAAAGGCCAGCCGCCGTGGTCTTCCTGAATGCCGCGGATGTAGTCGGCTAGTTCCGCCTCAACGCCGCCCTCGATCTCGTCGAGGTAGTGGTTGAGCATGATGTATTCGGACGGAATAGTGGCGTCGGCCTCCAGGTCGAACACCCAGTGGCCGTCGGGACGCTGGCGCTTCTTCATGGCGCCGGCGGCTTCCGCGATCACTTTATCCAAGCGGCCCGGATTGGAAAGCGAAGCTGTTACATCCATGTTCATGATCAGGGGGCTTCGGGGTGTGTGGACAAGCGTTGGGCGGCTAATGCGGCGGCCCGAAAGCCCGAGCGCAACGCCCCCTCGATGGTCGCGGGCAAACCTGTAGCCGTCCAGTCGCCGGCAAGCAAGAGGTTCGGGATGGAGGTGGCCGCCGAGGACCGTAAATGCTGGGTTTCCGGGGTCTGGGCAAATGTGGCGCGGCGCTCTTTCACCACCCGGCTGGCGGGCTCAGGTGCGTCGGCCAACTCCAGCGCGAGTGCCACGTCGCGCCAACAGGCGCGGGCGATATCCTCGGCGGATTGATCGACCACGGCGGCGGCGGCGCTGATGGTGACGGACGCGAGATCCGGATTGCCGCGCGCAAAAACCCACTGGGCCGTGCCGCCAATGACGCCGACGATGCGCACCGTGCCCGGCGCCGTCACCGCGCGCGGCAGGCGATAGTGCACGTTGACGATGGGTTGGCCCGGCGGCGGCACCTTGAGGTCTGGGACCAGCGTCTCGGCGATCCACGGCGGAACGGCGAGGATCACAATATCTTCGGCTGATACGGGGATTGTCTCGCTGTCGGTTTCGATGGCGGAGATGCGGCCCTCGAACGTCAACGCGCGCACGCGTGTGCCGAAGCGCACATTGACGCCCGCGGCGGAAAGTTTAGCGAGCGCCGGGTCGATCAGCGCGTCGGCGAGGCTCGTCCGCGCGACGCGCGGCTTGCAGGCGTCTGCCCCGCGCAGGAAGGTCTCCATGAGCACCGGGCGCATGAGAGCGGCGGCGGCTTCGGTCGGCGCGGTGTTGATGGCGCCGACCGTCAGGGGCTCCCAGAAATTGCGATACAGCGCGCCGCTGGTGCCGATGCAATTGGCCACGGTGCTGTCTCTGCCCGCGCTGAGCAGCCTGAGAGTTGAGAAATAGTCGGTAACTTTGGTGTCGGGCACGCGGCGGCCGCGGTCGAGGATCCACCAGGGGATCAAGCCCTTGCCGGGCTGCACCGTCCAGCGCGCCTTGGTGCCGACATCGACGAAGGGGAAGGCGGCAGTTTCGGGCCCGGTGATTTTATCGGTAGCGCCGATTTCGCCGAGATACGCCATGGCCGACGTGTTGCCGCTCATCAGTAGATGATTGCCGTTGTCGATGACGCAATCGAGATGCGGGTCATGATATGAGCGGCAGCGCCCACCCGCGCGGGGGGCTGCTTCATAGACCGTGAGACTAGCGCCGAGGTCGCGCAAGCGCACGGCCGCGGCAAGACCCGCCATGCCGGCGCCGATGATGTGAATGCGGGGGGCGCCCACGGCGTTTAAAACAAGCCGGTGTGGATGGCGGTCCAGAGCTTGGACACGTTGGCCTTGATGCGCGCCAAGCCAGTCAGCGGCGGTAGCGGCTTCCAGGCGTTGTCGCGCAAGCGCTCAAGATGTTGGCGATAGACGCGCATCATGATGACCGCGGGACGCACTGCATCCTTGTCGCAGAGCATCAATGCGGTTTCGGAGTCCGTGAAAGCTTGTGTCGCCAAGGCGCCGACGTTGGCTATGACTTCGGGTAAACGTTCGTGTGCGGCGACTTGCAGAGGCGATGTTACGGCGATGCCGGCTTGGGCCAGATATTCCGCCGGCAGATACAGCCGTCCGATCCGCGCGTCTTCGTCCACATCGCGCAGGATGTTGGTGAGTTGCAGCGCCCGGCCCAATCGGTTGGCGACGCGCTCGCCGGCCGGCGTGGGCTCGCCGAAGGCATGAATGCACAAGCGCCCCACGGCCGAGGCCACGCGATCGCAGTAGATGTCGAGTTCTTCCAAAGGCGGCGCGACGATAGGGCCGCGCGCGTCCATCTCCATGCCCTCGATGACGGCGATGAAGTCCTTTTTACGTAGTTTGAAGAGCGCTACGGCGGGGGCCATGGTGCGGGTTATTTCGTCACCGGGCCGTGCGGCATAAAGGTCTTCGATCTTGCGACGCCAGCGGTCAAGCGCGACGATCTTGTCCTCGCGCGACAAGTCACCATCGGCGATATTGTCGACCTCGCGGCAGAAAGCATAAATGGCGAACAGGGCACTGCGCTTTTGCGGCGGCAGGAAGCGCATGGCCCAGTAAAACGATGAGCCCGCCGCCCGCACCTTGGCACGGATAAAATCCAGGTCCGAGGCTCCCGGTGCGGCGATAATGGTGGTGGTTTGCGCCAGGCCCATGCGCGTGCCTTACTGCGAGGAAACGGCTTCAGCGCGAACGCCGCGCCGCCACTTCCCGAATGTGTTTGGTTTTGCCCGCAATGCCGAGCGCCTTCACCGATATCTCGACGATATGACGGGCCTGCAGGCAGGCATCGTCGTATTGCTCGTCGGGCTTGGCGTGATCGACGAAACGGTCGGGCAGGGTCATAGCGCGGACCTTCAGGCCGCCGTCCAGCGTGCCGCTTTCGGCGAGATAACCGAGCACATGGGCGCCGAAGCCGCCCCTGGAGCCCTCTTCTATCGTCAACAGCACGTCGTGGTGGCGCGCAAGCTGGCTGATGAGGTCTTCGTCCAAGGGCTTGGCGAAGCGCGCATCGGCGACGGTCGTCGGCAATCCGCGCGCGCCCAACTCGTCGGCCGCCATCAGACATTCCATCAGACGCCCGCCGAGAGACAAAATCGCGATCTTGCTGCCTTCGCGCAAAACCCTGCCCTTGCCGATGGGAAGAACTTCACCGCGCGCGGGCAAGGCAACCCCCGTGCCTTCACCGCGTGGGAATCTGAAGGCCGACGGCTGGTCGCCGATGCTCAGGGACGTGGCGACCATGTGCTTCAGCTCGGCTTCGTCGGCGGCGGCCATGACCACCATGCCCGGCAGGCACGTGAGATAGGCAATATCGAAGCTGCCGGCGTGGGTCGGGCCGTCGTTACCGACGAGCCCGGCGCGGTCGATGGCGAAACGCACCGGCAGACGCTGTAAAGCCACATCGTGCACGATCTGGTCATAGGCGCGCTGCAGGAAGCAGGAGTAAATCGCCGCGACCGGCTTTAGGCCCTCGGTGGCTAGGCCGGCGGCGAAGGTTACGGCATGTTGTTCGGCGATGCCGACGTCGAAGAAACGTTTCGGGAACCGTTTCTGGAACAGGTCGAGGCCGGTGCCGCTCGGCATGGCGGCGGTGATGGCGATGATGCCTTCATCCTGCTCGGCTTCCTCGATCAGAGTTTGCGCGAAGACCTTGGTATAGGTCGGCGCATTCGGTTTCGCTTTATGAATTTCGCGGGTGATCGGATCAAACCGGTCCACAGCGTGATAATTCTCGGCATTGGGCGCGGGAAAGGGATGGCCTTTGCCTTTTTCCGTCACAACGTGCAGCACCACGGCGCCGGCGCGCGGGGCATTGCGGATGGCGCTCAGCACTTGCACCAGATGGTCGACGTTGTGGCCATCCACGGGGCCAATGTAGGTGCAGCCTAACTGCTCGAACAGCGTGGCATTGGCTTTAAGCTTATCGCACTTGGCGCTCATGCAGGCTTGGATTTCGCTGGCATTCAGCAAGGGCCGCGCCTGCAGGATTTCTTTCAGGTAATCCGTCAGGCCGCCGACCGAGGGCGCGATCGACATGCCGTTGTCGTTGAGGATGATGGTCATACGGCTGCCCAGGGCGCCGGCATTGTTCAGGGCTTCATAGGCCATACCGGCGCTCATGGCGCCGTCGCCGATGACCGCGACGACGTGGTTGTCCGCGCCTTTTTGATCGCGCGCGACCGCCATGCCCAGGGCCGCCGAGATGGACGTGGAGCTGTGTGCCGTGCCGAAAGGGTCGAACGCGCTTTCGCTGCGCAGCGTGAAGCCGTAAGGGCCGCCCTTCTTGCGGATCGAGCGGATCCCCTTGCGGCGGCCCGTGAGGATCTTGTGGGGATAGGCCTGATGGCTCACATCCCAAATCAGACGGTCGGCGGGGGTATTAAAAACGTAATGCAGCGCCACGGTCAGCTCGACAACGCCGAGGCCGGCGCCGAAATGACCGCCGGTGCCCGAGGCGGCGTCGATGGTTTCGGCGCGAAGTTCATCGGCAAGCTGCGCCAGTTGCTGCGGCGCGAGCGCGCGCAGTTTTGTGACGGAGTCGATACTGTCGAGCAACGGTGTTGAGAGATTTGCCAAAATATATGCCTTCTTGCCCCAGGCGGCTTTATCGGCGCTTACGCAGTCGCAGCACGCCGCGGGGTTTTACAAGGCCCACGTTACAGTGACGACTTAAATCTGTGATCCTCGCTCAGTCCGCCGTCATGTTCCCCACAGCCAAACCGAACTACCCCACAATGACTTGTTTACTAAGGGGATTTTGACAGATTACCGGGGCCGGAAGAAGGCCCATAGTGGCGGCCTTTCCAGTGCCCGCCCCGACGTTGCACATGAGCCACGGCGGAATCGAAGGTCATGGCCCCGTAAAGTGCCGCCGCGAGCGGCAATAGCAAGCCTTCCCAAGGGCTTCTCCCATAATCCTTGAGCGTGGGTCCATAGGCCAGGGCCATGGCCATCCAGGCCAAAAAGCCAGCCAGGGCCGGGAAAACCTGGCCATGTGACGGCAGGGTCAGCACGAGGAGGGGCGGCGCGATGAACACCAGGCCCAGTCCCAGCAGCGTCAGAAAAAGCGTGATAATGGAGTAATTTAGCTGGGTGAACGCAGTGCGGCGCACCATCGCCCAGAGGGGCTCCAGGGTGTCGGCCCGGCGCAAGGACCGGCTGACGCCCGCTTCGTTGGTATCGGCAAGGCCTAGCCACAATTTACCGCCGGAGCGTTTGACGAGGCCGGCCAGGGCGCAATCGTCGATGACCCGGCTGCTGATGGCTTCAAGGCCGCCGGCCTTGACCAGGGCCTGGCTGCGCAGCAGCACGCAGCCGCCGGCGGCAGCAGCGGTTTTTGAGCGGTCGTCGTTGGCGGCGGCGAAGGGATACAGCATCTGGAAGAAGAAGATGAAAGCCGGGACCAGACGATGCTCCCAAAAACTCTCGCAGCGCAGGCGCACCATAAGCGACACCAGATCGCGCCGGGCCACAACGGCCTTTGAGACCAGCCGCGTAAGAGTCTCAGGTGGATGGACGATGTCGGCATCGGTGAACCACAGGAATTCCGGCGCAACGGATTCCACATGCTGCACGCCCGCATTCAAAGCCGCGAGCTTGCCCGTCCACCCGGCTTGTAACGGAGGTGCGGAAATAACTTCCAAACGATGCGCGGGTGATGCGTGGCCGCGCGCAATCTCCGCCGTGCCGTCGGTGCTGGCGTCGTCTACGACGACAATACGGAAAGCGCCTTGGTAGTTTTGCGCGAGCAACGCCGCCGTTACCGCGCCGATGGTTTCGGCCTCGTTGCGCGCCGGGACGATAGCTGCGACGGCGGGCCAGGTGGTGAGTTCGTTCCAGGTTTTCGGCAAACGCTGGTCAGCGCGCCAGAAACCGCGATGATAGAAGAGCAGATAGTTCCAGGCGGCGAGGCTGAAGAGCGCGATGAGAACGAGCATTAGAGCCACAGTCGCAGTAAGCCGCCGCCGGCGGCGGTGAGATAGCCCACGGGTCCGAGCGCCACGCGCGTCGCCAGTGGGTCTTCGCGGCCGAGGCGCGCCGTTAGTCTGTCGGCGACGGAAACAATGACAGCGGTTTCAGCGGCGAGGCGGCCGTGTTTCATGGCTTTGGGCAGCTTGCGCGCTTCGGTCATCAGGGCAGCGGTACCGGCGACGGCGCGGTCGAGAACGCGGCGTAGACCCGGCGTGGCTGCGGGATATTTCAGGTCGGTGACGGTGGCGCCTTCAGCCCGCAGCCACTCTTCCGGTAGATAGACGCGGTCCATCTCGGCGTAGTCCTTGGCGCAATCCTGCAAGTGATTGATCACCTGCAGCGCGTTGCACAGCGCATCGGACAAGGGATACAGCGCTTTGTCTTCGCCGTGCAGATCGCAGAGGAAGCGCCCGACCGGTGAAGCTGAGCGCAGACAGTAGTCGATCAGCTCGGCCCAATTTTCATAACGCGGCTTCACCGCATCCTGCTTAAAAGCCGAAATCAGATCGAGGCCGTGAGCCGCGGAAATGCCCGTGGCCGCAAGCGTCGCGCGCAAGGCATGGGCTTTGGTATAGGCCGGATCGCTGTTCTCGCCGTTCAATGCGGCAGCAAAGCCGTCGAGCCGGGCGATCTTATCGGCGGCGGGCAGAGCTGGATTGTCGGCAATATCGTCGATGGCGCGGGCAAAAGCATAGTAAGACGCCACATGGGGCCGTAGCTCGCGCGGAATGAGCCAGGAGCCGACGGGAAAATTCTCGTCCGCGGCCCCCTTGCCCGATGGCGTTTCAACCTGAGCCACGCGTCCCCCGGCCTTTATAGTTATAGTAAGTTGGATTGATCAATACGCCAGGGCGCCGTGACGATCAAGAAAACCAGCGGGGTCCTCACAGAAACCGAATCACAGGAACTTCACGAAATTTAGGCCCGACCGGGCGTAACGTCGCTTCAGCGTTCCACGGAGTTTTCATGCGTTGGTTTTTTGCCGCCTGTCTGCTGGCCTTGATCTCGATCTCGCCGCGCGCCGCCCGCGCCTGGGGCTATGACGGGCATCGCATTGTCTGCGCCATTGCCTGGGATCAATTGACGCCGGCAATTCGGGCCAAGGTATCGCAAGTGCTGGAAGAGGACGGCAAGGACGCCTTTGTGGAAAACTGCCTGTGGCCCGACGAGGTCCGGCCTTGGCGCAAAGAAACCGCCCTTTATCACTATGTCAATGTGCCGCAGGGAGCCACGATAATTGTTCTCGACCGCGACTGTCCGCCGGACAAAGGCTGCGTGGCGACCCGCGCTTTGATCGAGGCCGGCGACATGCGCCGCACCTACTCGAGGGACGCTGTGCGTTTTCTCGCGCACTTTGTCGGCGACATGCATCAGCCCTTGCATACGGGCTATGCCGAGGACGCCGGCGGCAACTTGATCAAGGGCAAGTTCATGGGACAAGACACTAACATGCACGGTCTCTGGGATTATGGGCTGCTTGAAGCCACGGGACGTTCCTGGCAGGAGATCGCGGCCGATCTGAATGCGCGCACTACGCAAGCGGATCGCTGGACCTGGACCGCCGGTACGGCCTTGGACTGGGCCAATGCCACGCTGGCGCTCGCGCAATCGCCCGCCGTGGCGTATCGCGCCGATGCACAGCCCTTTGATCTGGGCCGCGCCTATTTGGATGAAAATTTGCCGACCGTCTACGGCCAGCTGCAGCGTGCCGGGGTACGCTTGGCTGATCTGCTGACAAACTTTCTGCAATAGGTTCGTCGGAATTCCCAAGGAACATGGCGGCCTTGTCGGCCATCGGCGCCCTCGGGTTCTTCAAAAACCGGCGCCGCCGGACCGACCTGATGAGCAAGATCGCCAATGCCGCGGCCACGGTCATCGCGGCGCGTGAAGTCCTGGGCTCGCGCAGTTATGCGCAGGTCCGTCCCACCCGCCTGGGAGCGTGGCTCGCCCGATAGAATAATGACGTTGATCTGAGACGCGCGCCGGACCGGTTTCTTAAGAGTTCCGGCCGCGCATATGTCGCAATAAATATGCGGTTTCGCGTGATTTTCATGTCACCCCCGCCGATATCCGGCTTAAAATAGCCGCCGGCGGGAAGAGTGACGCGGTCAATCAAATGCCTGCGTTTTTCAATATCCGTTCATAAAACGTCTAAGGGACCGTCTTCCATGACGCGAACAGCTTATCGCTCGATCTTTGCCAATGGCACGGCCGAGGAACGCGCTGAGAATTTCAAGACCTATTTTGAATTTTCCACCAAGCTGTCCGGCGAGCTCATCGAGCCCGAGAAGGATCTGGTGCTCAAGCGCGCGAAGTTGAAGTGGTTTCAGGACAACCCGGTGCGCTCGAAGCAGCCGCTGCCCGATGCGGATAAGTTTTACCGCAATTACGTCGAGATGCACGACGACCCCAATACGCTGGACAAGCGTACGCTGCTGCTCACCTGCGTCTATAAATTCGCCCGCCACGAATGGGTGGGCGTCACCGGCGCCTGGGATGCGACGCCGACGCTGGCCAAGGCGCGCAACCTCGAAGACAAAATCAGCCGCTATCACCTGGCCGAGGAGTTCTGCCATGTGCGCTTGTTCCATGAGATGTTCCGCACCAT
Organism: Fidelibacterota bacterium; assembly: GCA_947475295.1. Classification (GTDB taxonomy): domain Bacteria; phylum Pseudomonadota; class Alphaproteobacteria; order Rhodospirillales; family Rhodospirillaceae; genus SHVO01. Next base: position 41,707 of record CANJLF010000016.1, read on the forward strand.
GCAGCTCGAAGAGGTGCAATGGGTGCCGCTGGGACCGACCATGCAGGCGGTTTACCGCATGTTCCCCTATCTGCCGGGGTTCATCCTGGACCCGCCGGCTTTCATCACCGAACTGATGGGCATCGTCTTTTATCGCCACTTCGACGCTTTGCTGGACGTGTATTTTGGCGAAGAGCCCGAAGCCCGCGATCGTATCCGTGCGCTTTTACGCGAAATTACCGTCGATGAAGTCTCCCACGCCGGCCAGCGCCGCAACTTCATCGGGCCCAAGGGGACAGCCTTCGCCAAACTGACTTTACGGCCGCTGTTCAAAGCCTTCTTCCACGACATTAAGGGCTGCGAACTGATTTTCGACGTCGAACGCATGATCAAAGACGCCGAGGAATTCGATTACTCGCTGATCGAGCCGGAGATGATGGCGCAAAGCTGGGTGCCCAGCTATTGCCTGATCGGCGAGGGCGCGCCGGCGGAAGCGGTGACTTAAGGTCCCGAGTCGCGTTCGCCTCAAAGCTGCCGTGATTGCCTCACAAATACCTTGGGGTGTCCGCAACTCGGACGTGTTCCTCCCGTTATATCTGTGACAGGACCAGTTGCACTTGGGCTGCTGGTTGTTTCGGAAAACGGTTATGGAAAGTCTGGATCGCTTTTTTGATGTCTACGAACGGCTGATGCCGCGTCACTTCGGTGATGTTTTGGCAGCATTGATTCTGGCCAGCCTGGTAACCTGGATCGCCGTTTAGGCGACGGTCGTACGGTTAGCTGTTCGAAAAGGAATGCGCCGGAATTAGAGCCCGGCGTCCTTGAACGCGGCGAATACAAATTGGCTTCGCCGGCTCATTTCGGAAGAGACTGCGCGCGCGTGTCACACGTCGCGCCAATCCCCTACGTAAACAGTAAATTACTTCCCAGCGCGGATCGCTTCGAAAGTGTCGTTCAGCGACTTCGACGCGGCATCCAGCGCGGCCGTCTTGTCAGCGGTCCAAGCCTTATCCTTCTGCAGCTGCGCCTGCTGATCCCGCAACATGTTCGCGACTTCCGAAGGCTGCGGACCGCCCATGGGCTTGGCTGAGGCCACCATGTTCTCGGCCGTCAAAGCGACGCGGAAGCGCGCCTCGGTCAGCGGGAAGCTGGTATCCGTCAGTTTAAAATCCTTGGCCGCCTGGGTAAAAATACGCTTGGCGTCGGCGTACTTGATCTCGGCGGGACGCAGGCGGGCGCCCCGGCCGAACTCGACCATTTCAGAGGCGAAGTGGTGGCCGACGCGGAACGGCACACCGGCATCGCGTTGCAGAATGTCGGCCAGTTCCGTGGTCACGGAATAGTCGGCGTTGACTTCGTCCAGCGCGCGCTTTTCGTTGAACAGCAGCCCGGGGATCATCGTCGAAACATCGTCGAGCATCGTGATGGCGCTGGTAAGCGCCCGCTCCGGCTCAGCGCCCTTGTAATCGTTCATGCCGGCCGTGACATTGTGAGCGTTCACAAAGAACAACATGGCATCGCCTACCGTGCGGCTGGAATCGAGGCGCAGCCTTTCCAGGGCCGTGGGATTGCGCTTCTGCGGCATGATGCTGCTGGTGCCGGTCAGCTCGCCCTCGGCGAGCAGGATCCAAGGCGTCGACATGTAATATTGCGCTTCGATATCGGATGCGAAGGTGCCGATGGACAGGGCCATGGACGCCGCCACCGACGAAATTTCCACGCCGGCGTCGATCGGCGCGATTTCGTTGGCGTCGAGCGAGTTGACGATGATGCCGTCGAAACCCATGAGCTGCGCGAGACGCTTGCGGTCGATCGGGAAGCTGGACGTGCCCAGCGCCGCCGAACCCATGGCCGACTGGTTTACGGTATTAAAGGCGGCGCGCAGGCGCGCGGAATCCCGCTCCAGGACTTCGGAATAAGCGAGCAGATAATGGCCGAAGGAGATCGGCTGCGCCTGAACGCCGTGGGTATAGGAGGGAACCAGCGCATTGGGATATTTGGCAGCCCAGGTCAGCAGCGCGGCCCGAGTTTTATCGAGGCTGACCATGGTTGCCAGCAGTTTGTCCCGCTGCGAGAGGCGCCGGCTGACGGCGCCGATTTCCTGGCGGCTGCGGCCCGAGTGCAGGCGCGTAACATCCGGTCCGCCGACATTGATATACAGCGGCTCAACGGCGAGATAGTCGCCGGAGCGGAGCTTGGGATTGGCGTCGGCGTTTTTGGCAACGGTCGCGATGGACTCAGCGATCTGCTTGCCGAGCGGGCGCGGCACGATGCCGGTCTCGACGACCATCACGGTCGCGGCTTTGTTCAACTCGTTGAGGTAATAAAACGCGTCGCGGGGCCGCGCCTGCTGGGCGCTCGCAGGCATGACAAACGCCATCACGGTGACGCAAGACAGCAAATATTTGCGCATGGACAATCTCCCCTGGTTAACTCCCGGAGAGAGTGTAGCGCGCCGACAATTCGGGCGCCAGCAGCACTGGGAACGCGTTACGGAATATCAGAAGACGCGGTTAAACCACAGCATCGACAAAGTCACTGAGATCAGCGCCAAGGCGGCTGCCAGCGCCGAGAAGCCGGCGGTGATTTCGGTCTTGGTCTTTTCCATGATCAGCTGGGCGTTCATGGCCTCATAGATTTTCTTGAGCTCTGTGGCGTTGCCGGCGCGGAAATACTGTCCGCGCGTGAGATCGGCGATTGTCTGCAACGATTCTTCGTCCAGCTGCACGCGCATGGACCGGCCTTCATATCCCAAGGTCGTGCCTTCAACCGAGCCGACACCGACGGTGTAAACACGCACGCCGTGATCGGCGGCGATATGCGCCGACTCCATGGGATCGGGTCCGGTGGTGGTCTGGCCGTCGGTCAAGAGGATCACGACCGCCGATTGGTACGAGCCGGGAGGTACGACTTTCTTTTCAGCTTGTTCGGGGCTGCGGTCGTCGAGCGACGTGCCGCCCCGGCGGGCACCGCCGCGGCGTCGGAAGTCCGGCGTCTGAACTTCAAAGTTCTCGCCCGGGAAAAGCGTCTGCATGGCGACCAAGAGCCCGCTGCCGATGGCCGTGCCGCGTTGCGTCTGGAAGCGGTCGATGGCTTCGACCAGTTCTTCGCGGTTATTGGTCGGCGGCTGCACAAGCAGGGCCGAGGCCGCGAAGGCGACGATGCCAATACGGGTATCGCGCGGCTGTTCCTCGATAAACGCCTTGGCAGCGGCCTGGGCCGCGGCGATGCGCGTCGGCTCCACGTCCTCGGCGCGCATGCTGCCTGAGACGTCCATGACCAGGATCACGGTCGAGCGCTGCGATGGCAAGGTCACGACGGCGGCAGGCCGCGCGATGGCGGCGATCATCACGGTCAGCGCCGCCAGAAACAGGATCGGCGGCACGTGGCGGCGGAATCCGGCCCCGATCCCCATGGCATCTTTCACCATGGTGAGGGCGGCGTAACGCACAGCGGTCTTTTTCTTCCGCCGCAACATTAAAAGATAGAGTCCAACAAGCGCCGGAACGGCGAGAAGGAGCCACAGGAGGTTGGGCCAAAGGAATGTCATGCGCGCGTGTCCCCACGGAATTCTTGTGTTTGAGCCTCGAGGTGGCGGGGCATGCCGCCGCCTGCGGCGATCTGGCTTCTGCGCTTGCGCAGGTCGGCGAAACGCAGGATCACATCGACAAGGTCATCGCCGGTCGACAGTTCCAAAGCATCGACGCCGGCCTTGCCGAAAGAGGCTCTAAGCGACGCTTCGCGCTTTTCCGCCAGCGCCGCAAAGCGCCGCCGGAAGCCGCGATCATGCGTATCGACAAAAATCTGTTCACCGGTCTCGGCATCCTGCATCACCAAGAGACCCAGATCGGGCAATTCCATTTCCAGCTGGTCGAAAAGGCGCACCGCCAGCACTTCATGACGCATGACCAGGTGAGCGAGGGCTTCTGTCCAGCCCGGCGCGCTGATGAAGTCGGAGACCACGAACACGATGGAACGGCGTTTAACCAGTGTCAGGGCGCCTTTGAGAAAGTCACCGAGATTGGTTTCGGGCGCCTTGGGTAATTGGGGAAACGTCCTGAGGGAATTGAGGATGTGCAGGACGTGGCGCCGGCCGGTGCGCGGCGGAATTACCATGTCGATCCCGGCTTTGGCGCCGCCGCTATAAAGCAGCGCGCCGACCCGGTTGCCGTGGCGGGTCAAAAGGCGCGAGATCACGCCGACGAAGTCCATCAGCACTTCGCGTTTTCGGGTCTCCTCGGACCCGAAATCGATGGAGGGCGAGATGTCCAAAAGGAACCACGCCGTAACTTCGCGGTCTTCGTTGTATTGCCGCACATAGGGCTGTTGCAGCCGGGCGGTAACGTTCCAATCGATATGGCGGACGTCGTCGTGCAGCTGGTACTCGCGCAATCCCGCGAGGTCCAGGCCGAAGCCTCTGAATAACGTCCGATAGTCGCCGTGGAGCACACCGTCCAGCCTGCGTAGGACGGTCCACTCTAGGCGGCGGAGGACCGTCTCAGACGTGGGCAGCGACTTTGGCATGGGTCTCCAGCGGCTTTTCGGGAGCCGTAATGTGGGACATGACGCGGGCCACTATTTGATCGGCGCTGACACCGTCGGACAGGGCTTCGTACGACAACACAAGGCGATGGCGGAACACGTCGGTGACGAGGTCGGTAACGTCTTCGGGCAGCACATAAGAGCGTCCGCGCAAGTACGACAGCGCACGAGCGCCCTCGATCAGATGGATGGGCGCGCGCGGGGAAACGCCGAACTGCAGATAGCGCGCGACGTCGGGAACATTGTATTTGTCGGGATTGCGCGTGGCGGCGGCCAGCTTGACCGCGTATTGGATCAGCGAGGGATCGACATAGGACATCTGGCATTCTTTCTGCAACGCCAGCAGCTGGTCGGTCGTGCAGATGGACGCCACGGTGTGCGCGACGCCGGTGACGCGTCCGACGATCACGAATTCCTCTTCCTCGGTCGGATAACCCACCAGCACCTTCATCATGAAGCGGTCGACCTGGGCTTCGGGCAGCGGATAGGTGCCTTCGGTCTCGATCGGGTTCTGGGTGGCCATGACCAGGAAGGGTGAGGGAACTTTGTGTGTTTCACCGGCGATGGTGACCTGGCGCTCCTGCATGACTTCCAGAAGCGCGCTCTGCACCTTGGCGGGTGCCCTGTTGATTTCGTCGGCCAGCAGCAGATTAGTGAACACCGGACCCAAGGAGGTCGCGAATTCGCCACTCTTCTGGTTGTAGATGCGCGTGCCGACAAGGTCGGCCGGCACCAGATCGGGTGTGAATTGGATGCGTTTGAACTGGCCGCGCAGCGTCTTGGCCAGCGTGTTCACGGTCAGGGTTTTCGCCAATCCCGGCACGCCTTCCACCAGCAGATGGCCCTCGGCGAGGATCGCGACCAGGACGCGTTCCAGAAAATGATCCTGGCCGACAATGACCTTCTTCACTTCATACAGGACGCGCTGCATCAGCGTGGAAACTTCGGCGCCGTTGGGGGCTATATCGGTCATGAGATTCCCTTGGGGTTTCGTTGGTTTGGAGTCATTAGAAGGGCGATACGCCGGCGGCGGCGGCGGCGTTCTCGATCGGCACCGCGAAGCCGATGCCGACGAAGACGCGCTGGTCAGTCGGGTTCAGGATGGCGGTGACGATGCCGACGACTTCGCCGTCCGCCGTCACGAGCGGGCCGCCTGAATTGCCGGGATTTGCGGCAGCATCGAACTGGATCAGGTTGGTTAGCGTCTTTTTGCCCCTGGGCGAGATGTAATCGCGCCGCAGGCCTGAGACGATGCCCGAGGACACGGAAGGACCGATGCCGAAGGGATTTCCGACAGCGATCACCTCATCGCCCGGTCGAAGTCCGCGCGTCGAACGCAGCGTCGCCGGTTTCAGATCGTCGGGAACGGTGTCGGTCTTGAGCACAGCCAGATCGTCCTCGGGCTGCACCGAGACCACATGTGCGTCCGACTTGGTGCCGTCGAAGAAGGTCACCGAAATGCGCTCGGCGCCGGCGACGACGTGAATGTTGGTGAGAATGGTGCCGCTTTCCTCGATGACGACGCCGGTGCCCACGGCCCGTTCGACATCGTCGCTGTTTTCCATGCCGACCTGATTCACGCGCACGACCGACGGCCGGATGATGTCGTAGGCTACCGAGGCATGAGACGGAGGCATCGGCTGCTTTTCAAGGGTGTGCAGGACCGCGCCGTCTATATCGCGCTGGGTCAGCTTGCGCGGTGCGGTGAGGCTTGTATAGCCGGCGACGATCGCCAAGGTCAGCAGGCTCGTGGCGACGAGCGACAAAGGCCGGGCGTAGCGAGTGGAAAAACGCCGCCAGGCGGCAACAACGCGCGGCGGCGGCGCCGGCGGTTCAGCCGGAATGTCCGCGGCGGCGGAAGCGACCGACCGCGAGGCTGCGGTTTGTCCCAGCTGGGGGGCATAAGGGCCCTGTCGGCGGGACTGACTGTAGAGCGTGACGCGCTTCATCTAGGGCAGCTCCCGCGAATGAACCCTCTCAGTGTCGCGATACCAAAGTTCTGCTCTGTTACGAAAACCTCGAGGAACCTCGAAATCAACCACACCAGTCCTCAAGCGTATTCAAATTTCCAAGGAACACAAAGGAGTTTTCGTTAACTTATGTGACAGACCTTGGGACGCGTATGATCGCCCGGCCCGCCCCTATGGACCGGTGCGTGTCGGCCCTGGGTTATGGCGGTTCTTCAAGTGGTTACCTGGGGCCCATGGGCCATTGATGGAACATTGTATCAGGCTTTGGCTTACATTCCTGACCCGGCTGGATGGGGTAGGTACAGAGTGGTGTACGTTTTCGGCCCCAAAAATGACAATTATCTCCAGTCTACTAGCAGCCTAACAAAGGGAGTCGGTGATGGTTCGCAGCGTATTCTTAAGGATGGTCGGCGGCCTCGCGGCGGTTATTTTCGGTTTGGGCCTCGGCAGCGCTGCGTCCGCGCAAGATGCGGCCACGCCTAAGGCCGTGGTCGAGCGGTTCCACTTTGCGCTGATCGACGGCATGAAGAAAGGCAAGGAGCTTGGCTTTGCCGGTCGACACGCCAAGCTGGAGCCGGTGGTGAGGGAGGCTTTCGACGCCGAAGCCATGGCGCGAATTTCGACCGGCGCCGCGTGGGCGAAAATGTCCGACGCCGAGCATGGCGAGATTGTCGCGGCGTTTATCACCTGGACCGTTGCCAGCTACGCCGGCAACTTTGCCGCTTATGACGGCGAGACCTTTGTCACCAAGGGCGAGACGCCGGACGACGGCAAAGGCAACGTGCTTGTGAACACGCAGTTGAATCCCAAAGGCATGGCGCCGGTGTTGTTCAACTACCGGCTGCATAAAGTCGGTGCGGCCTGGAAGATTTTCGACATCTATCTCGACGGCGCTGTCAGCCAATTGGCGATGCGCCGCGCCGAATTCGCCGCCGTGCTGGCCAAGGGCACCGCCGCCGATCTGGTGGCGCACATGAAACGCCTGACAGCGGAGGCGGATAAAGGCGTCTAAGCTTTAACCGGCGCGGGCCCCAAAAGCGCCGGCAGGACAATCAGCGTCGCCAGCAGCGTGTAAGCCAAGGCCATCGTCAGCAGAATGCCGAGACTGGCGGTGCCGGTGTGGGCCGAGATGGCGAGGCTGCCAAAGGCGGCCCCCGTGGTAAGCGCGCTAAAGAGCATGCCGCGTCCGGCGGGCGAGGCAAGCAGCACGCCTTCGCCCTCGCGCCAAGCCGAGACAAAATAAATCGGAAAAGTGACGCCAACGCCCAGTAGAAGCGGCAGTGCGATGATGTTGGCGAAGTTGATGGCAAGGCCCGTGACCGCGCAGGTGCCCAAGGTCAGCAGCCCGGCCAGCAGCAGCGGCGCCAGCACGCGCGCCACATCATCGGCACGGCGCATGACGGCGAACAGCAGAAGCGTGATCGCGGTGATTGCGAGGATCGCCGCCGTCAGGAAAGCACGCGTGACGATACGCCCGCTTTCATAAATGAGCACCGGCTCGCCGGTGGCGCCGGGTGCGACGTCTTTCACGGCTTTCAGGAACCGGTTGAGATTTTCGGCCGCGCCGCCGGTCGTGCGCGGGAAGGCCTGGACCCTGTAGCGTCCGTCGCGGGCGACGAACGTGGCGCGTACGCTCTCGGGCAAAGTCTCAAGGGACACGGGCCCCGCATTCAGCCCGGCGGCCAAGGGCGCAAGCGCGTCTTCAAAGCCGGTGATCAGCGCACCCGAGATTTTGTCGAAGGTCGCGGCCTCGGGTTTGGCAAGCAGGCGATCAAGCGCGGCGACAAGGCGTTGGGCGGTTTGGCGCAAATCGCCAGTGCCGGGTGCGGTGGCGGTTGAACTTATAAGCGCCTGGGCTTCGGTGCGCGCGTTGCGCGCGGCCGCGACCATCTCATCATGTGTCGGCGGGGTTTTCTGCGCCATGCCCGGCGTCAACACCGGCCCGATCAAGAACGACAGCTCTTCGATCGAGGCGAGCTTGGCGGTCTGATCGCCGGGGACAACGTCGAAGATTGTCAGGGCGTGACCAACTTCGGGCAAGGCGCTCAGCCGCGCGGCCAGGGCCTTGGCTTCGTCGGCGGTTGCGACCAGCACGCTCAAGGAATTGGGATTGATCAGCGGATCGTCCATCAGCTCCAACGCCGTGGACATGGACTCGGTGCGAGGATCTTTGAGCTTCAAAGGGTCGAAATCGAAGGTCAGGAAGGGCAGGGACACAATCGCCGCAACAGCCAGGACGACAGCCGCCATCAGGACCGGGCGGCGGCGGGCGAGCAGCGCGCGATTGACCGGGATCGCCCATCGGAAGCCCACGTCGTCCTGCTCGCCGCGCGCGCGGAAAAGCTTCAGTAAGGCCGGCAGCAGCGTAAAACTCAGGATCAGCGCGATGATCATGCCGCCGCCCGCGATGACACCGAGCTGCGAGACACCGCGATATTCCGTCGGCAGAAACGAGAAGAATCCCAAGGCGGTGGTGGCGGCGGCGAGCGTCAGCGGCCGGGCCATGACTGCACCGGCTGCATCGAGCGCCGCGTCAAGGCCGGCCTCACCGCGCGCATGACGCTCGGCGCGGTAGCGCATGGCGAACTGAATGCCGAAATCTACCGCGATGCCGACGAACATCACCGCGAAGGCCACCGAGATCAGATTGAGCTCGCCGACGGCAATTGTCGCCCAGCCCAAGGTCAGCAGAAATCCGACGGCGAGCGTGACGAGGGCGGCCAGCACCAAGCGTCCTGAACCCAGCGCCATGAACAACAAAATGCCCACGAGCAAGACCGAAATCAGGCCCGAGGCGCCGGTGCCTTCGGCGACGGTGGCGAATTCCTCATCGGTCAGCGGAATCTGGCCGGTCAGGCGAACGCGAAAGCCGTTCTCAGGCGTAAGGCCCAACTCGACCGCTGCCTGCCTTATATACGCGCTGGCGACACCGCCCGGCGTCAGGGACGACAGGTCGAGCTTGGGCTGCGCCAGCACCATAGCGCGGGCGGACACACCGGCCGGCCCAAAACCTTTGAACAGACTGGCCCAGTTCAAGGCGGCGGGTTTGTTGTCGAGCACGTTCTCGATTACGCCTGAAACCTGATCGGCGGCGGGCGCGATCTGGGCGGCGGCCTGCTCGCCGCCGGCGGCAGCGCGGAACGCGAACTCCAACAGTCGAAAGACCCCACGCGCGTTGCGGTCGGTGGAAACCGCACCCAGGAACGGCTGGGCGCGCGCGAGCTCGATCGATAAGTCATCAAGTTCGGTGCTGTTGAGGTACAGCAGGCCGTTGCGCGCGAAGAAGTCGCCGCCGGCGGGGTTCCGCACACTGCGGAACAGATCGTCCCGCAGTCCCAATTTGGCGGCGAGTTTGTCTGCCGCCGTCTGCGCGGCCTGCACCGAGGGCGCGTCGATGACGGCGACAATCAAATCGGTCTCGCCGGGAAACTGGGCGTCGAAGGCGGCTTGGGTCGCGCGGAAATCAAGATCGGAGTCGAATAGCGCCAAAGAGTCGGTATTCATGCCAAGTCCGCGCGCGGCACCCAGCACCGCGCCGCCTGCCAGCACAATGGTCAACAGAACTGTGAGCCAGAGCTTACGGCGGCTCGCGCGCACAAGGCTTTCGGCGAATGCGCTGAGTGTAATCGGTGCTTTTGTCATTACGTCATCTATCTCTCACGAAACTGTCACGGCCCGCGACTACAAACCTTGTGATTTTGCAATCTTAACGAGGGGCGGTTCAAAATGCACAAGAGTTTCAAGGCCGCGCTGGCGGTATCTGTCGCTGCGCTGTCAATCAACACCAATACTGCGTGGGCCGCGTCCACGATCATTGGTGCGCCCAATGTCGTGACTACGGCCGGCGCCACGCAGTTCACTTTCGGCGGCCAGACCTTTGTCAACAAGGGCCTGCAAGGCATGGGCCGGATCACCGCCGGCACCAAGGACTTCCTTGGCGGCACTTTTGGCGCCTTCTCGGGTATGGACCTGGATTTAAGCGCCTGGCGCAAGACCGGCACCGGTTACACTGGCACATTGTTCGCGCTGCCCGACCGGGGCCCAAACGGCCTCGGCACCGTCAGCTTCAGCGACTACGCCGGACGCTTGAGCCAGTTCTCGATGGTCTTCACACCTTATACCGGCACCGCCGATCTGCCGGCAGCGACCTCGTCGCAGAATCAGCTGGTGCTGACCGCCAACGGCGGCATCGTCTTGAAGGACTTCAACGGCAACGTCACCACGGGCTTCGACCCAGGCGTTGGCGCCGCCGGCATTATCATCCAGAACGGCATTACGCTGCCTGGCCCGACGACAGGCGCGGCCGACGGCAAGATCAGCCTTGACGCCGAAGCCGTCCGGTTCCTGGCCGACAAGTCGTTCTACGTTTCCGACGAATACGGCGCCAATGCCTACTACTTCGACGCCAGCGGTAATCTGAAGGGCGTGATCAAGCCGCCGGCGGCGCTGATCCCGCGCGATGCGCAGAACCAAATCTCCTATACATCGACGGCCGACCAGGCCATCGGGCGGCGCTTCAACCAGGGCATGGAAGGTATGGGCGTGACGCCCGACGGCAAGAAACTGGTGACGCTCCTGCAAAGCGCCACGTACCAAGACACCACCGGCACCAATCAGCAGACCCGCAACAATACGCGCCTGATGATCTATGACATCACAGGCACCAAAACGCCGACCACACCGATTGGCGATTATGTCCTGCAGCTGCCGATTTTCAACGCCACCGGCGCCGGCACGCCCAACCGCACGGCCGCGCAATCGGAGCTGTTGGCCTTGAACGACACCCAGTTCCTGGTGCTGGCGCGTGACGGCCTCGGCCTTGGTCTCGCCACCGGCAATTCGGTCTACAAGAGCGTACTGTTGGTCGATACCGCCGGCGCCACCAATCTCGCCGGCACAACTTATGAAACGGCTTACACGCCTATCGCCAGCAACGGCACTTTGGTTTCGACAATCGTGCCGATGCAGCAGGTCGAGATGGTGAACCTGCTGAATTCGACGCAGCTCAATAGGTTCGGCGAGAACCTCAACAACGTCACGCCGACGCGCCTGACCCTGAGCGAGAAGTGGGAAGGTATGGCGCTCGCGCCGGTCTTGGACGAAGCCGCGCCGCAGGACTTCTTTCTGTTTGTTGGCAACGACAACGATTTCCTGGCGACCAACTGCAACGTCAACGGCCAGGATTGTTCGCAGGCCGTAGACAGCGATGCTCATGTGCTGATCTACCGTCTGACCCTGCCGACCTACGTCGACCCCCAATACTTTGTCGACATAAACGGCGGCGGCAAAGTGGCGGTGGAACTGATCGGTCAGAGTGCGCTGGCGGTGAGCGGATCAACCACCGGCAACACCGCGGCGCAGCTGAATGCCCAGCGGCGCTCCGGCGTGGTCGCCGAAGGCCTCAACGCTTGGGTCCAAGGCGCCTACAGCCACGATAGCTGGGAGAAGTTCACCGGCGGCAGTGTTAACGCAACGCGCTCCGGCTTTCGCGGCACCTTTGGGGCTGACTATAATTTGGGCGAGAATTTTATTGCCGGCGTCACGGTCAGCTACGGCCAACAGGAGGGCCGCAGCAAAGGCACCGGGATCGCGGTCGATGCCGAGGGTTATAGCTTCGGCGGCTACGCTGGCGTGTCGCGCGAAAATTTCTACGCCCAGTTCGGGGTTGCCTTGGGCCAGGTGGATTTGGACAAGATCGCCCGCCCGGGCGCTTATGGGATGACCGCGCTCGGCAAGACCAGCGGCAATACCCGCAGCTACTTCGCCGAGGCCGGCGCCACTTTCGATCTCGACCAATTCAAGGTCGGGCCCAAGATGGGCTTCTACGGCGATACCATCGATATCAAAGGCTATACCGAAACCGGCGCTGCCGGCGGCGACATTGTCATGCCGGCGCACAGCATTACCTCGTCGATCCTCTCCTTCGGCGGCGAAGCTTTCGGCGACGTGGGGTCGGTCTCGCCCTTCCTCCACGTCAGCTACAACTGGCAACTGGGCGCGGCCTCCCGCGACGTGACGCTGCGCCTGGCCAGCGCACAGAACGCAATGGGCACGTCGACCGTCACGGTACCCTCGGCCACCGAGGACTACGTTGAGCTTGGCGCCGGTATCCAGGGCGTGGTCGAGAAGGTGGTTTGGAACGTGGGCTATTCAGCACAGCTCGGTATGGACGACCGGATCAGCCACGTGGTGCGGGCCGGCGTCGCGATGGCGTTCTGATCACGCTGTCAGGAAAAAGAAAAATGGCGGTGGGCCTTTTTGGCGCACCGCCATTCCTTATTCGGCGAATTTGTTTTTCGCTTAGCCGGCCTTCAGGTTGGCGGCGGCGGTTTTGCCGCGCTCGCTCACCAAGTCATAATTCACGCGCTGGCCTTCGACCAACGTGTCCATCCCGGCGCGCTCAACGGCCGTGATGTGCACAAACACGTCCTTGCCGCCGTCGCTCGGTTGAATGAAGCCATAGCCTTTAACTTTGTTGAACCATTTTACTGTTCCTGACGCCATTTTTAGGTCTCCGCAGATGCGCCCAAGTGCTCATGCGCTCCAAGTGCGCAAAATGCCGCGCACACGTCGCGCGGCGTCCGGCAACCTGTAGTTTGTGCGGTGACTTCCGAGCGTCAGGCCAAAACTCGATTGCTCAATATTCAATCCCCGTTGGCCTTGGGAAGTCAAGAATTTTTGGGTATCTTGGCGGGGCCGGGACACGCCAAAAAGGCTGATAAACCGGCCTTTTAAGGACTTTTCTGTCGTGTCCGCATCACGCATGACGCTGGCCTGGGAGTCGAAAAACCTACCCTCAACATATAGTAGATTTTGCCAGCTTTCTTTCAGGCCCTAGGTGGTCGCCTAGATCGAAGGCGGACTGAGGGCTGACAGGACAGGGATCGCATCGGCGGCGCTATTTCCTCCGCGCTTTTTCAGCAGGCGGTTTTCCTCGGCGATTTTGGCCAGGTGCTCCATCTGCCGCACCATGGCATCCAGCGCGCCGGTATCGGCGCCGTCGGCGGCGGCCTGCATGGCCTTGTGACGGGCCTTGGCGAGCATGTCCTTGGCTTGCTCGGGCGTGCCCGAAGCGGCGGCGGCCACGGCGGTCGTGGTCATGATCTTATCTTCCAGCACATCGATGGGGCTGCGCTGTTTCTTGGCGGCTTCCTTGGCGGCAAGATCGGCTTTGAGCGCGGCGTCGGCGGCATCCAGCGCGTGATCAAGCGTTGTCACGACCTTGCGCAGGTCAGCTAGCGCGGCGGAGGGCAGGGGATTGATGGACGTCATGGCGCACGCCTCTTTCTGAGGGGTGGAGCGTTGCGGTTTGCCGACTTTCAGCCGGGACGCCCATGATAAAGCGCTCACCACCCCTTTGCCAACATCCGCCGATTGCACAAAGTGGCTTAGCCTGTGCCATGATGGGCCCTCACGCGGGGATGGATCATGTGCGCCGAGAAGGTCTTGCATTTGTTCGATATTACCGCCGCCGGCAAGGAAGTGCCGTTGGCTGAATTGGGGTTGATTGACGCCCCGTTCACCTATGCGCGGGTCGACAGTCCACCCTTAAATCTACCCCAGCCAGTGTTTCTGAACCGCCCGGCCTTCGCCAAGGTTTTCCCGGGTGGGCCGGTTATGCGCTATCCGCAAATGATCTGCGCGGCCGAGAATTGCTTTCTGATGGGGCCGTTCGGTTTTGTGGTGCTGCCTAACGGCCTTCTGATCCGCCAGTCGGCCGTGAACTTGAACGGTGCGTCGCTGGAATACGCCCTCGGCCATTTCAAAGGCTAGCTTCCCGGCACGCATATTCCCTGGGGATCGGCCGAAGAGCCGGTGCTGGCGCTCGCCAGTTATTCCACCAACAACTACTTTCATTTTCTGACCGACTCTCTGGCGCAGCTGCATTGGCGCGACCGCGTACCGGCCTCGCGCAAAGCCAAGCTCATCATCAGCGGTTATTCCCAGGAGGCCGAAGCCCTGCTGCCGTTCATGGGCGCGGCCACCAAGGCGGTCGGCGTGGCTTTATCCGAGCTGCAGCCCACCGATGGGACACTGCTGTTTTGCCGCAAGGCGATTTTCCCGCGCCGCGATACCGGCATGAGCCCCTGGAAGGCGCAGTGCTTACGCAAGCTTTTCGGCGTCGAAGGACGCCCGCGCGGAAAAAAACGCCTCTATGTGGCGCGCGGGGCGGCGCCCCGCCGGCGTGTGCTGAACGAGGCCGCCGTGGAAAAGCTGCTGGCGGGTCACGGCTTTGTTTCGGTCAATCCCGGCGCGCTGTCGGTGACCGAGCAGGTGGAATTATTCGCCAGCGCCGAGATGGTGGCGGGGCCTCACGGCGCGGGGTTGACCAATGCCGTGTTCATGGCGCCGGGCGGAGCGATCATCGAAATGACCCACGACCAGCGTGTGGTTTGGACCTTTCACGAAGTGGCCGGGGCCGCGGGCCACGCCTACGTCTGTGTTGTCAACGATGCCGTCATGAATAAAAAAGACGACGATGCGCTGTTCGCCGATTTCAGCGTCGATCTGGAAGCGTTGGATGCAGGCGTGAAGGCAGCGATCGCTCGTTTATGATTCCGGCAGCGGAATGAATTCGCTTTCACCCGGCGGCAGTTTGAAGTGACCGCTCCAGTTTTCGGAGGGGCCGGCGGCCCAAGAGACCTGGGCCTTGTCCATCAGCGCGTCGGAACTGGCGACGAAGTTCCACCACATGAGGCGCGGTGCATCGAGCGGTGCGCCGCCCAGGATCATGAATCGCGCGGCGGTTTGGGCGGTGACGGTGACGGTTTTGCCTTCGACCAGCACCGCCATTTCCATGGGCGGCAGCACAGTGCCGTCAAGGGTAAGTGTGCCTTCGACGGCATAAACAGCGCGCTCCTGATGGTCCGCGGACAGCAAGAGATCGGCGCCGGCCTCCAAAGCCGCATCCACATACACTGTGTCGGACAGCGCTACGACCGGCGACGTCACACCAAAGGCCGCGCCGGCAATGACACGCAAGCGCGCGCCTTTCTTCTCGACCACGGGCAGCGTGGCGGCGGGATGATGCGTGAAGATGGGCGCGCTGGTCTCGGCGGCTTTGGGCAAGGCGACCCAGGACTGGATGCCGTGAACCGTATGACCGGCGGCGCGCAAGTCCGGCGGCGTGCGCTCGGAGTGTACGATACCGCGCCCGGCGCTCATCCAGTTCATGTCGCCCGGGCTGATGGTCTGGACCGAGCCGAGGCTGTCGCGATGGACGAAGGCGCCTTCGAACAGATAGGTCACGGTCGCGAGCCCAATGTGCGGATGGGGCCGCACGTCGATGCCTTTGCCCGGCGCGAACACCGCCGGTCCCATGTGATCGAAGAACACGAAGGAGCCAACGCTGCGGCGATTCATATAAGGCAGAACGCGCGCCACTTCAAAGCCGCCCAGGTCGCGGCGGCGCGGCGCGATCACCTGTTCGATGGAGGACACTAGCCGGCGGCCTTGGCCGCAGAACGCGCCAGAATTCGCGAGGCCGGCAAAAGGATCGTGACGATCGTGCCTTGGCCGTGTGTGCTGGCCAGCGACATGGAGCCGCCATGCAGCTTCACCAGCTGTTCGGCCAGCGGCAGGCCTAAACCAGTACCTTGCACGCGGCGGCGTTCGGCGTCGCGGCTTTGCACAAAGGGCTTTAAGACCTCAGTCAGTTCGTCGGCGGAGATGCCGACGCCGGTGTCGGCGACGCGGAGTGCGATGCCGCCGTCGGCGGCGCGGCGGGCCTCGATGCGGATGCGCCCGCCGGCGGGCGTAAACTTGACGGCGTTGGAAATCAAATTGAGCAGCACCTGGTCCAGCTTGCGCGCATCCACCAGCACGCCGGGCAAGTCAGGATCGATGGCCACGTCGAGCGTAAGCTGAGCGTTGGCGATGGAATGGTTCATCAGCGCCACGGCGTGGTCGACCAGGGCGGCGACTGTGGTGGGCTCTTCTTCCAGCTCCACCTTGCCGGCTTCCACCTTCGACAAATCCAGGATGTCGTTGATGATGCCCACCAGATGGCGGCCGCTGTCGTGAATCGAGCGGGCGAAATCGACGTATTGCGGGTTGCCGACCGGCCCCTTGAACTGCAGGTGAATCACTTCGGCGAAGCCGATAATGGCGTTCAGCGGCGTGCGCAGCTCGTGGCTCATGTTGGCGAGGAAACGCGACTTGGCGCGGTTGGCGGCCTCGGCCTTATAAGCCAGTTCCGCGTTTTGCATGCGCAAGCACACGCTCTCGACGAAGCCCTGATAGCTGTGGCGGCCCGTCAACATCAGGAACAGGAAATAGACGACGGTGTAGGCCATGAGCGCGCCAGAGGCGCGATTGTCGGAGAAGCCCATGACGATCCACGGCGGAACCATGCAGGCCATCACGAACCCCACCATGCTGGCCGGAACCGGATACAGCATCATCATGCCGCCAGCGGCGATGCCGGCGACGATGGTGCAGATCAGAAGGTCGGCGTCCTGCGAAGGCGTGCCCGCCAGCAGCAGGGCGGCGAACAGGCCCCAAACGCCGCCAAAATACATCGCCCAAATCGTCGCACGGGTGATGGTGCGGTCGGTGACGCATGAAGGGCGGCCGACGTTGCGGTGCTTCCACCAAGCCCGCAACTGCCACACCGCGGCGAACTGGAACAAGAGGACGAAAATCACCAGCAGCCAGTGCTGTGTCACAAAAGGCCAGCAGGCCACGGCAAGGATAAGCGAGTTGAGGGCGTGGGCCGGGGCCGCGACAGGCTGATGACGCGCCATAGTCATCAGCCGTTCAATATTGACCTCGCGCTCGATGTCCGGCGGCAGATCGGGTTTAAGCCAAAGGGCGTGCCAGCGAGCCATAGCGGAGAACCGAGCCTCAATATTGGTATCGGAACGAAAAGATTAAACTGGATTTGCGGGCCATTACAACTCCGCGTTAAGGTCGCCGCCGGCCAGCTTCCATTATCCGCAGATTCAACACATGTCTGAAAAAGTTGCCTCTCCCCAACCCGCGTCCGAAGCCATTTTCCAGCAAGCTTTCGATTTTCTGGAGGCGGGGCGGTTAGAGGATGCCGTTGCGCGCTTTGACATGGTCATCGCGCGGGTTCCGGGCGCCGCCGCGCCTTACGTATGCCGTGGCGATGCGCTGCAGCTCCTGCAACGCTTCGAAGATGCGATCGAGAGCTACGACCGCGCCATCGCCCTCGATGGCGATGTGCCCGAAATTTACGTCAACCGCGGGGTGGCACTGCATAGCCTCGGGAAATTTGACGCGGCGCTGGTCAGCACCGATCGGGCTATAGCGCTCGATCCCGGCTATGCCGAGGCTTGGTCCAATCGCGGCAACGCGCTTAGAAAGCTGCACCGCCACGACGAGGCGCTGCAGAGTTACGCGCGCGCCATCGCGCTCAGGCCCGACTTTGCCGACGCTTATGTTAATCGTGCCGGAGCGTTTGAAGAGCTGGATCGGGCCGCCGAAGCTATCGCGAATTTTGAAAAGGCGCTGGAACTAGCGCCCAACCTGCTCGAAGCTAAACAGCATTTGCTGTGGGGCTATATGCAAGGCGGGAGCGAGACGGAGCGCATTGCGCGTTTAGCCGGCGAGGTTGCCGACGCGGGCGGGCGGACGGCGGCGGCGGTTCTGCGCGCGCGCAAGACGCTCTCAGACTTTCGCATTCAGCATGACCGCGAGCAGGCCGAATACCTTGCCAACCATGGTCACGGCTTCGCCGGCTTAGCGGAAGCGCAAAGTACCTTCGCCGATATTCAAAGCCGGCACGGCCGCGAGATCGCGGGCAAGCCCGTGGCCATAAGCGACAAAGAGGTCGATATTCTCGCGCGTTTCTATGAACATGTGATCCGTTGTCCGCTAACGGCGTCCTTCGGGCCCTGTCTTAGCCCCGCCAATGATTGGGCCGCGATTGAAGACCGCTATTTCAAAAGCGCGCCGGAAATGGTCGTGATCGACGACCTATTGTCGCCGGAGGCTATGGCGGACTTGCGCACCTTCTGCCTAGCCTCGACGATCTGGCGCAAGGATTTTCAAAACCAGTATTTTGGTACCTTCAGCGAAGACGGGTTTATGAGTCCCTTGCACCTGCGGATCGCCGCCGAGCTGCAAATGAAGATGCCGCGCATCTTCGGCGCGCACCGGCTCGAACAGCTATGGGCCTTCAAATACACGTCGCAGATAGGCCGGGGCATCAATGTGCATGCCGACTTCGCGCGCGTGAACCTCAATTTCTGGATCACGCCCGACGACGCCAATCTGGACCCAAAGTCCGGCGGCATGGTTGTCTACGACGTGCCGGCGCCGGCCGCGTGGGGCTTTGACGAATACAACAGCAGCTCCGATCGGATTTTTGAATTTCTGAAGGAAAACCGCGCCGGATCGCAGACCATCGCCTATAAATGCAATCGCGCGGTGCTGTTCAACTCGAACCTGTTTCACGAAACCGACGCTATCCGATTCAAAACCGGATATGAAAACCGGCGCATCAACGTCACTTATCTGTTCGGCAAGCGCTTTAAATAGTGAGGGCGGCAGTTGCGCTGCCGCCCCTAGTTTGAGCTCAGTTCCGTCTATCTCAGGGCTTCTTGAATTTGAAAACGAACTGATCGGTCTTGCCTTTGACCGCACCGTCGCCGACGCCGCCTTTGTGATCGTCGGCGGGATTGGCGAGAATGTTGCTCTCGCCGTCCAGCTTGAAGCCGGCGGCGAGGACTTCCTTCTTCACCAAATCGGGATCGACGCGGTGCAGGGTGTTGGTGTCGCGTCCGCCGGAACCTTTTTCCGCGGCATGGTCAATGACGATATAGGTGCCACCGGGTTTCAGTGCGGCAAAGATCGCCTTGTTCATGGCTTCGGTGAAACCCGCGGGGCGGTTTTTGAAGTCATGGTAGTTGTCCGACGTCCAGGCCACGTCCAGCGCTTCCGGCATGCTGAGCTTATCGTAGTCGGAGGCGTGGAAAACGATGTTGCCGTATTGAGCGTCGGCCTGCAGGGCCTTCATGCCGTCGCCGGCCGTTGGACGTTGCGCCAGCGTCGCGGCGCCAATGACGCCGTAGACCTTGCCGGTCGGTCCTACGACCTTGGAGAAGATGCGCGTGAAATAGCCGCCGCCTGGATTGATGTCGGCGACTTTGTCGCCGGCCTTGATGCCCGCGAAGGCCACGGCCTCGGCGGGCTTACGGTTAGCGTCGCGCTCCGTGTCGGCGGCCGGGCGGGCTTTGTCGGCGACGGCGGCTTTCACGACGGCCGGCGGTTCGGCGGCAAAGGATGCAGCGCTAAACAATAGGCCGGCGGCAACGGCAGTTACGGTCAGAATAGTTTTCATGATTTGTCTCCCAAAGAAATTGCGGCGGTACTATAGCGCGGGTGTGCGCAAAGGGGAGAGGGAAGAGTGCTACGTTACAGTGCTGTTACACGAGACTGCGATTAGAAGATGATTTTATAAATGTTGCCGTTGGAGTCGGTGGCAACGCCGAAGCCGCTGTCGGCGGTGGGCACGACATAATACTCGGCCTGGAAGGTTGCGGAATTGGAGCAGGCGCCAATGGCAAGTCCACCGACCATGCCGCTGACCTTGGATGAGATGCCCGTGACGGTGCCATATTTTGTCAGCAAGGAGTCAGCGCCGGGCTGGCTTTGCAGCGTCGTCCATTTGCCGTCACAACTCACACCGTCGGGGCGTGTGAAAGCGAAGGTGCCCGCCGTGCCGCCGCCGCCGACCTTGCCCGGCACAGCTTGGGTCTTGCCGCTCTTCTTCAAGGGACCGTCGGCAGGATACATGACGACCTGAATCTCGCGCCCTCCGGCAGCAGCCGCGACTGTGGAAGTCGCAGGCATACCCGCGACAGAGACATGCAGTACACGCAGGGCGTCGTCGATCGGGATAAAGAAATTCAGGCCCGCAACCTCTGCGCCGCCTTGTCCTATCGATACGGCCTGCGTGACGCCGAGAATATTGCCTTTGTCGTCGAATAGCGGGCCGCCGCTGTTGCCGTGCGTCACGGCCGCATCGCTTTGAATGATCGGGCCCTGTTGAGTGTCACGCAGGGCGCTGACGATGCCGGTGGTGACTGTGCCTTCGTTCCTCTGCCCGAGCGGAGAGCCGACGACATAAACCCGCGCGCCGACCTGGGGTTTGTCGAATTGAATCGGCAGCCCCGTCATGCCGCCGCCTTCAACTTTCACCAAGGCGACGTCGCGCTGCGCGTCGCTTCGCAGGACTTCCGCTGGTAATTCGCGGCTGCCGAAGAACCGGACTTTGACGTTCTTGAATCCTTCAATGACGTGGTGGTTCGTGAGCAGAAGGCCGTCGGCGATATAAAATCCGGAGCCGGTGCCCTGGGGCGTGAGGATGGTGACCACTTGCTGGCGCAGGTCGGGAATTTGATCCTGGAAGGCCGCGCTGCGCAGCTGCACGCGCGGGATTTCGTCGGAGGCCGGCGCTTGCGGCGCGGACTGATTGAACATCAAGCCGTTGTCAGCCGGGGCGGCGGGCTTGCCGCTTAAGTCTTTGACTGCCTCGACGAAGGCGGGATCCGCAACCACGATTTGGCGGCATCGCGGAAAGCGGCTCGCGCGGCCTGTATCGGCAAAGTTTCGGTGACAAGGTTGGCTTTGGCTGTGGTGTGTCCTTCGTTGGTCACGCGATAACGCAGCTTTTTTTCCAGCGGGTCGAATATCTGCCAGTCGACGGTAATCGTCGCCTCAATCGTCATTTCCTTGCCCAATAATTCTTTATAGCACCCGTCTTCTTTCAGCGATTGAACGCTCGCACCCACTAGAATTTCGGCTTTAGCAGCGTCCGTGCTGCCGAACATGTCGCCCGTTTGGGTGCCCGAAAGGTGGTAACCCGCGGCGGATGCTTCCGCTGTAAACTCATTGATGAAATCAGAGGGTTTTGCGCCACTTAAGGCGTTTTCGATGGTGATCGGTGTGGATGCCTGCTTCATTAGGCAGCCATAGCTGAATTTTCCGATGACGGCGCCGCCCGGTATTGTCGATTGAACGCGTTCGAGAGCGATGGTGCGCGTGGGAACCTCGACGTGGAACTGTGGCGGCGGGGGCGGCGGCTCCGCTTTTCGCTGTGTGCGCTGTGCGGCGCCGGCAGAGGTCGCGATGAATGTCAGCGCCAGGACGCCGACGATGAGCGATGATAGTTTGTGACTCATGTCCCTCGCGCCCCCACGCCCACTGAATCCACAATCATCGCGGGAGAAATGCGCAAGTCAAGCGTAAGCGGTGTTACGTTTTAGGGGCAGAAATTCGCTAAACGGCAGAGGGGCTTAAGCTTGGGGGGTTAAACCGCCGTACCGCCGACCGTGAGCATTTCGATCTTCAAGGTCGGTTGCCCCACGCCACACGGCACGCCTTGGCCTTCCTTGCCGCAGGTGCCGATGCCGGGGTCCAGCGCCATGTCGTTGCCGATCATGGAGACCTTGGTCATGACATCGGGGCCGTTGCCGATGAGTGTCGCACCCTTCACGGCGGGACCAATCTTGCCGTTCTCGATGAGATAAGCCTCGGTCGCCGAGAACACGAACTTGCCCGAGGTGATGTCGACCTGGCCGCCGCCGAAGCTGACGGCGTAAAGACCCTTCTTCACCGAGCGGATGATTTCCTCAGGATCGCGGTCGCCGCCCAGCATGAAGGTGTTGGTCATGCGCGGCATGGGATGATGGGCGTGGGACTGGCGGCGTCCGTTGCCCGTAGGCTTCATGCCCATGAGGCGCGCGTTCAGGCGGTCCTGCAGATAGCCGGTGAGGATGCCGTCTTCGATGAGAACGGTGCGCGAGGTCGGCGTGCCTTCGTCGTCAATGGTGAGTGAGCCGCGGCGGTCGGCAAAGGTGCCGTCATCGACCACGGTGACGCCTTTGGCGGCGACGCGCTGGCCCATGAGATTGGAGAAGGCCGAGGTTTTCTTGCGATTGAAGTCGCCTTCGAGCCCGTGACCTACAGCCTCATGCAGCAGAATGCCGGGCCAGCCGGGACCAAGCACTACGGGCATCTCGCCGCCGGGAGCATCGACGGAGTCCAAATTCACCAGGGCCTGGCGCAGCGCTTCATCGACGGCGGCCTTCCAGCGTTCGGGCTTCAGGAACTCGCCGTAGAGCACACGGCCGCCGGTGCCGTAGCTGCCGGTTTCCATGCGTGTGCCGTCGCCAACGACGATGTTGACGTTGAGCCGCACCAGCGGACGGATGTCGGCCACGGCTTCGCCGCCGGGGCGGACGATGTGCACGGCCTGCCAGGAGCCGCCGAGGGAGGCGGTGACTTGCTTCACGCGGCTGTCTTTGGCGCGGGCGTAGGCGTCGATCTCGGCCAGCACGCCGACCTTCACGTCGAAGGGCACGGCGGGCAGGGGATTGGCATCGGTGTAGAGCTGATGGTTGGTGCCTTGCGGCGGATCGGCGAAGGTACCGCCGCTGCCCGAACGCACGGCGCGCACGGTGTCGGCGGCGCGGCCCAGGGCCTGCTCGTTCAATGTGGAGGAATGGGCAAAGCCGGTGGTCTCGCCGGAGACGGCGCGGAGGCCAAACCCCTGCGAGGTGTCGAAAGAGGCATTCTTGATGCGCCCGTCGTCGAATAGGAAGTTCTCGGACTGGGCATATTCCAGGTACAGCTCGCCGTCGTCGCAACCCTTCAGCGCATTGCCGACGATCTTGTCCACGGCGCGCTGATCCATGCCGGTCTTGGCGAAGAACAAATTCTCGGTTTCTTTGAGGTCGGCCATAACAGTTACTCCGCCGGTTTGACGTGCAGGGGCTGGGCGTGGGCTTCGGCTGCCGGCGCGCGGACAGTATGAGCTAAACATAAGGCCAGGGTCAGCAGGATCAAGGCGCCGGTTTGGTGGGCCAGGGCCAAAGGCACCGGCACAACCAGGAGCAGCGTCGAGATGCCGAGGCCGGCTTGCAGCAAGGCCATGGCCAAAAGCGCGTTCACCAGCAGGCGCGCGCGGGATGTCAGCCGCAAGGGCCGCGCCCGGACCCACGTGAATAGGATGAGCAGGACCAGCGAGATCGCCAGCACGCGGTGATCGAACTGCACCGTGGTCACGTTCTCGAACAGGTTGATGTACCAGGGCTCCATGAGGCCGAGGCCCGTGGGAACGAGGCGGCCGTCCATGAGCGGGAAGGTGTTGTAGGTGAGGCCGGCGTCGAGGCCGGCGACAAAAGCGCCCGAGACCATCACCAACAGCACCGCTGCTGAGATGCCCAGGGCGAAGCCCGCTAGCGGCGCGTTATTGCGTTGCGTGGCGGCTTCGTAGTGTTGGCCGCGGAACAGATCAAGCGCGGTCCAGATCAGCAGGGCGTAGAGGATCAGCGCCGTGAACAAATGGGCGGCGAGGCGGTACTGGCTGACGTCAGGGCGGTCTTGCAAACCGCTCGCCACCATGAACCAGCCGAGGGCACCTTGCGCGCCACCGAGAACGAACAATCCCCCGAGCTTCCACGCCAGTGGTTTGTCGATGGCGCGCTTATATAGGAACCACAGGAACGGGAGCAGGAAAGCCGCGCCGATAATGCGGCCCCAGAGACGGTGGAGGTATTCCAGCCAAAAGATGCCTTTGAAGTCGTCGACCGTCATCCAGCTGTTCTTTTGTTCGAACTGCGGCGACTGCTGGTAGTGCTCGAACTCGGCCTGCCATGCGGCGGCATCGAGCGGCGGCGTGACCGTGAGCGGCTTCCACTCGACGATGGAAAGCCCTGATTCTGTGAGCCGCGTCGCGCCGCCCAGCATCACCATGGCAAAAACCATGGCGGCGCAGATCACCAGCCACCAGGCGATTTGTTTCGCGTGGGACACGCCGGCGCCGGTCTGGGGCGAGGCCGAGAGGGCAGAGGTCATGGGCAAGCTTTAGCTCCAATGTCATTCCCGCGAAAGCCGGATTCCATCGCATAAATCGCCTGATTTACTTGGCCGCATCCAACAGGCCGTGTATGACGGCGGCATGCAAGAGCTTGAACTCTCCGTCGTTATTCCCGTCAAGAACGAGGCTGGAAATACTGGTCCGTTGGCCGCTGAAATCCACGCGGCTTTGAAGGGCCGGCTGGCCTTCGAGATCATCTTCATCGATGACGGCTCTATTGACGCCACGCACGGCGAACTGGCGGCGCTGGCGGCCGCCGATCCTCAGGTCCGTGTCATCCGTCACCGCCAGTCCTGCGGCCAAAGCCAGGCGACGATCTCAGGCGTGGCGTCGGCGAAGGGGATGTGGATCGCGACGCTGGACGGCGACGGTCAGAATGATCCGGCGGATATTGCGAAACTGCTCGGCGAACGCGACAAGCTGGGCGGTGAAGCCCAGCGCACGCTGTTCCTGGGCCGGCGCGGCGCGCGCCGCGACAGTGCCGCACGGCTTCTGGCCTCGCGTATCGCCAACGGTGTGCGCGGTGCTTTGCTGCAGGACCACACGCCGGACTCGGGCTGCGGCATCAAACTCATCCGCCGCGACTTGTTTTTGGAACTGCCGCGCTTCAACGCGCTGCATCGGTTCATGCCCGCCCTGGTGATCCGCGCCGGCGGACAGGTGATGTCGGTGCCCGTCAACCATCGCCCGCGCACGCGCGGGGTTTCGAAATACGGCATCGTGCAGCGCGGGCTGATCGGTATTGTCGACCTGCTCGGCGTCTTCTGGCTTTTGCGTCGGAACACGCTGCCGCGCTGACATCTATTTGTAAGGAGTCTTCCATGGCTTGGTTCATCGATTGGTTCGCGAGCATGGACGCCATGAAGGCGCTTGGCATTTTGGGCCAGGTGCTGTTCGGCTCGCGCTTCTTTGTGCAGTGGGCGGCCAGCGAGCGCGCCAAGCGCAGCGTGATCCCCGTGGCCTTCTGGTACCTGAGCCTGGTCGGCGCGGCGCTGACGCTGCTGTATGCCGTTAAAATTCAGGAGCCCTTGTTCATCGTGCCGCAGCTGGGCGGCATCTGCATCTACAGCCGCAATCTCTATTTTGTGTACCGGGACCGGCGTAAAAGCCACCCGCTGATGGGGCCGGACCGGGCTTCCTAGTCCGCCCTTAGCGGGCTGATTTCCCCCTTTTTTCACAGCTCCTTCCCTTGACTCGACGAGGGGGAGCTATTACGTACGTGGCACTCGTCTAGGGAGAGTGCTAACGATATTGGTGCGCCTCCTGTAGGGGATTAAAAACACTTACGTATCAATCAATTAGAAGGAGGGTTGAAATGAAATTTCGGCCACTGCACGACCGGGTTCTGGTTAAACGCGTTGAGTCAGACTCCAAAACCAAGGGCGGCATCATCATTCCCGACACCGCTCAGGAAAAGCCCATGGAAGGCAAAGTGATTTCCGTAGGCGCCGGCAACCGTGACGAAGCCGGCAAGCTTGTGCCGCTCGACGTCAAGAAGGGCGACAAGATCCTCTTCGGCAAATGGTCCGGCACTGAAGTGAAGATCGACGGCGACGAGCTGTTGATCATGAAGGAGTCCGACATCATGGGCATCATCGAGTAGCTCCGGCTGCTTGCCCAGATCACCGACTTCTTTCTTAAGAAACATTCCGCAAGGGAACACCAACAATGGCTGCCAAAGACGTAAAATTCTCCGCTGACGCGCGCGACCGCATGTTGCGCGGCGTCGATATCCTCGCCAACGCCGTGAAGGTCACGCTCGGTCCCAAGGGCCGCAATGTCGTGATCGAAAAGACGTTCGGCGCTCCGCGCATCACCAAGGACGGCGTCACCGTCGCCAAGGAAATCGAACTGAAAGACAAG
>CANJLF010000017.1 GCA_947475295.1 Fidelibacterota bacterium
ATTGCGCCGGGCAGCCCCTGGGAAAATGGCTACAACGAAAGCTCCAACGGCAAGCTCAGAGACGAACTACTTAATGGCGAGATCTTCTACAGCCTGAAGGAGGCCAAGGTCGTGATCGAGCAATGGCGCAAGCATTACAACACCAAGCGGCCCCACTCGGCGCTCGGCTATAGGCCACCGGCGCCGGTGGCCTATAGCCCAAAACTAATGCCACTCGAACAAAGTGCCGTTATGCAGTAAACTAACATCACGACTGGTAAAGAAAATCGGTCAGGCCAATCCCGCTGTTGCCGGGCCTGGCCCCATACGCCCAGCCGTCGTTCACGCCTGGCCGGCCCATCGGCGAGGCCGCGTTTGATCTGATCACGCGCATCTATGACGAATTTATCTACGACCCCGTGGCCACGACCATCACCACACCTCTGGCTGAAGTGCTGAGCACGCGGCGCGGCGTCTGTCAGGATTTCGCGCACCTCGCCATTGGCTGTTTCCGTGCCATGGGCCTGGCTTCGCGTTACGTCAGCGGCTATCTCAGAACCGAGCCGGCGCCGGGCAAGGAACGTCTTGTGGGCGCCGACGCCACCCACGCTTGGGTGTCGGTCTGGTGCGGCGGCGAGACTTGGCTCGATCTTGATCCCACCAACGGCATGCGCGGCTCGACCGATATGATCAGCCTGGCCTGGGGCAGGGACTACGACGATGTCAGCCCCATGCGCGGCGTGCTGATCGGCGGCGGCAGCCAAGACCTGGTGGTCGAGGTGGACGTGGCGCCCTTGGGTGATTCGCTCGCCTAGGTCCATATCCAAAATAAAATCAATATGTTAGCATCACATCGCCGCTTGTGTGCGGTTGCGAGAACGGATGGTGGCGCCGGCTAAAACGGTGTAAAAGGCCGCGCCATACCCGTTGTTTTTTGAGCGTGTCATGAGTCCAGATCGTCTCGTCATAGCCGTGCCCAAGGGCAGGATCCTCGAGGAGGCCCTGCCGATCATCCGTGCGGCCGGCATCGAGCCCGAGGCGGCCTTCGGCGACGAGAGCTCGCGCAAGCTGATGTTCGATACCAACCACCCGGGCATCAGCTTGATTCGCGTGCGCTCCTTTGACGTGGCCACCTTCGTGGCTTTCGGCGGCGCGCAGCTGGGTATCGCCGGCAATGACGTGCTGATGGAGTTCGACTACTCCGAAGTGTACGCGCCTCTGGATTTGGGCATCGGCAAATGCCGTTTGTCCATCGCCCAGCCCAAGGACTTGGACGAGAGCTTAGCGCTCGACCGCTTGAGCCACGTCCGTATCGCCACAAAATATCCGCACATCACCAGCAAGTGGTTCGCCGACCGCGGCATCCAGGCCGAATGCGTCAAGCTCAACGGCGCCATGGAGCTGGCGCCGGCGCTGGGCCTGTGCCCGCGCATCGTCGATCTGGTTTCCACCGGCAGTACACTCAAGGCCAACGGTCTGGTTGAGGTCGGGACGCTGGTGCATGTGACCTCGCGCCTGATCGTCAACCGCACGGCGCTGAAAGTGCGCTCGCAAGAGATCAGCGGCTGGATCGAGAAATTTCGCAGCGTCGTGAAGGGAAGTTAGACCCATGGCGCTGAAGCTCTCGGCCCGAGATCCGGGATTCACCGACGCTTTCGCCGCCCTCATCGCCAAAAGCCGTGAGGTCAAGACGAACGTCGACGGCGTCGTGGCCGGCGTGCTGGCCGACGTCAAAATCCGCGGCGACGCGGCTGTCATTGAATATTCAAATAAGTTCGACCGGGTTTCCCTGACGCCGGCGACGTTGGCGTTCAGTAAGGAACAGCTCTTGGGAGCTGCGGCCCAGTGCGATGCCGCAACTTTGCGCGCCCTCAAGGACGCGGCGGCGCGCATCCGCGACTATCACATGCGCCAGCTGCCAAAGGACGAGTTCTACACCGATGACGTCGGCATCGGTTTGGGCTGGCGCTGGACGGCGGTGTCATCCGCCGGGCTTTACGTGCCGGGTGGCACGGCCGCGCTGTTCTCCTCGGTGTTGATGAACGCGATCCCGGCGAAAGTGGCGGGTGTCGATCGCCTGGTGGTGACCATGCCCACGCCCGGCGGCAAGACCAATCCGCTGACGCTGGCGGCCTGTGCCGTGGCCGGTGTGGACGAGGTCTATCGTGTGGGCGGCGCGCAAGCCATCGCCATGCTGGCTTACGGCACCGACAGCGTAAGGCCGGTTGATAAGATTGTCGGGCCCGGCAATGCCTATGTGACCTCGGCCAAGAAGCAGGTCTTCGGCACCGTGGGTATCGATATGATCGCGGGGCCGTCGGAAGTCACCGTGGTCTCCGACAACGCCAGCGACCCCGCCTGGATTGCCGCCGACCTGCTGGCCCAGGCCGAACACGATGCCTCGTCGCAGTCGATCCTGATCACCGACGATGAGGCCTTCGCCGACCGCGTGATCGCGGCTGTGGAACAGCAGCTTCTGTCCTTGCCTCGACGCGAGACCGCGCAAAAAAGCTGGCGCGATAACGGCGCGGTGCTCGTCGTCAAAAAACTCGAAGACGCCGCCACCCTCGTCAATCTGATCGCGCCCGAGCACCTGGAACTGGCTATCGCCGAGCCGCGCGCGTTCATGAAGAATATCCGCCACGCCGGCGCGATTTTCCTGGGCCGTCATACACCCGAGGCCGTCGGCGATTATATCGCAGGGCCCAGCCATGTGCTGCCGACGTCCGGCGCGGCGCGGTTCTCCTCGGGCCTCGGCGTGCTCGACTTCATGAAGCGCACGTCATTGATTGATTGCGGCAACACCGGCCTAGCAGCCATTGGTCCGGGCGCCCTCGCCATGGCCGAGGCCGAAGTGCTCGATGCCCACGCGCTGTCGGTGTCCTTGCGCCTTAAGGGCGGCGGCTGATGACGGACCCGGGCAGCGATGGACCCGGGGAGGGCATCGATCAGCGCCGCCGCTCGATTGTCAAAATCCAGCTTGATGAGAAGTCGTTCCTGCGCCGCCGCCCTGAAGTCGAGCACGAGCGCGAAGTGGCGCTGTTTGACCTTCTGGAAGAGAACGTCTTCATCCTAAAAAGTCAGGACGCAACCGATGCGGCGCACCTGCAAGGTCCGTTCCATCTCAAGCTCGGTCTGTCCGAGGATCGTTTGATTTTCGACGTGCGCGATACCGCCGAGACGCCGCGCCGCGAGATCGTTCTGGGCGTTCGGCCTTTCCGCATGATCATCAAAGACTATTTTATGGTGTGCGAGAGCTACTTCGACGCCATCAAAGCATCTTCGCCGTTGCAGATCGAAGCCATCGACATGGGCCGGCGTGGCCTGCATAACGAAGGCGCGCAAATGCTGAAGGAGCGTCTGGCCGAACACGTCGAGCTGGACCAGGGCACGTCACGGCGCTTCTTCACGCTGCTCTGCATCCTGCATATGCGCGGGTAGGGGGAATTCCATGATCCTGCCCTCATCCGTCCTGTTTTGCTGCACCATGAATGAAATCCGCTCGCCCATGGCCGAAGGCATCATGAAGCGCTTTCACGGCACCCAGGTATTTGTGGATTCCGTCGGCGTTCGCCAGGGTTCGCTCGATCCGATGATGGTCGAAGTCATGGCGGAGATCGGCGTCGACATGAAACGCCACCGACCCAAGACGTTTTCCAATCTCGCCGATGACTCCTTCGATGTGGCCATTGCCCTCTCAACCGAGGCGCAAGCCGCCGCCGCCGAACTCACCCGCTATATGCACTGCGATTTGCGACTGTGGAGCATTGCCGATCCGTTGCTGTTCGAAGGCACGCGCGAGGCGCGTCTTGCCGCCTATCGCCAGACCCGCGACCAGCTACAGCAAAAGGTGCTTGATCTGTTTCCGCGTCCGGCGCATCTTGATTTTTGAGAGTCTGAATGCCAACGCAATCCCATCAGAAGTTTATCCTGGCCTCCGCCTCGCCGCGGCGTCTCGCGCTTTTGCAGCAGATCGGCTACCCGCCAGATATTGTCGCGCCGGCCGATGTCGATGAGACGCCGCGAAAGGACGAGCCGCCGGCTGCACTGGCTTTGCGTTTGGCATTGGAGAAGGCCGCTGTTGTGGCCCGGCTCCATCCCGAGGCTTTGATCCTGGCGGCGGATACGGTCGTGGCTTGCGGGAGGCGGATTCTTCCCAAAGCCGAGACCGAGGAAGAGGTGCGGGCCTGCCTGACCCTGCTGTCGGGGCGACGTCACCGGGTTTACGGCGGCATCGCTTTGCGCGCGCCCGACGGCAAGCTCTGGCAAAGAAGCGTCGTAACAATGGTGAAATTCGCACGCCTGTCCGACGACGATCTCGCGGCCTATATTGCCAGCGGCGATTGGAAAGGTAAGGCTGGAGGTTATGCCATTCAGGGGCCGGCGGGCGCGTTCGTCAGCGCCATTAACGGGTCCTACACCAACGTTGTCGGCTTGTGTGTCTACACGACCAAAAAACTGCTGATGACCACTCGTTAGAGCGCGTCGGAATAGCGGACTATGGCTTCTATCATTCTGCCAATATCCTGCGCCTGTCGCGCCACCGCGCCTTCGACCAGGGGCGCCGTCATGGCACGTTCGCGCTGGAGCTCGGGTGTGGGCATCGGGTTTCTGATGTGACTAAACATATTAGCGAGGAGCGCCTCCGCGTCTGTAGCGCCGACGCCGGCCTCGGCCATCACGAAGTCCTTCAGCACACCTCCGCCGGGACCAAGCCGCACTTCCATCTATTCCGGTCCCACCTCGCGCTCGAGCTCAGGCGGATAGATCGCGCCGTTGATTAGGCGGCCTTCTTTGGCGCGCACCAAGAAGATCGTATCCAGATGCGAAATTCGCCCCATCACCGCAGCGGTGAACAGCCACAGCCGCGCATAGAAACGGATGGGCATGAGCTCGGGATGTTTCTCAACGATCAGGTGCGGGGCCAGCGCGGCCGACTTGTGCATCACAAGGTGCACGATTTCTGTCGGCTTGCGGAACAATCTGTCGATCCGTTGCGCCACGCTCTCCTGCGCCCCAATCGTTTCGGTCGCCTTGATATGGCTCGCGACCGTCGCGCCGGTATGGATCAGTTCTAGACCGACGTCGCGACCTTCCCTAAAGACGATGGTGTGGCCACCGCACACCACAACGCCGGGATTTGCGCGCAGATGCTCACAGCAGGCCTGCAGGCCGGTCAGCGATACAAAATCGTCGTCGGGAATATCGACCAGATATGCCGTCTGCACCGACGCATAAACCTCGCGCAGCTTTTGATGGTAAGGCTGGCCGGGCGCGTGTCTGTAGTCGACGTTGGGAAAGCGCTTGGCCGGCTCGTAAGGAACTTCAGAAGAGTCGGCGACGATAATCGGGCCTTTAAAGTCAGACAGATAATGAAGACAGCGCTCAAGCGTCTGTTGGCGCCCGTGCACAGGTACGACGATGGTCAGGTCGGGAATCTGCATTTCTAAAGAACGAGGTCAGCAAATGGCGAGCAACGGTGTTTTTCCCACATCGCCGCGTTCGTATTGACCATTGCGCCGCGCTTGCTCACTCCTTGTGGAGGTGAATCTAGCGCGGCGCAGATGCGGGTTTAGTTCAAGCCGCAGGTCGCTTCGGCGCCGCTGAGCTCGTATTTGCCTTCATCGATATTGAGCTTTTCCACGACGCCGTCCTTGACGACCATGGAAAAGCGCTTGCCGCGGACGCCGAGGCCCTTGTCGCGCAGATCGAACTCGAGGCCAAGCTTCTTGGCGTAATCGCCGCTGCCGTCGGCCAGCATCATGATCTTGCTGCCGACGCCCTTGTCCTTGCCCCAGGCGTCCATGACGAATACGTCGTTCACAGACATGCAAGCGATCACGTCCACACCTTGGGCTTTGACCTTGTCGTAGTTCTTCAGGTAGCTCGGCAGATGCTGATTTGAGCAGGTGGGCGTGAAGGCGCCCGGAACCGAGAACAACACTACTTTCTTTCCTTTGAAGATCTCGTCGGTTGAGATGTCCTTGGGGCCTTCCGCGCCCATGATCTTGAGTGTGCCCGCGGGCAGTTTGTCGCCTTGCTTGATTGTCATGGTGTCCTCGTTCGTCCCTGTTGAATGGAGAGAGATTGGCGTCCCGCGCTCACAGCGCGCGTGGCGGCTAAGGTAAGCACTCGCCACATATATTCCAAATGGTTTACGGCCAATACCCGCCGTCGTGAGATCCGCGTTAATTGGCGTACGAGGGGCGCATGACATAGTGATCGCCCCGGAATTCGGCGAAATAGGCGGTCACTTCCGGATGCTGCACGGGTTCGCCAGTCTCGTCGGCCAGCAGGTTTTGCTGCGACACATAGGCCACATAGTGGGTCTGCGCGTTTTCGGCCAGCAGATGGTAATAGGGCTGATCCTTGGCTGGGCGTTTATCCTCGGGGATGGCCATCCACCACTCCTCGGTATTGGAGAACTCCGGGTCCACATCGAAAATGACGCCACGGAACGAAAACGAACGGTGCTTGACCACCTGTCCGATTTTAAATTTGGCGCTTCTCTGTTCCATACAACGCCTCACCCGCGAAACGCATAAACATGCTGGCTCCGTAGGGTATGAATCCGCGCTCCAAAGGTCCAGTGCCCTTTCTAATACGCTGTATATAAACAATAATTTATGAAGATGGCGACGTAAGCGCCGCCGGAATGACGGCGCTGCGCCGGCAGCCCGCGCTTGCATGGAGTAAGGCCCGGACCTGATGTAGCGTCGGCTTAGGGGACTAAGGCGGGGATTTATGGCTGTCAGGGCCAACCTAAATTTAAAGCAGCGCACGTTGATGATGGCGGGCATGGCCATCGTCATCATCGCCTGCATGGTCATCAACCAGGTCTGGCAGACCTATGGGGTGACGGTGGCCACGGCGCGGCGCAATATTCAGCAGTTCACCCAGATTCTCGAAGCCAACACGGATATTACACTTCAGGCGGTGACTCTGATTCTCGACCATGCGGTCGAGGCCGCCCTCGATCAGATCGACACTCCACCGCCGCAGACAAAGTTAACCGACCGCTTCATCACCATCGCCGACAGCTGGGCGTTTATCCATTCTGTTTCGATGATCGGTCCCGACGGCTTTGTTCGCGACTTGGCTTTGCGGCAAGCTGATGGACGGCTCCATGCGGTCAAAGGCGTCGTCTATGCGTCCGTCCAGCCGATTTTCACGTTTTACCGGGACGGCGCGCACGCGTCCGACGCATTCTACATCGGCCGGCCATCCCCTGGCTTAGTGTCCGGCGAGAAGCTAATCCGTGTCACCAAGCCGCTCTACGACGAAAAGGGCGCCTTCCAGGGCATTTGCGTTGTGGCCATTGCGGTCGACGCCTTCACCAATGTCTATGCTGGTCTTTTGCCGGCCCGATATGCGGGTGTCGATCTGTTCATGCGCGATGGCGTACTGCTGGCCAGCACGGATGCCGGGCGCAGAAGCGATTTGACCGACAACGAAAAGCTGCTTTTCAAGGACATGATTCCCGCGACGCCGTCCGGGGTCTATCGCATAGCCTCCTCCGAGGGCGATAGTGGCAACCTGGTTTCCTACCGCGCGCTTCAGCGTTATCCCATTGTCATCGCCGTCACCGCCAACTGGTTCCAATTCATGGAGCGCTGGTGGGAGTCGACCATAGTCCTCGTGGCTTCAGCGCTGATCGGCATTCTCGTTATCATTGCCCTGACGGGCTGGTTGGTCCGGCGCATGGACGCCGAGCGCGTGGCACAAGACGCCTTGATCGAGAGTGAACGCTCGATGATGGAATCACAGCGCCTGAGCGGGATCGGTTATTTCGAGCGCGTGCTGCCGCATGGGGAGATGATTTGGTCCCCCAATATGTATGTGATCCATGGCCTGGATCCGGACCAGTTCACGCCTTCCCGCGATTCCTACTTGTCATACGTTGTGGAAGAAGATCGAAAGAAGGTGTTCGACGCCTGGGAAAATATTGAAAGTTCGCCGCCCTTCGACAGCTTGGAATGCCGCATTGTGCTTGCCGACGGAATTCCCCGGTTTATGCGCTATAGCTGGACAATCCACGACAAGAACGGCCGCAAGCATATTTTTGGCGTCGCCCAAGATGTCAGCGTCATCCGCAACGCCGAAGACACGATCCGCGACGACGAAGAACGGTTGCGCGACATCGTCGAATGTTCCAGCGACTATATTTGGGAATTGGACGGCGAGGGCGTGATCACGCTGTTCAGCGGCGCCGGCAGCAATCAATTCGGCGCCGAGAACGGCACCAGCCGCAGAATCCTGAGCCGAGATACCTTGAACGAGAAGGGCGGAGATGTGGATGCGCTGGAACGCAGCATCCGTAACCGCATGAAGTTCCGCAGCTTGCTGGTGCCGGTCAGAAACGCCAAGGCGGAGGTGCGCTGGATCCGCATCAGCGGCAACCCGCGCTTTGACACGCACGGCAAGTATTTGGGTTATCGCGGCGCGGGCACCGAAGTGACCGAGCTTTACCGCCGCCAACAACGTGACGAAGCGCTGCGCAAGGCTGAGGCTTTGGGCCGCCTGGCCAGCGGTATGGCGCATGAAATCAATAATCTGCTGCAGCCGATTGTCATTTACGCCAACCTTGGCGCCGCGCAGTCGGAGCCGGCGCCCGGAATCCGCCAATAGTTCACCCGCATCGGGCTCGCTGCCGAACGGTCGATGATGATCGTGCGCAACGTGCTGGCCTTTGCGCGCCAGAGTCCGCCGAGCCGCGAGAACGTCAACGTTCTCGATGTTATCCGCGAGACCGTCGATTTGATCGGCGGGACTCTGGTCCCCGGCACGGCATTGGACGTTATCGACGCCGCGACCGATCTCGCGGTGCGGGTTGACCGCACTGGCTTGGCATAAGTCCTGACCAATCTGCTGACAAACGCCGCCGAGGTTCTGCCCTCCGGTGGCCGGATCAGCGTTGCCATCGACGCGATCACGCTCCCGGCGGATGCCGCGCGGGTCCTGGCTTTGACTCCCGGGGCCTATTGCCGATTGACGGTAAAAGACAACGGACCGGGCATCCCCGCGGATCAGTTGGGCAAAGTCTTCGGTCCCTTCTTTACGACCAAACCGCAGGGCAAAGGCACGGGCCTCGGCCTGTCGGTAGTTGCCGGGCTCGCCAAAAGTTGGGGCGGTACGGTCACGGTGGATAGCGCCTTGGGCGAAGGGACCAGCTTCGCGGTCTATCTGCCGATGGCTGAGCGCCAGCTACAGGTGGCACAGTAGTTCCGCCGCATACGCCGCGATTTAGCGGATTTCTCAATATTCTATTTTGCAGGCCGGCCTGATAGTCTGCCGCACCTGTTGTGGTTACCCTGGAGCTCCGCGTTATGCTTGAATCGTTGCCGGCGAGTGATGGCAATCTCGTATGTTTCCGTGCCGTCGGCACCCTCACGGAAGAAGACTACGCCGAAGTTTTTATCCCAGTCATGACCGACGTGCTGACGCGGTATCAGATGTTCCGGCTCTACGTCGATCTCAGCCGCCTGCTGGGCTGGGATGAAACCTCGAGCTGGGAAACCGGCGCTGTCCTGCATTCCAATCTGCGCAAGTTTGAACGCGCGGCCATTGTCGGCGGTCTGTCGTGGGCGGGCCTAGCGCTGGTGCTGCGGGACTCCCTGCCGCCCGGCACCTATGAATTCTTCACCGACGGCAACCAAAAGCGCGCTCTGACCTGGGTCGCGGGCTGATGCCCGGATCGGCCGATGTCAACGACCCGCCCGTCTTTCTCAAGCGGCTTTTCGCCGCCGCCGTCGCCGCCGTGCAGCCGGGACCGGCGTTGTCCGCTCAGTTTCCCGCGCCGCCCCGACGAGGCCGTCTGATCGTCATTGGTGCCGGCAAGGCCGCGGCCGCCATGGCTCTCGCGGCCGAGCGCCACTACGCATCGGAAATTGAAGGTCTGGTGATTGTCCCCGAAGGCTACGCATTGCCGTGCGCGCGCATTGAGATCGTGGAAGCCGCTCACCCGGTGCCTGACGCCCGTGGCATGGCGGCGGCGTTGCGCATTTTACATCTTGCGGAAACCGCCAGCGTTGATGACCTAGTGCTGTGTCTGCTGTCGGGCGGTGCATCGGCGCTGATGGGGCTGCCGGCGCCCGGCGTGACGCTGGTCGACAAGCGCGCGATAACGACGGCGCTGCTGCGCAGCGGCGCCGCCATCGGCGAGATCAATTGTGTCCGCAAGCATCTCTCAGCCGTCAAGGGTGGAAGACTCGCCGCAGCCGCCGCGCCGGCGCGCATCGTCAGCCTGATTGTATCTGATGTGGTCGGTGATGACCCGGCGGTGATCGCATCGGGCCCCACGGTCCCCGATCCCACCACATGCGGCGACGCGATTGCCGTTTTGGATAAGTATAAGGTTTCAATTCCGCCTGCAGTTCATACGGCGTTGGCCAACGGCCTGCTAGAGACGCCAAAGCAATGCTCGGGCGATGTCTCCGCCGTCATTGTCGCGCGTCCGTCGGATGCCTTAGCTGCCGCCGCGGCGGTGGCGCGCGGGCAGGGTCTCGACGTGCTGCATCTGGGTGACGCTTGCGAGGGCGAAGCACGCGCGGGT
The DNA here is from genome assembly GCA_947475295.1 of Fidelibacterota bacterium. GTDB lineage: Bacteria > Pseudomonadota > Alphaproteobacteria > Rhodospirillales > Rhodospirillaceae > SHVO01. The sequence continues at coordinate 10,532 of CANJLF010000017.1, forward strand.
GCTGCGTCGCAGGCACAGCTGGTGCGCGCCATCCGCGAGGGGCGCCACGCCACGCGTCCGCCTTGCGTCATCCTCTCGGGCGGTGAATATACGGTAACCGTAGCGGGCGAGGGACGCGGCGGTCCCAACACCGAGTTCGCATTGGCGCTCGCGCTGGACCTCGCGGGACTTTGCAATGTCTGGGCTCTGGCAGCCGATACCGACGGGCGCGATGGCGCCGCGGGCGCCGCCGGCGCGGTAGTGGGCCCTCAGACTTTGCAACGTGCCCGCGCGGGCGGCGACGACCCCGAAGAAGTCCTGCGCCGGAACGACTCGGCCGGACTTTTTCACATCCTTGGCGATTTGGTAAATCCCGGCCCCACCCGGACCAATGTCAACGATTTTAGGGCGATTCTCGTGCTGCCGGAGGATATGCGTCACATTGATTTGGCGGGGACGCAGCAAAACCTTATAATTGGCCGAACTGAGGGTAGGCCATGAGCGAAAGCGAAAAGAAGGCCGCGATTTTGGTCATGAAGGCCGCCGGGGAACTGCGCAAAGCTGCGGCCCAGGACAGGAGACGCTACGCCGAGTTGTCGAGCGTCGCCGACTACCTTGAGAGCATTATCCACGAGTCCGAGCTTGTCCGCCGTCAGCATTCGATAGACAACGTGGCATGAATTGTTAACGGAGGATTTCTGGTTCATCGTAGCCCCCGAAGGAGGAGCGAAGATGATACAGAAATCCGGGCCGACTGAGACGGCCGAACAACACGTGCGCGACATTCGTCGTGCGACCCGCAAGAAGTATTCGGCGGAGGAGAAGATCAGAATCGTGCTGGCCGGGCTGCGTGGCGAGTATTCGATCTCTGAGCTTTGCCGCCGCGAAGGTCTTGCCGAGAGTTTGTATTACAGCTGGTCGAAGGACTTTCTGGAAGCTGGCAAACGGCGCTTGGCTGGTGACACGGAGCGTCAGGCCAACACCGGCGAAGTAAAGGGCCTGCGCCATGAGATGGGCGATCTGAAAGAGTTGGTCGCTGACCTCACGCTCGAAAACCGCCTACTTAAAAAAAGTATGACCGGGGTTGGGGGCGACCACGAATGAGGTACTCCGCATCTGAGAAGCTTGAGATCATCCGCATTGTCGAGCAGTCGCATCTGCCGGCCAAGCGCACGCTCGATAAGTTGGGTGTCTCAAGGCCCACGTTTTACCGCTGGTACGATCTTTATCAGCGGTTTGGCGATGCGGGCCTTGATGATCACCGCTCAGGCCCCCGGCGGCCTTGGAACCGGATTCCGGAGAAGGTGTACGGCCAAGGTGCTGAACATGGCACTGGAGCTGCCGGAACTCAGCCCCCGGGAGCTGGCGGTGACGTTCACCGACGAGCGTGCGTACTTCATCTCCGAGGCCAGTGTTTACAGGCTTTTAAAGGCACACAACCTGATCACCAGCCCGGCATATCTGGTGATGAAGGCTGCCGATGAGTTCAGGGACAAAACCACGGCCCCCAACCAGATGTGGCAGACCGACTTCACCTACTTCAAGGTCACGGGCTGGGGTTGGTTTTATCTGTCGACCATCCTGGATGACTTCTCGCGTTACATCATCGCCTGGAAGCTGTGCACCACCATGAAGGCTGTTGATGTGACCGAGACGCTGGACCTAGCTCTAGCGGCGTCAAACCTCGACGGTGCCAACGTAGTCCACCGGCCACGATTGTTGTCGGACAACGGCTCATCTTACATCGCGGGCGAGTTGGCTGAGTGGCTGGATGAACGTGGTATCAAGCATGTGCGCGGAGCACCCAATCACCCGCAGACTCAAGGAAAGATCGAGCGCTGGCATCAGACGCTCAAAAACCGCATCTTGCTTGAGAACTATTATTTACCCGGCGACTTGGAGGCGCAGATTGGCACCTTCATCGGCCACTACAATCACCACCGCTACCACGAAAGCCTGAAGAACCTCACGCCCGCCGATGTGTACTTCGGGCGTGGTCAAACAATTTTGCTGAGAAGGGAGAAGATCAAACGCAAAACCATCGAACAGCGACGCTTGCAACACTTCAAATCTGCTGCTTAAACTAAAACCCCAGATGAGCCAGAGCCTCCGTTACGAAACACAGCCGCATGTCTCAAATATTCTGACGACGGACACTGACGGATTAAGTACTGGCGGATTAACACGTCCGATCCACGCGCTCTTGCCTAGATGCGGATCAGCTGCCGCAGAACCTTTTCCATATTGACTGCCAAAGCCCAGCGCTCTTCTTGCGTCAGGGACTCAAGCGCGGTGCTCAGCTGTTGCAGCGGATCGCCCTTGAGCAAGGCTTGGCTTTCATCGGTCAATACCAGCCGGTGGACACGCCGGTCCTGTTTGTCGCCGACGCGCCGCAAATACCCTTTGCGCACCAGGGCTGCGACGGTCTGAGATGCGGTGCCTTTGGTGGTGCCTTGGAATTGCGCGAAACCCGTGACCGTGCGCCGCTCAATCGTCGCTTCGTCGAAATAGCGCAACGCCGCCCACTGCGCAGGGTTCAATCCCGGCGTAAAACCGAGATTGTAGGCAGCCTTGCCCACCTGCTCGATCAGGCGCGCTAGGCCACGCGTCGAAAGTTTTGGATCACTACGCACGGATAACTATTAAGTTTAGAATGGAAGTTCCCCTAAAGCGGGCAATATAACGGCTTGCTGTGTCAACAAAAAGGGGCTTACTGGCCGGTAGCTAATGATGCGCGAGAACTGATAGTCATTCGACTCATAATTACGTGACCGGGGGGCCTCGCGCTAGGTATTCAAGGTTGAATGTGCGTCCTGTAATTATCATTCCGTTTTGCTGTGTTAAAGCCGCCCAGACGCCCGACGTGTGAGCTAGAAAGCCGGCCCATGAATTTTTACCGCCTTGCATTGCCGGTTTTGCGCCGGTTTGACCCGGAACAGGCCCATCGTTTCGCAATCTGGAGCCTCAAATCCGGGCTCGCCGCCCGCCTCTATCCACCGCTCGCCGACGATCCGATCCTGGCCACGACGGTTTGGGGGCGGGCCTTTGGCAATCCTTTGGGTCTCGCGGCGGGTTTCGACAAGAACGCCGAGGTGCCCGATGCCGCCCTCGCGCTGGGCTTTGGATTTGTTGAAGTCGGCGGCGTTACGCCCCGCCCGCAATCGGGCAATCCCGCGCCGCGTCTATTCCGGCTTGATGGCGACCGGGCGGTGATCAATCGCATGGGGTTCAACAATGACGGCCTCGGCGTGGTGCTCGATCGTCTTGCGCGCCGGGCACGCAACACCGGACCGGTCGGGGTCAACCTCGGCAAAAACAAGGGCTCAACCGACGCCGTCGCCGACTACGCCGCCCTGGCCGGTCGGCTCGCGTTGCACGCCGATTTTCTAGTGATCAACGTTTCTTCGCCCAACACTCCCGGTTTGCGCGCGTTGCAACAGACCGAATCCCTCGTCGCCATCGTGCGCGCGGCCAGGGCCGCCCGCGACGGCGCGACCATCGGCGTCAAGCCGCCGCTTCTGATCAAGATTGCACCCGATCTGGACTCCGGTGAAATCGCCGACGTCGCGCGCGTGGCGCTCGACGAAAAGTTGGAGGGAATAGTTGTTTCCAACACGACTGTCGGCCGTCCGGTATCGCTGTCCTCGCCGCTGCGCACCGAATCCGGTGGCCTCAGCGGTGCGCCGCTGTTTGAAGCTTCGACGCGTCTGTTGCGGCGGGTTTACGAGCTCACCGGCGGCGCCATCCCGTTGATCGGCGTCGGTGGGATCGGTGGCGGCGCCGATGCTTATGCCAAGATACGGGCCGGGGCTTCGCTGGTTCAGCTCTATACCGCCATGGTGTTTGAAGGTCCTGCGCTGATCGGCAGGACCAAACACGAGCTGGCGGTCTTGCTGAAGCGCGACGGGTTCGCGAGCGTTTCTGCGGCTGTGGGCGCTGATCATCGCGCCGGAGCGAAAGCATGACCTTGCGCATGCTGAAGGGTCTTAGCGAAGTCGCGGGCGACTTCGACGGCTTCATCCTCGACCTCTGGGGCTTGGTGCATGACGGTGCCCATGCTTATGCGCCCTCGGCGGACACCTTCCGCAGCTTGAAGGCCGCCGGCAAAAAAACTTTGTTGCTGTCCAACGCGCCGCGCCGCGCTTATGTGCTGGCCGAGGCCATGATCCGTATGGGCATCGATCGCGATCTTTACGGCGAAGTGCTGTCGTCGGGCGAAGCCACGCGCGAGGCGCTCATGGCGCGCACCGACCCGTTTTTCGCGGCCCTCGGGTGCCGCGCCTATCATCTCGGCCCTGAACGCGACCGTAGCATCTTCGACGACACCGGCCTGGAGATCGCCACCACCGTCGGCGCGGCTGATTTTGTCGTCAACACCGGGCCCGACGGCTTGGACGATGTCGTTGACGACTACGCCGCCGTTCTTGAAGAAGCGCGATCCCACAATTTGCCTATGGTCTGCGCTAATCCCGACATGCTGGTGATTCGCGGCGGCGAGCCCATCGTCTGCGCTGGCGCCATCGCCAAAAGATACGAGGTCCTGGGCGGCAAGGTGGCTTATCGCGGCAAGCCTGACCCCGCAGTCTATCACCTCGCCGTCGCGCGCCTCGGCATCAGTGATCGCCGGCGGATCGCCGTGGTCGGCGATGCGCTGGAGACCGACATCAAAGGCGCCAATGCCGCTGGTCTGCCGTCGATCTGGTGCACCGGGGGGATTCACGCCGAAGCTTTGGGCGTCAGCTACGGCGTGGCCGCTGATCCTGCCAAGGCAGCAGCGCTCGCGCGCAAGGAAGGGCAAATGCCCGACGCCGCCATTCCAGGATTCGTTTGGTAGGGTTGACGCCTAGGGCTCGAATTGCTCGGCGACGATGCGCTCTTCCAGATTGTGCTCCGGATCGAACAGCATGCGCATGGCCAGGGAGCGATCCTCGCGCACCGTCACCTCGACTACGTCGCGCACTTCGTCGCGGTCGGCCACGGCGCTGACCGGGCGTTTTTCCGGCTCAAGCATGACAAATTTAACCACGGCGGTGTGGGGCAGGATCGCACCGCGCCACCGGCGCGGGCGGAACGCGCTGATCGGCGTCAGCGCCAGGACATTGGAGCCCAGCGGCAGCACCGGCCCATGCACCGAAAGATTATAGGCGCTGGAGCCTGCCGGCGTGCAGACGAGCGCACCGTCGCAGGACAGCTCGCTCATGCGTTCCTTGCCGTTGACGAAGATCCGGATTTTGGCCGCCTGGCGGGTCTGGCGCAGCATCGAGACCTCGTTGATCGCCAGAGCCTCGTGGGTTTTGCCATCGCTGGTCAGGGCCGTCATCCGCAACGGATGCAAAGCGACTTCGGTCGTGCGCTGTAGCCGCGCCGGCAGATCATTTTCGTCGTAGCGGTTCATCAGGAAACCGACCGTGCCCCGGTGCATGCCGAAGATCGGTACTTTCGTCTGCATGTGGCTGTGCACGGCTTCGAGCATGAAGCCATCGCCGCCGAGTGCCACGATCACGTCGGCGTCCTCGGGCTTGTTTTGGCCGTAGCGCTGCGTCAGAGCGGCCAAGGCCTCACGCGCCAAGTCGGCGTCCGCGGCGACGAAAGCTACGCGGGAGTAGGGCATGGAAAGCGGCGTCCTTGTTAGGGTGCGGTTCGCGGGGGAGTATATAGCAGCGGCTTGGCCGCGCCATACACTGACGGGGGCTTAGCCGCCGGTCACGCTCATGTGCCGGCTGACCGCCGGGCGGTTATGGCGCCGGTCGATGACGAAGTCGTGCCCCTTCGGTTTACGCGTAATCGCTTCTTGAATGGCGGCCGTCAGAAGGGCGTTGCTCGCGCTGGCGCGTAGTGGTGTGCGCAGGTCGGCGGCGTCATTCTGTCCAAGACACATATAAAGCGTGCCGGTGCAGGTCAGGCGTACGCGATTGCAGGATTCACAGAAATTGTGGGTCATGGGCGTGATGAATCCGACGCGCCCGCCGGTCTCGGCACAGCGTGTATAGCGCGCGGGGCCGCCGGTGGTGTCGGCGATGGGATTCAATGTCCAGCGTTGCTCCAGGCGCGCGCGCACCATCGACAAGGGCAGGTATTGCGCTGTGCGATCGCCGTCGATATCGCCCATGGGCATGGTCTCGATGAAAACCAGGTCGAAGCCTTCCGCGCCGCACCAGGCGACCAGGTCTTCGACCTCGTCTTCGTTGACGCCGCGCATTGCTACGGCGTTGATCTTGACTTTCAGCCCCGCCGCCTTGGCGGCCCGGATGCCGTCCATGACCTGCGCATGATTGCCCCAGCGCGTGATCGTTTTGAAGCGCGTAGGATCCAGAGAATCGAGTGACACGTTGACCCGTCTTACGCCGGCTTCGTAAAGCGCTTCGGCATATTTGGCCAACTGCGTGCCGTTGGTGGTGAGGGTCAATTCCTCGAGCGCACCGGTTTTGAGATGGCGGCCGAGACTTTGGAACAGGCTAAGGACATCACGGCGCACCAGAGGTTCGCCGCCGGTGATGCGCAGCTTGCGTACACCCTGTTCGACGAAGGCGCTACAGACCCGATCCAGTTCCTCGAGAGACAGCAAATCCGCCTTGGGCAGAAACGTCATGTCCTCGGTCATGCAGTAGACGCAGCGCAAATCGCAGCGGTCCGTCGCCGAGACCCGCAAATAGCGGACGGCGCGGCCGAAAGGGTCGATCAAGACCGGTTTGGCGAGCATGTGTGTCATATGTGGGCCAAACGAATATAGGGCATCTGCATGAACTTCCAAGTATGGAGGCCGTTAACCCCGCCTCTGGGGCGGTTCGTCGATGGCTTCCAGCCTGGCCGCGGCCAGATTCATTGTTATCTTGCCGGCGTGCTCGAAGTTTACCGTAACCCGGTTGCCGATGGCCGACTGGATTTGTCCCAAGCCCCAATCAGGACGGTCAGGATTTCGCACCCGCATGCCCGGCGTAAAATCCAGGTTCATGGCCGCCTCCGCAACGGCTATCCCGCTGTTCAATCACGACTTTCTCTTTTTAGAAGCTTTTGACCCGGCTGTCTCCCCTGGTAAGCTTTGGGCTGGGTGAGACATTTGAAGTTTCGTTAAATCTACTGCGATAGGCTGCGACGGCGACTTAAAATCTTATAAACCCTATTGAATTCAATCGGTTATTAAAACCGGCGTGAATCTCGACGGGAGCCGGAGACGGCGGGGAATGAGCGACACCGAATTGGAACTGGCGCAACTGCTCTGCACCAGGCTCTGTCACGATTTGGCCGGGCCGGTCGGCGCTGTGGCGGCCGGGGTTGAACTGATTGGCGGCGATCCGTCTCAGGTCGATATGGAGACCTTGGGGCTGATCGGTAACAGTTCGGCCGCCGCCGCCCTCAAGCTTAAATTCATGCGCGCGGCCCTGGGCGCGTCGGGCGGCGCGTCAGGCGATCCAAAGGCTTTGCTCGACGGCTATCTGGACGCCATCGCCGGTCCGACCGGCAAGCCCACCATCACCTGGCCGTCGGCGGAAGATTTGGCGGCCGGCGCGGCGGCGCTCGGCGGCGCGTGGCTTCAGACCCTCCTCAATCTTTGTCTCCTCGGATTGGAAACTCAGCCCAGCAGCCGGGCGTTGTCTTTGCAGATCACGCGTAGTCCTGATTTTACCATTCTCATCGACGTTCGCGGCGTCGAAGGTCGCGCGGCTCTGGTGCGCGAGGACCTTCTCGCAGCTGTGGCCGGCCGTGTGCCGCCAGCGTTGTCGGCCAAAACCGTACACGGCAACCTTGCCGGACGGCTGGTGCGGGCCGCGGGCGGCAGCGTCGAACTTGCAGCGTCGGGAAACGTCGTCACGGTGACGGCGAAGTTCCCGCAGAGCGCCGGGACGCCGTCATGAAGCGCTGTCTGATCGTCGATGACTCGCGTGTGATCCGGCGTGTGGCCTCGAAGATCATTCAGGATTTGGGCTTTGATGCCGACGAAGCAGAAAACGGCCGCAAGGCGCTGAACGCTTTGACCATTCGCATGCCCGACCTCGTCCTGGCGGATTGGGACATGCCGGTGATGGACGGCCTGGAATTCGCCAAGGAACTCCGCAAGCTGCCCGGCGGCAATAAAGTGGTTGTCGTATTTTGTACGACCGAGAACGACGTTCCGCATATCCGCCAAGCGCTCGACGCCGGTGCCGACGAATACATCATGAAGCCGTTCGACAGCGAAATCGTGCGCTCGAAACTGTTACTGTTGGGATTGCTGGGCTGATGTCGCCGGAAGACTTCGAATTTGCCGCGCAATTTGTGAAGGAACGGTCCGGCCTCGTGCTGACGCGCGACAAAGTCTATTTGCTTGAAAACCGGCTGATGCCCGTGGTTCGAGAGATGCGCCTGAAGTCGGTCGCGGAGCTTATCGCGGGCATAAGGTCCGGCGCCCCGGCCCTGCAGACCACCGTCATTGACGCCATGATGGCCAAGGACACCGGATTTTTCCGCGATTGGAAGCCCTTCGTCCATTTCCGCACCGTGGTGCTGCCCAACATCCGCGTCTCGCGCGGCATGAAGGCGCGCTTTCGTGTGTTGTCGGCCGGCGTTTCCACGGGCCAGGAAGCCTATTCCGTCGCCATGACGATCCGCGATGTTTCGTCGTCCTTTCCCGGATGGCAGGTCGAGGTCGTTGGCATCGACATTTCCGCCAACGCCATCGCGACAGCGGCCAAGGGGATCTACAGCCAGTTCGACGTCCAGCGCGGTTTGCCGATCCGCACGCTGCTGCAATATTTCACCAAGCAGGAAGATGTCTGGGTTTTGAATGACGGCGTACGCAACATGGTCAAGTTCCAGCCGTGGAACCTCTTGAGCGACCTGTTCCCCCTGGGACGCTTCGACGCCATTTTCTGCCGCAACGTGCTGGTTTATCTCGATCTCAAGACCAAACTCGAGGTCCTGCAAAAGCTGGCGCGGCTTTTGGTAGATGATGGTGTGCTTTATCTCGGGCTCAATGAAACTGTGACCGGCGTGTCCAGTAGTTTCCGCGCCATCGACCCCAACTTGGGCATCTATGCCGCACACCGCGCCGATCGGCCGGCGTCGCTGTCTCTCGGCGCTAAGGTTGATCTCTAATCCGGCTCAAAATCGGCGGAGTAGTCCAGCTTCAGCGCCGGGTTCTGTTCGGTTTTGCGCAACAGGCAATTGCCGATCGCCAGTACATCCAGCTCCGTCGCCATGAAACAGCGGAACGCATCCTCCGGCGTGCAGACGATGGGTTCGCTACGCACGTTGAAGCTGGTGTTGACTAGGACGGGAATGCCGGTCAGTGCCTGGAACTGTGTCAGCAACGCATGGAAGCGCGGGTTGACGTCGGCGGTGACGGTCTGCACGCGGGCGGAATAATCTACATGGGTGACCGCCGGAATTTGAGAGCGCACCATGTTGAGCTTATCCAGGCCGAATTTATCGGCATCGGCGGCGGTTATGCGCTTGTCGGGCTTTACGCCGGCCACCAGCAACATATAGGGGCTATCGCAGTCCAACTCGAACCAGTCCGCCACATCTTCGCGCCGAACCGCCGGTGCAAAGGGCCGGAAGCTTTCCCGGAACTTCACTTTCAGGTTCAAGGTGCGCTGCATATCGGGTGCCGCCGGATTACCCAGAATGGAGCGTGCGCCCAAGGCGCGGGGGCCAAATTCCATGCGGCCCTGGAACCAGCCCACGGCGGCGCCTTCCGCTAAGGCCGAGGCGGTTTGACCGATGAGATCGATATCGCTGACGGTGCTGAAAACCGCGCCGGCGGCGCTAAGGCGACCTTCAATGTCGGCTTGCGTGAAAGACGGGCCCAGAAGCGCGCCAGACATGCTGTCGCCTATGGCCGCGACCTTACGCGCGCCGCCGTGGTGCAGGTGATAGGCCGCCAGCGCCGCGCCGAGCGCGCCGCCCGCATCGCCGGCCGCCGGCTGAATCCAGATATTGTCGAAGATGCCTTCCTTGAGGATCTTGCCGTTGGCGACACAATTCAGCGCCACGCCGCCCGCAAGGCAGAGGTTCTTCGCGCCGGTCTCAAGCTTGATCCCGCGCGCGAGGCGCAAGACAGCTTCTTCCGTCACCGCCTGCACCGACGCTGCCAGGTCCATATGAAACTGCGTCAGCGGCTGCTCGGGTTTGCGCGGCGACGCTCCGAAAAGATCATGGAACCGCTGGTTGGTCATGGTCAGGCCGGTGCAATAGTCGAAGTAGCTTTGATCGAGGCGGAAGCTGCCGTCGGCTTTGATATCTATGAGATGTTCCAGGATGAGGGAGACAAAACGCGGGGTGCCGTAGGGCGCTAGGCCCATGACCTTGTACTCGCCCGAATTCACCTTGAAGCCGGTGTAATAAGTGAACGCCGAATACAGCAGGCCGAGCGAATGCGGGAAGTGAATTTCCTTTTGGATCTCCAGCTTGTTCCCGCTCCCGAACGCGAGAGACGTGGTGGTCCACTCCCCGACGCCATCCATGGTCAAGACGGCGGCTTCCTCGAACGGCGAGGGGAAAAAGGCCGAAGCGGCGTGACTCAAATGGTGTTCGGAAAACACCAGCTTGTCGTACCACTTCACCTCCGGCGCGAAGGCCTTCAACTCACGCAGCAGCATATCTTTCTGAAAAAGCTTTTCCTTGATCCACAAGGGCAGGGCCTGGCGGAAAGACGTAAAGCCGCGCGGCGCGAACACCGCATAGGTTTCCATAAGCCGCTCGAATTTGACGAAGGGCTTTTCGTAGAACGCCACCATGTCGATGTCGGCGAGCTTCAGCCCGGCCACGTCCAGACAGGATGCTATCGCGTTGCGGGGAATGCGGGCGTCGTGTTTCTTGCGGGTGAAGCGTTCTTCCTGGGCGGCGGCGACAATACGCCCGTCGTCGATCAGCGCGGCGGCGCTGTCGTGATAGAGCGCGGAAAGGCCGAGAACGCGCAAAGGCCGGTCTAGAACAAGGTGTAAATGAAAGGCGCGATGGCCGAGCCCTGCGCCAGGATGATCAAGCCGCCAAACAGCGCCAGCATGATCAGCATGGGCAGAAGCCAGAACTTCTTGCGAACCTTGAGGAAGCTCCAGAACTCGATGAGAAACGCCATGGGATGAGTACCGTCTTTGTTTGTCAGAATTGGTTCTTGAACGAACCGGCAGCGGGACCAGGCGGGTCGCGCGGCAGCCAATAGGATTTGGCCGCCGGATCACGCTTTAAACGCAACGGGTCAAGGCCCCGAATCCGCAGCATCAAACCCGTGGGCACGGCTGCGATCAGAAACAAGAGGCCCAGGACCACCGGGCTCACAATCCGGTGCATGAACTTACCGAAGGCCATCCAGATGCGGTTCAGCGGCGCCAGTATGCGTGGCGCAGTTAAGGCAAGGATTGCGAAGATGGCGGCAACGATCAGCGCCCACCCGCGCATGTCGCTACCGTTCAGAAGCGGCAATAGGCCTATGAGTGCGAAAACCGCCGTGAAGACCAAGCCAAAGGACCGCTCCGAGGCACGGGGCTCGCCGTCTTGGGCGCGGCTCAAGTCTTCATGAAATTGCGATGTCATGGCCCGACGATATAGCACGCTATGGGGGAGCGAGAACACCCCAGTGCATTTTTATGAGCTGAGCGACTGGAAAATCGGCGAGCAGGTTCCCGTCCCGCAGAGTTGCTATGGGCGAGAGTTAGGATACACGTATTCGTGACGCACGTATTTTAGAACGTTCGGATTCTTTGTGATGTAAAACGCGGTCGCTCCGTGGTCCGTTCCATTTATACCATCTACTGCGACGACTACCCAAGCATCGCCGACTTCTTTCGCGCCAACATAGCCCTCGTCGGCTTGGAGTTCGGCGAGCCGGGCATTATCTTCCAGCCATGCCCGAGCCTCTTTCCACTCGGGAAGTAACGCCGTCAGCATCTTAATAATTCCGTCTCGGTATTTGTGAGCTTCGCTTTCTGAGACGGTATTTTCACCGGGATTTAAATAGCCGGTATTTAAAGTATAGAATCTCCCGTCCTTGAGACGCAAAAAATAGTACGCGCAACGGGTGTCGTCCGCTAAGGGATCGTCTGGGTCTGCAACGATGCGACTCCTGTCTTCCCATTCGCAGTGTGCTGAAGCCGCTATCATCGACTTTATCTCATCGATAGGACGGTCAATCTGCGCGGCGTATGCAGGCGAATGCCAGATCGCGCACATTGCTATTACACGGGTCATCCACTTGACGTGACCGCGATGTTGCAAACAGGAAGCCATGCTTCATGGCGACATATATTTTTTCAGGTTGCGCTCGTAAATCGCTTTAACTTCATCATAAGGCTTTGCACGTTGAGGAGGATAGCGACCAGTCTCATATTTGCTTCCCGGGACGTCTGGTATTGACGCCCAACCGCGCGCCATATTAGGCAACGCTCCATTAAAGTCCCCTTTCTTCACAGCTTCAAGAGCGCCCTTGTCCGCCATATTTTGTATGGCGAGGATGTCTTGCGTGAGCGGGTAGTAGTCGTTCGTACCCACCTTAGGCGCCACGTCCTTATAGGTATCGCCGGTGATTTGATAAGCGCCGGATGCCTTACCAGGATAGTGGCTTAGATCCGTGAATTTCTTGCCGCCGACCATTGTGTTGTAATCCGCGCCCTCTGGCTCGGGCAGCGTATCAAGCCATGCCAGGACGCGTGGATCGGTACGATCAAGTAATCGCTGGCAATAGACCTGTTGCGCCTTAAGCGCCGTATTAAATTGAGCTTTTTGGTCTGGCGGCAACGGCACGTAGGACTTAGATCGGGGCAGACTCTCCAGCTTCGGCATCTAGTTTTGGTCAGGGGCCGGTGAATATCCGGGTGTGGGAGCTGGCTGCGGAGGCGTGGCGCATTCCCTGGCTGAGGGGTGCTGCTTCCAAACAAACCGGAAAGCCAATCGCCAATTCCAAACTCGGGCGCGCCGGTATTTGGATTGATATGATTCTTGATATTGCCGACGGAGAGCATCTCCAGCGGGATGTTGTAAGCCGAAGCTGCGCGGTGAAGGGCCGATAGAACCTCCGGTTTTGCAGCGCAAACGGTATAACCAGTTCGCCGCGCGCCACGTGGGCGATTTCCGTCTCGCTGCCTCGGCCTTGCGCGGCCAGTTCTCGCGCGCGTTCACGTTGACGCTTCTTTTCCAGTTTAACAGCTTGTTTGCGACTGAGGGCGCCGGGACTTGAATTGCGGAATAGCTGAGTCATCGAAACCTCCACACGAAAGACGCGAAAATAAAGCGTTCTTTCCGGCATATATTTTCCAGGATTCAAATCAAGCGCGCTGTGAAGTTGGTCCCTCTAATTCTGCACTAATCACTTAGAGCGGAGACCAAAAGCAAAAGGCCGGAGCAGTGGCTCCGGCCTTTGGTATTTAAGCGTGTTGCATAAGCGTTAGCCGTTGGTGGCTTTCTTGCTGACGCCGGCGCCGCTGCCTTCGGCGCTTTCGGTTTCGCGCAGCACGTAGCCGCGACCCCATACCGTTTCAATGTAACTCTCGCCGCCCGTGGCCGTAGCCAATTTCTTGCGGAGCTTACAAATGAACACGTCGATGATCTTCAGCTCAGGTTCGTCCATGCCGCCGTACAGATGATTGAGGAACTGTTCTTTGGTCAGGGTCGTACCCTTGCGCAAGGCCAGCAGCTCAAGAATGCCGTATTCCTTGCCCGTCAGATGCAAGGGCGCGTTGTCGACTTCCGCGGTGCGGGCTTCCAAATGCACGGTCAGGCGGCCCACTTGGACCTTGGGCTGGGCGTGACCCTTGGAGCGGCGCGCGATGGCCTGGATACGGGCCACCAGTTCTTCGCGATTGAAGGGTTTGGTCAGGTAGTCGTCGGCGCCGACGCCGAAGCCCTGGACCTTTTTATCGGGCTCTTGCAACCCAGAGAGGATTAGTACCGGCGTCGCTACTTTGGCGCTGCGCAGTTTGCGGATGACGTCCATGCCGTCCATATCGGGCAGCATCAGGTCGAGGATGATCAGGTCGTAATCGTAGATCTTCCCGAGATCGAGGCCATCTTCGCCCAAATCCGTTGAGTCGATGATCCAATCCTCTTTCCGCAACATTGTCGTGATGGCCTGCGCTGTCGAGGGGTCGTCCTCAACCAATAGGATACGCATGATATTGTGCCCCGTTCCAACCTGCCCACTATACTCGGGCTAATAGGTTAACATAGGTTATCAAGGAATCCTAATAAAACCCGCCGAGTCGGTGGTTCTGGAGACTTGGAAAACCTTGGGTTTCTGGCCTTTGGGCGGTCCGATTTTACGGCGCGTTAACGCCGTCGCGTTAAGAAAAGGGTTCTCGACCAAGGGTTTCGCATACGCTTGGATCGGAAGCCCGAGCCGGCAGAAAAGCTTGGGTCGCGGGCAGGGGTGATGCGGGCGTCGCTAAAGGCATCTGCAGCGTTCCCGTCGCCGGAACTTCGCCGGTCTGAGGTGTGGGCAGGACTTGCGTAACAACCGCCGAAAACGTTCCCAGCGCCGTGATTTGTTGCGTACCGGCGGGAGCCCAGGCCGCACCGGGCAGCAAGAGGGCCGCGCGCAGCAGCGGGTTTTGTGCATCGACCTGCGGCGCCTGAAGGCTGGGCAGCGGCGTTTGCGCCCCGCGGGTATCGACGGCTTGGCGTGCAAGCTGCGCCAGAACCTGCGCAGCGGGTTGTCCGTCGACGGTGACGATCCGCACTGTGACTTGCGGTGCGGCTTGAGGGCCGGCTGGGGCGGCATTGCGCAGCACTTCGAGGGCGACGCGGGCGTTGTCGGGAAGCTGAACCGGCAGGCGGATGGTCACGTCGCCCTCGGCCGTGCGCAGCGTGACTGTGGCTTTGCCGGGACTGGCATCCGCAGTGGGCGGTGTGGGAATAACCATCGCGTCAAGCACGGTGCCCGGCGGCAGCGCAGCCACCGCGGGCGGCGGCTGGAGAATCATGACCGTCGTTGCCGCCGGGGGCGCGGCCGGCATTTGCGGCGTCGGCGTGCTCGGCGGTGGGACGGTGGTCATGCCAGGATGCCGGGCGGGCGTTAGGGCGCCAGCAGACGCTCGGCGATGGCTTCCACGTCCATGGCAGCTTCGGAAGACGGCGAGCGGATCAGGATCGGCGTCTGGTGGCGGATGCACTCCCTGACTCTGGCGTCGCGGCGGATAATGCCCGCCAACGGCGGCGAGATTTTCAGGAAGCCCTGGCAAGCCTTGAACAGCGTCTGATAGGTGCGCTCGCCTTCGCGTGTCGAGTTGGACGCATTGACCACAACGCGGATGTCGGTTTGCGGGCGTTCCATGGCGGTGATCTTGATGAAGGCGTAGGCGTCAGTTAGTGAGGTCGGTTCGTCGGAGGTGACGACGATGATGGTGTCGGCGGCTTTGGCCAGCTGGCGCACGGATTTCTCGACGCCGGCGCCGAGGTCCAGAATCACGCGGTCATAGCGCGAGGCCAGCAAAGCCAAGTCTTCGCCCATGATCTGCAGGCGCGAGAGCGGGATGTTGGCGAGCGTGCCGGAGCCCGAGCGCCCGGCGATGACGTCGAAGCCGCCCGGCTCGTACTGCATGGCCGCTTGGTTGAGCGAGAGCTTGCCGGCGATGACGCTGCCGAGATCGTACTGTGGCATCAGGCCGAGCTGAATGTCGATATTGGCCAGACCCAAGTTGCCATCGAACAATAGTGTGCGTTGGCCGCGGCGCGCGAGCGCGTGGCTGAGCGTGATCGAGAAGAAGGTTTTGCCGACACCACCTTTGCCCGAGGCCACCGCGATCAGTTTGCCGCGCTTGGCCGTGACGGGCGGACGTCCGGCGAGGCGCGGCGTGGCGGCCCCGCCGGATGCCGCGGCGGCTTTGAGGGCGGCAGAGGGCGGCGCAGTGGTGTTCATCTCTTAACCTCGGATCGGATACCAATGGGGCGCAGCACTTGCGCTGGTGGTTCTTCCACGCGCGGCTGGAGTTCTTCCTCGGGCGGCAGGATTAGCCGCGCCATCGAAACCGGATTAACGGCGCAAAGGCCGGTGGCGACGTGTGGGTTAAGGCTGACTTCGCTGAACATCAACCGCCCGGCATCGGCCGCAGACAGGATGGCGCCGAGGCGCCGCGTCATATCGAGGCGCGTGGCCAAAAGGCGGGTGGCACCCGAAGCGCCAAAAGCCTCGCCAATGTCGGCGGCTTCCGAAGCGTCGCCGCCGGCCGCGAGCACCAGGATCGGCTCGACGTCGGCGGCGTTGATCAGCGTCTTCAAGAAATTCATGTCGTGCTGGCTGAAGGGATTAAGGCCGGGGCTGTCGATGAACACTAGATCGTATTTGGACATCATGTCGTTGACGGCCAAACCCAAGCCATCGGCGCCGCGCACTTGGCGCAGGTCGACTTCGAGAATGCTGGTGAAGGCCGCCAGCTGTTCGACCGCGCCGGCGCGGATGGTATCGGCGGTGATGACTCCGACCGGGCGTCCCGCGAGACGCGCGCGCGCGGCGAGCTTCGCCGTGGTGATGGTTTTGCCGCTTCCTGGCGGTCCCACCAACATGAAGGGCCGGGGACTTTTGCGCTCGGGCAGCGGCGCGAAATCAAAATGGTCTTCGAGAGCCGTTGCACACGCCATTGTCGGCGAGCCGACTTCCACGGCCATGGCGGCTTGCACCATCTTCTCGACCAGGCGCGCAGGGGTGCCGTGATATTCCAGGGCCTCGCGCACACGCTCGCCAAAGGGCGTGATGTCCTTGCCTGAAAGCGCGCGGTTGATATCGTCGTCGTCGCCCGGATCCTCGAGTGCCGCGGTAATGCGCACGCCCTGGCCGTCGGAGGACCGCTGCGTGGACACGATGATCGCGTCCTCGCCCAGTTCCTCGCGCACCATGCGCATGGCTTCCGCCATGGTCGGAGCGTTATAGGATTTTAGTCTCATCCCGCTTCCCACACGTCGAAGCGCCACCGGCAGCGCCTCGAAGTCCCGCTCAGTCTCGCGGCGTCAGAGCAAAATTTAGTTCTGACCCCGCATCAGCCCCAACACCCAGAAGCTAAATCTGCAACTTCGCTGCCAACCTGTCCAACTAACCAGGACCAGCTCAATCAGCAGCACCACGGGGAAGGCGTTGAACTCCATGGCTTTGCGGATGAACACCACGGTCATCAAAATCAAGACCGCGAGGGTGATCGACAGCGCCAGCAAAATATCGAGCAGCCATGCCGGCAGCGGCATGATCAGCACGACCATGATCAACACGAGGCCGATCGCGAAACCTAAGTCGCCGCGCTTCAGGGAGTCGAAAACGCGGCCGCCCATATCGGCGAAATCGATCGAAGGTGCGGCCGCCGCGCGCGACGCCGGTTGAGTTAGCGCTGTCCCGCCTTTGGGCGCGCCCGCTGCATCTGCCGTTTGTTCAGCCATGTCGACCCTTCCGGTGCCTTGCCCACATGCCGTGGGACAAGCCTGGAACCCCTTAACCCCAAGGTCGCTCAGGGCGGTTAACAAGGCGTTTAAATGGGTAATATTTGCCGGGTAGCTGGCGCAAAAAGCGGCAGGTGGCGGACGCTTAAGTCAGCTAAGAAGAGTAGCTAAAACAATGGTCTACACAAGAGACCGTTGCGACCAGAAACAACTAAATATGATATAAACTTATTAATCACCATCTTTAGTTGTAGCTATTTCTTCTTAGCGTCTACGCGCGTCATTTGCATGGCGACTTGCACTGGCGCGCCTGAGAAAAACGAACCGGAACGGTCGCCGGCCATGAAGGTGAATTGGTAACCTTCGGTGCTTTTATCGTTGATCACCGACATAGTGAGAAGCCGGGACTTACCGGTGGCGGTCGGGAAAGACTGATCCTCGTCGGTGGTGACCGTGTTGCTGCTGGAGTTGGTGGCACCGGTGAGCAGTTTACGGAACAACTCTTCGGCGATCGCGGGATCGGCCGATTCCGCCCATACCGCGCAGGTTTGCGTGCCGGCGCGGATCGATAATGTGAACTTCCAATCGTTGGGGCTGGGCAGCGTCCAGGCCGCGCCTTTCGCGCCGGGCGTCGCGCCGACAAAGGTATTCAAAGCGTTGGGCTCGACAATCGCGGGCAGGCGTGTGGCTCTGGCCCAGGCGCGAATTTCGTCCGGAATGGCGAGGCGCCGTACGCAGGTTACGCTGAAGAATTGGAACGCGACCTCGGCGTTGTAGTCGGCGGCCACGGCCGGCACGGCCGACCCGAGAACGGCGCATGCCCATAAGGCAGCCCATCGCAGCAGCTTCATGGCCCGCTTCCTTTCTGGGGTGATTGTCAGAATTGCCGTTACGGCGAAATTTTACCCTGATCGGGTCGCCGGACGCAACGCGCCAGAACCTTACGCGGTCTCGCCGGCCCCCGGGGCAGACACCGCAAGGCCGTCCTGCACGTAGGCGTTTAGTTTGTTGCGCAACGTCCGAATCGAAATACCGAGGATTTTCGCGGCATGGGTCCGATTGCCATACGTGTGCTTCAAGGTGTCGATAATCAGGTCGCGTTCGACATCGGCGACGGTGCGCCCGACCATATTCGCGCCCTGCGCGGCGCTTGTGCCCAAGCCCCCGCTCGACGTGAAGTCGAAGGCATCGGGCCCGATTTCATCGCCCGACGACAACAGCACGGCGCGGTGCATGGTGTTTTCCAACTCGCGCACGTTGCCGGGCCAGTTGTGAGTCTTCAAGACCGCGATGGCTTCGGGCGAGACCCGCCGCAGGGCAAAGCCGTTTTCCTCGGCGCTGGCGCGCGCGAAGTGGCCGGCCAGGACCTCGATATCCTTAGGCCGGTCGCGCAAAGGCGGCAGTACAAGCTTTACGACGTTAAGGCGGAAATACAAATCCTCACGGAATTTTCCGGCCTTTACGGTCTCTTCCATATTGCGGTTAGAGGTGGCGACAATGCGCGTATCCACCTTCACGGCGGCGTTGGAGCCGATGCGCACGATCTCGCGCTCTTGAATCGCGCGCAGCAGCTTGGCCTGAAGCTTCAGGTCCATCTCGCTGATTTCATCCAGCAGCAATGTGCCGCCGTTGGCCTCTTCGAACTTGCCGATACGGCGCGCGACGGCGCCGGTGAAAGCGCCCTTTTCGTGGCCGAACAATTCGGACTCTAAGAGCTCACCGGGAATGGCGGCGCAGTTGACGGCGACGAAGGCTTTATCCTTGCGCGGGCTGTTGCGATGCAGATAGCGCGCGATCAGCTCCTTGCCCGTGCCGGACTCGCCGGTGATCAGGACGCCGGCCTGGCTGGCGGCGACCTTTTTGGCCATCTGGATGACCCGGTCCATGGCCGGGTCCTGGAAAATCAGCGCGTCCTGTTCGGCGGCGACGGCCTCCAGCACGGCGGCGATCAGCTCGGCGTCGGGCGGCAGCGGCACGTATTCCTTGGCGCCGGCTTTGATGGCGGCGACGGCCGCGCGGGAATCGGTTTCCACACCGCAAGCGACAACCGGCAGGTGGATGGGCTCGGCCTTCATGGCGGCGAGCAACTGTTCGATGTCGTAGGCGACATCGCACATAACGAGGTCGGCGCCCTTCGTGAGGGGTCCTGCGGCCTTCAGCTGGTGCTATAATAGGCACTTGGCCGCGAGGAACCCTGGGGAGCACAAAGGCGTGAATACGCGGAATTCAGACCGGGGCGCGGCCCCCGCCCGCGGCCCTGCCGGTGGGGTCGTCATCGAGCTCAGTGCGGCGATTGTCACGGTCACCGACGTATCCCCCAAAATCTTGCTGGTGCGCCCGCCCGAACTCTCCCCCCGGCCCGGCCTGCCCTACGGGCCTTTCGACCCCACCGGCCACCGGACTCTGGAAGAGGGCCTGCGGACGTGGGTGGAGGAGCAGACGGCCCTTCATCTTGGCTATGTCGAACAGCTCTATACCTTCGGCGACCGCTTTCGGGACCCGCAAGAGCGGGCTGGCGGCCCCAGGCCGGTCTCGGTGGGTTACCTCGCCTTGGTGCGCCAGACCGCCCTGAAGGACGCCGGCGAGTCCTCCTGGGGCGATTGGTACCGCTATTTTCCGTGGGAAGACTGGCGCGACGGCGTCCCGACCATCAATGATCAGTTGATCGTGCCGCATCTTACCAAGTGGGCGGAGGGCGCCAAAAGCAAGCCTGACCGCAGCCGGCGGCGCGAACGCGTGAATCTGGCTTTTGCTTTGGAAGGTGGTTCCTGGGACAATGAGCGTGTCCTGGACCGCTATGAACTGCTGTACGAAGCCGGCCTGGTTTTCGAAGCCACGCTCGATGCACGTTTGGAAGTGACTGCTGATCTGACTACTATCCACACCCACACCCACACCGGCGCCGCCCTGACCAAGGATCACCGCCGGATTCTGGCCACGGCCATGGGCCGCCTGCGCGCCAAGATCAAATATCGGCCGGTGATCTTCGAACTTATGGCCCCGACCTTTACCCTGTTTCAGCTGCAGCGGGCGGTGGAAGCCTTGTCGGGCGGGCGGCTGCATAAGCAGAACTTCCGCCGGCTCGTGGCTCAAGAGGGCTTGGTCGAGCCCACCGGGCATATCTCGGCCCAGACCGGCGGACGGCCCGCTGAGCTGTTTCGATTCCGTCCGGAAGTTGTGCACGAACGTCCATCACCCGGTGTACGTGTTCCGGTTAAGGTGAGCAAGCGCGCCGAATAGGGCAGCTTATTAGTTGATTTTATTATGATATTTGGAAATTTTAGGCGATCTCGCGGCTTGAAGCCAGCCTTGACATCCCTATCTTAGGGCCCTACCGTTTGCGTTAACGCGTCACGTACGTTTTTTTTCTACAGCGTATATATGCTCACTTTAAGTATAATTATTGAGATACTGTCATAAAAGGCGACCGCCATGAATGTGGTCAACACGACGCACTCGACCGCCAAGGACCTGCGCTTCACGTCGGAAGTGGAGCGCAATACCGCGCACCTTTACGACAAGGTGAAGCATGTCATTCCGGAAGTAGAATGGCCGGTGTTTGCGCCGATCATCGATCGCATCAATAAGCTCAAGGTGCAAAAGAACGCCGTGATCCTGGGTCACAACTATATGACCCCGGAGATTTTCCACTGCGTGTCCGATATCACCGGTGATTCACTGGCGCTGGCCCGCAGCGCCACCAAAACCGAGGCCGATATCATCGTCATGGCCGGCGTGCACTTCATGGCCGAGACCGCCAAGATCCTCAATCCGAGCAAAAAGGTGCTGATCCCCAATAGCGGCGCTGGCTGCTCGTTGGCGGAATCGATTACCGCTGAGGACGTACGCAAGTTGAAAGCCCAATACCCCGGCGTGCCGGTGGTGACCTATGTCAACACCTCGGCCGAAGTCAAAGCCGAGTCCGACATTTGCTGCACCTCGGGCAATGCCGTGGAAATCATCGAAGGCCTCAAGGTACCGCGCGTCATCATGCTGCCCGATGAATACCTGGCGCTGAACACGGCCAAAAAGGTCAAGACCGAGATCATCACCTGGAAGGGTCGCTGCGTGGTCCACGAGATGTTCACGCCGTCCGATATCCGCGGCATGCGCGAAAATAATCCCGGCGTCGTGGTGCTGGCGCACCCCGAATGTTCGCCTGAGGTTGTCGCGGAAGCCGATTACACCGGTTCCACGGCCGGCATGATCGACTATGTCGCCAAACACCGCCCGGTCAAGGTCGTGCTGGTGACGGAATGCTCCATGAGCGACAACGTCGCCGCCGAGTACCCCGACCTTGATTTCGTGCGTCCCTGTAATCTGTGCCCGTTCATGAAGCGCATCGAACTCTCCAACATCCTGAACGCGCTGGAGAAGGAAGAGATCGAGGTGCATATCGACCCGGCCATTGCCGTTCGCGCGCGTGTTTCAGTCGAACGCATGCTGACCGGCTGGAGCCCCGGCACGTAGCCGCGCGGGCGCCCTAGCGTACATGACAATTCCTGACGTTCCCTCGCGGGCCATCATCGACGACATCGTGCGCCGGTCGTTGGCCGAGGATCTCGGCGAGGCCGGCGATATCACCACCGATTCCGTCATTCCGCCTGAGCGCCGCGCGACGGCGGTGATCGCCGCGCGGAAAGCCGGCGTCATGGCGGGGCTGCCTGTCGCGACGCGCGTTTTTCAGATTGTCGATGAAACGCTTCGGCTTGTACCCAAGCTCGCCGACGGCGCGCCCGTGACGCCCGGCGCCGTGCTAATGGAAATTTCCGGCGCCGGGCGCTCGATCCTCAAGGCCGAACGCGTGGCGTTGAATTTTCTGGGACATCTGTCGGGCGTTGCAACCGCTACGGCCGAGATCGCCGCGGCCATAGCCCACACGAAGACCAAAGTCTGTTGCACGCGCAAGACCACGCCGGGTCTGCGTGTCCTGGAAAAATACGCCGTGCGCTGTGGCGGCGGTGTCAACCATCGCATGGGTCTTTATGACGCCGTGTTGATTAAAGACAACCATATCGCCGCTGCCGGCGGCGTCGCCCAAGCCATCCGCGCCGCCAAAAGCAGCGCGCCGCGCGGGGTGAAATTGGAAGTCGAGGTCGATACCTTGGTGCAGCTGGAGGAAGCGTTGGCCGAAGGTGTGGATCAAATTCTCCTGGATAACATGGCGCCCGCGCAGCTTAAGGACGCAGTGGCCCGCGTGGCCGGTCGGGCCGTGACGGAAGCGTCAGGCTCGATCACCAAAGCCACGGCGCCAGCGATTGCTGAATCCGGCGTTGATCTGATTTCCGTGGGATGGATCACCCACTCCGCGCCGTGCCTGGACCTGGGCCTCGATTTTGCGATGTAAAGGCCAGGGCTACGCTTTGCGCGTTTCCATGACCACCAGCACGAGGCCCGCCATGATGGTCGGTCCGATCCTGACTGGTTCAATGGCTGTCGATGGCGCGCTGCACGGCTTTCGCGGTCTTTACGATGGGATTGCGGGGGAGTGGGGAACCGTTTTCATCGCTCATAGGCGTTCCTTCCGATTCGAGGCGCTTAACTTATCCGAGCGTGACGGCGGCTGGCGAGTCTTCTACCATAGCGCCGGGTAGAGATGCAGGTAACCCTAGGTCACAATTTGAGCGAGGATATCCCGATCATATTCACTGAAGATATCCTGCGCCCGGGCCGCGCGGCTCCGGTGGCGGTATTTCTGTCGGCGGCATCATCCACGCAAATGCAGCATTATGCCACGGCGGGATGGCGGGTTCTGGCCGCGCCCGGGTTTAAGTCCAGTGCCGAGATTGATCTTGCGCGTGTTCCCGCCACGACCTGCCGCGACGATGACGCGGCAAATTGTACGTTGGTCTCGTGCGAGGCATCGTTTCTGGCCGGTGATGCCGGCGCACGCATCAGCAAATGTCAGCCGGCCATTGTGAAGTTCAACTGCGCCTTCAACAATGTCGCCGACGCGGATTCCCTGGCGTCATCGCTAGCCAATATGGGCTATGCCGTAATCGGCGCCCATTGGCGCGACGACAACAGCTTTTCCATCCGCAGCCTGACCAATGTCAACCGCATCCAGGCCTTTCCGGCGCCGGAATGGGACCGCATGAATCTGATTGGTGTGCGCGATCCGGCGCGGGCCGAAGCGCTGCTAACGGTCGCACGGCTCTATGTCGGTGAGGAAAAGCGCATCGCCGAATTGCGCGTGGCTAATGCCATCCGCAACGACCACATCGCCCGGCTCGAGGACGCGTTGGCCGCTAAGCAGGACTCCGAAATTATTAAATTACGGCGCTCTTGAGCTTATTGCGCAGCGCCGCCAGCAGCACGTCACCCACATGCTGACCGATGCCGCGTTCCTGCAGGTGCGCGTATTTGGAGACGTCCAGCACGGCTTCGCACATTTCGCGGCGCAGGCTGTGATCGTGCAAAAGCCGCGTGACGAACGTGATGTAATCCTCGGTCGAGCGCGTCACTAGTACATCCAGTCCGATCTCGCGTAAAAGCGCGGCGCTTTGCCGGCAGCGGGCGGTATGGCCTTCGCGGACCACCGGCGGACAACCCATGCTGAGCGGGTCCATGAGCGATACGGCGCCGGAATAGGGGAAGCTGTCGAGGTAAAGATCGGCCAGCTTCAGTACACCCAGAATGGGCGCACGGTTGTGCTGCGCCTCCAGCACATGCAGCCGGTCGACATTGACGCCGCGTTCGGCGAAGCGCTCCTGCACAAAGCGAAGAAATCCATCTTTATGCGGATAATGGGTCGTCCAGTTAGGATTGAAGGGATACATCAAAAGGTGGGCCGCCGGCACGCCCTCGAGGATGCGCGCCCAGGCGTTGATCAAGTCGGGCCCGATCTTGAAAAAGTTGGCGCCGGACACCAGCAGCAGGGCGGCATCGGGTACGCCCAGTTGTTCGCGTGTCAACGTTGCGGGCGTGACCGTTCCCCCTGAAAAGACATAGTGGTTGGACGAGCCCGGCGTGAGGGCCAATTCCTCGGTGTAGTCGTCTTGGGCATCTTCGGGTTCGTTGAGCTTGCCGTTGATAAAAATATCGATCGTTTTAAAGCCGGTGGTCAGGCTGCAGAAGTGCATGGCGACTTGCAGGCGCGCGAGACGCTGGGCCATCAGCAGCGTCCAGGGGAAGCGGCAGGTATTGGTGGCGTTGGCGCCGACCATCAGGATGTCGAGGGATTCACCGGCGACAATCTCGGCGGCGCGGGCGATGTCGCCGACGGGCAGCGCGATGAAATCGTCTGCCAAATCCTCGAAGCCGGCGCTGACGGTGGTTGCGGCTTCATCGGGCACGAAGGCTATGACTTGGAAGATATCGCGGTCCAGTCCTACGAGATGGCCGCGCACGGCGGCGGTCTCGCTGATGGTGCCCGGACACAGGATGCCAAGGCGTATGGTCGTCTCGTCGGCGCCACGCGGCGGCGGTGTGATGTCGCGGGCTAAGCCATTGAGGTCGAGATACATGCGGATCAAATCGGCGCGGCGTTGCGCCAGCGTCCGCAAGGGCACGTCCTCGGCGTAAATCGCCGTGACGACGTAGCCACCCATGAAGCCGTTCAGCACTTCGGCGCGGAAATCGGCCTCATCGATCACCGTCACGGCCTTGTGGATTTCCTGCACGGTCGCCTCAACGTGGGCCAGCGCTCGCCGCCGCGCGCCGTCGCGTGTGAAAAACAGCGGCACGGCCAACAGCACCTTGATGACCGAGGTCAGCAGCGGTGTGGGAACATCGACGATATCGAAGGACCGCTCGATGCTGTGCGGAAAGGAAAACAGGCTGAGGGCGAGATAGGCCGCGACCTTGCGGCCGATGTCGTGCTCGACGCTGAGAATGCGGTGACAGCGTTCGGCCACGGCCTGATCGGCTTTGTTCATGGCCAGGTGACGCACGCCGGAATTGATCATGGTCAAGAGCGCGTCGCCGGCGGGGTTGCGGCACAGCGCGGCGATACGGTCAACGCGGCCTTCCAGGCAGACCTCCGCCAGGTTCAGCCGCAGTTCGCGCAGTTTGCGTTCGGAATCGGAATCCATGAACCGGCAATCTATCGGATTTAAGCGTCCCCGAGATAGGGGGCGAGATGGGCCAAAGTCTCCGTAACGGCATTGGCGTGGCGCGCGACGGCGGCGCGGGCGCTTTCGCTCATGCGTGCGCGCGTGCGCGTATCCTGCAAGAGCCACTCCACGCCGGCCGTTAAGGCGGCGGCATTGCGGACCTCGATCGCCGCGCGCCGGGCGATGAAGTCCGCCGCGGTATCGCGGAAATTGCTCATATCGGGACCCAGCATGAGGGCGCAACCCAACTGGGCGGCCTCGGCCGGGTTCTGTCCGCCGCCGACCACCAGCGATTTACCCATGAACGCCAGGTCGCAGAGCCGGTAGAACAAGCCCAGCTCGCCCATGGTGTCGGCTATATATATGTCGGTCGCGGGGAGGATCGGCTCAGCAGCGCTGCGCCGGGCGACTTTCAGGCCCATGGTTGTAAGGGCAGCGGCCATGTCGCCGGCCTTTTGCGGATGGCGGGGCACAATAATGGTCAAGAGGCCGGGGTGGTGCGGTTTGACGGCATGGTGAGCCTGGGCGGCGATGACGTCTTCGCCCGGGTGAATGCTGGCCGCGAGCCAGCGCGGCCGCTTGGCGATCTCCGCGCGCAAGGTCTCAAGGGCCTTCTCGTCGACGGGCAAGGGTGCCGCTGCCAGTTTCAGGTTACCCGCGCCAACAACCTGCGCCGCGCCGAGCGCCACAAAGCGCGCTTTGTCGTCATCCGATTGCGCGACGACCAACGCGAAGACCGCCAGAATCTGACGTGCAAAACCAGGGGCGCACTGCCAGCCCTTGAAGGTGCGGTCCGAAAGCCGGGCATTGATCAGAACGGCGGGAATTTTCCGGGCGGCGATTTCAATGAGGGTATTGGGCCAGAGTTCGGACTCCGTCCACAGCACCAAGTCCGGTTTCCAGTGGTCCATAAAGCGCCGCACCCACGGCAGATAGTCTAGCGGCACATATTGATGGATGGACGCGGACGGCATGCGCTCGGCCAGCAGATGCGCCGAGGTCATGGTGCCGGTGGTGACAACGACCTGCCAGCCGCGCGCGAGGCTCGCATCGATCAAAGGCAGGATGGAAAGTGATTCACCGACGCTGGCGGCATGGAACCATATCAAGCGACCCGCGGGCCGGGATCGGGAGGCGATGCCGCTGCGCTCGCCACGGCGCGCAGGGTCTTCCTTGCCGCGCCGGACCCGGTAGTTGAGCCAGGAGGGCAGGACCGGACCCGCGATATTGGTAAGGATGCGATAGGCGCCGTACAGCATGGCGCTCACGCGATGCCCAAAAAGCGGTTCACAATCCGCCTTCGGGCCCGCGCGGGATTATTGCTTTTTGTCGAAAGCCAGCAACATGTCGACAATGGCGTGGGCCTTCTCGCGCGGCGAAAGACTGAGCTTTTGTTGCTGCGCGTAGGCTGCAACTTTATCTTTTGACATTCGCCAAGGCCTCCGCCTCAAACTTGATCAACTGGCGACACAGCTTGAGCGCCCGGTAGTGGTCGGCCCCCAAAATGTGCTGGGACATTTCGACCATCAGGTCGACTGCCCGCGCGTCCATGGGTACTACAATCATTTGTCTCATTAAAACGAAGTAAATTCCATGGTAATCCTTTTCCCGGGTGGGATTGATATACATGTTGAGGATCGTCACATAGAGCTTTTTGGCGATGGTATCCGCCTTCTCCTCGGTGATGATGTCCTTTTCCCGCACAACGGGTACGCGATTTAGCACCACAAATTCGGTTTTGGCCGGCCCGTTGGCGATGACCGACGTGCCAATCAGCACTTTTTCGTTGGGCTTGAGCGTCAGTTTGAGCGGCATAAGAGCCTCGACGTCGCGCGATGTGCCATTTTGGGGACCATGAAGATGTCGACGTAGAGCGTCGACGGCAGAAGGCGCGTCAAGCGGGCCGCGCGCGCGGCATGAATGGATGGGCGCAGGGCGTGAAGGCCACGCTGGCAAAGGTCCCGGCCCAAGGGCCGGCGGCGGGGAAAGCCCTTACGAAGAGTCTGCGTGGCCATGAAACGGTTCCGCTTATAAATCGCCGAACGCCACGCCTTAGAACAGCCGCAGGATCGACTGCTCAGAACGCTGAGCGATCGACAGCGAGATCGTACCCAATTGCTGACGTGTCTGTAGAGACAGCAGGTTGGCTGACTCTTCGTTCAAGTCGGCGTTCACCAGGTCCGAAGCACCCGCTTTGAGGGTGTTGATCAGGTTGGTGGTGAAATCGGCGCGGATCGAGAGCAACGCCGAATTGGTACCGAACGCTTCCGCGGCCTGACGCACTGTCACCAGGGCCGAGTCGATGGCGCGGATCGAGGCGTTGATGGCCGTAACAGCTTTGGAACCCGTCTGACCCCAAACCGTGGCGGAACCGGCAGTACCGGTTGCAACGGCGGAGGTGGCGACGATCGTGCTGAAGTCGGCAGACTTCAAGCCGCTGATCACCAACTGGTTGACGGCCGCTTGGTCCGAGCGTTCGTTGAACTTCACGGTTAATTGGTCGGCACCGGCTTGGAAAGTGCCGGACGAGTTCTTCAGCAGGTTGACGCCGTTGAAGCTTGAATCCTCAGCCAGGTTATCCACTTGGCTGCGCAGTTCGTTGAACTGGCTGGCAAGTTTCGCGCGGGTCGAACTTTCCGGAGCAGAAATGGCGGACTGCGCCAAGGCTTTCATCTGCTTCAGAACCGACTCGATCGACTCGAGACCTTGCGTCGCCGCGGTCAACACACTGATACCGCCGTTGATGGCATCCTTAATGGAGGCCAAGTCGGAGGCGCGGCTGTTGAGGTTGCGGGCTTTGAAGAAGGCCAGCGCGTCGTCGATTGCGCTGTTAATTTTGAGGCCGGTGGCAAGACGTTCTTGCGTACGACCAATCTCATTGGTCGTGCTTTGTAGCGACAGCAGATTGCTGCGCGTTGCACTCGAGAGGGTAATATCACTCATAGCGAAGCTCCTTTTCTAGGACACACGTTGCGACATTTCTGTCGTCTCAGCCATATTCTGCTCACGCAGACTCTCCTTTCAGGAGGTTAGGATGAGCAGAACAAGAATAAATGCTCCCCCTACATCTGTCAAACGGCCCCTCTAAAAAATTAAACCTTTTGATCCGTGACTCGAGGATTCTCAAATCATGATGGATCGAACGCATGCTCTAAACTAACATTCCAATCGGGCCACTCAGTGGGTGCCGAGATTCTGGACCGCCTCGAAGAGATTCGCCGCGGCCTACTCATGGGCAGTATTCCTAAGGATCGCCTGCAGGAACTCGCTCACCTGGTGCGCGAGAAACGCGAACGCGGCGCCGACCCGACCCGGTGGTTTCGCGCCTGCTCGATGAGATCGAACTCAGGGCCGAAGTTAAGCTGGCGAAACTTAGCCGCCGGATTGGCTAAAACCGCCCAGCGCGGCGTCTGTTTCCGGACCCAGCGGCGCTCCCCAAAGAATAAAATGTAATAAAAACAACATTATAGCCGCCCTTGCGGAACAGGGGCACCCCCCCATATAGTCCCGCGCCGTTATAGAATGGGGACGCGAATTGACGCACATGACCATTACGGTTCCGCCGGATTATCGGCCTACCGAAAAAGAACCGTTCATGAATCCCAAGCAGCTGGAGTATTTCCGCCGCAAGTTGATCAACTGGCGCGGCGAGCTGTTGAAGGAATCCGAGGAGACGTTAGAGAGTCTTCAGGAGGGCGGCTTGCAGGAGCCTGATTTGGCCGACCGCGCCTCCGCCGAGATGGAGCGCGCGCTGGAGCTGCGGACGCGCGACCGCGCCCGTAAGCTGATCGCCAAGATCGACGCCGCTCTCGCGCGTATCGAGGACGGCTCCTACGGCTACTGCGAAGAAACCGGCGAGCCTATCAGCCTCAAGCGCCTGGAAGCCCGCCCGATCGCGACCTTGAGCGTCGAAGCCCAAGAGCGCCACGAGCGTATGGAACGTACGCACCGTTCTGATTAGGGTTTCTCATGCTGCAAGCGAAAAGGAGCGCCCTTCCAACGGAACGGCGCCTTTTTTATTGAAGATGCTGTCCCTCTAAAGCTGAACAGACTGTTCGTAAGGCGGCGCTTTACGGCAGCAACGACTTCAAAGCCGCCCCTAATGCCTGGCAATCGACCCAATAGTCAGCGTCGAAACCGTACTCGCTATTCATGGGGAAACCTGCCGCCAGTGCCTCTTCGGCTGTCGCGACCCGGCAATGAATGCGACGATAGGGCTGGCCGAGACAGCTTGCATACGCCACAGGACCAAAAAAGGCGCTGACCGAGGTTGGTTGAAATTCCACAATCGCGCAGTCTTGAGGAGCAAAAAGACTGATGGCATTGGCGGCGCCGGAATGCAGAATCATTGCGCGGGCATTTCCCACAAGTCGAACTTGCTCCTGCGCCGACAGGCCGTCGAGCGTAATGGGCGTTCCACCATACTTTTTCACACATTCTATGACTTCGGCCTCATTGAGAATGCGGCGCCATTTTTGTGGGCCGCGCGCTACATAAAGTATCGGCCGTTCTGATAGAGACGATGGGCCATCGGGTAATCCCGCGCCAGACCTGACCTGGCTGTGAATAAATCCAACGCCTTTAGGCCACCAAAGAGGGGCGTGCGCACCGGTCGGTGTCGTGCCCATGTACAGCGGGCTTGAGACCCGCCATACACGCTTAAAGCGGGTCGGGAGATTCATGTCTATTCGGAGATGCCGTGCCCGTGGAATTCCGGCCAACTCAAGAAATTCGTGAAACCGCTCGGGCATTCCGTCGTAAATGGCAACCGGTAAAGAGCCGCTTCCCGGGATCCGTGCGCCTAGGGCCCAGCGCGCTAGACTCTCAAAAATGAAGTGGCCGAAGTTGGCCCGTCCGCCCAGGAAAATGCATTCCTGCTCCACCACCGGCATTTCGTTGGGAATGCGCAATTGGCATAGCGATTGCGAAAGAATTTGAACCAAAAAAGGCCCTAAGTCGCTGGCCAGCGCATAGTCACGGTGTGTCAGCCCGGCATATATAAGCGCGTGATCGGGTGTGCAGTTAAACGTGGATACAGGCAGGACGACGGTGTCGCGAAGTCGACCAACGAATACAGGCGGTGTTTTAATATCGAAAAATTCACCTGCCTGCGCGCCCGGGTAGCGACGCACCAGCTCGCCGCCAGCCTCTAGCAAAGCATACGGTTCGTTGTTCGCTGCGCACCATTCACCCAAGGTCTGAACCTTATATGCACGCTCAGTTTCATTTGGCGTCGACAAGAACCGCTCCCATAAAAAGCCTCCGTTGGGTTGCAGCAATGACATCCAACCAGGCGTACGATCTCGGTTAGATTGTTTAAAAAATCGGGCTGACTGCAGCCTACAGAGGTTAAAAAACTTGCGAGTACTCGTAAGCTAATTTAGCTTAAAATGACCCGCCTAGAAATAGACCCTAAAAGTCTTCCAAATGCAATTTCCGGATCGTTTTCATCGCCTTGAGCAGATTACCCAAGGCCTCGATGTTGTATTAAGCTTCAATTTGCTGAAATCGATTCAACTTAAGGAAGCGCTTTTCTCGCGCATTACTTCGGCGGTCACAATTTATATTTGGCAATCGCTGATCAGCTTTTTCCCCGACAAGTGCTTCACCCTCTCCGACAATTTGCTCGGGGCATACGCATCAGAGATTAAGGCGTTGCCGAATATTACGCCGAACGGGCTCGTTCTCCCGAAATCCGAGAATATTCTTGCCTACAACAGTCTGCACCGCATTGTCGCAAAGACCTTCATGGATCTCGGCCTGGATCGACATTTTTCGGCGTGTCAGTTTCCGTTGAACGTCCGTTTGATTTCAGGCGCCCCGAACCAAACTCTGGATGGGCGGCCGCGTTCAGCGACTAAACCGCACGCCGACGTTTGGGCGGGCGATCCGGCGGGCGCGATTGTTTTTATGATGCCAATTCTCGGTGATATCGATAAGGTCGGCGTGCATTTTTTTGAGGCGGAAAATTTTCCTGAAAAGTATCAGGGGCGGCTCAAGGACTTTAACGAAGGTCACGCCGTGGCCGAGACGGCGGTAAAATATGATGCCTCATTCAAGTTGGGCGAAATGATTCTGTTCGATCCATTCTTGTTGCACCAAACGCAGAAGCGCGGCGACGGCCTGCGCGTATCGTTGGATTTCAGGTGTCTGGCGAAGCAAGAATTGCCAAGTGATCGTGCGCAACCGAGCGATGGCTATAGAATTCTGTTTCCGACGGCGGACTGGCTGGATTACGGCACCGGACGTTTGGTGGTGACCTCCGAGCCGTTGCTCGAATATCGCGGCACGGATCATTCGACGGTTGGCTATGAAGTAGCCCTCAAGACTTTGCGAATTGCCGATTAGCGCCATGTCGGACATTCATCTCGATGCCGAGAATTTAGCGCGGCTTTTCGGCATATCCGCGGCCGACGTGCGCCAAGTCCTTGGTCCTCATGGCGTCCCGCCGCTCTCTTACCGTCGCCCCTCGGCCTCGGAGCGCGAAGCAATCCTCCGCGATGTGCATAAACATCTGGAAGACCCGAGCTTGCGCATTTCCGGCGAGAATGATTCAGCGGTTTGGGAGCGCGGCTGGGGTCAAATTCGCGACGTCGTCGCCCGCGAAGGGTTCAACCTCAGATCCTTAAAGCCGCAGTATTTCAGGAACCAGATGGTCCTGCGATTGGCTGGCGACTATGCCTGCGCGCCCAACGACACTTTTGTCACCGATGTTGACGTTCTGCTGCGCCGGATTGCCTACAGCCGCTACCTTGCCGGCAGCACTTCGGTGCTGGAGCTTGGTTGCGGAACCGGCCTCAATTTGCTGCTGCTGCGCGACATTCTGCCCCAGGCTAAACTGGTCGGCGCCGATTGGGCGCGCGCCTCCGTTGAAATATTGGATCTGGCTTCGAAGGAGTCGGGATCCAAAATTTCAGGCATGCAATTCAATATGCTGACACTTGAGGGCCGCGAGCGGTTGGCGATTGATTCGGACACTGCCGTGCTGACCGTCCATTCGATGGAACAGCTGGGATCAGGCTTCCAGCCGCTTTTCGACATGCTCATGCAGGCCAAGCCCAGGCTCTGCGTGCATTTTGAACCGATAGTTGAATTGTACGATCCGGCCCAGTTATTCGACGCGCTGGCGATCCGGTATCATAAGAAGCGCAATTATTTGCAAGACTATTTGCCGGCCTTGCAGCGCTATGCCGAGCAGGGATTGATCGAGATGCTGGACGTGCGCCGCTTAGGTTTTGGCAGTCAGTTCCATGAGGCCTACTCGCTTGTGGTTTGGCGGCCTCGCTGAAAAGCGATGCCCGTTAACCTGGGGGCACGGTTTTTAAAACCGCTTCTAATTTGTTGCAATCGACCCAGTAGTCGGTATCGATTCTCTCGATGCTGTGAATTTTAAGACCTGCCGCCGCAACATCGGCCGGGGTTGCAGACGGACACAGAAGTCGAACATAGGGTTGGCCGAGACAGGTCGCATAGGCGACGGGACCAAAAAGAGCGCCAATTGTTGGCGGTACCAGTTCTAGCACTGCGCAATCCATAGGTGCGAAAAGACTGACGGCTGCGGCCGCGCCAACCGGCAGAATCATGGCGCGGGCATTGCCCACCATCTGAACCTGCTCCTTCGCCGGCAAGCCGTCGAAACTAACGGGCGTTCCGCCATATCGCCGCACACATTCTATAACGTCGGCTTCATTGAGAATCCGGCGCCAATTTTCCGCGCCGCGCGCGACGTAAAGTATCGGACGAGGCGTTGTGTTCGGTGGGCTGTCGTTGGATAGCGCACGCGATCTAACCTCTCTATTGATGAATCGAACACCCTCGGGCCACCAGAGGGGATCCTTATCTGCACTACGGTACAAAGGGCTAGAGGCGCGCCACAACCGTCTAAAGCGCGTGGGAACCGCGGGGTCCAACAGGATGCGTCGTGTTTTGGGGATGCCGGCCAGGTCTAGGAATTCGTAAAACCGTGCCGGCAAGCCGTCGTAAATGGCGACGGGCAATGAGTCACTGTTTGGAATCTGCGACCCGATGGCCCAGCGCATTAGACTTTCAAAAAGGAAATGGCCGAAGTTGGCTCTGCCGCCCAGAAAAATGCATTCCTGGTCTACCGTCGGCATATTGTTGGGAATGCGCAGCAGAAATTTATTTTCGGCTAAGTCTTCAATAAGAAAAGGCCCAATATCGCTCGCCAGCGCATAGTCGCGATGGGTTAGTCCGGCATGTATAAGTGTATGATCGGGTGTGCAGCTGAATGTAGACACTGGCAGAATCAGGCTATCGCTAAGACGCCCCAAAAAAACCGGCGGCGATGTAACATCCAAAAACTTTTGCCCAACGCCGAACCGCTGCACCATGCCGCCGCCGGGCTCTATGGAGGTATACGGCTGGTTATGCGCTCCGCACCACTCAGCCAAGGTCTGAGTCTTGTACTCGATTTCAGTTTCGTTCGCGGCTGACAAGAAAACGCCCCCACCATGCATCTCTTTAAGAGCTAACAAAGTCACGAAGTCTTGGCTATGTTTATATCCGCAGGCTCTGGTAGAGTAAGTGTGCGCGCAACGCCTTATATTAGGGCCTTTCTTGCCGCCCGCAGCGCCGCACTTTTAGTCCGGCGTTGACACCTCTTCCTGGGCTGGCCTACATTCTCGCCACCTTCAGGCGGACGCCAGCCTACCCCGGGGCTACCGCGCACCATGAGGATCGGCGCCAAAATCGCAAGCGCGCCTTGGCATCCGAAATGCCACATCCGAAATACCACTGAGGTATCACTGAGGAATATCGTGTTTAACAAGAATAAAGCCGACATCCGTTTTGCCGAGGATCCCGCCGAGGCACTCCGTCTTTATAACGAGCGCGGTTATCATATCGAGCCCGAGGTTTTTTCCGCCGCCGAGTGCCAACGTCTCATCGCCGCCGGCAAAGACCTTGCGGCCAAAGGCGACGGCACTTTCCGTCCACTCATGAGCCCGCATCGGGTTGATGCGCTGTTTCTGCGCACCATGGCCGACAAACGCCTCACCACCATCATACAGCAGCTGTGCGGCGGGGCCGTGCACGGCCTTCAGTCGGAATTGTTTTTCGGTTGGCCGGGAACGCCCGGCTTCGCGGCTCATCAGGACAACTTTTTTGTCGAAGCGCCCGAAGGCGCTTTCGTGTCCGCTTGGACGGCTCTGGTTGATGTGTCGCCGGCCAACGGCGGTCTTGTTATGTATCCCGGATCGCATCGGTACGGCGTTTTGCCGGTGGAGAAACTGTCAGGACCTGTGAGCCCCAACCAGGATCCCAATGCCGGCGCGCAGCGCTCGATTTTGCCAGAAGGCCACGCCGCGGGTGTCGACCTTTATATTAGCCAGGGCAGCGTCATTTTCTTGCATAGCCTGGTGGTGCATTCCTCTCATGACAATGGCTCCGACAAATGGCGCCACGCTTTGCTGAATACATACATTCGCCAGGGCGCGCCCTTCCGTTCCGGCAATTACGCGCGGCGCTCGCCCATCGATCTGTCGACTGTTACGGCGTAGACGATCATGTCCTACACGACTCATAATACGGTTCGTTGGCAGGGCGAGGACGCCCGCCGCTTTCGCGCGGACTTCAATCGCGGCAGCAAGCTTGGCCGCGCTGCGGATGGTCAACTCATCGTAATTTACGATACGGAACTTTATCCCTTTGATCGACACATTCGGCGGTTGCTGGTGAACAAGGGGCTCGTCCCTGAATCGCACCTTGCCCAGATTCCGTCTTTGGAAAAACTACACGATATTCTGCCGCCGGCTTTGACTGCGCTGGATGACGGTGAGCTGAACGAAGTGAGTCGGCAGTTCTATGATACCGATACGGAGTTCGTTTCAGCCTATGAAGCCTTTTTGCGCGACTTCGCAGGCCCGCAAATCGTCAAAGGTGATTTTGTTTTTCAGTCGACCCCGACAATCAGGTTTCATTTTCCTCATCAAACAGGATTCAATTGGCGCCCGCGTTTTCATACCGACATCATGCTGGGTCATCCTCCACAGGAGCTGAATCTTTGGTTGCCGGTCTGCGGTGCGTCTGGCCACGCGTCAATGCTGATCGCCGATTTGACCGCCAGCATCGGTGAGTTGGACAAGCTGGGCCTGGATTTCTCGCGCCTGGCCGGTGAAGTGCAAACCGACGAAGTGCTGGCCGCGCGCTGTCATGCGATCAGTCATTCGGTCGATCTGCCCTATGGCCAAGTGCTGGCCTTCGACCCGCGGTGTTTGCACGCAACGCAATACAACGACACCGACCATACCCGCATTAGCTTTGACTTTCGGGTTCTGCCGCTTGATGACTACGAAGCCATGAGCCTCGAATACCGCGGAACCGGCCGGCGTCAGATGTTGTTCCGGCGCGGCCACTATTTCGATCAGCGCACGTCGCGCGAACTGTAGCCCTAAAATGTCGCAACCGTTGGTAACCCGTGAGTTCCTAGCCAAAGCGGGCTTTTTCAGCACGCCCCTGGCAAAGCGGCTGGCTGCGGCGCCGCTCGGGTTGGTCGACGTCGGCGCGCGATGGGGCGTGGACGAGTTGTTCCGGCCCCTTGCTCCGGTGGTCGCCGCGCTGGCTTTTGAGCCTGACGCCGAGGAAGCAACACGCATTGCCGCGCGCGAGAAGAACGCCGGCTGGGCCGCCATAAAGGTTCTCACCAAGGCGCTGGGCGGTAAAGCCGAGCGGGCGACATTGCATCTGCTGGCGCGCCCGAACAATTCCTCGCTCTTTCCGGTGGTGCCATCGGTAGCCGAGCGCTACAAGCTGCTTGGCTTCGAGCTGGTGCGCGAGATACCGCTCGATCTGGTGCCGCTCGATGCGCTGATTTTTGGCGGCGCGGGCGAGGGGCCCCACGCCGGCGAGGTCATCAAACTCGATGTGCAGGGCGCCGAAGCCATGGTCATAGCCGGTGCCGCGCGCACGCTGTCGGAGCGGACTCACTGCGTCATCTGCGAGGTCCCGTTCTTTGCGCCCTATCAGGGCATCGAGTTGTTCTCCGAGCTGGAACTCCTGCTGCGGGCAAGGGGGCTGAACTTTTATGGCTTCATCGATTTTCAGCACCGCTCCACCAAGCGGCTCGAGAAACGCACAACGCTTAGCCGCGAACGCATGATGCAGGCCGATGCGGTTTTCTTCCGCGATCCGCTGGCCGCCGAGGCCGCCCCGGCGAACCAGCGCCAAGTGGCGGTTCTGTTCGTCATGGCCCTGGTCTTGGGTTATTTCGACTTCTGTCTCGAAATGGTGGATATGTTGCCGCAGGAGGAGCGGGCGGCTTTATCCGATCTGGTGCGCGCCAGTGCGGCAGTTGATCGAGCGAAGGATGAGGCGGCTTTGGAGACGATTATGGTGGCCCGTGGGAACCCCACGGAGTTGCACCTCGCCATCGGCGGGCTGGTGGATCAGCGCAGAGACTTCACGACCTTCCACGATGTAACAAAGCCCACGAAGCCTGCTTAGTTTTTTCAGAACGGATTGTGGGGCGACATGCCCCAAAAGCAAAAACGCCCTCCCGTGAGGGAGGGTGCCTTATGCGTCCGGTATGACCAGGGACTTTTAGCGGCGGCCTTTTTTGCGGGCGTGGCTGAAGGGGCGGAAATATCGGTTATGGTCTTATCT
Source organism: Fidelibacterota bacterium (assembly GCA_947475295.1). Classification (GTDB taxonomy): domain Bacteria; phylum Pseudomonadota; class Alphaproteobacteria; order Rhodospirillales; family Rhodospirillaceae; genus SHVO01. Next base: position 47,515 of record CANJLF010000017.1, read on the forward strand.
CCGAAAAGCGCGTCATGCCTCGCTCCAGCGACGCATGAGGTTGTGATAAAGGCCGGTCAAGCTGACGACTTCGCTGGTGTCGCCGTATTGCTTGCGAAGCCCCTGCACGGCGGCATCAAGTTCAAACAGCATCACGCGCGCGGCTTCATCGCGCACCATGCTTTGAATCCAGAAGAACGAAGACCAGCGGCTGCCGCGCGTAGTGGGCGTGACGTGATGCCGGCTGCTCGCCGAATACAGCACCATGTGGCCGGCCGCGAGCTTCACACGATGCTCGCCGAAGGTGTCCAGCACCACCAGCTCGCCGCCGTCGTAGTCGGCGGGATCGGTGAGGAACAGCGTCGCCGACATGTCGGTGCGCACACGGATCGAGGCGCCGCCCGTCAAAGCCTGCGGCACGAAACGAATGGCGTTGTCGATGTGGGTGTCGAACTTCATGCCGCTGTCGTAGCGATTGAACAGGGGCGGAAAGACGCGCAGCGCCAGCGATGCCGAGGTAAAGCGTTCGTTCCTGCCCAGCTTAGAGAGAATCAAGTCACCCAGCGTGAGCGCTGCCGGTGAGCTTTCGGGCACCTGAAGATTGTGTTTCGCCCCCGCCGACTTAGCGCCGGCTGTGACCTTACCGTCCACCCAGTCAGATGCGCCAAGGAGGTCGCGACAGTGCGCGACCTCCTCCTTCGTCAGCAGATTGGGTATCTCGACAAGCATTTTTATCCTTTAGAACCTGACATCGAGCGCGGCGACGATGCCGCGTCCCGGCGCCGGGGTTCCACGATTTCCGAAGGACTGAGAATAATTCAGCCGGTTGGTAAGGTTGTTAATGTTGACCTGAAATTTGTAGCGTTTCAGGAATTCGTAGGACACGACCGCGTCCACCTGAATGGTTTCCGGGATCACGACATAACGCGAGATACCGGTGAGATTGGGCGCCGTACCCGTGGTGGTGTAGCCGTTGTGAAGCGGGCTTTGATAGACAATGCCGCCGCCGACGGTCAGGCCTGGTACAAGCTGGCTGGGTGTGTAGCCCATCCAGAAGGACGCCGCATGGCGCGGCACAAAGGTGATCATTTTCCCAATCGTGAACGGGTTGGGTTTGCAGACCACAGGCGTACCGCCGCAGGTCAGATCGTAAGTAATGATCGGATCGAGATAGGTATAGGCCGCGACAATGTTGAGATCGTCGGTAACGGTGCCGGTTGCCGAGGTTTCAAAGCCCCTCACCCGCTGCTCCTGGCCGGACTGCAGAATGACAAGACCGGTGTTCGGATCAGCGACGGTGGCATTGGACTTTTTCACCTGGAACAGGGAGCCTGTCAGGCCCAACTTGCCGTCCCATACGCTGTACTTGGCGCCGAGTTCGAAAGTCTGGCTCTTTTCAGGATCAAGCGTCTGGTTGGCGGTGGTGATCGGCGTCGGCGTACCGACGACCGACGTGCCTTGCGGCACCGCCGACTTGCCGTAGGAGAAATAGACCGTGGTCTTATCGTCCGGCTCATAGACCAAGCTTGCGCGCGGATTGGCGATGGTCGAGGGCGAACGCGCCGTCGTGGTAACGCCCGCCACCGTTGTGGCCGAATAGTTGGCGATATAGCGGTCGACACGCACGCCGGCGATCAACGAAATCTCGGGCGTAAACCAGAAACGGTCGGTGGCGAAGAAGGCGTAGTCGTTGGCCTTGCCGCTGGAATAGAGCACGGTCGTCGCCGTGGCATTGGTACCGGCGACGTTGGCCGGGGTCGGCAGAACAACAGTGTAGCCCGGCGGCAGGCTGTGATCGGTGTTGAAAAAGCTACGGCCGATATTTGCGCGCGACCGGCTGTGATCGCCGAGCTGATAAGTATATTGCGCCAAAGTCGGCAAGTTGTAGGCATAGACGGTGCGGTCGGCGTTTTGATAGGAAATATCGCCGCCGACAATCAGCTGATTGCGCATGCCGGCAACGTCGAACGAGGCGTTGGCGCTGAAGGTGTCCTGCCAGCCCCAGCTATCTTGCTGGTAAGGACCGCCGCCGCCAATACCGGCCAGGGCCGCCGTCGGGTTGGCGCCTGTCACGACGTTAGAACAGAAGTTGGTCGCAGCCGCTGCGTCGCAGCGGTCAACGGCGGTGTATTGGAAATAGCGCGAATAAAACGCCACGCGCGCATCGTTCTGCAGGGTCAGCCACGGAGCGACATTATATGTCGCCTTGGAGGTAACCAGGTCGGCGTCGTTTCTATCTTTGTCGGCTTCAAATCCCAGGAACGTGCTGCGCGGCACGGTGTATTCCGAAGCCGGCATTGCAAAGATGCTGCCCGCCGGATTCGCAACGGGAATACCGTAATCCTGCCGGTTATTGCTGTGTTGATGGATGTAGGACAGCGAGACCGTGAAAGGCGTGCCGATCCCGTAGGCAATGGACGGCGCAAGGCCCCAGCGATGCGAGAAGACCATATCTCGATCAACCACGTGGGTGTTGTTGTACATGAGCGCCACGCGGATGGCGGTCGTGTCGTTGATTTGATAATTTGCATCGCTGGTTGCGCGGTAACGCGCGCCGTTGCCGCCTTCGACATGACCGCTGATGTAGGTATCAAGCGTCGGCGTCTTGGAAATGGTATTGATGGCGCCGCCGGTGGTGCCGCGGCCGAACATCAGGCCGGACGGGCCTTTCATGACCTGAACTTCCTGATAGGCGAAGCTGTCGCGACTGTAGGCAGCGAAGTCGCGCAGGCCATCGAGGTAGACGTCATCCTTGGCGTCGAAGCCGCGGATCTTGAACTGATCGCCGGCGAGCGTGCCGCCTTCGCCGATGGCAATGGTGATGCCGGGCACGTTGCGCAAGGCTTCGCCCACCGTGGTGGTGGCCTGCTGCTTCATGGTTTCGTCGGTGACGACGCTGACCGCCTGCGGCGTGTCCAGGATACTAGCCGTCGGCATGTTAACCGCCGGGGCCTTATTCAGCACGTTCGTGTCCGGCAGGTTGGTATCTTCGACCGAGACCGACGGCAATTGGACGGGCGCGTTCTGTTGCGCGGCGGCCGGCAGAGCTAAGCCGGCGCAATACATAGCGAGGCCGATGGCCGAGGTGTTCCGTAAGGCGCAGACGCTGGTCGAAGCCTTAGCGGTATGAATCATCGTCGTTTTCCCCCGAGATGCGGCTTGACCCTATTATGCGAATTACTCTTAATTGCGATTAGTGAACGCCGCAAGATAAAATTTCCGGCAAATGCGCCGGTCAAGTTCTTCTCAGGATGGAGTTAATAATATGATAATGTTATATAAATCATCTTATTCCGCAAAAGGCCACGGTCTTTAACCATCTTGATAGTGACATTCATTATCAATGATATTAGTCATGAGTTGCAGTATCGTCTCCCGCCACAGGACGTCAACACTCTTATGAACTCTGTGAACTACCGCCCTATCGCAGCCGGTGAGACGGCACGGACCGTGGACCAGCCGTACGCTGGCTCTCCGTCCTTGGCGGCACTTTTGCCCCAGGCCACAAAACCTGGCGCGACCGGCAAGCAGCGCGTGGGCGTGTTGGTCGCCGCCGCGGCGGTACAGACCTTGGTGCTGTTTGGCCTGATCCAGGGCTTGAACCACAAGCCGGCGCCGCTCCCGCGTCAGACGATGATGGTCGGCCTGCTCCCGGAGAAGGAAGCCGAGAACGAACCGCCGCCCCCGCCCAAGCCGCTGCTGGCCACACCGCAGATCACGATGGATGTGCCGGTGATACAGATTTACGAGCCGCCGCCGCCGACTGCAGCGCCACCCTCAGATCGTGCGCTGACCACCTCGCCCACGCCGGTGACGGTCAATCCCAAATTCGCCATTGAGACCTATCAGACGAAACTCCTGCGGCACCTGAACAACAACAAGCGCTATCCCGCCAGAGCCCGGGCCAAACGCGAAACCGGCGTCGTTTTCGTGCGCTTCACCATGGATCGGCGCGGCCATGTGACGGCGACCTCGCTCGAGAAACCATGCAAATTCGTGACGCTGAACGACGAAGGCCTCGCGCTGCTCGCGCGTGCGCAGCCCCTTCCCGCGCCGCCGCCGGAGCTGGAAGGCGCCGAGATCGAAATGATCGTGCCCGTGGAATTCTCGCTGCGATAAGCGGCTTTATCTGGCTGAAGCCCGTTCGGCGACGCGGCCCGCCAGATCCTTCAGGTTATCGCGCAACTGTTGGAAAGCGAAGCTGAGCGCAAAGATGCGCGCGGCGACTTCGGCGTTCTGGTCGCGGATGATCGGCACCTTCGGCCGGAGCGCCTTCGGCCGCGGGAGCGGCTGCCGGCGCGGCGCTGGGAGCAGCAGGCGTCGCAGGAGCCGCGGCGGGCGCGGCCGCCGGAGCGGATGTCGGTGTCGCGGGTGCTGCGCCCTGAGCTTGGGCGAGCGCGGCGGCTTGGGTCACTTCAATGGTGGTGCTGCTGCCAAAATGCGTCAAATCCTTCACGACCACCTGGATCCGGAAGCCGAGCATAAATACCGCGGCGATGATAACCACCGGCAACAGGCGCAGGGCGGGTCCTGGCTTCAAGGTGCTGGTATCGGTTTGGGCCCGGTGTAAGCGCGGGCGGACCGGACGGGACGTGGGGGCATCGCGGGAGCGGACATATCTAATGTGCCTTAGATCTTATGTGCTTTAGCGGGCCGATTGCAGGGCTTTAAGGAGTTCACGTTCGGCTTCCGAGCGTTCTTCGTCAACCGACATTTCGGTCGTCATCGTGCGTTCGGGTGCGCGGTCAGCCAGGGTTCGTTCGCCAACCGTGCGCTTCGCGCGCGGGCCGGGCGTGGAAAGACCAAGGGCCGCGGCGCCAACGGGGCCGCCGGCGCGGGCTTCGGACGCACGGGCAGCGCCCAAGGCATTCTGGAGTTCGGCTGCGGTCTCTTCGAAACCGGCAGCGGTCTGGGCCAAAGTCGCGGCGGTCAGCGTGCCGGGCGCAACGGCCGACATGCCGGGATTACCGACGGCATAACCCCGGGCAGGAGGCGCGGTTTCCGCCAAGGGACGCGAGGCCGGAGCAGCAGCTGGTGAATAGGTATTAGCCGGCGCAGCCGCCGGGCCGTGGGTGACGACGCCTTCATTGCGGGCGGCGCGCACAGCGCCTTCCAAGCGGCTCGCCAGTTCTTCGGCGCGCTCGATCATGAAGGCCAGGTCGTCACGCAGGGTCTGCGCTTTGTCGACGCGATCTTTCAGCGTCTGATTGGCCTCGGTGGTCGCCTTCTTCAGCTTGGGAATCCCGGCTTCGGCGCGCATGGTCGCTTCATTGAAGCTGTTGACGACCTTGGATAATTCCTCGCGCGAACGGCGTAGGGCGGTCAGGCGCTTATTCAAAATGATGGCGTAAACGATGGTCGGGACCAGCAGCAGAATAACGACAACGTCGAGGATCGTTCCTGTCGTCATGACTGTCTCTACATTTATGAGCCACACCGCATTATCATAAGTATCAACGCCACGCGGTGCCAAATTATGGCGGTCTCAAGTGCAAAGTGGCAGGGGGGTCATAAAATTCCGTTAACCCCGGCCGTTTTACCCCTCACCCTTTAAAATAAAAGCTTATTTGACCTCGGCCTGGCGCCGGCGATCGACCCGGATGGCGATATTGCTGCCGCGCTTGCCCATTTTGCCGACGAACATCGGCTGGTCGCCGCAGCGAAGCACGACGGGCAAGTCAGGGGTCGCATTCAGCAGGAACTTGGAACCGACCTTCATCTCCAGCACCCGGCTCAGCGGCAGGATCTGGGTATCCAGCACGGCTTCGAGCGGGACTTCCGTGAACCACATTTCCTCGGCCAAGTGGGTTTCCCAAATCGAGTCACGGTCGAATTTTTCGCCCATGAACATCTGCAGCAGCAGTTCACGGACGGGTTCCAAAGTGGCGAAGGGGATCAGAATTTCAAGGCGTCCGCCGCGATCTTCCATGTCGATGCGCAGGCGCGCGACAATGGCGGCGTTGGACGGCTGTGAAATCGTGGCAAAGCGCGGGTTGGTCTCCAGGCGGTCGAAGCGGAAGGTTACCGGCGACAGCGGATCGAAGGCCGCCGAAAGGTCGGCCAGCACCACGTGGATCATGCGCTCGACCAGCGTGCGCTCGATGGTGGTATAGGGCCGGCCTTCGACGCGCATGGCCGCCGTGCCGCGGCGTCCGCCGAGCAGCACATCGACGATGGAGTAGATCATCGAAGAGTCGACCGTCATCAGGCCGAAGTTGTCCCATTCCTCGGCCTTGAACACCGTCAACATGGCCGGCAGGGGGATCGAATTGAGGTAGTCGCCGAACCGCTGAGACAGAATGTCGTCCAGTGACACTTCGACGTTGTCGGACGTAAAGTTACGCAAACTGGTGGTCATCATGCGCACGAGGCGATCGAACACCACTTCGAGCATCGGCAGGCGTTCGTAGGATACCAGCGCCGAGTTCAAGATGGCCTGGATACCAGCCCGGTCCAAGCCCTCGTCCCCGGCTTGGTCGAAGCCCAACAGACTGTCGATTTTGTCCTGGTTCAGAACGCGCGTGGTCTCGCGTCCGCCGCCGCCGCCGCCGCCGCCGCCGCCGCCGCCGCCCATAGGATCGTCCATGCCTTCGTCGGCACCGCCGAGCATGGCCTCCCATTCGGCAGCCATGGCGTCGGCTTCAGCCTCGCCGCCGCCGGCCTTGCCCGCAGGCGGCGTATCGGTGCCCGCTTCGGCTAACGCTGCCGCAAGTTCGTCTTCACTCGGAGGCGTCATATCTCTACCGCGCCCTGCCTGATCGTCATGATCCTGTTCCTGGTGGTGCTGGTCATGGTGGCGCTGGCCACGGCCGACTACGTCTACCAGCGCTGGTCTCATAAAGAAAAACTCAAGATGACCAAGCAGGAAGTTAAGGACGAACACAAGGAGCAGGAAGGCGATCCCAAGGTCAAGGGCCGCATCCGCAACTTGCGGCTGGAGCGTCATCGCCAGCGCATGATGGCCGCGATCCCCAAGGCCAGCGTCATCATCACCAACCCGACGCACTACGCCATTACTTTGCAGTACGATATGGATGCCATGGCCGCGCCGAAAGTCGTCGCCAAGGGCGTCGACTATCTCGCCAAACGCATCCGCCAGATCGCCGAGACCCACGAAATTCCAATTGTCGAGAACCCGCCGCTGGCGCGCGCGCTTTATGCCGCCGTCGAGGTTGATCAGGAAATCCCCCAGGAGCACTATAAGGCGGTCGCGGAAGTCATCGGCTTCGTGATGCGCCTCAAGGGCAAGCGCGTCGCGAGTTGATACTTCCGCTGAACTAGAACGCCCTTAGGGATTTGCGCGGTTTTATGAAATTGGCGTCGTCCAAACTCTCGCTCACGTTCGCGCTCTGGTTCGCGGGGATCGCGGCCGCGGCGGCTGTGTTTACGATTGTGCTCCCGGTCGAGGGCGATGAGGGCATGTTGCGCGGCGCTCTTGGCGCGGTCGCGGCCTTGAGCGCCATCGGTGCGGTCGCTTGTGTGCTGCAGGCCCGCAAAGGCGCCTCGTTGGCGAGCGATATCGCGGTCTTGGCGCCGCTTGTCGAGGCCGCCGAAGGCGCGCGCCTTGTGACCGGCCCGGGCGGGGTCGTGCTGATCCGCAATGCCGCCGCTAAGGATTGGCTGCGTGAGGCCAGCCCGCTCGCCTATATCGAAAGCCACGTCGCCCCCGATGTCGGCCACGACATCGGCCAGGAGACGGGCGGCGCGCAGGCCTTGGCCAGATTGCGTCAGGCGGTGGAGCACGGCTTGGCCGCCGTCGTCGATGTGCCTCTGATTAACAGCGCTGGCGGCGGTTCCGATCCCGAATGGTACACAATCACCGTGCGGCCGCTCGCTCCCGCGCGCGGCCTGCTCCTATGGAGCGCCATCGACATTACCGCGCGGCGCACTATCAACGACGTTCTCAGCCAGGAACGCCAGGATCTGGCGGACTTCCTCTATTTCCTGCCGACCGGGCTTTACTCCGTCGACATTGACGGCAAGTTCCGCTTCGCCAACCAGCGCTTCGCGGCCTGGCTTGGTTACGGGCCCGAAGAGCTGAACGGTCTTTCGCTGGACGATGTCATCGCCGGTCCCAATCGCCCGCAGCCCGACGGCGAATGGCAGGGCGAGGTGCAGTTCAAGGCCCGCGGCGGCGAAACCGTCTCGGCTTTGGTGCTGCAATCCACCTACGATGATGTGGGCGATACCCGCACACGTACCTTGGTCATCCGCGACGGCGTACGGCGCGAGCCCAATGCGACGCCGGGGCGCATCGCCTACGAGCGCTTCCGTTCGCTGTTCAACGTCGCACCCGTGGCCATCGCCATCACCGATCCCGAAGGCATTGTCGTCGATTGCAATCGCGCCTTCGAGAAGCTAACCGGCCAGAATCGCGCGATTCTGATTGGCGGAAGCTTAACCGAACGCTTGGTGCCCGATGATCGGCGCGCTTTCGGCGCCGAACTGGACCGGGTGTTTTCGGGCGAAAGCGACGGCACCCACCTCGACGTCAGCGTGCATGGCGAAGCAGATACGACGTCGCAGACGTCGGTGTTCGTGGGGCCTTTGTCGGCGCCGGGCCTTGGGCAAAGCGGCGACGGCCGTAGTACCGGCGAAATCGAGGGCGCGGTCGCCCACTTCATCGACGTCACCGAGCAGAAAAACCTCGAAGTGCAATTCGCCCAGGCGCAGAAGATGCAAGCCATGGGCCAGCTGGCCGGCGGCGTCGCCCACGACTTCAACAACCTGCTGACCGCCATGATCGGCTTCTGCGACTTGCTGCTGCAGCGCCACGCGGCCGGCGATCCATCCTTCGCCGACATTATGCAGATCAAGCAGAACGCCAACCGCGCCGCCAACCTGGTGCGCCAACTGCTGGCGTTCTCGCGCAAACAGCCCCTACAGCCCAAGGACCTCAACGTCACCGACGCGCTGATGGAGATGTCTCATCTGTTGACCCGCCTGATCGGCGAGTCCATCGAATTCAAGTTGATCCATGGCCGCGATCTCGGCGTGGTGCGCGTCGACCCCGGGCAGTTCGACCAGATCATCATCAACCTCGCCGTCAATGCCCGTGACGCCATGCCGGGCGGCGGCACCCTGACCATCACCACCGGCATCGAAACCTTCGATACGCCCACAAAGGTGGGTGCGGAAGAGGTCCCAGCCGGATGTTATGTGCGCATCGCAGCGTCCGATACCGGCAAGGGCATCGCGCCGGAATATCTGGGCCGCATTTTCGAGCCGTTCTTCTCTACCAAGAAGGAAATCCCCGGCGCCGGCACCGGCCTTGGCCTTGCGACCGTCTACGGCATCGTCCGCCAGACCGGCGGCTTCATTCATGTCGACTCATCGGTGGGCAAGGGCGCCAACTTCACGATCTATCTGCCGCGCGTCGAGGAAACCGAGGCCATGGTTGCCGCCGGCCAGGCCCGCGCCGCCGCCGCCGCCAAACGCGCCAACGGCCAGGATTCCGAAGCTGCTCTGGCGGCCGCCGACCTTGGCGGTCACGGCAATATCCTCTTGGTGGAGGACGAAGACGCCGTGCGTGTCTTTGCCGCCCGCGCCCTCAAAAACAAGGGCTACAAGGTGTTGGAGGCCCGCACCGGCGAGCAGGCGCTCGACATCCTGCGCGATACGCCCGCCGTCGATCTCATGATCACCGACATGATGATGCCCGGCATGGATGGTGGCACCTTGGCGCGGCTTATCCGCGTCGAACGCCCGGAAATCCGCATTATCGTGATCTCGGGCTATTCCGAAGAAGTCGCCCGCGGCGACATTGTCGACACCGCCGACTTCCATTTCCTGCCCAAGCCCTTCAGCCTTGGCCAGCTAGCGAGTAAAGTGAAGGACGTATTGACTGAAGCGTGAAGGAGAAGCATCCCATGCTCCCGCCCGTCGCCTCTCTCGTACGGCGCACTATCGCGCCCGGCGAAGTGATTTTCCTTGAAGGCCAGCCGGCCGACACCGCCTATGTGATCCTGAAGGGGGAAGCGCAGGTGGTGACCCACGGCGCCGGCGGCGAGGAGATGGTCATCAACCGCATGACACTCCTGGGCAGATGTTCGGCGAGATCGCCATCCTGCAGCCCAACGGCCTGCGCACGGCGACGATGATTTCCGAGGGCGGTTGTGAATTGGTTGTGGTCGACCGCAGTTTCTTCGATCACAGCCTAAGTAAAGCCGACCCGCTCTTGCGCTTTGTGGTTGGGCACCTGTGCCAGCGCTTGACCGCACTCACGCTGCTGGTGGCGCAGCGGATGAGGTAACGGCGCGCTTTAACGCGCGGCGGAACCGCTGATCTGTCGGCGGTCTTTCGCGGTCAGAATATCGCGCAGTTGATTGACAACCGTGATCCATACGCGCAACAGCCGAAAATCCGTTTCCACCAGCGCGTGAAGTGCCAGCAGTCCGACAACGGCCAAAGGATCGACATTATGTTTGGCGCTGGCCTTGAGGATCCGTGTGCACACTTCATCCGTGCGGACGGGAGATTTCTTGCGCTGCATATTGTGTCCCCGCGAGAGTGCCGCGCGCGATAAGACCTACCGGTCGGCGCGCTGCAGGAACGGCGTACGGCTTACGGCATGTTCGGTCAAATGGATTCTGGCAAAAATCCGCGCCTGATTTTCGCTGCGCCCCGCTATTATTTTCAGTCGATACTGCGGCGTTTCCTTTGCGCTGAGCGGTGTCAAAACCGGACCGTTCCAATTGGAATCCGCGCCCGCAAGACCTGCACTGCGTTACCCGAACCGTCGATCGCGAGCGGGCATGGTTGACGTTTTTGCGAGTCTAAGTTTGTTCGTACATGGCGGCACCCGTTTACAACCTGTTTCGCCGGGGTGTTCTTATAAAATATTGAAACTATGATATTTTTATAAGGTTCCTTATTTGTTCCACTTTTTTCTTGAACATGAGAACAAAAGATGTACATTGCTTTTCACAGGGGACAGTCACCATCACACATGTCGCCAGATGCACGTTGAACCCCCGCCGGTTTGTGAATAGACACTTTAAGGAGCCAGCCATGCCGTCAGAAGCCGCCCTTCGCCTCGTAGAAAGAGACTCCATGGACAAAAACAAGGCCCTCGACGCCGCCGTTACTCAGATCGAGCGGGCTTTCGGAAAAGGCTCGATCATGCGTCTCGGCGCCAACGAGAGCGTGGTGCAGATCGCCGCCATCTCGACCGGCTCGCTGGGCCTCGATCTCGCGCTCGGCATCGGCGGCCTGCCGCGCGGACGCATTGTAGAAATCTACGGTCCTGAAAGCTCGGGCAAAACCACGCTGGCGCTGCACGTTATCGCCGAAGCTCAGAAGTCCGGCGGCACCTGCGCCTTTGTCGACGCCGAACACGCGCTCGACTCCGGTTATGCCCGCAAGCTTGGTGTGGACCTTGAGAATCTCCTGATCTCCCAGCCCGACGCCGGCGAACAGGCCTTGGAAATCGCCGACACCTTGGTGCGCTCCGGCGCCATCGACGTGCTGGTGGTGGACTCGGTCGCGGCGCTGACGCCGCGCGCCGAACTTGAAGGCGAAATGGGCGATTCCCACATGGGTCTTCATGCCCGCCTTATGAGCCAGGCCTTGCGCAAACTGACGGCGTCGGTGGCGAA
>CANJLF010000018.1 GCA_947475295.1 Fidelibacterota bacterium
ATGGTGATGCCGGGCGACAACATCGCGTTCACGGTCAACCTGATCGCCCCGATCGCCATGGACGAAGGCCTGCGCTTCGCCATCCGCGAGGGCGGCCGTACCGTCGGTTCGGGCGTCGTCGCTAAGGTTATCGAGTAGAAACGTAAGATACGCGGCATCCGCCTTCGGGCGGGTGCCGCTTACTTTTGGGTATTAGGCCATGATCGACAGTCAAAACATCCGCATCCGCCTGAAGGCGTTCGACCATCGTGTGTTGGATCAATCCACGAAGGAAATCGTCTCGACGGCTAAGCGTACGGGCGCCCAAGTGCGCGGGCCTATCCCTTTGCCGACGCGGATTGAGAAATTCACCGTCAACCGTTCGCCGCACGTCGACAAGAAGTCGCGCGAACAGTTCGAAATTCGTACACATCGCCGTCTGCTCGACATCGTCGATCCGACGCCGCAAACCGTGGACGCGCTGATGAAGCTCGACCTCGCGGCCGGCGTTGACGTCGAGATCAAGCTCTAAACGGGCCTTAAGGGCGGAAAGAGATAAGGTGGGACACATGCGTTCCGGATTAGTTGCACAAAAAGTGGGTATGACCCGCGTTTTCACGCCTGAGGGCCACCACGTGCCCGTCACCGTGCTTAGGGTTGACGGCGTTCAGGTGGTAGCTCAGCGCACCCAGGAGAAGGACGGCTACACCGCCGTTCAGCTCGGCATCGGTACGCGCAAGACCAAGCGTACCAACCGCGCTCTCAAGGGCCACTACGCCAAGGCCGGGGTCGAGCCGAAGCGTAAATTGGTCGAGTTCCGCGTCGGTGCCGACAAGCTGATCGACGTCGGGGCTGAACTGGCGCCGTCGCACTTCGTCGCCGGCCAGTATGTCGACATCACCGGAACCACCGTCGGTAAGGGTTTCGCGGGCGCCATGAAGCGCTGGAACTTTGCCGGTTTGGAAGCCTCGCACGGCGTGTCGGTGTCGCACCGCTCGCATGGTTCGACCGGTCAGCGTCAGGATCCCGGCCGTACCTTCAAAGGCAAGAAGATGGCCGGCCATCTCGGCGCGGAGCGGGTCACCATCCAGAATCTCCAGGTCGTCTCGGTTGATGACGGCAAGGGTTTCATCTTCGTGAAGGGCGCTGTGCCCGGAAATCCCGGCGGCTACGTGCTCGTGCGCGACGCCGTGAAGCTCAAGCTGCCCAAGGACGTGCCGCAACCGGCCGGCCTGAAGGCCAAGAAGGACTAACGGCCATGAAGCTGGACGTCATCAATCTCGATAAGAAGAGCGTCGGTTCCGTCGACGTTTCCGACGCCGTGTTCGGCGCCGAAGTGCGCGGCGATATTCTGCAGCGCGTCGTGCGTTGGCAGTTGGCCAAGCGCCAGGCCGGCACGCACAAGACCAAGATCATCAGCGATGTCAGCGGCACTACCAAGAAGCCATTCAAGCAGAAAGGCACCGGCGGCGCCCGTCAGGGTTCACTCCGCTCGGCCCAGATGCGCGGCGGCGGCATCATCTTCGGACCGGTCGTGCGCAGCCATGCCCACAGCCTGCCCAAGAAGATTCGCATCCTCGGTCTCCGGACCGCGCTGTCGTCCAAGGCTAAAGAAGGCAAGCTCGTCATTCTCGAAAATGTCGAGAGCAAGAAGGGCAAGACCAAGGACCTGGTGAAGAGCTTTGCCAAGCTTGGCTGGACCTCAGCTCTGATCATCGATGGCGCCGAAGTGAATGAGTCTTTCGCTTTGGCCGCCCGCAACGTCAAGGGCATCGACGTGCTGCCCAGCCAGGGCGCCAATGTTTACGACATCCTGCGCCGCGACACATTGGTGTTGACCAAGGCTGCAGTCGAGAAGCTTGAGGAGCGCTTGAAATGAGCCCCGAAAAAGCCGCTAAAGTAAAAGCGAAGAAGGCCAAGGCCGCGCCGAAGACTGGCGCCGCTATTAACCCGTCGCTCTATGACATCGTGCTGGCGCCGCTCATCACGGAAAAGGCGACGCTGGCGTCCGAGTTCAATCAGGTGACGTTCCGTGTCGCTTTGAAGGCGACCAAGCCGCAGATCAAGCAGGCCGTTGAAGCGCTGTTCAAAGTCAACGTGACGCGCGTCAACACGCTGATCACTAAAGGCAAAACCAAACGCTTCCGCGGCCGTCTCGGCACGCGTGGCGACGTCAAGAAAGCAATCGTAACGCTGGCCGCCGGCCAGTCGATCGATGTGACCACGGGGCTCTAAGCTATGGCATTGAAATCCTTTAAGCCGGTTACCCCGTCGCTCCGTAATACGGTTCTGGTGGAACGCGGCGATCTGCACAAAGGCAAGCCCATTAAGGCTTTGACCGAAGGCATGCATTCCACCGGTGGCCGTAACCACTCGGGAAAGATCACCAGCCGTTTCATGGGCGGTGGTCATAAGCGCCGTTATCGTCTGGTCGATTTCAAGCGCAAGAAGCGCGACATGGTCGCGACGGTCGAACGCCTGGAATATGATCCGTACCGCACGGCGTTCATCGCGCTCGTGAAGTACGAAGACGGCGAGCAGGCCTACATCTTGGCGCCGCAGCGTCTGAAGGCCGGCGACAAAGTCGTCGCCGCCGATCAAGCCGACATTAAGCCCGGCAACACCATGCCGCTGAAGAACATGCCGGTCGGCACGATTGTGCATAACGTCGAGATCAAGCTCGGCCGCGGCGGTCAGATTGCGCGCTCGGCCGGTTGTTATGCCCAGCTCATCGGAAAGGACTCCGGCTACGCCCAGATCCGTCTGTCGTCCGGCGAAGTGCGTCTCGTGCGCGCGGAATGCGTCGCCACCGTCGGCGCCGTGTCCAACCCGGACAACCAGAACATCAATTTCGGTAAAGCCGGCCGTATGCGTTGGCTGGGTTTCAAGCCGCACCAACGTGGTGTGTCCATGAACCCGGTCGATCACCCGCTCGGTGGTGGTGAAGGCAAAACCTCCGGCGGTCGTCACCCGGTGACGCCATGGGGCAAGCCCACCAAAGGCAAACGTACTCGTAAGAATAAGCGTACACAGAATTTGATCATGCGCAGCCGCCATTTGGCGAAGAAAGCTTAAGCGCAGATTTAAGACAGATTTAGAAACGGAGATCGGAACTTGGCACGTTCAGTTTGGAAAGGTCCCTTTGTCGACGGTTACCTCCTCAAGAAGGCGGAAACTGTTCGCTCGTCGGGACGTAACGATGTGATCAAAACCTGGTCGCGGCGCTCTACTATTCTGCCGCAGTTTGTGGGCCTGACCTTCGGCGTTCACAACGGCCACAAGCATGTCCCCGTTCTGGTGACCGAAAACATGATCGGCCACAAGTTCGGCGAATTCGCCCCGACCCGCATGTTCCACGGCCACACAGCCGGCGACAAAAAGGCGACTACTGCTTCAGCGCCTGCGAAAAAGGACTAAGCCATGAGTAAGAAAAGCGCTCCGCGCCGCGTTGGCGAGACAGAAGCTAGGGCCTTCTCGCGTTCCATGCGTGTCAGCCCGCGCAAGCTGAATCTCATGGCGCAGATGATCCGCGGTAAGTCGGCCGAAGCGGCCTTGGCCGCGCTGTCGTTCTCGCCGCGCCGCATCGCCGTTGAAGTCAAGACTGTGCTCGAGTCCGCCATCGCCAACGCCGAGAACAACCATCAGCTCGATGTCGACCAGCTGGTGGTCGCCGAGGCTTATGTTGGCAAGTCGATCGTGATGAAGCGTTTCCATGCCCGCGCCCGCGGCCGCGCCGGCGCGATCGTCAAACCGTTCAGCAATCTCACAATTATTGTGCGTGAGAAGAAGGAAGCCGCCTAATGGGTCAGAAAGTAAATCCGGTAGGCTTACGCCTCGGCATCAACCGCACCTGGGACTCGCGCTGGTATGCTACGGGCGCCTCCTACGGTCAGATGCTGCATGAAGACATCAAGATCCGTGAGTACCTGAAGAAGCGTTTGCTCCAGGCCGGCGTCAGCCGCGTGATCATCGAGCGTCCGGCGAAGAAAGCCCGCGTCACCATTCACACCGCCCGTCCGGGTGTCGTGATCGGCAAGAAGGGCGCGGACATCGAGGTCATCCGCAAGGAACTGCAGAAGATGACCGGCAACGAAGTTCATCTGAACATCGTTGAAATCCGCAAGCCCGAAATCGATGCGCACTTGGTCGCTGAAAACATCGCGCAGCAGCTCGAGCGCCGCGTGGCGTTCCGCCGCGCCATGAAGCGCGCCGTGCAGGCCGCCATGCGTCTCGGCGCCGAAGGCATCAAGATTACCTGCGCCGGTCGTTTGGGTGGCGCGGAAATCGCGCGCGTTGAATGGTACCGCGAAGGCCGCGTGCCTTTGCACACGCTCCGCGCCGATGTCGATTACGGCGAAGGCACCGCTTTCACCACCTACGGCACCTGCGGCGTCAAGGTTTGGATTTTCAAGGGCGAGATTCTCGAGCACGACCCGATGGCGCAGGACAAGCGCCTCAACGAGGGCGCCACCACCACGAGCGGGAATACCCGCCCGCAATAACGCTTACTGCTCATCAATCGGACGCCCCGGCGTTCGAAGGAAAACGGATCGACTAAAATGTCAATGCTGCAACCGAAACGTACCAAGTACCGTAAGGCCTTCAAGGGCCGCATTCACGGCAATGCCAAGGGCGGTTTCGCGCTGAACTTCGGCTCTTATGGTCTGAAGGCGCTGGAGCCCGAGCGTGTCACCTCGCGCCAGATCGAAGCGGCGCGCCGTGCGCTGACCCGCTTCATGAAGCGCCAGGGCCGCGTCTGGATCCGGATTTTCCCGGATGTGCCGGTGTCCAAGAAGCCCGCTGAAGTCCGTCAGGGTAAGGGTAAGGGCACGCCGGAGTTTTGGGTGTGCCGGATTAAGCCGGGCCGCATCATGTTCGAAGTCGACGGCGTGTCGGCGGCGATGGCGCGCGAAGGTTTCGCGCTGGCGTCGGCGAAGCTGCCGATCAAAACCAAGATGGTCGCCCGTATCGGTGCGCACTAAGGAAACAACGTCATGGCAAAAGCACAAGATTTACGCGCTCAGAAAGACGAAGAGTTGGAAGGGCGCCTCGGCGACCTGAAGAAGGAGCAGTTCAACCTGCGCTTCCAGAAGGCCTCGGGCCAGCTCACCAACACTGCGCAGTTCGGCCGCGTGCGCCAGGAGATTGCGCAAATCAAAACGATCCTGCGGGAACGCACCACCACCGGCGCGGCCTCGTAAGGGAAGGATTAGGAAAATGCCGAAGCGAATTCTCCAGGGCGTCGTCGTCAGCGACAAGGGCAACAAGACCATCATCGTTAGGGTCGAGCGCCGCATGATGCACCCGATCTATAAGAAGTTCATCCGCCGCAGTAAAAAGTTCGCTGCGCATGATGAGAACAACGTATCGAAGATTGGCGACGTGGTTCGCATTCGTGAATGCGCGCCCATCTCCAAAACCAAGAAATGGGAGCTGGTTCAGGAAAAAGCGAGCTAAGCCGCTTTGTCTTTTCCGGCCCTTTAAGGACGCATAGTCATGATTCAGATGCAGAGTAATTTGGACGTTGCCGACAACTCGGGTGCTAAACGAGTGATGTGCATTAAGGTCCTCGGCGGCTCCAAGCGCCGCTTCGCCGCCATCGGCGACGTCATCGTCGTCTCGGTGAAGGATGCGATCCCGCGCGGTCGCGTGAAGAAGGGCGATGTGCATCGCGCCGTCATCGTGCGCACGGCCAAGGAATTGCGCCGCGCCGACGGCACCGCCATCCGCTTCGACCACAACGCCGCCGTCTTGATCAACAAGCAGGGCGAGCCCATCGGCACCCGCATCTTTGGGCCGGTGACACGCGAACTGCGCGGCAAGAAGTTTATGAAGATCGTTTCTCTGGCGCCGGAGGTGCTCTAATGGCCAAGCTGAAGATCAAAAAGGGCGACACCGTCGTCGTTTTGACCGGCCGCGACAAAGGCAAGTCGGGCTCCGTGCTGCGTGCGCTGCCGACCGCAAACAAAGTCGTTGTGCAGGGCGTGAATATCGCCAAGCGCCACACGCGCCAGTCGCCCTCGTCACAAGGCGGCATCGTCGAAAAAGAGATGCCGATCCACGTCTCTAACGTTTCTCACATCGATCCCAAGGACAACAAGCCGACCCGCGTCGGTTTCAAGATCCTCAAGGACGGCACCAAGACGCGCATTGCTCGGCGCTCTGGCGAAGTCATTGGCTAACGGCAGCAGGGGTTAGGAAGGACTACGGAAATGGCGCGTTTGCGAAAAGAATATACGGATGTCGTGCGGCCCAAGCTGGTGGAGAAGTTCGGGTATAAAAACCCCATGGCTGTCCCCAAGCTGACCAAGATCGTCATCAACATGGGCGTCGGCGAAGCTTCGCAGGACAAGAAAAAGATCGAAGGCGCGGTCGAGAACCTGACCGCCATCGCCGGCCAGAAGCCGGTGATCACCAAGTCCAAGAAGGCCATCGCCAACTTCAAGCTGCGCGAAAACCAGATGGTCGGCTGCTCGGTCACGCTGCGTAGCACACGCATGTACGAGTTCCTGGATCGCCTGATCACGATCGCCATGCCGCGCATCCGCGACTTCCGCGGCCTCAACGGCAAAAGCTTCGACGGCGCTGGCAACTTCAACATGGGCTTGAAGGAACAGATCGTGTTCCCCGAAGTCAATTACGACAAGATCGACAGGGTTCGCGGCATGAATATCACGATTTGCACGACGGCAAAAACCGACACCGAGGCGCTTGCGCTTCTCGAAGGTTTTCAAATGCCGTTCCAGAAATAGAGCGGGAAAGGGTTTCCCATGGCAAAAACAAGCACAGTCCAGCGCAATATCAAGCGCCGCCGCATGGTCAAGTCGGCCTTGAGCAAGCGCACCAAGCTGAAGGCGGTCATTATGGATCGCGACACCAGCGACGAAGACCGCTACGCCGCCGTCGTAAAGCTGGCGCAAATGCCGCGCAACTCGTCGAAGGTGCGCATCCGTAATCGCTGTGAGCTGACGGGCCGTCCGCGCGCGACGTACCGCAAGTTTAAAATGGCTCGTAATAAGCTGCGGGAATTTGCCTCGAAGGGCATGATCCCCGGCATGGTCAAGTCGAGCTGGTAAGGAGAGCAACTCGTGTCAATGTCAGATCCCGTGGGCGATTTGCTGACCCGTATCCGTAACGGACAGCGGGCCGGCAAACCCACCATCACCACTCCGGCCTCGGGCCTGCGCGAAAACCTGCTCAGCGTTTTGGAGCGCGAAGGTTACATTCGCGGCTTCGAACGCGTGCAAGTGCGCGAAGGCATTGCAGAGATCCGCGTCGACCTCAAGTATAACGAGGGCACGCCGGTGATTAACGAAATTCAGCGCGTCTCCAAGCCCGGCCGCCGCGTTTACGCGAAAATCAAAGACCTGCAGAAGGTCTACAACGGGTTGGGTATCTCCATTCTGTCCACGCCGCGCGGCGTTATGTCCGACCAGGAAGCGCGCCAGGCGAACGTGGGCGGCGAAGTGCTCTGCCAAGTATTCTGATTGGCGAATTGAAGGAAGCGTACGATGTCACGCGTTGGTAAATATCCGGTCGCCGTACCTCAGGGCGTCACCGTCACGATGGCGGGCAAAACCCTGACGATTAAGGGAAAGCTCGGCGAACTGAAGCTCGACACCACCGACGACGTTGACGCCAGCGTCGTCGACGGCAAGGTCGTTGTGAAGGTCAAGAACGAAACCAAGCGCGCCCGTTCGCAGTGGGGCACAACCCGCGCCACCATCAACAACATGGTGAAGGGTGTCAGTGTTGGGTACAAAAAAGTTCTCGACATCACCGGCGTCGGTTTCAAAGCCGCCGCCCAAGGCAAGAAGCTGACGCTCAACCTCGGTTTCTCGCACGACGTCATCTACATCGTGCCGGACGGCATCGAAGTCAAAACGCCGACCCCGACGCAGGTCGAAGTCTCCGGTGCGAACCGTCAGCGCGTCGGTCAAGTGGCGGCGGAAATCCGCTCCTACAAACGTCCCGAGCCCTATAAGGGCAAGGGTATTCGCTATTCGGATGAAGTCATCCTGCGCAAAGAAGGCAAGAAGAAGTAG
This sequence comes from Fidelibacterota bacterium, assembly GCA_947475295.1. GTDB lineage: Bacteria > Pseudomonadota > Alphaproteobacteria > Rhodospirillales > Rhodospirillaceae > SHVO01. Next base: position 8,025 of record CANJLF010000018.1, read on the forward strand.
GGCGCGGGTAAAAGGATCAGGTCATGACCAAAGCTTTCAAACAAACCGCGCGCCGCAAGGCCCGCACGCGCTTCTCCGTCAAGGCGGCCGCCAAGGGCCGTCCGCGCCTGTCGGTGTTCCGTTCAGGCCGGCACATCTACGCCCAGATCATCAAGGACGAAGACGGCAAAACACTTGCTGCCGCGTCCAGCATTGATGCGGGCATGAAGGCCTCGACCAAGAAGGGCAACAACAAGGACACCGCCGCGCTGGTCGGCAAGCTCCTGGCCGAACGCGCCACCAAAGCCGGCGTCAAGGAAGTCGTGTTCGACCGCGGCGAGTATTTGTACCACGGGCGCATCAAGGCGCTCGCGGAAGCGGCCCGCGAAGCCGGCCTTTCGTTCTAAAGGAAAGATAGTATGGCACGCACACCCACAGGAACCACTGATCGCGGCGCTCCCCGCGGCGATCGCCCCGGCAATGCCCGCGGCGAACGTCCAGGCGGCGGCAATCAGCGCGGCGAGCGCGGCAGCCGCCGCGAAGGCGGCGGTCGCGAAGGCGGCGGTCGTGAAGGCGGTCAAGGCGGCCGTGATCGCGATGACGAGTTCATCGACAAGTTGGTCCACATCAACCGCGTCGCCAAAGTGGTCAAGGGCGGACGCCGTTTTGCATTCGCCGCTTTGGTGCTGGTGGGCGACGCCAAAGGCCGCGTTGGCTACGGCTCCGGCAAGGCGCGTGAAGTTCCCGAAGCCATCCGCAAGGCGACCGATGCCGCCAAGCGCAACATGATCCGCATTCCGCTCCGCGAAGGCCGCACGCTGCATCATGATTTGTACGGCCGCTTCGGCGCCGGCAAGGTCATCCTGCGTGCAGCCCCCGCCGGTACCGGCATCATCGCCGGCGGCCCGATGCGCGCCGTGTTCGAGACCATGGGCATCCAGGACATCGTTGCCAAAAGCGTCGGCAGCAACAATCCCCACAACATGGTGAAGGCGACCTTCGCTGCCCTGCAAAGCATGACCAGCCCCCGGGCTGTGGCGGCCAAGCGTGGCAAGAAGGTCGGCGACATCATCGGCCGCCGTGAAGAAGCCGGCGCCGCCGCGGCCGCTAAGGAGGCCTAAGATATGGCCAACGCCAAGAAAAGCAGCGTGACGATCACGCAGATTCACAGTGCTGCGGGCCGTCAGGCCTATCAGCGCCAGACCTTGATCGGTCTGGGTCTGAACAAGATCCGTCGTACCAGCACACTGGAAGATACTCCGGCCGTGCGCGGCATGATTAACAAAGTCAAACACCTGGTGAAGGTGGACGAAGGCTGAATCGCTCCCTATCTCAGCACTGCGTCCTTGAAGGGGTCGCGGCGTTGGGGAGGTAAGGTTTCGCCGCGTGAAGGAATAAAGCAATGAAACTTAACGAAATTCATAACCGCCCGGGCTCAACGCACCGTCGCAAGGAACTGGGCCGCGGCATCGGCTCCGGCCTCGGCAAGACTTCAGGCCGCGGCGTAAAGGGTCAGAAGGCGCGCACTGGCGTGGCCATCAAAGGCTTCGAAGGCGGTCAGATGCCTTTGTTCCGCCGCTTGCCCAAGCGCGGTTTCACCTCCATCGGCCGCAAGAAATTTGTGCCCGTCAACATCGGCCGTTTGCAGGGCGCCGTTGACGCCGGCCGCATCGACGCCAAGAAGACCGTCACCATCGCGGTGTTGGTCGAAGCCGGCGTTGTGCGCCATGCCCACGAAGGTATGCGTCTTTTGGCCGACGGCGAGTTGAAGACCAAGCTCACCATCGAAGCCACCTTTGCCTCCAAAGCCGCGCTGGCGGCGGTGGAAAAGGCCGGCGGCTCCGTGACCATTCTCAAAAAGCCCGAGAATGAACACAGCAAAGCCCAAGCCGCCAAGACCAAAGCGAAGAAGACCAAGGGCGCGAAGCCCGCCGCCGCCTAAGTCACAGCCCGCTAAAGCTTAGTAAGTCCGAACCGGAACCTAAATGGCATCAGCCGCCGACCAACTCGCAGCGAATCTGAACCTTGGAGTCTTCTCCAAGGCGACGGAATTGAAGCGCCGTATCTGGTTCGCGATGGGCGCTTTGATCATTTACCGCATGGGTACGTTCATCACCCTGCCGGGAATCGATCCGATCGCCATGGCCGATGTCATCAAGCAGCAAAGCCGCGGCGTGCTCGGACTCTTCGACGTGTTCGCCGGCGGCGCCTTATCGCGCATGAGCATCTTTGCGCTCAACATCATGCCGTACATTTCGGCCGCCATCATCATTCAGCTGTTCTCGTCGGTCAGCCCGGCCTTGGAAGCGATGAAGAAGGAAGGCGTGTCCGGGCGCATTAAGATGAATCAATACACGCGGTATCTCACCGTGTTCATTACCGCGCTGCAGGCCGTCGGTATCGCTTCGGGCCTTGAGTCCGCGACCGGGTCCACCGGCATTCCCGTGGTGCTCAGTCCCGGCCTGTTCTTCAAATTCACGACCATTGTCACGCTTGTCGGCGGCACCATGTTTCTGGTCTGGCTCGGCGAGCAGATCAGTGAGCGCGGCATCGGGCAGGGGATCTCGCTGCTGATCTTCGCCGGCATCGTCGCCGGTCTTCCCATGGGTATCGCCAACCTCTTGGAATTGGGCCGTACCGGCGCCATTTCGCCGTTCATCATCGCTTTGCTGGGGCTGGGTTCTATAGCCGTCATCGCCGGCATCGTCTTTGTCGAGCAGGCGCAGCGACGAATCCTGGTGCAATATCCAAAGCGACAGCAAGGCAACAAGGTCTACGGCGGCGAAAGCTCGCACTTGCCGCTGAAGATCAATACCGCGGGTGTGATCCCGCCGATTTTCGCCAGCTCGCTTCTGCTGCTGCCTTTGACTTTGGCCGGATTTCAGGGCCCGCCCGGCACCGAAAGCACCGGCGTCCTCAATACCATGGGCGCGCTGCTCGGCCGCGGCCAGCCACTGTATCTGTTCCTCTATTCGATCCTGATTACGTTCTTTGCTTTCTTCTACACGGCGGTTGTGTTCAACCCGACCGAGACGGCGGAGAATTTGCGCAAATACGGCGGATTCATCCCGGGTATCCGTCCCGGCAAGAACACGTCCGACTATCTCGATTACGTCCTCACCCGTTTGACCGTCCTCGGCGCGATCTATCTTATTGTGGTCTGTTTGATCCCTGAGTTCCTGATCAGCCGTCTCAGTGTGCCGTTCTACTTCGGCGGCACCAGCCTGATGATCGTGGTCAACGTGACGCTTAACACCATTCAGCAGATCCAAGCCCATCTGCTGGCACATCAGTATGAAGGGCTTTTGAAAAAGTCGCGCTTGCGCGGCAGCAAGTAGGCTCACATGGCTGGCAAGCGGCTGATTCTGATGGGGCCTCCCGGCGGCGGGAAGGGCACGCAGGCCAAGCGCCTCCAGGATCGCTACGGCATCGTGCAGCTGTCCACGGGGGATATGCTGCGGGCCGCGGTCAAAGCCGGTACCGCCGTGGGCAAAGAGGCCAAGGCGGTGATGGATGACGGGAAACTGGTGTCCGATGATTTGATAGTCGCGATGATCGCCGACCGGATTGCGGAGGCGGATTGCGCCAACGGCTTTATCCTGGATGGTTTCCCGCGCACGGTACCGCAAGCGCAGGCTCTGGATAAGTTATTGAAAGATAAAGGAATTAGGCTCGATAGCGTGATTGAGGTGGCGGTGCCCGATGCCCGCCTGATCGAGCGGATCACCGGCCGGTTCACCTGCGCCAAATGCGGCGAGGGGTACCACGATAAGTTTAAGCAGCTCAAGAAGGCCGGGGTTTGCGACGTATGCGGTTCGACGGAGTTTATCCGCCGGGCAGACGACAATGCGGAGACGGTTGGGGCTAGGCTGAAGGCCTACCACGACCAAACGGCTCCCCTGATGCCTTACTACAAGGCCCAGGGGTTATTGAAAGTGGTCGACGGCGACCGGGATATGAACCTGGTAACCGGCGATTTGGAAAGGATTTTGGGAACCTGAGGCGTGTTGACACCCGAGGCTAACTGCCTATAATAGCGCGCTTTTCGGGTTGCGCGCAGCGCTCTCAGACAACTTTGGACATTAAAAAGGAGTACGGGCTTTGGCGCGTATTGCTGGCGTTAACTTACCGACAAATAAGCGCGTTGTGATCGCTCTGCGCTACATCTACGGAATCGGCCCGACCAATGCGGTCGAGATCTGTCAGCGTGTCGGCATTGCCGACAACCGCCGCGTCAACCAATTGACGGAAGACGAGATCATCCGTATCCGCGACACCATCGATCGTGACTTCACGGTGGAAGGCGATCTGCGCCGCGAAGTGGCCATGAACATCAAGCGCCTGATGGACCTCGGCTGCTACAAGGGCCTGCGTCACCGCAAGGGTCTGCCGGTCCACGGTCAGCGTACGCATACCAATGCACGCACGCGCAAAGGGCCGTCCAAGCCCATCGCCGGCAAGAAGAAAGTCACCAAGTAATCAAATACGGTGCTCGGGGATTTTTCCCGCGCTGTCGTTCCGAGGATAAGAGAAGACCATGGCCAAGCCAGAAACCGCCGCTGCAACCACCGAGAATGCCCCCGCCGCAGGCGCGCCGCGCGCCCGCAAGCGCGAGCGTAAGAACATCAGCTCGGGCGTCGCGCACGTCAACGCGACCTTCAACAACACCATGATCACAATCTCCGACGTGCAGGGCAACACCATTGCCTGGTCGTCGGCGGGATCGCAGGGCTTTAAGGGTTCACGCAAGTCGACCCCCTACGCCGCCCAGGTGGCCGCCGAAACTTGTGGCCGTAAGGCCATGGAGCACGGCATGAAAGTGCTGTCGGTGCTCGTGAAGGGTCCGGGCACGGGCCGTGAGTCGGCGCTGCGCGCGCTCCAGGCCGTCGGCTTCACCATCACGTCGATCCAGGACGTGACGCCGGTTCCGCATAACGGATGCCGTCCGCGCAAACGTCGCCGCGTTTAATTTTTTAATCCCCGCTGCCGGGACTCTCCCACCGGTGGCGTTTATGTGAGCCTCTCGGCTGGCTCACAGTGGTTTATCGGGATCAACACCTCAATTAGGTGGAACGAACCGTGATACAGAAAAATTGGCAAGAACTGATTAAACCCAACAAACTCAACATCGAGACGGGCGACGACCAGCGCCGCGTGGCGACGATCGTTGCCGAGCCGCTGGAACGCGGCTTCGGCGTGACCTTGGGTAACGCGCTGCGTCGCGTGCTGTTGTCCTCGCTGCAGGGCGCGGCCGTGACCAGCTTGCGCATCGACGGCGTCTTGCACGAGTTCTCCTCGGTGCCGGGCGTGCGCGAAGACGTCACCGACCTGATCCTGAACATCAAGCAGCTGGCGCTCACCATGCACGGCGACGGCCCCAAGCGCATGACGCTTAAGGCCAAAGGCCCGGGCGAAGTCACCGCCGGCCAGATCCAGGCTCCGGCCGACATCGAGATCATGAACTCCGATCTCGTCATTTGTCACCTGGACGAAGGCGCCGACCTTCACATCGAACTCGAAGTGAACACCGGTAAGGGCTATGTCGCCGCGCACCTGAACCGCAAGGAAGATGATCCGATCGGCCTGATCCCGATTGACTCAATTTTCTCACCCGTGCGCCGCGTGTCCTACAAGGTCGAGAACACCCGCGTCGGTCAGCAGACCGACTACGACAAGCTCTCCATGACCGTCGAGACCAACGGCGCCGTGAAGCCGGAAGACAGCGTGGCGCTCGCCGCCCGCATCCTCCAGGACCAGCTGAAGCTGTTCATCAACTTCGAAGAGCCGCAAGCCTCGCTGGCCGAGCGCGTCGAAGAAGAACTGCCGTTCAACAAGAACCTGCTGCGCAAGGTCGACGAACTCGAACTCTCGGTCCGTTCGGCCAACTGCCTGAAGAACGACAACATCATCTACATCGGCGACCTGGTCCAAAAGACCGAAGCCGAAATGCTCCGCACGCCGAACTTTGGCCGCAAGTCCTTAAACGAGATCAAGGAAGTGCTGGCGCAGATGGGTCTGCACCTGGGCATGGAAATCACCAATTGGCCGCCAGAGAACATCGAAGACCTGGCCAAGAAACTCGAAGAGCCGTTCTAAGAACCTCGACCTCTTAGCCCCTCCCCCTTGCGGGGAGGGGTTGGGGTGGGGGTGAAACGCCAAGGGCCATACCGGCCCGCCTTTCTGGTACCGAAATAGGGCCGGAAAATTCGAAATCGGTTTAGTGCGCTAAACCAGGATGATGAAGGGATAACGCCATGCGTCACGGATATGCCGGCCGCCAGCTCAGCCGCACCAAGGGTCACCGCCGGGCCCTGTTTGCCAACCTCGCCAACGCGCTGTTGAAGCACGAGCAGATCAAGACCACGTTGCCCAAGGCTAAGGACCTGCGTCCTTATGTCGAAAAGCTCATCACCCTGGGTAAGCGCGGCGATCTGCATGCCCGCCGTCAGGTGGCTGCCAGGCTGCGCGACGACAAGGTCGTAGCCAAGCTCTTCAGCGTCTTGGGCGCGCGTTACAAGGACCGCGCGGGTGGCTACACCCGCATCATCAAAGCCGGCTTCCGCTACGGCGATGCCGCCCCCATGGCGGTGATCGAACTGGTGGACCGCGACGTCGCTGCCAAGGGCCTGGACTCAGGTCCGGTGGAAGTGGCCGACGAGGCTCCCGCTGCTTAGTCAAAAGCAGGCATAAATTTGAGAGCAAAGGGCAGCCGCCTTAACTGGGGCTGCCCTTTGTTTTTCGGGACTGCGGACGGCTCACGCCGTGATCATTACAAAAATGAAGAGTGAGTCCCATCGCCTTGATTATAAAATACTCTTTACCAGATTTACGGCAGGGATCGCGCACCGGCTTAACGGCAGGCGCTTGTCTCAAAGCCCGAGGAGTGGGATTGAAAAGGCCATGCCAGGACATTTTTTAATTGGGCGCCTTCTAAAATATGGATTGGGTGTGGTGCTGGGCTTGGCATTGGTGGGTGCCCGCGCGGGCGCAGCCGAGGGCGAGCGCCAGGTCCCCATCTCCCGCCAGCAGGTCACGCTGACCTTCGCGCCCGTGGTCAAACAAGCCGCGCCCGCCGTCGTTAACATCTATACCCGCAAGGTCGTCCACAGTCAGGCGCCGGCGTTGTTCAACGATCCCTTCTTCCGCCAGTTCTTCGGCGACCAGGGGCTAGGTCGCGATCAGGTGCAGAACTCCTTGGGGTCGGGGGTGATCGTTCGCGGCACCGGCATCATCATCACCAACAACCATGTCGCCGGCGACGCCGACGAGATCAACGTCGTGCTGAGCGACCGCCGCGAGTTTCCGGCCAAGCTGGTCGGCAAGGACGAGCGCTCGGACCTGGCGGTGCTCCAGCTGCAAGGGGTCACCGAGAACCTGCCGGCCCTGGACCTGTCCGAGTCCGACGCCATCGAAGTCGGCGATCTGGTCTTGGCCATCGGTAACCCCTTTGGGGTGGGTCAGACGGTCACCTCGGGCATTGTCTCAGCGCTGGCGCGCACCTCGGTCGGGGTCTCGGATTTCCGCTCCTTCATCCAGACCGATGCGGCCATCAACCCTGGCAATTCGGGCGGCGCCCTGATCACCTCTGACGGCCGGCTGGTGGGCATCAATACCGCGATTTATTCCGGCAACGGCGGCAGCATCGGAATCGGATTTGCGATTCCGGCCAACATGGTACGCACAGTTCTTGCGTCCATACTTAAAGAGGGCCGCGCGGTGCGGCCGTGGCTTGGCGCCAGCGGCAAAAGCGTGACCTCGGACCTGGCCAAGAGCCTGTCCCTGCCGCGCCCCAGCGGCGTGATCATCGACCGCGTTGTCGCCGCGAGCCCGGCGGGAAAGGCGGGCCTTGCGGTTGGCGATATCGTCCGCAGCGTCAATGGCCATGAAGTCAACGACGTCGAGGAGCTGCGCTACCTTTTCGCCACTATGCCCGTAGGCGGCAAAGCCACGGTCGAGACCAGCCATAACGGCGCTGTCCGCACGCTATCGGTTGTCCTGGAATCTCCGCCCGACGTCCCGGCCCGAAAGCTAACCCAGCTTCAGGGCCGCGAACCCTTCGCCGGCAGCTCCGTGGCCAACCTCAATCCGGCCCTGGCCGAGGAAATGGGCATCGAGTTCCAGGAGCCCGGCGTCATCGTGCTCAATGTGGCGCCCGGCACGCCGGCTGCGAGCATCGGCCTCCGGCCCGGCGACCGGGTCACGAACGTCAATGACGCGGCGGTCAAAACCGTCGACGACCTGGTGCGCCTGACCGCCCAGCCTCAGCCGACCTGGACGGCTACTATCACCCGCGACGGTCAGAGCTTTCAGTTCCAGATCCGCGGATGAGCGATCTGTTTGAAAAAGACAGCCCGCCCCAGGGTTCACAGAGCGGTCCGCACGCCAAAGCCGGCCAGCCGTTAGCCGATCGCCTGCGTCCCGCCGACCTCTCGGAAGTCGTAGGCCAAGAGCACCTCCTGGGGCCGGAAGGTCCTTTGGGCCGGATGGTGGCGGCTAAGCGGCTCGGTTCCATGGTCCTGTGGGGTCCGCCAGGGTGCGGCAAGACCACCATCGCCCGGCTTCTGGCCAAGGGTACCGATCTCTACTTCCAGCCAATCTCGGCGGTGTTCTCCGGGGTTGCCGACCTCCGCAAAATCTTCGACGCTGCCGCCAAACGCCGCCATCTGGCGCAGGGCACACTCCTGTTCGTCGACGAGATCCACCGCTTCAACCGCGCCCAGCAGGACGGCTTTTTGCCCTATGTCGAGGACGGCACGGTGATCCTGGTGGGGGCCACCACCGAAAACCCCTCCTTCGAGCTGAACGCCGCGCTTCTGTCGCGCTGCCAGGTCATGGTGCTGCGCCGCCTGGATGACGCCGCTTTGGATAAGCTGCTCGCCCGCGCCGAAGCCAATGCCGAGCGGCCCTTGCCTCTAACCGCCGATGCCCGCGCGGCGCTGCGGGCCCTGGCTGACGGCGACGGGCGCTATATGCTGGCTTTGGCGGATGAGTTGTTCGCTCTGAAGAAACCGCCGCAACCTCTTGATCCCGCTGGGCTCTCAAAGGTCATCCAACGCCGCGCGCCGGTCTACGACAAGGACCGCGAGGGCCACTACAATCTCATCAGCGCGGTGCATAAATCCTTGCGCGGATCGGACCCGGACGCCGCCCTCTATTGGGTCATGCGCATGGTCGAAGCCGGCGAGGATATGGCCTTCCTCCTGCGCCGCCTGACGGTCTTCGCCGCCGAGGACGTTGGCATGGCCGATCCCCAGGCTTTGCAGATGGCCATCGCCACCTGGGAGGCCTTCGACCGCATCGGTCCACCGGAAGCCAACATTCCCTTGGCCGAGCTGATCATCTACCTGGCCACGGCGCCAAAATCCAATGCTGGCTATGTAGCTCTGGGCGAAGCCACCTCCGCCGCCCAGAAAACCGGCTCACTGATGCCGCCGTCCCACATCCTCAATGCGCCGACCAAGATGATGAAGGAGCTGGGCTACGGCAAAGGCTACGCCTACGACCATGACGACCCGGACGCCTTTTCGGGCAAGAACTACTTTCCCGACGGCATGGCGCGGACCCAGTTCTACCGCCCCAACGAGCGCGGATTCGAGCGCGAGATCAACAAGCGGCTGGCCTATTGGCAGAAGCTGCGCGAGAAGAAGGGCGGAAATTCGGAAGAGGACGATCAATGACAGGCGTGCAGCAGATAACCGTCGATGCCGCCGAAAGCGAAACCCGCCTCGACCGCTGGTTCAAGCGGCGCTTTCCCGAGCTTAACCACGGCCGGCTGGAGAGGCTCCTGCGCACGGGCCAGGTGCGGGTCGACGGCGGCCGGGCCAAGGCCAATCAACGCCTTCAGACCGGCCAGATCATCCGCGTGCCGCCTTTGGAGTCCAAAGCCGCGCCTAACGATTCCAAAAAGCCAGCAGCGCCCATGGTGTCCGAGCAGGACGCTGCGATGGTTCAGCGCATGGTGCTCTACAAGGACGACGACCTCATCGCCCTCAATAAGCCGCCGGGCCTCGCGGTGCAGGGCGGCACCAAGACCACCAAGCACCTCGACGGCATGCTGGATGCCCTGCGGTTTGGCTCCGAGCACCGTCCGCGCCTGGTCCACCGATTAGACCGGGATACCTCCGGCGTGATGATCGTCGCGCGGACGCCGAAGTCGGCGGCGGCCCTGGCCAAAGCCTTCCAAAGCCGCGATATGCAGAAAATCTATTGGGCCCTGGTCATGGGCTACCCGGAGCATCCGGCGGGCACGATTTCCGCGGCGCTGGCCAAGTCCGGCGCCTCGGGCCAGGAGCGCATGGAGTGGGACAAGGAAGACGGTAAGTCGGCCGTGACCGATTACCGCGTGGTCGATACCGCCGCCCGGAAAATCACCTGGCTGGAATTGATGCCCCAAACCGGCCGCACCCATCAGCTGCGCGCCCACTGCACCCTGATCGGGACGCCCATCGTCGGCGACGGTAAATATGCTCTTTACCAGCACGATCCCGAGCAACGCGTGGATCTGCACGACGGCCTTCTGTCGGAGATCGCCGACCGCATGTGCCTCCATGCCCGCTCGCTGGTGATCGAACGCCCGGGCAAGAAGGCGTTGACCGTGACTGCGCCCTTGCCCAAACACATGAAGGACGCTTTCAAGGACTTAGGCTTTGACGAGAGCGAGGCGGGGACGTGAGTGCCGCTCAACGCCTGGTGGTTTTCGATCTGGACGGCACCATTGTCGACAGCAAGGCCAACATCATTTGGGCCGTCAACGAGGTTGCCAAAACCTTCAGTCTGCCGGCCCCGACCGCCGAGCAGGTGCCGCGTGTCATCGGCCTGTCATTGATGGATGCCCTGGACGGGCTTTTTCCCGGCCTCGATCCCGCCACCTTGCAAGATCTTGACCGCGAGTACCGCGAAGCTTTCGTGCGGCTCCGGGCTAGCGCCGGGTACCAGGAGCCATTATTCGCCGGGACCCTGGAAGTTTTGGACGAATTGGACCGCGCCGGATTCCTGCTGGGCATCGCGACCGGCAAGGCCATGCGCGGGGTCAAACACGTCCTCAACAAGCATGGTTTAGAGGGCCGTTTTGTGACCGTTCAGACGGCCGATAACGCGCCAGGAAAACCACATCCTGGCATGATCTTACAGGCCATGTCTGAGACGGGAGTTGAACCCCGCCATACAGTCATGATCGGCGACACGTCCTACGATATTCAAATGGCCCGCGCGGCCGGTGCCAGCGCCATCGGCGTGTCCTGGGGCAACCATCCCGTGGCCGAGCTGGAGGCCGCCGGAGCCCACCGTTTGATTGATCGTCTCGGCGATCTCCGTCAGGCTGTGGAAGCGCTCACCGCCCCGGTTTTGACGCCGTCATAGGAGGGTCCGCATGAAAGCACTCAAGATTGCCGCTGGCGTTGTCGCCGTCCTGATCATCGGTGTGGTCATCGTCCTGCTGACGGTCGATGTCAGCCAGTACAAGGGCATCATCCAGGACCAAGCCAAGGCTGCCACCGGGCGCGACGTGACCATCGGGGATATCAAGCTGTCCTTGTCCCTGGCCCCGGCTATTGTCGTGAGCGACGTCAAAGTCGCCAATGCCGCCTGGGGCAGCCGGCCCAATATGCTGACCTTGAAGAGCCTGGAGGCCCACACCCAGCTCATTCCGCTGTTGTTCGGGACCATCAAACTCAGTGGCCTCAAGCTGGTCGACCCCGACGTCAGTCTGGAAACCGACTCAAAAGGAAAGGGTAACTGGGAGTTCGATACGCCCGCCGCGCCGGATTCGAAGTCCGGCAGCAGCGCGCCGCCCCTCACGGTTAGCGGCATTTCGGTCCAAGGCCTCAAGCTGATCTACCGCGACGGCAAGACCAAGGCGACCGGAACCGCCATTGCTAAGAGTGCTGACGTCGACATCGACGGTCCGCTGGAGGATCTCAATATCCCCTCGATCGTGTTCAACGATCTTTCAACTTCCTACAGTCAGGGCGCTTTGCTGGGGCAAGGGTCTGCGGGAAGGTTGACCGTGAGTGCGACCGGCTCTTTGACGGATCTCAACTTTACCCGGCTGGCGGCCAGCGACGTTCGAGGTACTTTCAAAGACTCTACGTCGTCCTATGAAGGCAGCCTCGGTTCTCTAGCCGTTGAGGGCGTGGCACGGAAGGTTTCCGGCAAGCAGTCCTCGCTCGATCCTTTGGCGGCGCTGAAGGCGTTGAACGTCACCTCCTTCGCGCTCGAGAAGGCGGAAGTCTCCTCCAGGACTGGCGAGACCACCACGACGGCCGCCATCGGCAAAATCGCCATGGAAGCCCAAGGTCAGATCCGTGAGTTCGGAATTACCAGTGTCGCGGTCAGCGACAGCAAGTTCACGATGAGCGGCGCCCAGGGGAGTTCAAGTGCTCCCTTCGAGGCGGAAATCTCCAGGCTCGGCTTGGATAAGGACGGCAAGTTGGAGCTGACCGGCAAGGTCAGCGGCCAGGATCTCAAAGCCAGCGGCACCTTCGCGCCGATTGCGGCGCTGGCCAAAATGGACCGGGGTTTTCCAGCCAAGCTCAACTTTGAAGGCATGGGCCTCAAAGCCAGTACCGACCTCACCGTCACGGTCGCGCAGAAGCGCGCCAGCGCCAAAGGCGCGATCACGATTCCCGAGCTGGACCTCTCGGCCTTTGCAAAGCGGGCAGGTGGCGCAGGATCTGCGCCGGCAGACGAACGCCTGTTCTCCGACGAGCCATTGCCCTGGGATAGCCTTGCCGGCAACGATGCCAATGTCGCCATCTCCATCGGTAAGCTTACGTTGCCGAACGGCCTTGTGCTCACCAATGTCGTGCTGCCGGTCAACCTCGCCGGCGGAAAACTGGCGCTGAACGCCGCGACCTTCGCCGTCGCCGGCGGCAGTGTGACCAGCGACGTCGCCCTGAACGCCGCCGACAAATCCGTGGCGCTTAAGGCTGAAGCCAAAGGCTTGAGCGCCGAGACGCTGGCCAAGGAGATGAAAAAAGGCGACCTGATTACCCAAGGTCCCTTGGATGTGAATCTCAATATTCACGGCGCGGGCAATACGCCCCATGCCGTCGCCGCCACCCTGAGCGGCTCGTTCATCGCCGGCATGGGTGAAAGCAAGATCCGTAGCGGCGCGCTCAATATCGTCGGCGCCGATATCATCATGCAGGTGCTGGGCGCCCTCAATCCGGTCGGCAACAAGGACCCCTATACGGTGGCCCGCTGCGGTGTCGTCAATCTGCAGATTGCGGGCGGCATCGGCACCACGACCAACGGCATTGCCCTGGTGACCGACAAGATGCAGCTGACCTCCAGCGGCACGATCAACTTCGGCACCGAGCGGGTCGATCTCAACTTCCGCCCCAGGGCCACCGGCGGCGTTGGTGTCGGTCTTGGCGTGCTCGCCCAGTCCGTGAAGGTCTCGGGGCCGCTGGCTTCACCGGGCATCGGCATCGACAAGGCCGGCGCGGCGAAGACCTTGGGTACGCTGGGTGCAGCCTTCGCGACCGGCGGGCTCTCGGCGGTGGCGCAAGCCGCCAAGGGCCGCATCACGGGCGGACCCGATCCGTGCCTGGCCGCGCGGACTTGGCACATCAAGAAATAACGTGACGACCGATCTTAACGTCCTGGCGCGCGGCGGGCCGCCGAAGCCCAAAACCAAACGCGTCTATAAGGCCGTCAGCGTCGACGAAAAAGCCGGCGACTTTCGCGTGCTGCTTGACACCAAGCCGGTCATGACGCCCATGCGTACGCCCTTGAGCACAAAGCGTCGCGCGTTGGCCGAAGCCGTTGCAGCGGAGTGGGACGCGCAGACGCCTTTCATCGAGCCCGAGACCATGCCGCTGACTCGTCTGGTGTCCACGGCGCTCGATCGCGTGACGCCGCAGCGCGACCTCATGATCGCCGAACTCATGAAATATGCCCATGGGGACTTGCTGTGTTATCGCGCCGCTTACCCCGCCGACCTAAAGGCGCGTCAGGAGGGAGTTTGGCAGCCCGTGCTGGATTGGCTGGCGGGAACGCTGGGGGTCACGTTGATGACGGTTGCGGCCATCATGCCGCACAGCCAGACGCCGGCGGCGGTTGAAGCGCTCCGGCGCGCCATTGCCGCCCTGGATGACGAACACTTGACGGCTTTGCAGGCTACGGCTGCGATCACCAACTCACTGGCGCTTTCACTGGCGCTCACCCACGGGCGCATCTCGGCCCGGGACGCTTTCGCCGCTGCGACCCTCGACGAGACTTATCAGATGGAGCGCTGGGGCGTGGACGAACTGGCGCGCCAACGGCGCCAGTTCATCGAAGCCGACCTGCTCGCTATCGGTGAGTATCTCAGACTGTTGAAGCTGGCCTAGCGGGTTCTGGCGTACACAGTGGTGGAGCGAACCACGCGCACGCGCGCGACTTGCGGCGATGCTTTTGCTTTGGTTTTTTTGGATTTGATGCCGCCCTTGGCGGCGAGCGTTTTGACGGTATGTTTCGGTTTGCTGACAGTCATTGAGAGTCCCCTTGTCCTGTATTCGTCCGGGCCTCCCGACCGTTACAATGATTACAGCCTTAAACCGCCGTCGTGTCCACATCGGTTTTGTCGTCCCCGTCTAGATTTTCCGGGGGATTTTCCGCAGGGTGAAGGGCATGGCGCATGATCACCGGCACCATCGCCAGGCTGAAAAGCAAGGTCAGCGGCATGACTCCAAAGACTTTGAAGCTCACCCAGGTGCCAGTGGGGAAATTGCGCCACACGGCTTCATTGAGGCCGGCGAGGAAGAGGAAAAAGATCATCCAGGCCTTGGTCAGCAGAATCCATCCGCGATCGGTCAACTGAAAGGCCGACTCGAAGATCAGTTTGATGAACAGACGTCCGGTCATGAGACCGGCGAACAGGATCGCCGAGAACATCAGATTGACGATGGTCGGCTTCAGTTTGATAAAAGTTTCGTCCGCGAGATAAAGCGTAAGCCCGCCGAAGACCAACACGAACACCGCCGTCACCAGGGGCATGACCGGGATGGTGCGGGTGATGACGTAGGACAGGCCCAGCGCCGTGACCGTCGCCACCATGAAAGCGGCCGTTCCCGGAAAAATCCCGAAAGTCGCGTTGACGCCGAAAAACACCACCAGCGGTCCCATCTCCAGGACCAGCTTCAGCAGGGGGTTCACCTTTGCGAGTTTTGGGGCGGACTTCGCGGTCTGGGGATCGGTCATAGGGCGGTTTATACCTGCCTAAGGCCATAAAGGCCAAGGACATACAACGAGTTACACAATATGATAACACGAGCCGGCGGACCTGCAGGGAAGGGCAAGATCGAGGCATGAGGGAAATCATCCGCAAACTTGAAGCCAAGCGCGCCGCGGCAAGGCTTGGCGGCGGCCAAGCCCGCATCGATATCCAGCACGGCAAGGGCAAGCTGACGGCGCGCGAGCGCATCGAAATCCTGTTCGACGAAGCCTCCTTCGAGGAGTGGGACATGTTCGTCGAACACCGCTCGGAGGATTTCGGAATGGGCGAACAGCGCATTCCCGGCGACGGCGTGGTGACCGGCTTTGGGACCATCAACGGCCGCCCCATGTTTGTCTTCAGCCAGGATTTCACGGTTTTTGGCGGCTCGCTGTCGGAATCCCACGCCAAGAAGATCCTGAAGGTCATGGAGAAGGCGGTGCAGGTGGGCGCGCCCATCATCGGCCTCAACGATTCCGGCGGGGCCCGCATCCAGGAAGGTGTCGCGTCGCTGGGCGGCTATGCCGACGTATTTTTACAGAATGTGCTGACCTCGGGCGTGGTGCCGCAGATCTCCATGGTCATGGGCCCGTGCGCCGGCGGGGCGGTGTACTCGCCGGCCATCACCGATTTCATCTTCATGGTGAAGGACACGTCTTACATGTTTGTGACCGGTCCCGACGTGGTCAAGGCCGTGACCCACGAGCAGGTGACCCAGGAGCAACTGGGCGGCGCCATGACTCACGCGGGCAAGTCCGGCGTGGCCGACTGCGCCTTTGAGAACGACGTCGAGGCCTTGATTCAGCTGCGGCGTTTCATGGATTTCCTGCCGCTCAACAACCGTGAGAAGCCGCCGATTATCGCCTCAAGCGATCCGCCGGACCGCGACGATTTCTCGCTCGATACGCTGATCCCCGACAATCCGAACAAGCCCTACGACATGAAGGAGCTGATCCATAAGGTCGTGGATGAGGGCGACTTCTTCGAGATCGGCGAGCACTTCGCCAAGAACATGATCGTCGGATTCGGCCGCCTGGAAGGGCAGACCGTCGGCATCGTGGCCAACCAGCCTATGGTACTGGCCGGCTGCCTGGACATTCATTCCAGCGTCAAGGCCGCGCGCTTCGTGCGGTTTTGCGATTGCTTCAATATTCCGATTGTCACCTTCGTTGATGTGCCGGGATTCCTGCCGGGCACCGACCAGGAATACAACGCCATCATCAAGCACGGCGCGAAGCTGCTCTATGCTTTCGCCGAAGCGACGGTTCCGAAGATCACGGTGATCACACGCAAGGCCTACGGCGGCGCTTACGACGTCATGAGCTCCAAGCATATCCGCGGCGACGTCAACTTCGCGTGGCCCACAGCCGAGATCGCGGTGATGGGCGCGAAAGGCGCAGTCGAGATCATCTTCCGCCAGGACATCGGCGACGCCAAGAAGATCGCCGAACGCACGAAGGAGTACGAGGATCGCTTCGCCAATCCGTTCCGCGCCGCCAACCTCGGCTTCATTGACGACGTGATCATGCCGCACGGTACGCGGCGGCGCATCTGCCGCTCCCTTGTCATGCTGAAAACCAAGGATGTGAAAAATCCTTGGAAGAAGCACGGCAATATTCCGTTGTAGCTGTGCCGATGTTCAAAAAGATCCTCATCGCCAATCGCGGCGAGATTGCCTGCCGGGTTATCAAGACTTGCCGCGGGATGGGGATCGCCACGGTCGCGGTGTATTCGGACGCCGATGCCAATGCGCTGCATGTGGAGATGGCCGACGAGGCGGTGCACATCGGTGACAGTCGGGCGTCGAAAAGCTATCTCGTCATCGACCGCATCGTGAAAGCCTGCAAGCAGACCGGCGCCGAGGCCGTGCATCCGGGTTACGGCTTTCTCTCCGAGAACAAGGATTTTCAAAAAGCTCTGGCCAAGGCCAAGATCGTTTTCATCGGGCCCGACGCGCCCGCCATCGAGGCCATGGGCGACAAGATCACGTCGAAGAAACTCGCCGACAAGGCGGGCGTGTCGACGGTGCCGGGCTATCTCGGCATCATCAAGGATGTGGCCGAGGCCAAGAAGATCGCCAAACAAATCGGCTACCCGGTCATGCTGAAGGCGTCTGCCGGCGGCGGCGGCAAGGGCATGCGCATCGCCCGCAACGAGGCCGAAGTCCAGGAAGGCTTCGAGCGCTCACGCTCGGAAGCCAAGTCATCCTTCGGCGACGACCGTATGTTCATTGAGAAATATATCGAGCAGCCGCGCCACATTGAAATTCAACTGATCGCCGACCGCCACGGCAACACGATTTATCTCAACGAGCGCGAATGTTCCATCCAGCGCCGCCACCAGAAGGTCATCGAGGAAGCGCCGAGCCCGTTCCTGGACGCCAAGACCCGCAAGGCCATGGGCGCGCAAGCGGTGGCGCTAGCGAAAGCGGCGAAATACGTCAGTGCGGGGACGGTGGAGTTCATCGTCGATCCCAAGCGCAATTTCTATTTCCTGGAGATGAATACGCGTCTGCAGGTGGAACATCCGGTCACCGAGCTGATCACCGGGCTTGATCTTGTGGAGCTGATGATCCGCGTGGCCGCCGGCGAGAAACTTCCGCTAAAGCAGAAGGACGTCGGCATCAACGGCTGGGCGCTAGAGGCCCGCGTTTATGCCGAAGATCCCCAGCGCAATTTTCTGCCGTCCACGGGTCGCATCACGCGTTATCTCCCACCGCCGGAAAACCAGCATGTGCGCGTGGATTCCGGCGTGCAGGAAGGCGGCGATATCAGTGTGTACTACGATCCCATGATCGCCAAGCTGTGTACCTGGGGCAGGGACCGTAAGGCCGCCGCCGCCCATATGCTCGCGGCGCTGGACGCTTATTACATTCGCGGCGTGTCGCACAACATTGCCTTCCTGGCCTCGGTGTTGGGTAAAAAGAAATTCGTGGAAGGTAAGCTCTCGACCAATTTTATCGCTGAAGAATATCCGCACGGATTCTCGGAGCAGGATTTGAAGGCGGCCGATCCAACGGCCCTGGTGGCCGTCGCGACTCTTGTTCACGACGCTTACGCCCGGCGCGCGGCAAGCATCTCCGGACAAGTTCCTGGTCACGGGCGCAAAGTGCCGTCGCATTGGGTGGCCGTGGTTAACGGCGCCTACGGCTACCATGAGTTTCCGGTTTCGGTGAAGGCCGAGAAAACCGTCAAGGTCGGCAAGAAAACCATGCGCGTGGACAGCGCTTGGACTCCCGGAATGGTATTGTTCGCCGCCGAGATCAATGGCAAGGCAGCGACGGTCCACATCGATCTCTGCCGCGTCGGCTATCGGCTGTTCCACGACGGCTGTCAAATGGACGTCAGCATTTACACGCCGCGCCAGGCGGAGCTTGCGCGCCTTATGCCCAAGAAGCCACCGCCGGATCTCTCCAAGTTTCTGCTCTCGCCCATGCCCGGCCTGCTGATGGCGCTTTCCGTCAAGGAAGGCCAGGCCGTGAAAGCCGGCGAAGCCCTGGCGATTGTCGAAGCCATGAAAATGGAAAATGTGCTCAAGGCCGAGCGCGACGGCATGGTCGGGAAAATCCACGAGAAGGCGGGCGCGTCGCTGGCCGTCGATCAGGTCATCCTGGAATTCACCTGAGGCGTCTTTGGAATCCAACTCCTCAAAACCAATGACCGTGCGCCTTGTGATCAAGGGGCGGGTGCAGGGCGTGGGCTACCGCGCCTGGTGCCTGCACACGGCGCGCAATCTCGGACTCGTGGGTTGGGTGCGCAACCTTGAGAACAGCGACGTCGAAGCTTGGGCTTATGGACCGTCAAGCGTGGTGGAAACACTTATCGCTGCGTGCCGGACGGGGCCATCCTACGCGCGCGTGACGGCGGTGGATGTGGAAAAGCTAAACACGCCGGAGAAAGTCTCCGAGGGGTTCCAGGTGCGCTGAGAAATGGATCACCCGCACGCGCGAAACCGCGCGGCGGGTGATGACATTCGATAGCCGTTTAGACCAACGCGGTCTTGAAGGTTGCCAGCAAGCGGGTCCAGGCCTTCTCGGCCAGGGCTTGGTTGTAGACCGGCATGTCGGGCGGACACCAACCGTGCATGGCGCCATAGACTTCGATCTCTGCCGGCAGTTTGGCTTTGGCCATGGAGTCTTTCAGCACGGTCTTGGCGTCGGGCTGATTTTTGTCGTCGTTCTCGGCAATGGCGAACAGATAGGCGGCCTTCATCTTCGGGATCAGAAGGTGCGGGCTGTCGGGATTGGCGGTGACGAGGCCGCCGCCATGGAAGGAGCCGGCTGCGCCAATACGATCAGGGCGTTCGGCCGCCGTGCGCATGGTCATGGGGCCGCCCATGCAATAGCCGGTGGTGCCCATTTTCTTCGCGGTGTCGGTGGCGGCCACGGTGTCGAGGAAGGTGGTGAATGCCCGGGCGTCGATGACGTGGGTCTGCGGTGACAGCGTCCCCATGGCCTTGATGCCCTGCGCGCGGTCGGCGTCGGCGGAGAGGTTGAGCCCTTCGGGCAACGGCGTGGCCATGCGGTAATAGGGATTGGGAACGAGAACGGTGTAGCCGGATTCCGCGAGGCGCTTGCCCATCGCGCGGAAGGACGGGCGCAGGCCGAAGGCATCGGGCCAAATCAGTACGGCGGGATGTTTGCCGGTGGACGGATGGGCGAGGTAGGCCGAGGCCGTACCGTCGGGCGTTTTGATGCTGACGGTGGATTCCGTGACGTCGAGCGCATTGGCCGCGCGCGGCAGGGCCGCCATCATCGCGGCGCCCGCAGTCAGCGCGCCGAAGCGGCGGCGGCTCAGATCGTTACCGGCCTTCTTCTGATATTCTTCCATGTCATGTAGTGAGTCTTGATCGCACATCGGTTTTCTCCACAAGTTGTTAGGCTTTGAATATGGATCACCCGCACGCGTGAAATCACGCGGCGGGTGACGACATTGGGTCGTTACTTAGACTAGCGCGGTCTTGAAGGTCGCCAGCAGGCGGCTCCAGGCCTTCTCGGCCTGGGCTTGGTTGTAGACAGCGGCGTCAGGCGGGCACCAGCCGTGCATGGCGCCGGCATAGACTTCGATTTCCGCCGGCAGCTTGGCCTTCGCGAAGGTGTCTTTCAGGACGGTCTTGGCTTCTGGCTGGCCCTTGTCGTCGTTCTCGGCGATGGCGATGAGGAACTGCGCCTTCATCTTCGGAACGAGCAGGTGCGGGCTGTCGGGCGCAGCGGTGACGAGGCCGCCGCCGTGGAAGGAACCGACCCCGCCGATGCGGTCAGGACGCTCTGCGGCGGTACGCATGACCATGGGCCCGCCCATGCAATAGCCGGTGGTGCCCATTTTCTTCGACCTGTCGGTGGAGGCCACGGTGTCGAGAAACGTGGTGAACGCCCGGGCATCGATGACGTGGGTCTGCGGTGTTAACGTGGACATGACCTTCATGATCTGGGCGCGGTCGGCGTCCTTGGAGAAATCAAGCCCTTCCGGTAGGACCGGCACCTTGGCGGTGCGGTAATAGGGATTTGGGATCAGAACCGTGTAGCCGGATTCGGCGAGGCGCTTGCCCATCTGCTTGAAGGCGGGGCGCAGGCCGAAAGCATCGACCCACACCAGCACGGCGGGATGTCTGCCGGTGGTGGGATGCGCGAGATAGGCTTCTGCTAGGCCGTCCGGCGTTTTGACGTTGATGTTCAATTCCCTGACATCGAGGGCATTGGCCGCGCGCGGCAGCGTCGCCATCAGGGCGGCGCCCGCAGTCAGCGCGCCGAAGCGCCGCCGGGTCAGGTCGCTGCCGGCCTTCTGCTGATATTCAGCCATATCATTCAGTGAGTCTTGATCGCACATGGGTCCCTCCACAAGTCGGTATACAGTTGTCTGACCAGCGAATACTAGCAGAGGCCGGGCGGGGAGAGAACCTTGGCGACCCCGCAGTTTTTCAGTGATATTGTCACGATGTTGATATGAGGCGGCGCTTCGGGGGCGGGGCGTCAACAAAGCTGGGGGGTATTTGCCGTGTTCAATCAACTTGTCACGCCGGTAGGCGAAAGCCTTTTGCTGTCGTTCCTGGTGGCGGTGATCCCGACCGTGGTCGTGCTGCTTTTGCTGGGCGTTGCGCGCAGGCCGGCATGGCAGGCCGCGCTCGCAGGTCTGCTCGCTGGACTTCTGATCGCAGTGACGGTGTGGCAGCTGCCGTTGGGATTGGCCCTCGATAGCGTGGCGGCTGGCGCCACCTTCGCGCTGTGGCCGGTGATGTGGATCGTTTTCAACGCCCTGGTGCTTTACAACATCGCCGTCACCTCGGGACATTTCGACGCCTTCCGTGCCTGGATGATCGCGAATCTGCCCAACGACCGCGGCGTGGTGCTGGTGGTCATCGGCTTCAGCTTCGGTGCGCTGCTCGAAGGTGTGGCCGGCTTCGGTACGCCAGTTGCGATTACATCGGCGCTGCTTATCGCTTTGGGTTTCCCGGCACTTGAGGCGCTGACCTTCACGCTGATCTTCAACACCGTGCCGGTGGCCTTCGGCGCCCTCGGCACGCCGGTGACGGCGTTGGGCGCGGTCACGCAGCTGTCCACTCAAGATCTGGGCGCCATGATCGGGCGTCAGTTGCCGCTGCTGGCGGCGCTACTGCCGTTCTATGTCGTCGGACTCTACGGCGGTAGGCGGTCCTTGCGGCGATTGTGGCCGGTGCTCGCGGTGGCCGGCGGAACCTTCGGCCTCGCGCAGTTCGTGACGTCGAACTACATCAGCTACGAGCTGACCGACGTTGCCGCGGCATTGTCGTCGATGATCGTCACCATCCTGTTCCTGAAAGTCTGGCGCCCGACGCCCGATCCGGAGTTTGCGTTGAATTTGCCGGCTGCCGCCAAGGCCCCCGGCACAATTACACCTTGGCACGGCTTGATCCCGTGGCTTTTCCTGGCCGCCGTGGTCACGGTCTGGACGACCTACGGCATTAACCTGATGGGGCAAGAGCGAATCTCTTGGCCGGGACTGCACAACCAAATTTTCATCACGCTTTATGATCAGCCCTATGCCGCCATATGGACGTTCCAGCCTTTGGCGACGGGCACGGCTGTTCTCATGACTTCGATTATCATGGCGGCATTTTTCCGTGTCAGCGTGGCGGGATATTTCAAGGCTGTCGCCGACACGTTCGTGCAGCTTCGCATCGCGATCCTGACCGTGGCGCTGGTCATGGGCCTCGCCTACCTCATGAACTATTCCGGCATGACCTATACGTTAGGCGTCGGTGTGTCCTCGGCGGGGATTTTCTTCCCGCTGCTGTCGGCGTTCCTGGGTTGGATCGCGGTGTTCCTGACCGGCAGCGACACTTCGGGCAATACCTTGTTCGGGAACTTGCAAGTGGTTGCGGCCCGGCAGCTGGATCTTAGTCCGGTGCTGATGGCGGCGACCAACTCATCGGGCGGTGTCATGGGCAAGATGATCTCGCCGCAGAATATTTGCACCGGCACGGCGGTGACGGGCATGCAGGGCCGGGAAGGCCAAGTGCTCGCGCGCACCTTTATTCACAGCATCATCTTGACGCTGATACTGGGTTTGATCGTGCTGGCGCAGCAGTACCTGTTCCCTTGGATGATTCCTGGGGGATGATCCCGGGCGCGTGAGAACTAGAACGTCCCGCGCAGGCTGACCATGAACAGGCGATCCCGGTGCTCGGTGTAAGTCTCGCGGCGCGAGACCACGCCGGTCGCCACGCTGCCGACATACAACACGCGCTGGCGGTAGTGTTGGGAATGTTCCGGCATCAGCCCGTGGCCTTCGGCGCGCAGCGTCAAGCCGTAGCCTAAGGTTTTTTCGACGAAAACTTGCAGATGCGCGTTTCTCGCATCGAATTTTTGCACGCGGATGTCGCTGCCTTGAATCGTACCTGTTTTCTGTTCGTATTCCATACCGTAAGAGAATCCCCAGGCGACAACGTCGTGGCGAAGGCCCAAGTCTAGTTCGGAATCCCAGTGGTTGCCGACCATGCGCCGCTTGAGCCCCGTGAACGGATCGGTGGTACGGTCGAATTGGCGCAAGAAGCGCCCATTGATCACAAGATCGGGAACGCCGATAAAGCCGAGGCGGACGCTGGCTTTGGCTTCTGCGCTGTAATGCCGTGCGGCGCCGATATTGCCCGTGGCGGAAACGCCAAGGCCGTTGGAGTCCGTGCGCAGCAAAAACAGATCAATGTGATCCTGGATGTCGCGATAGAAGGCGCGGGCCTCAATAAGGCCTTGCTTGGCGGGCAGGTCGTGATGATAGCCCACCTCGAATTCCCAGGTCCGTTCCGGGCGCAGATCCGGATTGCCCGCGTCGATCTCGGAATCCTGCACGTCGAAAGACGGTACGAAGTTGTCGAACTCCAACTGGCTGACCTTGCGTTCGACCTTGAAGCGCAGCTGGTCGGCCGAGGTGATGTCGTAGCGCAAGTCGGCACGCGGTTTGGGAAAGATATAAGTGTGGCTCGGGCTGAAGGGATAGTTGTTGGTGATGCGCGACATCTCGACCACCAGCGACGTGTTCAAGGAGAGGTTGCTGGCGATTCTCCAATTGTGATTGGCGAAGGCCTCGCCGCGAATTTCCTGCACACGCGCGTTGCCGGTGGGAATGGCGATCTCCTCCACGCGGCCGTCGCTGTTGAGATCGAAAAACGGGCGGATCTTTTGGCGCAAGATATTGCGTGCCGCCTCGGCGCCCACTTCCAAAGTCTGTGACGACGCGAGCGGCCAGGTCAGCGAGCCGCGTATAATCGACTCCACTGAAGTGGCGTCATTGATGTTGCGGCTGAGCTCGATAACACTGGTTCCCAAGTCCAGATTGCGGAATGACTTCTCCGGCTCGTGCTCATAAGTATTGATGAAAAGCACATTGAGCTTGGTCGCGTCCCCGAGTGTGCTTTCATAGTCGCCGCCGACTTCAAAATCGGTTTCCCAATGAACGCGCACGCGCTGCCTGTCGATGGCGGTGAGAGTTGCCGCGCCGCTGGTATTGTACCGCGTGAAGGCGGTTTCTTCTTTCACATCTGTAGTGCGGGGCGCAAAGCGGCCGTTGAGCCGGACACGGTCGCCGTTTTCAAAATTGTAGGCAAGGTTGGAGGTAAGGGTGAATCGGTCCGGAGTACTGTCAAGCTGCCGTACCCGCGTTTCGCTTACGCTCCCGTTGGGATAAAAATAAGTCTCGGGGGTTGTGGCCTGCTGAAATTCGGGCTGCCCGTTGCGATCGTTCCACACTGAGCGCTCGACGCCGACGGTATAGTCCAGCAACCCCCAACTGTTGCTGTAGGACACCAGGCCGTCGCCGTTGATCTTGCTGCGGTCGTTGAAGCGGGCGGCGGCTTGCCAAGAACCCGAGCCGGTACTGGCGCCTTCGATCAGCACGACATTGACGATCAGGCCTTCGCTGAGCACGCCGGTATCTCCGGTGGTGCCGCGGATCAATTCGACGCGTTCGACCTTGGCGCTTTGAATGCGCCGCAGCGTCGAGAGCACCTGGCCTTTGCCGGCAAAGCGCTTGCCGTTGAGCAGCACCTGATCGCCGCCCGAGCCGAAGCCGCGTTCCTGCTGCGTATCCTTGAGGGAGTCGAGAATGGCAGTTGCCCCCGGCACACGGCGCACCATGTCCTCGGCGGTGACGACGTCGTAACGCTCAAAGTAGGCGCGATCGAACACCTGCGGTGCGCCGCTGTCCTGAGCCCGCACTTCGGTTGAAATGAAAAGCGTCGCTGCTAAAAAAGCTCCCCGCCACGGACGCAAAGCTGTCCGGTCACCGATCGTCATACTGCCGTTCCCCTAGTGCTACAGCGCGTAGCATTAGAGCCAAACGCCTTGGACTCAGGCAGCTTAATATAACGGCTTGTACAGCGGGAGGTATTTAGCGGGGGGAGGTATTTAGCGGGAAGCGGTGCCGTCTGGGATCGGCGGCTTCGCGGCTTTGACGGCGCGGACTTTTTTAGGCTGCGCGGCTTTTGCCGCCGCGGTCACGGCAGCGGCTTCGCGCTCGACGGCTTCCTTGGCCAGCCGCAAGGCCTTCAGGCGCAGGGTCTTGGCCTGATTGACTTCCTGGATACGCTTGCGCTCCTTGAAGAACTCAGCTTCGCGTTGCACGGCGCGGCTGCGTGATTCCTCAGCTGACGCTCTGGGCGCTCTCGACATGGCGGCACTCCGATGTGGGTTTACTTGCGCGAAACACATGAGACGTCCGGAGTGAGCGGGCGTCAGGTCGGTCGCTGCGGCAAGTGAAGTGAATCGGCCCTTTATGGCAAAGAGCGGGCTAACCGGCAGTATAACAGGCACCGCCCGATATAGATATTGATGATTGCGGTGCACAATTACGCCGGTTTCATTGTCAATTTGAAGACATCGGCAAAGGCGATCTTAAGCGCTGCATCCAGCTCTTGAAGCCCGGCTTTGCACCCTAAGTCTTTCAGCGAAGTGACGCCGTGGGCGCTGACGCCGCAGGGCACGATGCCCGAGAAGTGCGTAAGGTCCGGTGCGGCGTTGATGGAAATGCCGTGATAGGTCACCCAGTGACGCACGCGCACGCCGATGGCGCCGATCTTGTCCTCGCGGCCCGCGCCCCTATCCACCCAGATACCGATGCGGCCGGGACGGCGTTCGCCCGTGACGCCCACGGCGGCCAGGGCGCGGATGATGCAATCCTCGAGATCGCGGACAAAACACCGCACATCGGGCTTGCGCGCCTTCAGGTCGAGCATGACGTAAACCACCCGCTGGCCCGGACCGTGGTAGGTGTATTGGCCGCCGCGCCCGGTCTTGAAGACCGGGAAGCGGTCGGGGGCCAGCAGGTCGCCGTCCAGGGCGCTGGTGCCGGCGGTATAAAGCGGCGGATGCTCCAGGAACCAGAGCAGTTCCGGGGCTTCTCCCGCCCGGATGGCAGCCACGCGCGCCTCCATGGCGGCCTCGGCCTCGGGGTAAGGCACAAGGCCAGCAGAAACTTTCAGTTCGACAGGATGTTGGCTCATGCCCGGCATATATGAAGGTGGGGGTGTTTCCTTGCCAACCCATACCCGATTTGCTATTGGACCGCGACACCCGGCGACCCCGAAAGGGGTTATGCCGGGCTTTCTACCTAATACCCGTGCGGTCATGGCGGAATTGGTAGACGCGCAGCGTTGAGGTCGCTGTGGGGCAACCCGTGGAAGTTCGAGTCTTCTTGACCGCACCACTCTTCTAAAAAGGCGCCTCTTCGGGGGCGCCTTTTTGCTTGGGATTTTGGCGTGCGCCCTTGGCGCGGTTGTTTTCCTTGATCTCGTAAAACCCCTCAGGCACAAGGAACCGGGCGGTTCCACAATGCCTCCGGGCAGGTGGGAGCGCTTCTCAACCACAGTCTTTATGCGTCCTTTTCCTTAAACCCGCGTCCAACGGGTCCGCCATGGCCAGCGTCGAAACGTCCACAGCACCGCCGGCGCCTCCCAGCGAAGGCAGCCCTGCGCCACAGCCCCGCAGCACGCGGCGCGCGGTTGGCGGGGCTTTGGACGAGCGCTTTGAACTGGACCCTGGCTTTATCTACCGCGTGACCGCCGCCGTCCGCGGCGACCTGAAGGATCAGGTTCGGGCCATGGTCGGCGAGCTGCATTACGCCGACATGGCCAATTTGTTGGAACGTCTGAACGTCGCCGACCGGCGCGGCGTGGTGGACATCATGCGCGACGGCTTTAACCCCGATGTCTTGCCCGAGTTGTCGGCCGATGTCCGCGACGAAGTCATCGACGTTCTAGGCTTCGAGGACATCGCGCTGGCACTGCGTGAACTGGACTCCGACGACGCGGTATACCTGGCCGGCAAGCTTGAACCCGACGAGCGCGCCAAGGTGCTGGCACGCCTACCGGCGGACAATCGCGCTCTTATCGAGCAGGGCCTGGCCTACGGCGAACACAGCGCCGGCCGCCTCATGCAGCGCGAGATGGTGGCCGTGCCCAATTACTGGAACGTCGGCGAAACCATCGATTACCTGCGTTCGGGCCGCCGCACGCCGGAAAAATTCTATGTCGTGTTTGTGGTCGATCCGCGCCACCGTCCGCAGGGCGTGGTGGAACTGCACCGCATCCTCAAAGCCAAGCGCATCGAGCGCATCAACGACCTAGTTGATCCCGAAATCGAAGTCATTCCCACCGACATGGACCGCGAGGAAGTCGCCTTCCTGTTCCGTCAGCGCAACTTGACCGCCGCGCCCGTGGTCGACAAGTCGGGCCGGCTGATTGGTCAGATCACCATCGATGACGTGGTCGACGTCATCGACGAAGAGGCCAGCGAAGACATCTTGAAAATGGCCGGTGTGCGGTCGACGGAGGATTCCAGCCTCTACCGCTCCATCATGACCACCGCCCATTCGCGCTTTATCTGGCTGATGATCAATCTCGGCACGGCGTTCCTGGCGTCGTCGGTGATTGGCCTGTTCGAGGACTCCATCGCCAAGCTCTCCGCGCTCGCGGTTCTGATGCCGATTTGCGCCTCCATGGGCGGCAACGCCGGCACGCAGACGCTCGCGACCGTCATTCGCTCGCTGGCGACGCGTGAACTCAACGCCAGCAACGTGTTCCGCGTGATGTGGAAAGAGGCCTTCATCGGCTCCATCAACGGCCTTTTGTTCGCAGCTATCACCGGCGCCTTTGCCTACTTCTGGTTCGACGATATCCTGCTGGGGATCGTGATCGGCGTAGCCATGATTACGAATATGATCGCTGCGGGCATTGCCGGTATGGCCATACCTTTGGTCCTGGATAAATTTGGCGCCGATCCGGCGGATTCGGCGGTGGTATTCCTGACGACAGTCACGGATTGCGTGGGTTTCTTCACCTTCCTGGGGCTGGCCACCTGGATTTTGCTCTAGTGGAGCGGATTTGACATTCGCATCCCAGCTCGCCACAGGACTTTGAAGCGAATGTCAAATCCAAAGCTCCACTAGAATCGTATATTTTCTAGTGGTCCTTTGATTCTAACATTCGCAAGACAGGGCCCGGAACCGGGGTGCGAATGTTAGAATCGGACCACTAGCGCTACGGAAGTGTGGTCAACGCCGGGCGGGACGGGTACACTGACCGCAGTGCTACTAAGGTAAGGCGATGGCCGAAAAAGAAGTTGTGTACATTACGCCACCCAATAATCTGCGGCAGAAGCAGAAACTGGCGGGTGTCTCAGGGACCATCGATCCAGCCTGGATGGAAGCGGCGGAACGCTCCATTCTGACGGCCAAATTCGACTATATCGAAGCCGCCCAAGAGGACATGCAGCGCCTGGCCGCGGCCTATGACAAGGCCATGAAGGATCCCGCCAACCGGGTCACCCACATCGAAGAATTATATGCCGTCGTACAGTCCATCAAAGGGCAGGGCACCAGTTTTGGCTATCCGCTGATGACAGCTGTCGGCAGCCAGCTGGCCCGCTTCATCGAGGATTGTGGCGAGAATCTCACCGACGCCCAGATGGAAGCCGTGAAGGTCCATCAGGAGGCCTTGCGCCTGGTCATGCAGCAGAAGATGGAAGGCGACGGCGGGCCCATCGGCCAGAAGCTGGTCGCCGGCCTCGCGCTGGTCATCAAGAAGATCAAGGGCGAGTAGCTCGCGTTCTCTCACATTATTTATAGCTCATTCCTCTGACACCGGTGTCGTCCTGGGACCCGCGGCGGAAGGCCGCGATTTTTATTTCGCGCGCGTTTTAGCGCGCGACCCCAGGACCCAGGGTGGCGGGCACCGGCTGATGCGGTAGGTTCCGAGCTAATTCAAAAACAGAGTTTGGTAGCCCTGGATCCTGGGGACAAGCCCCAGGATGACGGCGCTGTGAGATGAAACGGCTGCGTGAATTAGGGACGAAGGCGCTTAGCGCCGCGTGTTCGGTATGGCAAACGGAGCGGGCTTCGCGGCTGCGGCGGGAGCCGTTGATGCGCCCGCAGCCGGAGGTGCGGCAGCGCCGCCGGCAACGGGAGCCGGTCTGGCGGCGGAACTTTGTGTCGGGTCGAGCGGTGTTTTGAATTCCCAGCGCCGGTAGGCTTCGACGCCGTCCAGCACCACGCCGTCAAATCCGAGATCCATGAGTCCGGCGAAATATCTGCCGATGATGGCTTTCCACGCCGGGTTCCAATACTCCACGGCATATTGGCCGGGGCGGTCGGGTCCGAAGGCTTGAATCCAGCTGGGTTCGCCGACGCGCCACTCGCGTTTCCAGTAAAAGCGCTCGTCCTCGGCATAGCCGACGTTGAGCCGCGCCAGCACTAGGCGGCGCGCGCCCATTTCCTTGAACTTCAGGCCGTGGATTTCGTCCTTGGTGAGGTTCTGATTGCCTTTGTAGAAGGCGTCGGTCACCAGCACGTCGTAGTTGGTGCGTTGCAAGGCCGCGAGCCATTCCTCGCGCGAGGGATAAACCGTGTTGTCCAGCATCACCAGCATGTTCCGGGCCTCGCCCAGAACCTGGACGTTGCGGGGATTCTCGGGCGAGGGCCTGTAGTTCGGCACCACAGCAAATTTATCAGTGGCATCAACATCAACATGGGACACGACGCCGGCCCTGATGGCGGCTTGCAGCGCGCTTGAGCCATTGGCGGGAGTCTTGCAATGTTCGATGGATAGGACCTTCAGGCCGAGACCCATCATCTGCTGCAAGTCATCGCGCGGCACGCGCAAGGGTGCGCAGAACTGGCCATTGAGGATGAGACCGTTGAGCTGCTGGATATAAAGCCGGTTCGGCATGCCCACGGGCCTGATGGCGTCGCTGGGAATCTTGGCCAAGGGGTCGCGCTTGATCTCATCGAGATCGAATTCGCGGCGGCTCCAGGCCAAAAGATCAAATCCACCGCGCGTCGTGACGATGAACTTGGGATCGCGCGCCCGGGCGTAGATCGCCAGTTCCGAGACGATATCGCGCATGGAATCGCGATAGTTGGGAATCTGATTCAGCGGGAGGTCGAGAATTTCGACTTCGCCTAGCAGCATTTTGGTGCGGTCGGGCATGCCCGGTGTCGCCGCGGCCGGCTTTGCCCGGGGCGGGGCAACTGGAATAATCGGTGCATCTTCGGGCGGCGGCGCGGCCTCCGGCGGACCGCTGCCTTCAAGTCCTGAACCGGGCGGCGGGCCGCGCTGCAGGGAGGATTGAAGGGGTTCGGGAGCCGCCGCGGGCGCGGCAGCCGCCCACGCGGCATCTTGCGAGACGCGGAAAGGCGTCAGTCCCGAGCACAGGCTCGCGGCGGCCAAAAGAGCGACGAGAGAAACACGTTTGCGGAGTATCACGGCACCCGATCCGCCACATAATCGGCAATGGCGATGCTGGAGGTCAAACCGGGCGATTCTATGCCGTAAAGGGCAACGAAACCGTTAACGCCCGTCTCGGCGGGCATCTGGATGTCAAAGTCCTTGGCGGACTCGCCAGGGCCTTGAATTTTCGGGCGGATCCCGCTGTAGCCGGGGCGGAGCGCGCCATCCGGCAGTTCGGGCCAATATTTACGAATGGCCTCATAGAAGGAAGCTTCGCGGCTTTCGTCGACCCGATAGTCGAGCTTGTCGGTCCATTCCAGGTCGGGCCCAAAACGCCCCTGGCCCGCCAGGTCCAGGGTGTAATGCAGCCCGAGGCTGGCATGGCCCGGCAAAGGATAGATTAGGCGCGTAAAGGGTGGTTTGCCCGACAGATAGAAGTAGTTGCCCTTGGCGTAGTGCTGGGGCGGGATCGAGCCCGGCTTCACGCCGGCGATAGCCCGGCTGACGCCTTGCGCGCCCAAACCGGCGCAGTTGATAACCGTGCGCGCCTTCAAGCTCATGCCGGCATCGCCGCCGGCGTCGATGATCACGCCGTCGCCGTCGGTCCGTCCGCCGACCACAGGACTGTTGTAGGCGATGGCGGCGCCGTTGGCTTCGGCATCGCCCAAGAGGGCCAGCATATAGGCGTGGCTGTCGACGATCCCGGTCAGCGGCGAGTGCAGGGCGGCGGCGCATTCCAGGTTCGGCTCAATCCGCTGGGCGTCGGCGCGGCTCATCCAGGTCATGTAGACGCCGCTGTCGGCGGCATGGGTCTGGAGTTTCTTGAGGCCCGGCAGTTCGCTGTCGTCGGTGGCGTAGACCAATTTGGTCGTCCGCTTGTAAGTCACGCCGTAGGCGTCGCAGAAGGCGTAAAGCTTGTCGCGGCCCTCGATGCACAGGCGTTCCTTATGGCTGCCGTGGGCGTAGAAAATGCCGGCGTGAATGACTTCGCTATTGCGCGAGCTGGTGGCGGTGCCGAAGGCATCTTCGGATTCCAGGATCAGGACCTCGCGGCCCTTGCGCGCCATGGCCCGCGCGGTGGCCAGACCCACCACGCCCGCGCCGATCACAACGCAATCCGCTGTTTCCATGTCCGCCCCACTTTGGCCTACGGATGAAGTGTGAGGGGCCGTGGTCTTTTGGTCAAGTTGCCCCTCTTATTGCGGTTACTCAAGGCGGGGGATAATGTCGCTTCATGACATCCCAAATGACCGCCAGCCGCCAGCCCGCCGTGCCGCGTGTGATCGTTTTCGGCAACGAAAAAGGCGGCACGGGCAAGTCCACGCTCGCCATGCACCTCGCCGTGGCGCTGCTGAATCGCGGCCTGAAGGTCGCGACCATCGACCTCGACGCTCGCCAGGGCACGATCTCGCGCTATGTCGCCAACCGCCGCCTGTTCGCCGAGCGCACCGGCCATGCCGTGCCAATGCCGGAACACCTGGCGCTGCATATGTCGCCCCACCAGATTATCGAGTCCGACCTCGCCAACGCGCTCGACCACGTTGCCCATTGCGCGGTGGTGGTGATCGACACGCCCGGCCACGACAGCGCGCTGTCCCAGGCCGGTCATGCCTATGCCGATGTGCTGGTGACGCCGATTAACGACAGTCTCATCGATCTCGACATTCTCGCCCATGTCGATCCGCACAAGCAGACCATCCTGCGGCCCAGTCACTATGCGGAACGGGTATGGAAGGCGAAGCAGGCGCGTGCGAAGCGCGACGGCGGCTCCATGGATTGGGTGGTGGTGCGCAATCGCCTCGGCCAGCTGGAAGCGCGCAACAAGAAACTGATGGAGCGGCTGGTCGGCGACCTCGCCAAACGTATCGGCTTTCGCGTGGCCGACGGCATCCATGAACGCGTGATCTACCGCGAACTATTCCTCGACGGACTGACGGCGGAAGACTTGGCAATGTTGTCGCAGGGCCGCGAGGTGGCGATGTCGCATGTGGCGGCGCGTCAGGAGATCCGCAATCTCATGCGTGCGCTTGGTCTGCCGGAAGCTTTGCAAACCGGCCTGGCGAGCACCATATAGGCGCGGATCATGACCGACAAAACGCCCCCACATAAAACACCAGCTACTCGACCGACCAGCCAAAGCGTGGCCGCCTTTTTGCAGCAAGCGGCCCAGGTGCCGATGCGCGCGCCCGATAGCAAGAACGGGCGATTGATCTTCGCCATGGACGCCACGGCAAGCCGCGGGCCGACCTGGACGCAGGCCATGGGCATTCAGACCGAGATGTTTCAGGAGGCCGCAACAGTGGACGGGCTCGATGTGCAGCTGGTCTACTACCGCGGCCTGATGGATTTTGGCGCGAGTCCGTGGTTGAGCGATGCCGAGCGTGTCATCGGGCTGATGCGCGGCGTTGATGTCATCAGCGGTCATACTCAGATTGAGCGCGTGTTGAATCACGCGACGGGGGAAGTCAAGCGCGGCAAAGTCAACGCCTTGGTATTCATCGGCGACGCCGTGGAAGAATCCGCTGACCTGATCGCGGCGGCGGCAGGCCATTTGGCCTTGCGCGGCGTGCCGGTGTTCATTTTTCATGAGGGTGGCGCGGAGCCGGCGGGGGCGACCTTCCGTCAGATTGCGCAGATCACGCACGGCGCATACTCCGTCTTCGATGCGAGCAGTCCGCAACAGCTGCGCGATCTGCTGAAGGCGGTTGCGATCTTCGCCGCCGGCGGGCGCAAGGCGCTCGAGAACTTCGGCCGCAAGGCCGGCGGTGTCGCCTTGAAACTGACCCATCAAATGGGTGCAAAATGATGGTAGCGCTGCTGCTTGGGCTGCTTCTGATCATGGTGGTGATACCCACGCTGCGCTGGGCGGCCCATGCCGATATCAAGCAGGTGCGTAAGGCCATTAACTGGGGTGGCATTTGGTTTATCCTCGCGGTGATGGCGTTCCTCATCGCGACGGGGCGTCTGGGCGCGGCTCTGGGCGGCCTCGTGGCGTTGGCAGCTTGGGGCTTTCGCATGTTGAGCATGCTCAACATGGGCCGCCAGTTCACGGGTATGTTCCGCTCGTTTCGCTTCGGTCGCGGTGCCGCAGCTACGGGCGGCGCGTCGCAGGTGGAGACCGCCTTTCTCAGCATGAGTCTCGATCTCACCAGTGGCGCCATGGACGGATTGGTCAAGCAAGGCCCGTTCCAGGGCCGGCGGTTGAAGACCTTAAGTCACGGCGACCTCTTATCGTTGCTGCGAGGCGTGCAAGGCGATCCGGATTCTGCAGGGTTGATGGAAGCCTATCTCGATCGCGTTCATCCCGATTGGCGTGAGACCTCCGGCGCGCGCGGCGCGCAAAGTCCCACCGTGCAGACCGCCATGACCGCCGATGAGGCCTATCGGATTTTGGGACTAAAAAGCGGCGCGGCCGAGGGCGAGATCAAGGCCGCCTACCGGCGCCTCATGGGCCAGCTTCATCCCGATCACGGCGGCAGCGATTACCTAGCCGCCAAGGTCAATCAGGCCAAGGAATTCCTTTTAAAAAAGCGCGGCTAACTTTCTGCCGTCTGCGGTTGCAAGGCCGCCTTGGGCATGGCACAAATTTGCCACCCAATTTGAAGTTGGCCCGCCCGCGTCGGCGGAAATATACGTGTAATTTCAATAGCTTTCTGAAGGATTCTCCATGGCTTTACGTGTGCGCAAGGCGGTGCTGCCCGTCGCCGGCCTCGGCACTCGCTTTCTTCCCGCCACGAAAGTGATTCCCAAGGAGATGCTTCCGGTCATCGACAAGCCGGTGGTGCAATATGCCATCGAGGAGGCTCGGGCGGCCGGGATCGAGGAGTTCATCTTCGTGACCGCCGACGGTAAGGAATCCATCGCCAATCATTTCTATCCGCATCCGGTGTTGGAGCAGAGCCTGGAAGAGAAGGGCAAGCTCGCCGAGTTGAAACTCGTGCGCGATGCGACGCTGCCGCCTGGGTCCGTACACATGGTCAAGCAGCACCATCCGCTGGGCCTGGGCCACGCCGTGTGGTGCGCCTGGCAACTGGTCGGCAACGAACCCTTCGCGGTGATTCTGCCCGACGACATGGTGCTGTCCAAGACGCCGTGCCTGAAGCAGCTGATCGACGCCCATGCCAAAGTCGGCGGGCATGTGGTCGCCGTCGAGGACGTGCCGCGCGATCAGACCAACCGCTACGGCATCCTCGATGTGCTCTCGGACGACGGCAAGCTCGCCAAGGCCAAGGGATTGGTGGAAAAGCCGCAACCCGATAAAGCGCCGTCGACGCTGGCGATCATTGGGCGCTATATCCTCGATCCGGTGGTGTTCGCGGAACTCGACAAAGGGACACGCGGCGCCGGCAACGAAATTCAGCTGACCGACGGTCTTAACAAGACTATCGGGCAGGTTCCTTTTCACGGTCTGCGCTTTGAAGGCCGACGCTACGACTGCGGCACACGCGTGGGCTTCGTCGAGGCCAACGTCGCCTTCGGTCTGGCCCATCCAGAGATGGCCGACCGCCTGCGGCCGCTGCTTCAAAAATTGCTTGAGATGAAATAGGACGCGTCGCCAATGCGTATAGCTATGATCGGCACCGGCTACGTTGGCTTGGTGTCCGGAGCCTGCTTCTCCGAATTTGGCATCGATGTGGTGTGCGTCGACCGCGACGCCGCCAAGATCGAGCGTCTCAAGAAGGGCGAGATCCCGATCTTTGAGCCGGGCCTCGATGCGCTGGTCAAAACCAATGCCGATGCCGGGCGCCTGACTTTCACCACCGATCTCAAGTCCTCCATCGCCGGCGCCGATGCCGTGTTCATCGCCGTGGGTACGCCCAGCCGGCGCGGCGACGGGCACGCGGACTTGTCGTACGTCTACGGCGCGGCCATGGACATCGCCGGTCATCTCACCGGTTACGCCGTGGTGGTGACGAAGTCCACCGTGCCCGTCGGCACCGGCCGTCAGGTGGAGCGCATTATCCGGGCGGCGCGGCCCGAATTGGAATTCGACGTCGTCTCAAATCCGGAATTTTTGCGCGAAGGTTCGGCCATCAATGACTTCATGCGGCCCGACCGCGTGGTCATCGGCGCGGAAACCGAACGCGCGCAGCAGGTCATGCGCCAGCTTTACCGCGCGCTGTTCCTGATCGAGACGCCGATCCTGTTCACCAAGTTGGAAACGTCGGAGATCATCAAGTACGCCGCCAATACGTTCCTCGCCACCAAGATCACCTTCATCAATGAAATGGCCGATCTGTGCGAGAAGGTGGGCGCCGACGTTCACGATGTCGCACGCGGCATCGGCCTCGACGGGCGCATCGGCAAGAAGTTTCTGCATCCGGGCCCCGGTTACGGCGGCTCCTGTTTTCCCAAGGACACTTTGGCGCTGGTGAAAACCGCCCAGGATTACGGCACGCCCTTGCGCATTATCGAGACGGTCGTGGCCGTTAACGAGAAGCGCAAGGCCGCCATGGCCGATAAGATCGCCGCGGCTTGCGGCGGCGATGTGAGGGGCAAGACCATCGCCGTGCTGGGCCTGACCTTCAAACCCAATACCGACGACATGCGTGATTCACCGAGCCTGGTGATTATTCCGGCGCTGCAACAGGCCGGTGCTTCCGTGCGGGCCTATGATCCCGAGGGGATGGCCGAAGCGATGAAGCTTCTTTCCAATGTGGACTATTGCACGGATGCCTACGACGCCATGTCCGGCGCCGATGCCGTGGTTATCCTCACCGAATGGAACCAATTCCGAAACCTCGACGTTAAGCGCATGAAAACCTTGCTCAAGGCGCCGATCATGGTGGACTTGCGCAATGTTTACGCACCCGCCGATATGAAAGCCGCCGGCTTCAGCTATACCTGCGTCGGACGTCCCGCCTAATTTCCCCCTCCAATTGAAGTCGCCCATTCATCATGAGCTTTACGCATAAATTCCATCCGTCGGTCCTGCGCGAGTACGACATTCGCGGCATTGTCGGCGAGACCTTGTCCACCGCCGACGCCCAGGCCATCGGGCGGTGCTTCGGTACTATCGTGCGCCGCAACGGCGGCAGCCGCGTGTGTGTCGGTTATGACGGACGCTTGAGTTCGCCCTCGATGGAAGCCGCACTTGTCGATGGCCTGAAGGCCGTCGGCATTCATGTGGAGCGGGTCGGGCGCGGGCCCACGCCGATGCTCTATTTCGCAACCTTCGACACCAAAGCCGACGGCGGTATCATGGTGACCGGCTCGCACAATCCGCCGACCCATAACGGCTTCAAGATGATGCTTGGCAAAAAGCCGTTCTTTGGCGCCGACATCAAGGAACTGGGCGAAATGGCCGCGAGCGGTGATATCGACCCCGGCTTGGGCGCTGCTACCGATACGCCGGCCTTCACGCGCTACATCGAGCGGTTGCTAAGGGACTTCAACGGCAAGCGGCCGGTGACGGCGGTATGGGATCCGGGCAACGGTGCCGGCGCGGAAGCGGTGACGGCGCTGGTGCGGCATCTGCCGGGCAAACACACGGTGCTGAACGGCACCATCGACGGCACATTTCCGGCGCATCATCCCGATCCGACGGTGCCTGCAAACCTCGCGCAATTGATCGCGGAAGTTCACAAAAGCAAAGCCGACG
The DNA here is from genome assembly GCA_947475295.1 of Fidelibacterota bacterium. Classification (GTDB taxonomy): domain Bacteria; phylum Pseudomonadota; class Alphaproteobacteria; order Rhodospirillales; family Rhodospirillaceae; genus SHVO01. The sequence continues at coordinate 44,990 of CANJLF010000018.1, forward strand.
TCGGCTTTGCCTTCGACGGCGACGCGGATCGTATTGGCGTCGTTGACGGCAAGGGACGTATTCTCTGGGGCGACCAGATCATGCAAATTTTGGCCGAGGACGTGCTGAAGCATCATCGCGGCGCGCCGATCATCGCCGATGTCAAAGCCAGCCAGGCGCTGTTCGATGAAGTGGCGCGCATGGGCGGTCAGCCGATCATCTGGAAAACTGGGCATTCGCTTATCAAGAACAAAATGGCCGAGACCAAGGCGCCGCTGGCCGGCGAGATGAGCGGGCACATTTTCTTCGCCGACCGTTACTACGGCTTCGACGACGCCATCTACGCCGCCGTGCGCTTCCTCAGCATCATGGCCGAGGACGAGCACTACGACCTGGTCAAACGCTACGATCGCATGCCGGTACTGATGAACACGCCGGAGCTGCGGTTCCCCTGCGCCGACGACCGCAAATTCGCGGTGATCGATGAAGTCAAAGCGCGCCTTGCCAAATCGGGCGCCAAGGTTTCCGACATCGACGGCGTGCGGGTGACGGGCAAGGGCGGCTGGTGGCTTTTGCGCGCCTCCAATACCCAGGCGGTTTTAGTGGCCCGCGCCGAGGCCGATACGGAAGCGCATCTGGAAGGGCTCAAGACCGAACTGGCCGCGCAGCTCAAGCAGAGTGGGCTCGATTTGCCGACGGAATCCGTCGGGCACTAGGAAGCCCATCTTCACGTAATTTTGTTTACGCTCGTATAAAGCGCGCATGTTACAAGCTCCCCGGCCCGGGTCTTGGGGGCTGCTCGGGCCGGGGGCTCAGTTGAATACTAAGTTGCTGTTTTGGAGTGGTTTTTCCGCCGCATCGCTGTTGACTTATGGGCCCGCGGCCTACGCCCAGCGCTCTGCGGACAATGTGGTCACGCAGGCCGAAGACGCCTTCGGCACTCGGGTGGGTAACGAAAACGTCGGGCTTTATGATGCGCGCAGCGCACGTGGCTTCGATCCTCAGCAGGCCGGCAACATCCGCATCGAAGGCCTATACTTCGATCAGCAGGGCCAGATGGGATTTCGCATCTCCAAAGCCCAAACCATGCGCATCGGACTGTCGGCGCAGTCCTATCCGTTCCCGGCGCCGTCGGGCATCGCCGACATCAGCCTTATGGTGCCGGCGAGCAAACTCACCTTCTCGACGCAGCTCGCATATATGGACTACGGCATGCGCCAGGTGGCCGGCGATATTTCCACGCCGCTGATCGGCGATAAGCTCGGCCTGCAAGCCGGTCTTAACCGCGTGGAGTTTGCCAATGGGTGGCAAGGCAACGGATCGAACATGACGAGCGCAGCGCTGCTCAACTTCCGGCCTGCCGACAATGTCGAATTCATCCCGCTTATTTTCCACAATCATATGCCCGGCAACGACGTGCAGCCGTCGATCCTGCCCGGCGGGGCGTTTCTGCCGCCGCAATTTGATCGCAACGTTTTTACCGGGCAAGACTGGGCGACCACCACCACCTCCAACCTCAACGTGGGCATCATCGGCCGCGCGAGCTTTGGCAGCAACTGGCGTCTGCAGGGAGATTTCTTCCGCTCCATCCAGGACCGCCCGAAGAACTTCTCGGTCTTTTTCCGCAATACCCAGCGCGATGGGTCCGCCAACCTCGATATCGTCGGCTATCCGGCGCATAAGGCCGCGTCCTTCTCGGGTGAGGTGCGCGGTTCCGGCATTTTCACCGACGGCAGCTACCGTCACACGGTGCATGTCGCCGTGCGTGCCCGCGACGTCAACCGGATTTTCGGCGGAGGCCAGACTATTAATTTCGGCGCGGCCAACATCGGCGTGGTCAGGGCCGTGCCCGAGCCGACATATACTTTCGGCGTCCGCGACCAGGATCTCGTGCGCCAAGTCTCGCCCGGTATCACTTACGTCGGCCAGTGGGCGCAGGTAGGGGAATTCAGTGTCGGCGTGCAAAAGAGTTTCTACCGCCGCAACTTCGGCAAGATTGGCGCGGTGCCTGTAACCACCAAAAGCTCGCCATGGCTTTACAACGGCACGCTCTCGGTCATCGCGTCGCCGAGCCTCACGTTCTACGCCGGCTATACGCGAGGGCTCGAAGAGTTCGGCACCGCGCCCGACACGGCCGCCAATGCCGGTGAACCCTTGCCGGCCAAGCAAACCAAACAAGTCGATGGCGGCGTGCGCTGGCGTATCCAGCCCGGCCTCAACCTCATGGCCGGCGTTTTCCAGGTCGAGAAGCCGTACTTCGACCGCGACACCGCCAATATCTACACCAATGTCGGCGCCTTGCGTCATCGCGGCGTGGAGATGTCACTCAGCGGTCAGCCGGTCAAAGGCCTGACCGTGGTCGCTGGCGTGTTGTATTTGCAAGCGAAGGCCTCGGGCTTGTCGGTCGATCGGGGTCTGATCGGCGACACGTCACCCGGAACACCGCCGCTGACCATTAAAACCAATCTTCAATACGAGTTGCCCTTCGCCCCCGAGGTGGTGGTCGATTCCTCCTTCGATGTCGTTAAAGGCTCCTACGCCAATCGGACGAATACTTTCAAGACGAACACCCAGGCCGTGTTGTCGCTGGGCGTGCGCTATGCCTTCAAGCCTTTCGGCTATTCTTCGTCGCTGCGCTTTCAGGTGATGAATGTGACGGATCAATATGCCTGGACCGCCGACAACGCATCGGGCCGCTTGTCGCCGATTCAGGGGCGGCGCTACAGCGTGCGGCTGGCTACGGACTTCTCCGACTTCTAACTAGCGGGAAGCGACTTTACCGGGCTCAGGCGTCACGGCCTGGCAGCCGGACTTGGCCTTGGCGGGGATCAGCGCACAGGCGCGCATGAGGTCGCCATTGCCGAGGCCCATGATGCGGGCGCGGTAGACGATCTTGCCGCTGATCTTCACCGGGATGACCAGGGCGCGGACCGTCACGAAGGTGGGCCGCAGCTTGGCCAATGCCGTTGTGACTTGAGATTCGGCCTTGGCGCGGGTCGAGAAGGCGCCGATCTGAACGCCCCAGGTGGCGATTCCGGCTGGATCGACCGCCGGGATACCGGCCCTCTGCGTGGTTTGGGGCTCGAGCATCGCCATTTTTTTAGCAGGCTGCGCTTTGGCTTGTGGGGGCAGGGGCGGCAGGGTGGTGGTTTCAATCGGAACCGTGTCGGTCACCGGCGTGAAGGGCTCATCGCGGTCGCCTTCTTCGGTCGAGGTTTCAGCCTTGGCTGAGGCAATCTGCGTGGCAATGGGATCGTTGTAGGTGCTGCGGCGGGCGATGAGGGTGTCGGGCTGGCCGGAGAGTGTGGCAAAGCCGGTGTCCATGAGCCCGGCGAGGCGTTTGTCGCGGGCATTGGCCGAAACGCCGCCGAACATGACCCCAATAATGCGGTAGCCGTTGCGGGTGGCCGAAGCCACCAGATTGAAGCCCGAGGCCGCCGTGTAGCCGGTTTTGATGCCGTCGGCGCCTTCATAGAACTCCAAGAGGCGGTTGTGGGTATGAATAGTTTGGCCCTGATAGGTGAAGTCCATGCGCGAGAACTGCGGATAATACTGCGGGAAATCCTTGATCAGGTGGCTGGCCAAGATGGACATGTCCCGCGCCGAGGAGAACTGCTGCGGATTGGGCAGGCCGGAAGCGTTCTTGAACGTCGTAGCGCTCATGCCCAGTTGGCGGGCGCGGGCGGTGGCCTTTTCGGCGAAACGATCCTCTGTGCCCCCCAGCCGCTCGCCGATCACGACGGCGACGTCGTTGGCGGACTTGGTGACGATGGCCTGGATGGCGTCTTCCACGGAAATCGTCGATTTAGGCCGTAAGCTCAGCTTCGAGGGCGCGGCCTGCGCGGCGTGCTTTGACACCGGCATCTTGGTGTCCATCTGGATCTCGTTTCGCTCCAGGGCCTCGAACAGCATATAGAGCGTCATCATCTTGGTCAGGGACGCGGGGTAGCTGCGGGCGTCGGCGTTTTCCTCGCTCAGCACCTGGCCGGTCGCGGCATCAATGACAATCGCGGAATAAAGCGGGGCTTGGTATTTGGACCTGGAGACTTTGGGAGCCTTGGCCGCTTTAACGGTCTTAGCCCTAGGAGCTTTGGCCGCGTAGGCGGGCGCCGCCACGATGGCGGGCGTACATGACAAAAGTACGATGGCGAATAAACGAACCAGTCCGACGCGCATCCCCAATTCCTGCTTCCCGCTCAAAATTTCGTTGCGCCCCGTTAACACCGGGCTGTGGATAACCTGGCCGCTTCTCCGATCCCCTATTTCGCTTCCGCCATTTTATGACGATCCCGGTTAACCCGGCGTTAGAAGTCAAAAATACGTGGTTGGAGTCACCCTGTCTATACTTTCGTGTTCATCCTGTTGAATCTTATAATTTTTACACCATATTAAGGAAATATTAATCATCTGGGGGTGCGCTCAGCCAGAAGATGAACGTCGGGTTGCAACGATAACGTGCGTAAAAGCGGTGTATCTCAAGCGACTCATTAATTTTTAGGACACCCCTGGCGGGCCCGGATTTTTGACACATACTTAAGGCTAGCTTTGGTATTCTTGTGTGATGAGACCGCTATCTACAGTTTGAGCTTAAGCCCCGAGATGATGAGCGCTTTTTTGACTTCCATGGCAGACGATCCGAAGGGCAACGACCCCAAAGATAATGACGGGGGCCGCGCGAATACCGGCGTGGTCGTCAAGCCGCGCGCCAAGGTCAAAAAGCCGTCGATGTATAAAGTGCTGATGCTGAATGACGACTACACGCCGATGGAGTTCGTCGTCCATGTGCTGGAGCGGTACTTCTCTAAAAACACCGAAGAGGCCACGCGCATCATGCTGCATGTCCATCAGAAGGGCGTCGGAATTTGCGGGGTTTTCACCTTCGAAGTGGCGGAAACCAAAGTGAACCAGACCATGGAGTTGGCGCGCAAGAATCAGCACCCGCTCCAATGCACTCTTGAGAAGGAGTGATGGCGCTGGGCCGAGATTGAAGAGTGGGGAGGACGATTGAGGTTTTTCGGACATAGTAACCCAAAAGCGGGGTCACCCAAAAGCGAGTGGGCAAAAAGCAAAGTGGCCCATATCGCGTAGCTGGAAAGGATCGTAGTTCCCTTGTCAATGTTGTCTCAGAACCTGGAAAAGACCTTGCATCACGCGCTGGCCGCCGCCGCCGAGCGCCGTCACGAATATGCCACCTTGGAACATCTGCTGGTCGCCTTGTGCGACGACACCGACGCCATTGCCGTCATGCGCGCCTGCAGCGTCGACATCGAGCAGCTGAGTGATCTTGTGCGCCAGTTTTTGAACGAGGATCTCCGCGACCTGGTTTCGCTCTCCAGCGACGACCCCAAGCCCACTGCTGGGTTCCAGCGCGTCGTACAGCGGGCTGCCATCCACGTGCAGTCCTCGGGGCGAGAAGAAGTCACCGGCGCCAATGTGCTTGTGGCCCTGTTCTCGGAACGGGAAAGCCATGCGGTTTATTTCCTGCAGCTCCAGGATATGTCGCGCCTCGATGCGGTTAACTACATCTCCCACGGTATCGCCAAGCGTCCGGCGACGGGCGCCGGCGAGCGCAAGCCTGTCAACGGCGCCGATCCGGAAGGCAAGTCGGAAGAGGTGGTCAAGAAGGGCCGCGAGGCGCTGACCGCTTATTGCGTGGACCTCAATGAAAAAGCCAAGCTGGGCAAGATCGATCCCTTGATCGGCCGCGTCAGCGAAGTCGAGCGCACGATCCAGATTTTGTGCCGCCGCACCAAGAACAACCCGCTGTATGTCGGCGACGCCGGCGTGGGCAAGACCGCTATCGCGGAAGGTCTCGCGCGCCGCATCATCAACAAGGAAGTGCCGGAAGTCCTGCACAATGCCGTCATCTTCTCGCTCGACATGGGCGCGTTGCTGGCCGGCACGCGCTATCGCGGCGATTTCGAGGAACGCTTGAAGGCCGTGGTGTCCGAACTGGAAGCCATGAAAGACGCGGTATTGTTCATCGATGAAATCCATACCGTCATCGGCGCCGGCGCCACTTCGGGCGGCGCCATGGATGCCTCGAACCTGCTGAAACCGGCTTTGGCTTCGGGTTCCTTACGCTGCATCGGTTCAACCACCTACAAGGAATACCGCAATCACTTCGAAAAGGATCGGGCACTTGTGCGCCGCTTCCAGAAAATCGATGTGGCCGAGCCGTCGATCGAGGACACCATCAAGATCCTGAAGGGCCTGAAGCCCTACTACGAAGAACACCACAAGGTGCGCTATACCGCCGAAGCCATCCGCACGGCGGTGGAACTGGCGGCCAAGTATATCCACGACCGCAAGCTGCCCGACAAAGCCATCGACGTGATCGATGAAGTTGGCGCGTCGCGCATGCTGCTGCCCGAAGCCAAGCGCAAGAAGGTCGTTACCGTGAAGGACGTGGAAGAGGTGGTCGCCAAGATCGCGCGTGTCCCGCCCAAGAGCGTGTCGCGCGACGATAAGAAGTCGCTACAGAATCTTGAGCGCGATTTGAAGACCATGGTGTTCGGTCAGGCCGATGCCATCGTCGCGCTGTCGTCCGCAATCAAACTCAGCCGCGCCGGCTTGCGCGAGCCGGAAAAGCCCATCGGCAGTTACCTGTTTTCAGGACCGACGGGCGTGGGCAAAACCGAAGTGGCGCGTCAGCTGGCCAAGTCGCTGGGCATCGAGCTGCATCGCTTCGACATGTCCGAATACATGGAGCGCCATTCGGTCTCGCGGCTGATCGGCGCGCCGCCGGGCTATGTCGGCTTCGATCAGGGCGGATTGCTCACCGATGCGGTCGATCAGCATCCCCATTGCGTGCTGTTGCTCGATGAAATCGAGAAGGCCCACCCCGACCTGTTCAACATTCTGTTGCAGGTCATGGATCACGGCAAGCTGACCGATCACAACGGCAAGAGCGTCAACTTCCGCAACGCCATTCTGATCATGACGACCAATGCCGGTGCGTCGGACCTGGCCAAGAACGCCATGGGCTTCGAGCGTGATACCCGCGAAGGCGACGACAAAGAAGCCATCGAGCGCATGTTCACGCCCGAGTTCCGCAACCGCCTGGACGCCATCATCACCTTCTCCAATCTGCCGCCCGAAGTGGTCGGCAAGGTGGTGGACAAGTTCATCATGCAACTTGAGGGCCAACTGTCGGACCGGAACGTCACCATCGAGCTGACACAGCCCGCCCGCGACTGGCTGGCCAAACGCGGCTACGACAGCCGTATGGGTGCGCGTCCGCTGGGGCGTGTCATCCAACAGGAGATCAAGAAGCCTTTGGCCGATCACCTGCTCTTCGGCGATCTCATCACCGGCGGCCATGTGAAGGTCGACGTGGCCGAGGACAAGCTGACGTTTGTCATCACGCCGGCGAAGTCCGCGCCGAAGAAGGACGCGGAAGACGACGAGGACGCAGCGGGCAATACCGATGCCAAGTCGCCCGAACCTGTGAAGTAGCCCTCTTCCAGGCTATCCTTCCACACGATGTTTGTTAGACTGCGGTGCGGGCTGCCGCCCGCAACGTTGTGCAACATCGCGTGGACAGAGATGAAGTGGCGCGAACTGAATCAGGGCTCGGCCACCCGCCTCGAGCAGATGCGGAAAATAGATCCGTATGCGCTCTTCGGTGTGGCGCGCGGCGCAGACCTGATTGAGATCAAGCGCGCCTATCACGAGATGGTCAGGACCTACCATCCCGACAAAGCCGATCCATTCATGCGCTCCACCTGCGACGAGGCTTTGAAGATCATCAACGAGGCTATGGCCCGTATTGAGCGTGAGTATCGCGCGCGGGCAGAAGAATGACCGAGACCGGCAGGTACCAGCGGCATGCGCTGATCGATTGGTTCTCGCAGGTCGAGGTGGCCGGCGCGTGTATCGGCGTGGTGGGCGCGGGCGCGGTCGGCAACGAGGCTTTAAAGTGCCTGGCACTTCTGGGCGTGGGTGCACTCGACATCTACGATTTCGATCGGATCGAGATTCACAACCTCACGCGCAGCGTCCTCTTTCGCGAAACCGATATCGGACGTAATAAGGCCGAATGTGCCGCCGAGCGCCTGCGCGAACTCGATCCGAATATCGCTGTGACAGCTTTCGCGGGCGATGTGTTCCAGACGCTCGATTTCGCCCGCCTCGCCAAGTATGCGGCGGTGATTTGCTGTGTCGATAATTTCGAGGCGCGCATTCGGCTTAACCTGATTTGCAAGTTGTGGGGCGTGAACTTCATCAACACCGGGGTCGATAGCCGTAACGCGGTGGTCGATACCTTTCCATTCGCGCTGAATGCCGACGCGGGCTGTTATGAATGCGCGCTACCGCCGTCAGTCTACCAACGCCTTTCGCAGCGCTATTCGTGCGGCGGACTGAAACGGGCCGCGTTTATCGAAAAGCGCATCCCGACAACGGTCATCACCGCGAGCCTGGCCGGCAGTCTTGCGGCGTCGAAGGCTCTTCGCTTGGGACCTGCATCGGGTGATCAGACTTCGGGACGCATATTCATGGATTCCATCGCCGGAAGTTCCACAAAAACGGAATTGCCCCAGCGCGCCGATTGTCCGGTGTGTTCGCAGTTCAAGGCGCCCATCCAGATGACCTGCGTTACAGAAGGTCTAGGCCCACAACTCCAGAAGCTGGCCGACACCGAAATCACCCTGCCCGAACCCCTTATTCTGTCTCTTAAATGCAAGGCCTGTGGGGCAGGGGACGGGCAGGATACCCCGCTGTTTTGGCGGGCTTCCGACCATGATTCCAGCCTTGCCGACTGCGCCGGTTGCGGTGCCAAAGGCGCGGTGGACGTCCAGATCAGGGATAGAATTCCCGCGAAAACATTGGCATTAATTGGGGTGCGGCCTCTGCCGCTTCCGTTCGTGGCGGCGGCATCCGAAACCGGCACTCACGTGTTCTTGTTGGCAGGGGAGACTTAAGCCATGGCGGATGTAAAATTCATCGTCAGGACAGCGGATCAAACGCGCAAGGCCGAGGTCGAGATGGACCGATCGAGTATCGGATCCGACATCATTCAAGCGGCCGTGGATAACTGGGCGCTGCCAGCAGATACCGACTATGCTCTGGTCAACGTCACCACCGGCAAGTCCCTGGTCCCCATGCAGCTCCTCGACGAGAATTTCGTGAAACCCGGCGATGTTCTCGAAGTGCAACCGGTTCTGGTGGCCGGCGCTCGGTGAACCCGCTCGCTGAACGCCGCCTGCAGGACCTGGCCAAGATCACGCGGCTGGGTGTGCGGGCCCGCGGGCGGATTGTGGTTGGCGAAACCATCGGGTCGCCGCCTTCGGAAATTACCGTAGCACTCACCTATAAGACCGCCGCTTCGGCGCGCTATCCCGACGATATCCGCGAGACCACGCGCATCAAGATTGTGTTGGGGGCGCGCTATCCCTTCCAGGAACCCGCCGTCGAGATTCTGGATCCCGTGTTCAATCCCAATGTGTATCCGTCGGGGCGCGTCTGCCTTGGCAAAAAGTGGATTGCCACCGAAGGGCTCGATCTGATCGTCTTGCGCGTGATCAAGATCCTGACCTTCGATCCGGAAATCCTCAACGACTGGGCGCCGGCCAATATGGAGGCGGCGTTCTGGTACAAATCCCTGCTGGCCTCGAACCCAAGCGCATTTCCAACGGAAAAGATCGCGCTTGGTGAAGAAGCCGTGGTTGCAAGGCCGGTCTGGAATGAGGCTAAGGCCTAGATGCAGTGGCGGGACCAATCCGAAACACTTGCGCTGGCGCCGCATGAGGCTGTGTTCGAGACTCTGAACGGCGCCGACAGGGCGCGGCTCAAGGAAATCGACAATGCCCTGCCGCGAGTTGTCATCGCTGGTCCGTGCTTACGCACGATACGCGAAGATGTGGACCTTTCAACCGAGGAACGCGGGGGGCTTCTGTTAGGCCGCGCTTATGCGAGCAAAAACGGAACGGAGGCGCAGGTCATTGTTGCCGAGCGCAGCGTCGCCAGCCGTGCCTTCAATAGCACCGGTGTGTCTTTGCGCATGGAGAGCGAGATTTGGGAGTTGGCGCGGCCCTTGCTGAAGGATGGCATGATTGTGGTCGGCTGGTACCACAGTCATCCTAATCTCGGCGCCTTCTTCAGCGAAACCGACCGCATCACGCAACGCAACTTCTTCCGCAACCCTTTTAGCCTGGGCGTCGTCATCGATCCCGTCCGGAACGAACTCTGCGCCTTTGTAGGCCCGGACAGCACGGATATCCCCCTCGAGAACGTGATCATTACCGAGGGCGAGCCATGAAATTCTTCGCTCTGCTGTTGCTGATCGTCGCGGCCGCGATTCCTTCTGGCCCCGCGTCGGCGGTGGCCTGTGCTCCGGGCTTTGTCGCGTCGCCGTCGGGCATTTGCGTTCCGGCAACGGTTCCGGATCATGCGCACCTGAATGCCAAAGGCAACCAATGGATATGTGATTTTGGTTACGAGCGTCACGGTCACCAGTGCGGGCCGGTCGTTGTTCCGCGCAACGCCACGATGGCGCGCAATAGCGATGTTTGGCGGTGCAATTCCGGCTACTACGAGAAGTGGGGCATTTGTCTGCCGAAGGAAAAGACCGCCCCGGTAAACCATGAGCCGCTCGACTTCAAAGCCTTACGGGCCGAAGCCGGACGGCGCGCGGGTACACGCGGCCTGGCGGGCTCATTGGACGATCTCGATACCTGGCTGGGGGTGCTTGGCATATTTTGGCTTCTGGCGGCCGGAATGATGCTGATCGGGAGGAGGGGGACCATCGTCGTTGCGCCTTCAACCGCGCCTAGGCCTCAAGCGTTTCGCCCCTACCGCGCCGTCGTGGCTCGGGCTGACGCGTGGCTGACCTGGGGCGAGCGCATTGATGGATTGACGGGTGGTCCTATCGCAGAAGGGGTCGCCGTAACCCAATGCCCAAACTGTCAGACCTGTTACGGAATTGAGAGCGTCGTGGTTTTGCGCCGCGAGAACGGTGCAAGATGTCTCGCGTGCAGTAGCCGCATTCTCCGTCAGCCCAGCCGCGCCAAGTTTGAGACTGTGTTGGATACGCGCGCGCTGCCCGCGCCGCTTCAGGCGGGCTAAGTCTTCGCGGGGCTGATGAACAGTTCCGCGAAGGCGCCCGGATCTACCGGCCGACTGAATAGATATCCCTGCAGCAGCTCGCACTGGCTGGATTTCAGGATATCGGCCTGCTCGCCGGTCTCCACACCTTCCGCAACCACATTGAAGCCAAGACGGTCGGCCAGCGCGATGATGGCGCCGACGATCTGGCCATCGGCGACACTGTTGCCGAGGTCTTTGACGAAGGATCGGTCGATCTTCACGACATCGATGGGCAGGCGCTTCAAATAGGCCAAGGACGAGTAGCCCGTGCCGAAGTCATCAATCGACAATTTCACGCCCAGCGCTCGCAAGTTACCGAGCGTGGTAATGGCTTGTTCGATATCGACCGACATGGCGCCTTCGGTCAGTTCCAACTCCAGGCAGCCGGGCTCGATTTTGGTCTCGGTCAGGATGCGCTGCACGACGTCGACCAGGCCGCGGTCGAGGAACTGCATGGGCGAGAGGTTCACCGAAATGCTCTTGATGGGCATGCCGGCCACGCGCCATTTGACGAACTGCCCGCAGGCTTCGCGCAAGGTCCATTCGCCGATCTGCGTGATCAGCCCGCATTCTTCGGCCAGCGAGATGAAGGAGCCGGGCGGGACAAAATTCCTTAGCTCAGCCTTGCGTATCCGTCCGCGACGTAAGATGCTCCGGCCTGCGTGGGGGCCGGTGACGAGCTATTCCAGCCCCTTATCATATGCCGATCACTGACACCCCGATCAGCAGTGGATGCAGTAATATCATCATTACAAAAGCGAGCGTACCGATGCCGAGAGTGTACGGCGTCAGCGCCTATGGGACCGAATTGGGGTGGTGAGTTAAGGAGGGTTTTGGTCTCATCGCAGTGACGGAGGAACGAAGATGAGATCAAAACCCATGACCACGAAGGCGCCTGCTGAGCGGGTGCTCAAGGACATTCGCC
>CANJLF010000019.1 GCA_947475295.1 Fidelibacterota bacterium
TCGCCGCATCGGCCAAATCAAGGACAAGGAAGAAGTCGTCGGCAACCAGACCCGCGTCAAAGTGGTCAAGAACAAGGTCGCCCCGCCGTTCAAGGTGATTGAGTTCGACATCATGTACGGCGAAGGCGTTTCCAAGACCGGCGAGCTGCTCGATCTCGGCGTCAAAGCCGGCATCGTCGAAAAGTCTGGTTCCTGGTTCTCCTATAATTCCGAGCGCATCGGCCAGGGCCGCGAGAACGCCAAGACGTTCTTGAAGGAAAATCCCCAGGTGGCGGCGCAGATCGAGAACCAGATCCGCGTCAACGCCGGCCTGCTCGCCAACGCCATGACGGCCGCGCCCGAAGAGGGCGACGACGAAGCTGCTGAATAAACCGCGTCGTAAGACGCGTTAGAGATACGCCGCCGTTTCCCCTGTTCCCGCGACGGCTGTTTGGGCGAGGTTGTGTGTAGACAACCTCGCCCCACTCTTTTTGGGGCTAGCCTGCGCGCGGCCCCACCCTTATTTCCCGCTATAATCCGGCGGTCCGGGGCTATTCTGGACACCCCTACGCCCGGCAGGGTAAAAAGCCCGCCCGGTCGGGTTTGCCCTAAGGCCGGCGAAAATCCTTTTGTTTTGAGATGTGTGAAGATGGCGACGACAACCAAAGACATACGCAACGCTTTTCTCGGCTATTTCGCCGACAACGAGCACGAGGTCGTCGCCTCCAGCCCCTTGGTGCCGCGCAACGATCCGACGTTGATGTTCACCAATGCCGGCATGGTCCAGTTCAAGAACGTCTTCACCGGCAATGAGACCCGGCCCTATAAGCGCGCCGCCAGTTCCCAGAAATGCGTGCGCGCGGGCGGCAAACACAACGACCTCGACAACGTCGGTTATACCGCCCGCCATCACACCTTTTTCGAGATGCTGGGCAATTTCTCCTTCGGCGACTACTTCAAGGAAGAGGCGATTAAGTTCGCCTGGGACCTAGTCACCCGCGACTACGGTCTGAATAAGGACAAGCTCACTGTCACGGTGCACTCGTCCGACGAAGAGGCTGCCGGCCTGTGGACCAAAATCGCCGGTCTGCCGCAAAACCGTATTATCCGCATCCCGACTTCCGATAACTTCTGGTCCATGGGCGATACCGGCCCCTGCGGTCCCTGCACCGAGATTTTCTACGACCACGGCGCCCATATCCCGGGCGGTCCGCCGGGTTCGCCCGACGCCGACGGCGACCGCTTTATCGAAATTTGGAATCTCGTGTTCATGCAGTTCGAGCAGATCGACGCCAACACGCGCATCAATCTGCCCAAGCCCTCGGTCGATACCGGCATGGGACTTGAGCGCATCGCCGCCGTCATGCAGGGCGTCCACGACAACTACGACATCGACCTGTTCAAGGCGCTGATCGCAGCCATCGCCGGCGCCGCCAAGACCGATCCCAAGGGACCTCACAAAGCCTCGCACCGGGTCATTGCAGATCACTTGCGCGCCTCAGGCTTCTTGATCGCCGATGGGGTGCTGCCGTCCAATGAAGGCCGCGGTTATGTGCTGCGCCGGATCATGCGCCGCGCCATGCGACATGCCCACATGATGGGCTGCACCGATCCTCTGATGTATCGCCTTGTGCCGTCGCTTCTCGAGCAGATGGGCAGCCACTTCCCGGAACTCGAACGCGCCCAGGCGCTGATCACCGAAACCCTGATGCTGGAAGAAACCCGCTTCAAGTCCATGCTGGACCGCGGGCTCAAGCTGCTCGACGAAGAAACCCGCAACATCTCTACCGGCGGGCGTCTGTCGGGCGAGGTGGCCTTCAAGCTCTACGACACTTACGGCTTCCCCCTTGATCTGACCCAGGACGCCCTGCGCGCGCGTGATATCAGCGTCGATCTCGACGCTTTCAACGCCGCCATGCAGCGCCAGCGCGCCGAAGCGCGCAAAGCCTGGTCAGGCTCGGGCGATGCCGCCACCGAGAAAGTCTGGTTTGAAGTCCGCGATACGGCAGGCGCCAGCGACTTCCTGGGCTATGCCACCGAAACCGCCGAAGGCCGTGTGGCCGCGCTGGTGGTCGACGGTGCGCCGGCGCAGGACGCCAAGCAGGGTCAGAAAGTGGCGCTGGTGGCCAATCAGACGCCCTTTTACGCGGAATCCGGCGGACAGGTAGGCGATACCGGCACCATCATCATCGCCGGCGGAAAAGCCGAAATCGTCGTCACGGAAACCCAAAAGAAGCTTGATGCCCTGCACGTCCATATCGGCACGGTGACCAAAGGCACGGTAAAAGTCGGCGACGAGGCGCAGTTCCTCGTTGAAGGCAAACGCCGGTCGTCGGTGCGCGGCCATCACTCGGCGACCCATCTGCTGCATGCGGCCTTGCGGCGCGTGCTTGGCGAACACGTATCGCAAAAAGGATCGTTGGTGGCGCCGGACCGCCTGCGTTTCGACATCAGCCACAATAAAGCGCTGTCGCCCGAAGAAGTGCGCGCCGTGGAAGATCAGGTCAACGCCGAAGTGCGCGCCAACGAAGCCGTTACCACGCGCCTCATGGATCCTGAGTCGGCTGTGAAAGCCGGCGCCATGGCGTTGTTTGGCGAAAAATACGGCGACGAAGTGCGTGTGGTTGCCATGGGTACGGTCGCTGGCGGTGGGCCGAATTTCTCTGTCGAGCTTTGCGGCGGCACGCACGTGCGCCGCACAGGCGATATCGGCTTGTTTAAGATCGTTGGTGATTCCGCGGTTGCCGCCGGCGTGCGCCGCATCGAAGCCGTCACGGGTGCTGCTGCTGAAGCTTTCGTGGCCGATGAAGAACGCATGTTGAAGGAAGCGGCGCAGGCCATAAAAGCGTCGCCGGCCGAACTTCCGGGCCGCATCGCCGGTCTGGTGGAAGAACGCCGCAAGCTCGAACGCGAGATCGCTGAGCTGCGCAAGAAGCTGGTGACCGGTGGCGGCGCGGCTGCTCCGCAACAGTCAAAGACCGTAGCTGGGATCGCCTATGCGGGCCGGGTTCTGGACGGCGTGCCCGCCAAGGACCTCAAAGGCATGGCCGATGAGATCAAGAAGCAGCTGGGCTCAGGGGTGGTGGCGCTGGTCACCGTGGCCGATGGCAAAGCCTCCCTGGTGGTGGCCGTCAGCGACGACCTGACCGCCAAGGTCAGCGCCGTGGACCTGGTCAAGGCCGGCGCGGCGGCTGTGGGCGGCAAAGGCGGCGGCGGGCGTTCGGACATGGCTCAGGCCGGGGGCCCGGAAGGCGACAAGGCCGGCGAAGCTTTGGCCGCCATCGAGACCCAATTGGCCAGCCTCGCGGCGTAAATATTATTATATATTAATGTCTTAACTTCATTTCGCGCGTGCGCAAATTTTCTGTGTGCACTGCACCATTTTTCCTTGACGGAAGCCGGCCGTCGTCTTATCTTGTGTGCATTGCAGCATCGTTTACGAGACTGCATCAACGACAAAAAGAAAATCGGCCGCCTGGGTTGTTTTTACGGCCGCGTTGCGAAAAACGAGTCACCGTAAACAACACCGAACAAGGATCAAATTTCATGACCGCCACTTTCACCGATTTCGCCGCTTTCAATCAGGACAACATCGACACGATGGTGAAGACCAACACCGCCGCCACGAAGGGCTTCGAGACTTTGACGAAGTACTTTGTCGACCTGGCCGGTAAGTCTTTCGAAGACGCCGTCGCCGCCGGCAAGAAGCTCGCCACCGCGAAGACCGTTGTTGAGTTCGTCCAGATCCAGACCAAGCTGGCGCAAGAGTCCATCGAAGTCGTGCTCGAAGAAGGCAAGAAGGTCTCCGATCTGACCACGTCCATCGTGAAGGACGTCACTTCGCCCATGACTGAACGTTTTAAGGTCGGCGTCGCGGTTGCGACGAAGGCCGCGAAAAAGGCTGCCTAAATATCCCTCCCCCCTTCTAGATTTTAGGCAGACTCCAGAAAAGCCCGGGTGGTCCTCCCCCAACCGGGCTTTTCGCCTGCCTGATATCCGACGTATCTGACTGTATTTGGCCACCGCTCCACCTTAGGATCGGTGGCCTTTACGTTTCAGGATTTGATGCCGAGGTCACCGATGCGTTTCTCCAGTACCGCTACCTATATCGCCACCGAAGACCTGCGGGTGGCCGTCAACGCCTCCATGACCCTGGAGCGGCCTTTGCTGGTGAAGGGCGAGCCCGGTACCGGCAAGACCGTCCTGGCTCATGAGATCGCGGCGTCGTTGGGCATGCCGCTGCTGACATGGCACATCAAATCCACCACCAAGGCCCAGCACGGTCTTTATGAATACGACGCAGTCTCGCGGCTCAGGGACTCCCAACTGGGCGACGCCCGCGTCAAGGATATCGCCAACTACATCAAGCCCGGTCGCCTCTGGGAAGCCTTCGCGGCAGAGAAGGGCCGCATGGTCCTCTTGATTGACGAGATCGACAAAGCCGACATCGAATTCCCCAACGACCTCTTGCTGGAACTCGACCGCATGGAGTTCCTGGTCTATGAGACCGGCCAGGTGATCCGCGCGAAAACGCGCCCCGTCGTGATCATCACCTCCAATAATGAAAAAGAGCTGCCCGACGCCTTCCTGCGCCGCTGCTTTTTCCACTACATCCGCTTCCCGGACCGCGACACCATGGAACGCATCGTCGCCGTTCACTTTCCTAATGTGAAACAGCAGTTGGTGCGCGAGGCGCTCAACGTCTTTTTCGATATGCGCGAGGTACCCGGCCTGAAAAAGCGTCCCTCGACGTCGGAGCTCTTGGATTGGATCAAGCTGCTCATGGCCGACGACGTTTCGCCCGAGGTCTTGCGCGCCAAGGACGTGAAAACCGTGCTGCCGCCGCTTCACGGCGCACTGCTGAAAAACGAGCAGGACGTCCACATGCTGGAACGCTTGGCGTTTTTGGCCAAGCGCGAAGGCCGCTAACGGGATAGCGGGAGCATCATGTTCCTCAACCTGCTTGAAGGCCTGAAAAAAGCCGGGCTGCCGGTCTCGATCACCGAATACCTGTCGCTGATCGAAGCGGTCGAGGCGGGGGTGGCTGATTGGAGCGTCGAGGATTTCTATTACCTTTCGCGCGCGGCGCTGGTGAAGGACGAACGCAATCTCAATCGCTTCGACATCGTGTTTGGCCAGGTTTTCAAGGGCCTCGAAGGGCCCGACGCGCTTGAAAGTATCGCCCTCAATGTACCCGAGGAATGGCTGCGGTCGTTGACCCAGCTAATGCTTTCGGAAGAAGACAAAGCCAAAATCGAATCCCTGGGCGGCTGGGACAAGCTCATGAACGCATTGCGGGACCGCCTGGCGGAACAGACCGGCAAACACTCCGGCGGCGCCAAGTGGATCGGCACGGCCGGCCGTTCGCCTTTCGGCGCCTACGGCTACAATCCCGAAGGCGTGCGCATCGGCCAGGACGAAAGCCGCCACCGCAGCGCCGTGAAAGTTTGGGACCGGCGCGAGTTCGCCAATCTCGACGACAGCGTCGAGTTGGGCACGCGCAACATCAAGCTGGCGCTCCGCCGTCTGCGCCGCTTCGCCCGCGAAGGCGCCGAAACCGAGCTCGACATGGACGGTACGATCCAGTCCACGGCCCATCACGGCGGTCTGTTGGATCTGAAGATGCGCCCCGAGCGGCACAATGCCGTGAAGGTCCTGCTGCTGCTCGATGCCGGCGGGTCCATGGACGACCACATCAAGTCTTGCGCTGAGCTCTTCTCGGCCTGCCGCACGGAATTCAAGCATCTCGAAAGTTATTACTTCCACAACTGCGTCTATGACTTTGTTTGGAAGGACAACCGCCGGCGTCACACCGAACGCATTCCCATGTGGCAGGTGCTGCACAAATATCCGCCCGACTACAAACTGATCTTTGTCGGCGACGCCTCTATGAGTCCATATGAGGTGACCTATCCGGGCGGCGGCGCCGAGCATTGGAACGAGGAGGCGGGCGAGGTGTGGATGAAGCGCATGCTCGGCAACTGGCCGCGCGCGGTGTGGCTAAACCCGGTGCCTCAGCGGCAATGGGACTTTACGGAATCCATTGGCCTGATCCGCAAGATCATGGACGGCCGTATGTATCCCTTGACCTTGAGCGGCCTCGACGATGCCATCGCCGAGCTCGGCCATTAGGGTTTGAGCGCCAGCCCTGCCACGTACCCTATCCAGACCGCTACCATACAGAGGCCCACGGAAAGGCCGACGTTGCCCAAGGCCGCCAGCCATTGGCCGCCTTGCAGCAGGGCGAGGGTTTGCAGACTGAAGGCTGAGAAGGTGGTGTAGCCGCCGCACAAGCCCACCATGATGAACTGGCGCGGTGTGTCGCCGGTGGGGAAGCGGCCTTCGGCGGTCATGCTGGCCGCGGCAAAGCCGATGACGAACGAGCCCAGTACGTTGATCACCAGTGTGCCCCACGGGAAATCGACCCCGGCCAGAACGGCGATGATGCCGTTAGACCAGTGACGGGCCATGCTGCCCAGCGCTCCGCCCAAGCCGATCCAGAGATACGCCTGCATCATCTCACCTGTTTGCCGCCCTCTTCATCGCCATTGGCGGCCTATGTGAGCAAAATGTGACATGGCCCGCAAGACCGCGCACTTGAATTGTGCTGATGCCGCTATGAGGCTTTGCAATCCAGCACTTGCAAGTTATATCCCTCCCGTCACGTTTCATTTCATGTTCATGTGTTGTGGTTTCATGGCTCCCACGCCCAAAGATTACTCGGAAATTTACAAACGGCTTCAGGCCCCCATCTCCAAAGTCTACGATTGCGGCAAGAAGTGCGCGCCTTACAACAACGGCGAGCCGGTGTGTTGCACGACGGGTCATGCCATTCCGATCGTCGAGCACAGCGAATATAAGCTTCTGAAAAGCCGAACGGATATGTGGTCGCCGTTCAAGCCCAAGACCGCCGTCGACCGCGCCGAAGTCGCCGATCTCAAGGGATCGGACTGCCGCGCGGTCGAGTGCAAGGGTGCGCGCCACTGCGAGCGCGACAACCGCTCTATGGCCTGTCGGACCTTTCCGTTTTTCCCCTACTTCAGCCCGGACGGGGAAATGGTCGGCCTTGCGACCTATTGGAGTTTTGAAGGCCAGTGCTGGGTGATCTCAAACCTGACCATCGTCGAGCAGCCCTTCATCGACGACATGATGGCTAGCCATGAGTTGCTGTTTGCCGCGGACGATGACTGGCGCAGGACCTACCGCGCACAATCCGCGACCATGCGCGGCGTGTACTCGCGCAAAGGCAAGCGCTTTCCGGTCATCGGCCGCGACGGCAAATATTTCTGGGTGCTGCCCAAGTCGGGCGGTCAGATGATTCCGGCCAAAAAAGCCGAGCTCATGGAATTGCGCAGCGGCTTTCCAAACTTCGCGGAATAGTCCGCTACGCCGGATGAAATGCGCCGGTCGCCTTATCCAGGATCGACAGCGTCGCCGTCTCTAGGTCGAAATACCAGCCGTGCGTCTGCAGTTTGCCTTCATCGATGGCGGACTTGACCCAGGGGAAGGTCAGCAGGTTATCGAGCGAGATTTTCACGGCTTCATGTTCGCAGCAGCGCTGGGCCGCGGCCGGGGTCGATGTGGTCTTCAGCGCCTTTTCGCGGGCGGGCTGCGCGATCTGCATCCAGGCCGCGACGAAATCACCAGCCCCGTTTGGTTCAAGGAGGGGCTGGTTCATGAGCGCCGTAATACCGCCGCAGCGGGCATGACCCATGACGATAATGTGCTCGACCTGCAGGTTCCGCACCGCGAATTCCAGGGCCGCGCTGGTGCCGTGAGCGTGGCCATCGGCGTCGAAGGGCGGCACCAGATTGGCGACGTTGCGCACGATGAACATCTCGCCCGGCGCGACATCGAATTTCAGCGACGGATCGATGCGGGAATCGGAACAGGCGATCATCAAGACCTTGGGCGCTTGGCCCTGGGACATCAGATCTTCGATGAACGCCTTATTCGCGCGGAAATATGTCTCGCGGAACTGCCGGTATCCGGCGATGAATTTATCCACAGCTAAAGTCGAACCTATTTCATCGCCGCTTTGAGCATGTCGTCCAACTTGGTCAGGAACTGTGTCGTGGTCATCCACGGCTGTTCCGGGCCCACCAGGATGGCAAGATCCTTGGTCATGTGGCCGGCTTCGACCGCCTGAACGCAGACCTTCTCCAGCGTGTCGGCAAAGCGCACGACGTCGGGCGTATTATCGAACTGGCCGCGGTACTTGAGCCCTTGCGTCCAGGCGAAGATCGAGGCGATGGGGTTGGAGGAGGTTTCTTTGCCCTGCTGATGCAGGCGGTAGTGGCGCGTAATGGTGCCGTGAGCGGCTTCGGCCTCAACAGTTTTACCATCCGCGGTCAGCAGCACCGAGGTCATCATGCCGAGCGAACCGAAGCCTTGCGCCACGGTATCGGACTGCACGTCGCCGTCGTAATTCTTACAAGCCCAGACGAAGCCGCCGGACCACTTCAGGGCCGAGGCGACCATGTCGTCGATCAGGCGATGTTCATAGGTGATCTTTTTGGCCTCGAAGCGGCTCTTGAAATCGCGGTCGTAGATTTCTTGGAAGATGTCTTTGAAGCGGCCGTCATAGGCCTTGAGGATGGTGTTCTTGGTCGACAGATACACCGGCCAGCCGCGCGCCAGGCCGTAGTTCAGGCACGACTGGGCGAAGTCGGAGATCGAAGCATCGAGGTTGTACATGCCCATGCCCACGCCTGAACCGGGGAAGTCGAAAATGTCATAGGTCGTGGGCGCGCCGCCGCCGTCAGGCTGGAAGGTCATGGTCAGCTTGCCCTTGCCGGGCACTTTAAAATCCGTAGCCTTGTATTGGTCGCCAAAGCCGTGACGGCCGATGACGATGGGTTGGGTCCAGCCCGGCACCAGGCGCGGCACGTTCTTGCAGATGATCGGCTCGCGGAAAATCGTGCCGCCCAGGATATTGCGGATTGTGCCGTTGGGCGACTTCCACATCTTCTTGAGATTGAATTCCTTCACCCGGGCTTCATCGGGCGTGATGGTCGCGCACTTCACGCCGACGCCGTATTGCTTGATGGCATTGGCGGAATCGACCGTGACTTTGTCGTCGGTCTTGTCGCGGTTCTCGACGCTGAGGTCGTAGTACTTAATGTCGATATCAAGGTAGGGCAGGATCAACTTGTCCTTGATGAACTGCCAGATAATGCGCGTCATCTCGTCGCCGTCGAGATCGACAACTGGCGTCTTTACCTTGATTTTGGCCATGAGCGTTCCCTTTGAGCGGCCGGCGGTCGCCGGACCCTGTGATGGACGTTCCTGAGTGCAGTTTGAAGATTGCCCCGGGTTGAGCGGCGAAAGTAGTGCATCCCAGGACGGTGACGCAAGCCGGGATTCGGCCGCGGCGGGGCTGCCGTTTTGACGGCTAAACCTTGAATAAATCAGGCGCTTTTGGCGCTTTCAGCTCGGCCTCGGCGGCCCCGATTACGGCTTCGACTTGGTCGACGACCGTTATCAAGGCATGGCGGCCGCTATAGGCGAATCCCGTGCGAACCATCCCGTCCAGAAGGGTGATCATATCCGCCCAATAATTCGCCACATTCACCAGGATAATAGGCTTGTCATGAAGACGCAGCTGCCGCCACGTAACGATCTCGAACATCTCATCCAAGGTGCCCATGCCGCCGGGCAGGATGCAAAAGGCGTCACTGCGCTCGAACATCAACTTCTTGCGGCTGTGCATATCGGGCACGACCAGCATTTCGGTAGCCCCGGGATGGGCGAGTTCCTTGTCTTTCAAGAAGCCGGGAATGACGCCGATAATCTTGCCGCCGCCCGTCAAAACGGCGTCGGCGAGGGCTCCCATGAGGCCGACCCGGCCACCCCCAAAAACCAGGTCCGTTCCGTGGGCGGCCAGCGCCAGCCCCAGGGTCGTGGCCGCGGTTACATAAACCGGATCAAACCCCGCCTGGGAGCCACAAAAGACGCATAAAGATCTCAATTTCGGGGCGGCGGACGGAGGCGACATGTTTTAATTGTATCTGCAATCACAAGACGAGGAGGACGGGTTAGGATGCTCTTGCCACCACGCCGGCTTCTTTGTAAAGGATTGGTCTGACAATCGCGCTTTTAACTATTTACCCATCAGTGGAGGGCTTGCCCAATGACCCGTTTCTTGCAGTTTGCCGCAGGACTGGCTTTTGCCGCAGTGGCAACAATGCCGGTAGCCGTACGTGCCGAGGATCCGACCGACGTCATTGATTATCGTAAGCTTGTCATGAAGTCCCTCGGCGCGCAGGCTGCCGCCATGAACGCGACCTTGCAGGGCAAAGCGCCCGCCGAGAATTTCGCGACGCATGCGGAAACCCTGGCACTCGTCGCGTCGCAAGCGCTGGTCGCTTTCACGCCCAAAATCGAGGGCGGTGATTCGAAGCCGGAAGTTTGGGCGAAATGGGACGACTTCTCGAAGAAGATGAAAGAATTCCAAGCCGCCACGGCTGAATTTGCCAAGCTCGCGCAATCCGGCGGCGCCGCCGCTGCGCAGCCGAAACTACAGGCTACGCTGACCTGTAAGGGCTGCCATGACGCTTATCGCAAGCCGAGGGGCTAAAGTTTAGCGATAGCGACCTAACAATTTCGTGAGCTCACAGGGCTCGGCCGCAATCACTTATGTGGCTTCAATAGTGGAGGATCTAAAATGACTGGTTTGGTTAAATTTGTAGGCGGATTCGCGATCGTGGCGGCGATGGCCATGAGCGCCATGCCACTGGTCGCCCGCGCCGATGACAAGGACGTCATCGATTATCGCGAGAACATCATGAAGTCCTTGGACGCGCAGACAGCCATGCTCGGCATGATGGCGTCCACTCAGGTTGAGCCGGTCGATCTTATTTCTACGACCAGATCTTTGGCGCTGATTGCCAAACAGGCCCAGCATAGCTTTGATGCCAAAGTGCTCGGCGGCGAAGCCAAGCCCGAAATTTGGGCCAACTACGCCGACTTCAAAAAGAAGATGGACGATTTCGTCGTGAAGACCGCCGAAATGGAGCAGGACGCTAAAACCGGTGGCTTGCCGGTGGTGATGGAAAAGATGGTCGATGTGCTGACCTGCAAAGGCTGCCACGACGCCTACCGCGCCAAAAAGTAGTTTTCGGTTTATCTAGCTGCGGCAACGCCCGTCCTTTTGTGACGGGCGTTTGCTTTTGTAACGTCACGTCATTAAGCATTTTGAACTGAAACTGAAACTGAAGCGGTCACGCCATGACATACAGCATTAAGTCCCGCGCTCTTGCGCTTGCGATTGCAGCCGTCGGCGCCGTGCTGGTTGTTGCCGCCGCGCACTTAGCGCCGGCTCAAGATGCGGCCCCGGCTGCAGCGCCCGCAACGACAACGGACCCCGCTGCGCAGCCCGCCGAAGCGCCGGCACCGGTTGATCCGTTGGTGCAAAAGGGTGAGTACCTTGCCAGGGCCGGCAATTGCGTGAGTTGTCATACGCGCCCCGGCGGTGAACCGTTCACCGGTGGCCTTGCTTTCCAGCTGCCCTCCTATTCATTCCTGGGCGAAATCCATTCGACCAACATCACGCCCGATCCTGAAACCGGAATCGGCACGTGGACCGAAGAGCAGTTTATTCGCGCCATGCATAGCGGCGTTGCGGCTGACGGCAGCCATCTGCTCCCGGCCTTTCCGTATACCGCCTTCACCCTGGTCGCCGACGATGACGTGAAAGCGATTTGGGCCTATCTCAAGACCGTGCCGCCGGTGAAGTACACGCCGCCATCCAACGGCATCGCCTTTGCCATGCGCTGGCCGGTGGCGTTCTGGAATGCGCTGTTCTTCAAAGAGGGCCGCTATCAGGCCGACGCCAAGCAGTCGGACGAATGGAATCGCGGGGCTTATCTGGTTGAGGGCCTCGGGCACTGTAGCGCATGCCACACGCCGCGCAATCTTCTACTCGCCGAACGCGCCGATATGAAATACGCCGGCGGCACGCAGCCGGACCTCGTCGCGGAAGGCAAGATCCGCACCTGGTCGGCGGCCAACCTGACCTCGGCCGCGAGCGGTCTTGGCCCGTGGCCCGTGGAGCAAATCGCCAAGTACCTGAAGCTCGGCCACAGCACCAAAGCCGGCATCTTCGGGCCCATGAACGAAGTCATCATTAACAGCCTTCAGCACCTGACTGAGGAAGATACCAAGGCCATGGCGGTCTACCTCAAGAGCCTGCCGCCGCTCGGCGAAAGCCCCACGCAGACCATCAGCGACGAGCAGCGCACCGCCGGCGGCGCCCTCTACAAAACGCATTGCGACGAATGCCACTCCAACTCCGGCCGCGGCGCATTCCTGAAAGCGCCGCCGGTTGCGGCCAGCGCCATCGTGCAAGCCGCCAACCCGGCGTCGTTGCTCAACGTCATCCTGTACGGCGCTAAGGTCGGCGCGGGCAGCCCATCGCCCTTCGGCGCTTGGGAGGATATGCCCTCCTTCCAGAGCAAAATGACCGACGCCGAAATTGCCACGCTCGCTAATTTCCTGCGCACCAATTGGGACAATCGGGGCGGCGCGGTCAGCGCCGCCGATGTCGCCAAGCAGCGTTAATTATTCCGCCCGCTGTTGTCGCGGTTGGTTTTCGCCTCCGAACCCGGCATAAAAGCGGGGCGGGGACGGCGTGATGGTGGGTCATGCCCTCTGACCATCTAATCGCGCTCCTCTGGCTGCTCATGTTGAAATCCGCCTTGATGTATCTAGCGCCCTTCGTTCTCACGCTGGTTTTGGCCGGCGCGATCCGCGTTTTAGGTGGGCCTGAGCGCGGTGCGCGGGCCGCGGGCGTCGCGGTGATGCTCGGTTTTGTTCTTTCTTGGGGCTTTTTTCTTAGACCGGGCTGGGTTCAGGCCGGCTACTTCAGCCGCATCGGGCACATCGCTTTCGGCGCGGGTCTGGTGGGCTTGGCGCTCGATCTCATATCGGCGAAGCGCTACTGGGCGGCCTTGGCGGCCGCGATTGTGATTCTCGTATCCACATGGGCCAGCGTGACCGGTGGCTTGTCGCTGCCCGGGTCGCTATCAGTCCCGCTGACGGGCGGGCTCGCCCTGACCGTCGGCGGCCTGGCCGTCGTGGCTTTCCTGATCATCGCGCGGTTGGATGCGGCGCGTGGGCGCGGCGCCACAGCGCCGATCCTGCTGGGGATCGCGGCCCTAGGGGTGTCCTTCATGGCGCGCGTGGCCGGGGCGCCGGACCTTGCCGCCACCGGGCTGATGCTGGCTCTGGCCGTGGCCGGCTATGCGGTTCTACAGGGGGCGGTGGCGCTGCCGGTGGGTGACAGCATCGTCCTAGGGGCGGGCGCGACCTTGCTGGCCCTGGCCTGGGCCCTAGCCCAGGACAAGCCCGAGATCCGTTTGGCCCTGCTTCTGGTGCTGCTGATCTTCTTCGCCGAAGGCACCGCCAAGCGGGTTCCGCTACCAGAAGCCCGCATCAGCGCGATCCTCTATCCTCTGGTCCTCGCGGGCGTCGCCGCATTGCCCTGCACCCTGGCGGTCCTGATTGCCTACGTCATGGCCCATCCTTAGCCCGCCAAAGGCCTTATTTTTGCCCCGGATTTCCGCCAGGGTCGGTTGCATCATCGCTCTCAATTGCGTAAACCTGAGATATCCAATCCGCGTTTTGTAATAACCGCCTCTAATATCAGCAGAATGCCGTGAACCGTCCGCTCATAGTCGCCATCGTCGGGGTCCTGGTTGTTGCCGCAGCCTTGGTTCTGAATTACACGCTGCAGCGCCCGGGCGGCCTCGGTGGCGCGAGCAATGCGCCGGTTGCCACCGGACCGGGCTCGCCTAGCTTCGACGTCGTACGGATCGATCCCAAAGGCAACATGGTCATGGCCGGACGCGCTCAGCCCGGCGCGGTGGTTATCATTCTCGACGGCGACAAGGAAATCGGCCGCGTCACGGCGGATGCGCGCGGCGAGTGGGTGTTCCTGCCCAACACGCCGGTTTCGGCGGGAACGCGCCAATTCTCCCTGAAGACACCGGGGCCCGGCGGCAAGGACTTATTCTCGCAGAACATCGTGGTGATGTCGGTGCCCGAGCGTAACGGTGAGATCCTGGTGGTCGAGCAATCGCGCAGCGGCGGAAGAAGCCGTGTACTGCAGGGGCCCAACGCGCCCGGAACCGGATCGCTGACGGTGGAGGCGATTGATTACAGCGCCGACGGCAAATTCGCGCTGAGCGGCAAGGCCGATCCCGGCAGCACCATCCAAGTCTATCTCGACAATGCTTTCATCGGCCGCGGTGTCGCCGGCGAAAAAGGCACCTGGGAAGTCGAGCCCACCAGCAAGGCCTCCGCCGGTAAGCACGCCATCCGCATCGACCAGCTTGGCGCCAACAACAACGTCATTGGCCGTCTTGAGGTGCCCTTCGTGCTCGACCCGGCGCAGGCCAATATGGCGCCTGGCGCGATCACAGTGATCCAGGGCAACAGTTTGTGGCGCATCGCTCGGCGCACCTACGGCGAAGGCATTATGTACACCCTGATCTATGAGGCCAATAAGGACCTGATCAAGGACGCAGACCTGATCTATCCTGGCCAGGTGTTCAACCTGCCTGCGAAGAACCGGCCCTAAGCCTCCCCGCGCTTCCTCCTGATTTTTTTCGCCAGCAATGTTATGACTGGGGACTGTTCCCGCGTGAAAAGGAAGGATTTCTGAGGTGCCCACGTTTGACTCCCAGGCCGGTGAAATGAAATCCGCCACAATCACCTGGCGCGACTACCTCCTGCCCCCGCTGCACCCGGAAGGCCCCGGCTTTGTTGCCATCTTCGCCATCGCCAGCCTGGTGTTGTATTGGATCTGGACGCCGTTGGGCCTGATCGGTCTCGCGCTGACGGTTTGGTGTTTCTACTTCTTTCGCGATCCCGACCGGGTGACGCCGACGCGGGCGGGCTTGGTGGTCAGCCCCGCCGACGGTGTCGTGCAATTGATCGGTCCGGCCGCGCCGCCGCTCGAACTTGGCATCGGCACGGAACCTCTGACGCGCGTCAGCGTTTTCATGAGTGTGTTCGATTGCCACGTGAACCGCGCGCCTATCGCCGGTGCGATCATCAAAGACGAATACACGCCGGGAAAGTTCATCAATGCGACCTTGGACAAGGCCAGCGAAGACAACGAGCGCCAATCCTTGGTCATTCGCACCTCGGACGGCAAAGACTTCGCCGTGGTCCAGATCGCGGGGCTGGTGGCGCGCCGCATCCGCTGCGATGTGCGCGAAGGCCAGCACGTGTTGACCGGCCAGCGCTTTGGCATGATCCGCTTTGGCAGCCGGCTGGATGTTTATCTTCCGAAGGGAATCGTGCCGCTGGTTGCGGTCGGCCAGAAGGCCGTCGCCGGTGAAACCGTGCTCGCTGATATGACCGCCAGCGAAGGCCCGCGCGAAGGCGAGGTCCGCTAGATGGGTGATGATGAACCCGACGTGAACGACGACGCCTACGATCCGTTGGATACGCCGCGGCGCAAGCGTTTTGGCCGGGGCGTTATGGGCGGCGCGGCGCGGCGGCGTCTGAAGAGCCTGTCGTTCAACCGCATCTTTCCGAATATTCTCACCCTGCTGGCGCTGTGTGCCGGCTTGACCGCCATCCGTTATGGCTTCAACGGCCAGTGGGACCGGGCGGCGGTCGCGCTGGTTCTGGCGGCCATGCTGGATGGCGTCGACGGCCGCGTGGCGCGAATGCTGCGCGCCACCACCAAGTTCGGCGCCGAGCTGGATTCCCTGGCCGACGCCGTCAGCTTCGGTGTCGCGCCGGCGATGATGATGTATTTGTGGGTCATGCACGATGCCGGCGGGATCGGCTGGGCCTTGTGCCTGTTGCACGCCGTCTGCTGCGTGCTGCGCCTCGCGCGCTTCAACACCATGGTCGGCCAGCCCGACCTGCCGTCCTGGGCTCACAACTATTTCACCGGCGTGCCGTCGCCGGGCGGCGCGGGCATCGCGATCATGCCGCTGATCCTGTGGCTCTACTCTGGCGCGGATTATTTTGCGTCACCGGTGGTCGCCGGCGCGTTTCTGTTGGCGTCTTCGCTCCTGATGGTCAGCCGGGTCCCGGTTTATTCCGGCAAGCACATGCGCTTAAAGCCGCAATGGGTCGTCCCAATCATGGTCTTCATCGGCGCCTTCGCGGCGTTCTTGGTGACCGATCCCTGGGCGAGCCTCAGTCTCATCGGGATCATGTACATCCTCACCATTCCGCTGAGCGCATGGTCCTTCCGCCGCCTGCAGCTGCGCGCGCGCGCGGAAGCAACCGCCGCAGCTCCTCCGGCTTAAAGTTTAACTTAGGGCTTGGGCGCCTTCGGCTTCCGCGTTCACGGCGCTGTGATCACCCGCCATCAACACATAAACCGCAGGCACGACGAACAGCGTGAACAGCGTGCCGATGGATATGCCTGTCGCGATCACGAGGCCGATGGCGAAACGCGCGGATGCGCCGGCCCCGCTGGCGATGACCAGCGGCATCACGCCGAACACCATGGCGGCGGTGGTCATCAAGATCGGGCGCAGGCGGATGCTGGCGGCCTCTTCAATGGCTTCCAGCTTGGACTTTCCGGCCTTCTGGGCTTCGTTGGCGAACTCGACCAGCAGAATGCCGTGTTTGCTGATCAGGCCCATGAGCGTGACCAGACCCACCTGAGTGTAGATGTTGAGGGTCGCGCCTCCGATGCCGAGGTTGATGAACAGCAGTGCTCCGGCGACGGACATCGGCACCGAGACCAGGATGATCACCGGGTCGCGGAAACTCTCGAACAACGCGGCAAGGGCGAGATAAATGACGATCAGCGCGAAGCCGAAGGTGGCGACGAAGCCGGTGGATTCCATAATGAACTGACGCGATGGACCGCCGTAATCGATGTAGTAGCCCGCCGGCAGCGTGCGCGCGCCCAAATCCTGAAGGTAGGCGAGGGTCGCGCCCAGCGACACCGCGGGCATCTGCACGCCGCTGATGGTGGCGGCCGGCAGCTGCTGGAAGTGATTGAGCGATTCCGGAACCGCCTTGGATGAGATCGTGGCGATCGTGGACAGAGGCACGGTCGAGCCGTCGGAGACTCGGATGTGGTAGTTGAGCAGCTGGTCGACATTCAGCCGCGAACTCTGCTGTACCTGGGGAATCACTTTGTAGGACCGGCCTTCGAGGCTGAAATAGTTGGTGTAGCCGCCGCCCAGCATCGCCGACATGGCGTTGCCGACATCGCTCATGGTCAGGCCCAGCTGTGCGGCCTTGTCGCGGTCGATTTCAATGTTGGACTGCGGCCGGTTGATCTTGAGATCCGAGGCTAGGAACATAAACATGCCGCTTTTCAACGCCTCGCCCAGGAATGCCTGGCTGACGTCATTGAGTTGGGCGTAGGACTGGGTGGTGCCGATCGAGAATTGCACCGGCAGCCCGAAAGATCCCGGCAGGGTCGGCGGCACGAAGACGGCAAGCTGCGCCCCCGGCACCGAGTTGAAGTCCGTCTGCATGCGGGCCTGCAATTCGGTGGCCGATGCATCGCGCTCACCCCAAGGCTTCAGGATCATCCCCAGCAATGTTTGGCCCGGAAATTCCATCTGGAAAGAAGCGTCAACTTCCTTGTAGCCTTTGGCGATATCGCGCATCTGCTGGCCGTAAAGCAAACGCTGTTCCAAAGTGGCATTGGTTGGGGGCTGTCCAAAGGAAATCAGGAAGCCTTCATCTTCCACCGGCGCCAATTCCTTCTGCGCCCCGGCGTAGAGGAAATAGATACTGCCCAAGATGACGGCGGCGAAAACCAGCGTCACGGAAACCGTGCTCAAGCTAGCGCGCAGCCAGCGCATATAACCGCGGTGCAGTTTTCCAAAGTAGTATTCGATGCCGACGACCAGTCTGTTCTCCCATCCGCTCGCGGCGGCGTCGTGGGGGCGAAGCATGCGCGCACACATCATCGGCGACAGCGTCAAGGCGACGATCGCCGAGATGGTGACGGCGCCCACCACCGTCAGCGCGAACTCGCGGAACAGCGTGCCCGTCAATCCGACCTGGAAAGCGACCGGCACATAGACGGCCACGAGGACCACAGTCATGGCGACGATCGGTCCGCCCAATTCACGCGCGGCTTGCATCGCGGCCGAAAAGGGGTCCATGCCCTCTTCGATATGGCGGGTCACGTTCTCGACCACGATGATGGCGTCGTCGACCACAAGGCCGATGGCAAGCACCAGTGCGAGCAGGGTCAAGAGATTGATCGAGAAACCCAAAGCCAGCATGAATCCGAAAGTGCCCACCAGCGAAAGCGGGATCGCGATGGTCGGGATGAACACCGCGCGCGGCGATCCCATGAACGCGAAGACGACGAGGGTGACGATCAACAGAGCTTCGACCAGCGTGTAGATGACCTCATGAATGGCGGCATCAACAAACCGCGAAGCGTCGTAGGCAATCTCACCCGTGAGCCCGGCAGGCAATTGCGCGCGAATCTCGGGGAATATCGCCTGCACGCCGCCGGCGACAGTAAGGAGGTTGGCGCCGGGGGCGAGGTTAATGGCGATGCCCACCGTCTTCTGACCGTTAAAATTGAAGTCGGATTCGTAGTCTTCCGCGCCGAGCGTGACCTTGGCGACGTCCTTCAAGCGTACGATGGCGTCGCCATTGTGCTTGATGGCCAGATTTTCAAACTCCTCCACCGTATGTATGCCGGTCGATGCCGTCAGCGTGGTCTGTGTCATCTGGCCTTTGGTGTTGCCAATGCCCGAGATGTAATCGTTCTGCAGCAGCATGTTGTTGACGTCCGCACCCGTCAAACCGACCGCGGCAAGCTTGTCCGGATCGAGCCATGCGCGCAAGGCGAAGTTCTGACTACCCAGGAGTTCGGCTTTTTGCACGCCTTCTATAACCTGCAGCTTCGGCTGCACGATGCGCAGGATATAGTCGGTGATCTTGTTCACAGGCAGCACATCACTTGAGAAGCCGATGTACATCACGGCCGTTGTGTTCAAGCCAGAGCCAATGGAGATGACCGGCTGTTGCGACTGCGGCGGCAGGCTGTTGCGGACGGCGCTGACTTTGGAGCTGATCTCCGTCAGCGCGCGGTTGGAATCGTAGTTCAGAAGCAGGTTGACGGTGATGGTGCTGAGCCCGCTGCGGCTCACCGAGGTCATGTAGTCGATGCCGTTGGCTTCGGCGATGGCGTTCTCCAGCGGCGTGCTGATAAACCCCGCGACGACATCCGGGTCGGCGCCGTAATAGGCGGTCATGACCGTGATGACGCCGGTTTCAGTGTGCGGGTACTGCTGGACGGGCAAGGACATCAGCGCGCGCAGGCCGATAACCAGGATCGTCAGGCTGACGACCATCGACAGCACCGGCCGCTTGACGAAGATATCTGTGAACTTCATGGCCTTAACTTTCGAATCTGAGCATAGCCCTATTGATCGATAGGCTTGGGCTTGGGATTGTTGGTCGGCTGTACGGCATTGTTGATGATCAGCGGCGTGTCGTTCTGCAGCTTGGTGCCGCCGGCTGTGACCACCTGATCGCCTTCCTTGACGCCTTCAAAGATCGCGACCTGATCGCCGCGCGTGGGGCCGGTCACAACGAAAGTCTGCCGCGCCTTGAGTTTGGGCTCGCCCTTGTCGTCCTTGCCGTCTTGCACAGCCAAGTACACCGTGTCGCCGTAGGGGTTATAGGTGATGGATGTCTGCGGCAGCGTGATGTAGCGCTGCGACGAGCCGGCGCCGACTTCGATGTTCACCGACGTGCCTGGCAGAAGTTTCTGCGTCGGATTTTTCAGCGTCGCGCGGACCAAAACCGTGCGGCTGGCGGCTTCGACCTTGGGATTGATAGCGCTGATCTCGCCCTCGACACCGGCCGCGGCGCCGACATCGATCTTTACGACAGCTTTCTGGCCGACCTCGATGCGGTTGACCTGCTGCGCCGGCAGATAAAAGTCGGCATAGATCGGATCCAGAGCTTGCAGTGTCACGATCGGCGTTCCGGGATTGAGAAACTGCCCTACATCGACCGTGCGCA
The DNA here is from genome assembly GCA_947475295.1 of Fidelibacterota bacterium. GTDB lineage: Bacteria > Pseudomonadota > Alphaproteobacteria > Rhodospirillales > Rhodospirillaceae > SHVO01. Next base: position 19,969 of record CANJLF010000019.1, read on the forward strand.
CGCCCAGGCGGCCGCCGAACGGCGCCCTGACGATCTTCTTGTTGACCATGGCGCGTTGCTGCTGCACCGCTGCCTGCGCGTTCTTGAGGCCGGCGGCATCGACATCCAGCTGCGCACGGCTGATGGCTTTGGCTTCAAATTGCTTGTTGTTGCGCTCGAAGGTGCTCTGGGCGAGCTGCGCGGAAGCTTCCAGCGACCGCAGGCGGGCTTCTTCGTCCTCGGCGCGCAGGCGCAGAAGCACGGTCCCGGCTTTCACTTCGTCGCCGGAGTTGAACAGCACCTCATCGACGATGCCCGACACTTCCAGCGATAGGTCGGCGCCCTTGACGGCGCGCAAGCTGCCGACGGCCGTGATGCTGGGCTGCCACTCTTCGGTCTTGGCGGTCATGGTCGAGACCGTTTGCGGCGGGGCCCCCATCGACGCGAAGTACTTCTTCATCATCACGCCTTTGAAGGTGCCGAAGCCGAAGACCAAACCGAGCACCACGCCGACCGAAGCCAGCATAATGACCATGCGTTTTGTCGTAATATTCATCTCAAATCCCCATTGTGCGTCCGGCTGGACGTCACTTGTCTACTGGTTCGCACTGACTTTGGTTTCAGCGGTATCGTCGGAACGGTTCCACCATCCGCCGCCCAGCGCCACGAACAGCGCGGCGGTATCGGCGTAACGGCTGGCCTGGGCCTGGACCAAAGCAACACGCGCTTGCTGATAGCTGCGCTGGGCGTCGAGCAAGGTCAGGAAATTGGTGGCGCCCGTCTGGAAGCGGTTTTGAGCGATGGTGAAGTTCTCCTGCGCCGCGCGTTCGGCTTCGAGCTGGGCTCTGACCGCATCGGCGTCCACCTGAAGGGCGGAGAGCGTGTCGGCGACATTCTGGAACGCGCCAACCACGGTGCCGCGATACTGCGCGGCGGCGCTGTCATAGGCCGCCACGGCCGCGCGCCGGCGGTGCAAGAGCTCGCCCCCCCGGAAGATCGGCTGCGTCAGGCCGGCGCCTAAGCTCCAGACTGTCGAGCCGGGGTTTAGAAGATCCGAGAACCGCGACGCCGAATTGCCATAGCTGGCGTTGAGCGAGACCTGGGGCAGCATCAAGGCCGTCGCCACACCGATGTCGGCGCTGGCGGCGTGCATCATGGCTTCCGAAGCGCGAATATCCGGGCGTTGCTGTACCAGTGCGGACGGCAGGCTCACGGGCAGGTTTTCCGGCAGTCGCAGTGAGGCCAGATCGAACGTCTCCAACGACGCGTCGTCGGGGAAGCGGCCGGCCAACGCCAGCAACTGACTGTTGATCTGCGCCAGTTGTTTCTGCAGCGCCGGCAGTTGCGCGCGGGTCTGGGCGACGGCGGCCACTTGAGTCAGTACGTCGGCTTCGGCGATGCCGCCCAGTTCCAACTGCTTCCGCAATACACCGAGCTGCTCTTCCTGGGCCCCAAGGATGGCCTGGGTGGCCTCGACCTGAGCGCGCAATGAGGCTTGCTGCACGGCCGCAACGATGACGTTGGAGGTCAATGCGAGATAAGCAGCTTCCATCTGGAAACGGGCTTGTTCGGTCTGCGCCGTGGTGCCTTCCAACGCGCGGCGCGATCCGCCCCACAGGTCGATAGCATAAGATACGGACACCGACGCTGTGGTGACGGTAAAGGCGGGGATGGTGGACGCGCCCCCCGCGCCGAAGGAGTTGTAGCTCTGCTGGCGCGCGGCATTCAGGTGTCCGTCGACCGCAGGAAACAGAATGCTCTGCTGCGCCTTCTGATTTTCCTGGGCGACGCGCAAGCTAGCTTCGGCGGCCTGCAGCGTGGGATTATTCTTGAGGGCCTGCGTGATCAGCGCATTCAGCTGCGGCGATTGGAACAGCGTCCACCACTGTGCGGCGATGTCTTGGCCGGCCGTGAAGGATTGACTCGCTCCTGCGGGCGCGTCGGCCGAGGCCGTGGCGCCGAGCGGCGTCGGCGTATATCCGCTGACAGCGGGCGCGTCGGGGCGCTCGAAGTTAGGGCCCACGGCGCAGCTTGCCAAAATCAGGCCTGCGGCTGCGGCGCTCGCCGTACGGCGGAGCACTTTTTTGAGCGATGCGGATTTCAACGAAAAGGGCTTTGGCGACACGGGGCAAATATCCTTGCGGCTTTTTCTGCTTAGGGAGGTGTGTCTTGGGCGAAAGCTCGCTCTGTAAGGAACGTTACACAGGGAGGGCTTTTTATAGGAATAACAACCAGAGGGTCAATAGTTTGCTGCTCTGCACTATAGTCAAATATGAGTGATACGAGTGTGAAAGATCACCCAAACTGCTCTGTTACATAAGCCTCAACGCCGAGCCCGTGTCCGTGTCCGGCCCTTTTTGACGGTTGGTTTGCCGGCTTTGCCGCCAGAGGAACGAGGTGCGGAGCGGGGCGCAAAACGGGCGGCGGCCTGGGGATGCGGTGCCGGGACATCGTCTTCGGCGGCCTTGTCGATGCCGCTGTCGGCGTCGCCGGCATATTCCAATTCCATCATCTCCAGACGACGGATTTCATCGCGCAGCCGGGCGGCTTCCTCGAACTCCAGATCGGCGGCGGCGGCGCGCATTTTCTTATCCAGGGCGTCGATGGTGGCCCGGAGGTTATGGCCCATCAGGCCCCCGTCCTCGCCGAAGCCGGTATCGACCGTCACGTGATCCTGCTCGTAGACGCTGCTCATGACGTCATTGATGCGCGAGCGCACGGACTCGGGCGTGATGCCGTTGGCGATATTGAAGGCCTGCTGCTTCTCGCGGCGGCGGTTGGTTTCGCGGATGGCAGCTTCGAGCGACCCGGTCATGCGGTCGGCGTAGAGAATGACCCGGCCGTCGAGATTGCGCGCGGCGCGGCCTATGGTCTGAATGAGCGACGTCTGCGAGCGCAGGAAACCTTCCTTGTCGGCATCGAGAATGGCGACCAGGCCGCACTCGGGAATATCCAGACCCTCGCGCAGCAAGTTGATGCCCACCAGTACGTCGAAGGCGCCCAACCTCAAGTCGCGGATAATCTCGATGCGCTCCAGGGTTTCGATATCCGAGTGCATGTAGCGCACGCGGATGCCGTGTTCGTGGAAATATTCGGTCAAGTCTTCGGCCATGCGCTTGGTCAGCGTCGTGACCAGCACGCGCATGCCCTTGGCGGCAACCGCTTTGCATTCCCCCAACAAGTCGTCGACCTGTTTTTCCGCCGGCCGGATGATGCAGACCGGATCGATCAACCCCGTGGGCCGGATGAGCTGTTCGGTGAACACGCCGCCGACCCGGTTCAATTCCCAAGGACCGGGCGTGGCCGAGACATAAATCGTCTCGGGACGCATGACGTCCCACTCCTCGAACTTGAGCGGGCGGTTGTCGCGGCAGGACGGCAGGCGGAAGCCATAGTCCGACAGCGTCGATTTGCGGTTGAAGTCGCCCTTATACATACCGCCGATCTGCGACACGGCGACGTGGCTTTCATCGACGAACAGCAGCGCATCTTCGGGCAGGTATTCGAACAGCGTCGGTGGCGGCTCGCCGGCTTTGCGGCCCGTCAGAAAGCGCGAGTAGTTTTCGATGCTTTTGCAGTGGCCCGTGGTTTCCATCATTTCCAGATCGAACATGGTGCGCTGTTCCAGGCGCTGGGCCTCCAACAGCTTGCCCTGGCCGTGAAACTCTTCCAGGCGTTGCTTCAGTTCAACTTTGATGCCCTTCATGGCCTGCGACAAGGCCGGGCGTGGTGTGACGTAGTGACTGCCGGGATAGACCACTTCCTCTTTCAAGGTCGCGGTCTTCTCGCCGGTCAGCGGATCGAACTCGTGAATAAATTCGATATCGTCGCCAAACAGCGAGACGCGCCAGGCGCGATCCTCGTAGTGAGCGGGAAATATCTCGACCACATCGCCGCGCACCCTAAAGGTGCCGCGATGGAAATTCATGTCGTTGCGTTTGTACTGCAGGGCAACCAACTGTTTGACCAGGTCGGCGCGTGGAAACACCGCCCCTTCCTGCAGCTTGATGGTCATGCTGGCGTAAGACTCGACCGAGCCGATGCCGTAGATGCAGCTGACCGAGGCGACGATGACGGTATCGCGGCGCTCTAAAATCGCGCGGGTCGCCGCATGGCGCATGCGGTCGATCTGCTCGTTGATGCTGGAGTCTTTCTCGATATAAGTGTCGGTGCGCGGAACGTAGGCCTCCGGCTGGTAGTAGTCGTAATAGGATACGAAATACTCCACGGCGTTATCGGGAAAGAACGACTTCATTTCCTGATAGAGCTGCGCCGCTAGGGTTTTGTTGGGCGCAAGGATCAAAGACGGCCGCCCGGTGCGGGCGATGACATGGGCCATAGTGAAAGTCTTGCCCGAACCGGTCACGCCCAAGAGCACCTGATCGCGCTCTTTGCCTTCGAGGCCTTTGACGAGATCCTCTATGGCCCGGGGTTGGTCGCCAGCGGGGGTGAAGCCACTGACCAGCTTGAAGTTCGCCCGGGGGCCGGCTGGCGGCTTGGCATAAAGGGGGACTGTGACGGACATGAGCCTATACATAGGCCAGACCCACCGCTTTCGCCATCGCGCGGTGAACGCGCGGATTTAAAAATGGCGGCCTTCCGCCGCCACTGCAATAATGCCGGTTTCCTATGCGTTTTAAGGGCATTACGGCGGTTGCGGCGAGCGCTTCCCGGCAGTATTGTCCGCGCGCTTTCAGAGAATGATCTTTGCAGGTTTTTAAGGAGTCCCTCCCGTGTCGATTCTCGCCAAGCGCCTTGATGCCGTGAAGCCCTCGCCGACCATCGCGGTCACGACGAAGGCCGCCGAGCTTAAGGCCAAGGGACTCGATGTCATCGGGCTGGGCGCGGGCGAGCCGGATTTCGACACGCCCGAGCACATCCGCAATGCCGGCAAAGCCGCCATCGACAATGGCCTGACCCGCTATACGCCCACCAACGGCATGCCCGCGCTGCGCAAGGCCATCGTCGACAAGTTCAAGCGCGAGAACGGCCTGACCTACACCACCGATCAGGTAACGCTGGGCGTTGGCGGCAAGCAGGTGCTGTTCAACGCTATCCTCGCCACCGTGCAGGAAGGCGACGAAGTCGTGATCCCGACGCCCTATTGGGTCAGCTATTCGGACATGGTCCTGATGTTCGGCGGCAAGCCCGTGCTTATCGAGTGCGGCGAGAACGCCAAGTTCAAGCTCAGCGGCGAAGCCCTCGCGGGCGCCATCACGCCCAAGACCAAGTGGCTGATTTTGAACTCGCCCAACAACCCCACTGGCGCGGCCTATAGCGAGAAAGAACTGCGCTCCATCGCCGACGTACTGCTCAAGAACCCCCATGTTTGGGTGATGACCGACGACATCTACGAACACCTGATCTACGACGGCTTCAAGTTCTCGACCATCGCCCAGGTCGAACCCAAGCTCATGGACCGCACGCTCACCATCAACGGCGTGTCGAAAGCCTTCGCCATGACCGGCTGGCGTTTGGGCTATGGCTGCGGCCCGCTGCCGCTGATCAAAGCCATGAACATGGTGCAGTCGCAGTCGGCGTCGCACCCGACTTCGATCACCCAGGCGGCCGCCGTGGTTGCGCTCAATGACCCCCTGGACTTCATTGCCCCGCGCAACGAAGCCTTTAAGCGCCGCCGTGATCTTGTGGTGAAAATGCTGAACGAAGCCAAGGGCTTGAACTGTAAGGTGCCGGAAGGCGCTTTCTATGTGTACCCCTCCTGCGCGGGCGCCATCGGCAAGACCACACCCAAGGGCCGCAAGATCAATAACGACACCGACTTCACCGAAGCACTGCTTGAAGAAGCTCTGGTGGCGGTGGTGCAGGGCGCGGCCTTTGGCCTGTCGCCATACTTCCGCATCTCCTATGCCACAGCGGATAAGCTCCTCGTGGAAGCCTGCACGCGCATCCAGAAGTTCTGCGCGGACTTAAAATAGGTTATCAGCCCATCGAAGAAGAAACGGCGCCTTAAAGGGCGCCGTTTTTCTTTCAAAGTACCTTCGTCATTTCCACGTTTACGATGGGCGAATCCATTTCCGTGCCAGGATAGGTTCTAATCTCGATCCATCCTCTGCGCCGGTAAAAATCGCGAGCGCGTTCATTAAAAGACCGAACTTCTAACCGCGCGGTTGTATGCGTTTGCGCGATCCGGCGCTCGGCCTCTTTCAGCAGAGCCGAGCCGATACCCTTGCTCCATGACTTTGGGTCGACGTGAAGACTTTCCACACAGTCGGCGGCGACCTCTAACACGCCCACGAGTTCATCATTCACAATAGCCACGGTGAGAGAGCGCCACGTGCGTTCAACGTACTTTCGCGCCGGATCATCAACCGCAAACCTCTGCACGGCGTCGAACGGCAATTCTGGAGCCCAACTCACCAGCCACGAACGTCGCTCGAGACGAATCAGCCCTGCAATATCTGTTTCAAGTGCCGGCCTAAGGACGATTTCTTCGCTCGGCATTTAATCCCCCACGAATCGCATGGGTGGAACGTATGTCATGACCGGTTGATAAGCGAGGAAGCGTCTACCCCGTAAAATTTTCGCCCCTAGGGGGGAGGACCCTAGGGGCGAAAGTCTCTCAGGGAGGCTTTGACACCTGATTAGACAATGTCCTGGGCTTTTATGCCCTTAGACGGCGGTGATGTTTGGGGGGAGGACCCTAGATCACCTTTGTCTACCCTTAGACCAAGTGATGAACGGGGGAGGACCGGCCATCACGAGTTTCTTGTTACTTCCGCACTTTCCGCGGTTTTTCCTGGGAGGGAGGGACCGCGTGATTGCTGCGACGCAACATCTGAGGGTGAGGCTATGCGCCAAGCCCCAGCATTTCCAATGCAATCTCGGAATGCCGCTATGCAGCATACGCATGCCCTGGCAGGTAAAAATGTCACATTCCCGGTAGGTCGAATCCGCCAAAATGGCTTTAGCTGGCGGTTTTGAGGACGTCGGAAGTCTGGGCGACCATGGTCAGTTGTAAGCGGGCCTTGGCGATTTCGCGCACCAGGTAATCCCGGAAGACGGCGACGCGCGCCGAATTGCGCAATTCCTCGGGGTACACGAAATAAGCCTCGATCGGCGGGCCTTCCAATTCTGGCAGCACTTGCACGATGCCGCGCCCTTCCTGGATGAAATATTCCGGCAGCGGGCCGATGCCGATGCCGGCCTTCACGGCGCGATAGATGCCGTAGAGGCTGTTGACCCGAAGCGCCGAGCGGCTGGCGATCTTGTTCTTATGCAGGATGTCGGCGAGCCAGTGCACGCTGGCGACCGGCATGACGCCTTCGCCGAACAGCACCACGTCGTGACTCTTCAGGTCGTCCAAGGTGCGCGGCAGGCCGCGTTCCTTCAAATATTCCGGCGAGGCATAGAGATTGGAACGCAAGTTGCCGAGGTGGCGCTGAATCAAATCCGGCTGCCGCGGTTCGTTGAAACGGATGGCAACGTCGGCTTCGCGCATCGCCAAGTCCAACTCCTGGTCGTCGAGACGCAAGGTCACTTCGATGTCGGGATAGGTGCGGATGAATTCTTTCAGGCGTCCCGTCAGCCACACCGAGCCAAAGCCGACGGCGGTGGTCACGCGCAGGGTGCCTTCGGCATTTTCTTTGGTTTCCGTCAGCAGGCTCTCGACGTTGTTCAGCTTAGCGAACACGTCGTGCACGGTTTTGTAGAGCAGATCGCCTTGCTCGGTCGGAATCAGTCCGCGGGCATGGCGGTGGAAGAGGCTGACGCCAAGCGCCTCTTCCAGCGCGCTGATCTGACGGCTGACGGCGGACTGGCTGAGATTGAGGGTTTCGCTGGCATGGGTAAAGCTGCCGGCTTCGGCAACCGCGTGAAACACGCGCAGTTTATCCCAATCAAGACGTCCGTTGCTGCGTAATGGCATGGCTCGTCCTCTTCTTCCGGCGTTCCCGCATCGCCCCCGAGGCGATCAGTGCGGGCCGATCAGTGCGCTTCGCGTTAAGCGCCTGCGGCAGCCAGGAAGCGGTCCGCTTCCAATGCCGCCATGCAGCCTGTTCCGGCGGCGGTCACGGCCTGCCGGTAAACGTGATCCTGAACGTCGCCCGCGGCAAACACGCCGGGGATATTGGTGCGGGTGGAATCCGCCGCGGTGACGAGATAGCCGTTCTCGTCCATGTCGAGCAGCCCCTTGAACAGTTCGGTGTTGGGTGTATGGCCGATGGCGATGAACAGGCCGTCGGTCTTGACCTCCTGCACCGCGCCGGTCTTGACGTTCTTCAAGCGCACGCCGGTGACACCCGGCGGGCCCTGTTTACCCAGGACTTCGTCCACGGCCGAATCCCAGACCACTTGAATCTTGGGATGGTCGAACATGCGCTTTTGCAGAATTTTTTCGGCGCGCAAGAAATCGCGGCGATGCACCAGCGTCACTTTGGTGGCGTGGTTGGTCAGGTAAAGGGCTTCCTCGACGGCGGTATTGCCGCCGCCGACCACAACGACTTCCTTGCCGCGGAAGAAGAAGCCGTCACAGGTCGCGCAAGCCGAAACGCCGAAGCCCTGAAACTTCTTTTCCGACTCTAAGCCCAGCCAGCGCGCCGAGGCGCCGGTGGTGACGATCAGGCTGTCGCCGGTGTAAACGTCGCCGGAATCGCCCGTACAGGTGAACGGGCGCTTGGACAGGTCGATTTTCACGATGGTGTCGTGCATCACTTTCGCGCCGACATGCTCGGCCTGCTTCTGCATCTGTTCCATGAGCCAGGGGCCCTGGATGACGTCGGGGAAGCCGGGGTAGTTCTCCACGTCCGTGGTGATGGTCATCTGCCCGCCGGGCTGCATGCCGGCGACGATCACCGGCGCCAGATTGGCGCGGGCGGCATAGATGGCGGCGGTCAGGCCCGCAGGCCCCGACCCGAGAATCAGCACTTTGGTGTGAATATGAGCCATGACAAAAAATGGGGTAAAGGCATTGCTTTGCGATGCAACATTGAGGGGTAACATACGGTTGCTATGCGTCTGGCGCAAGGCTAGGGGGCCAAATGCCGCTTTTGTGACGTCGTGACGGAATTGCCCATTACTGGCCAAACAAATTTTTCTATTGCGTCATAGGGCAGGGGATTTGTAATAATATTTCGTAAGTTGGGGAGAGGCGGGGAAGCCGGGGGGCACACCGCTTCGTAACCCCTCGGGGGACCTATCAATGAAACGGGCAAAGCGATGCAACGGGTAAAGCTCGACCGCATCGATCGGCAAATCCTGAGCGATTTGCAGAGCGATGGCCGCATGACCAACGTGGATCTGGCCCAGCGCGCCGGGATTTCGGCGCCGCCGTGCCTGCGCCGTGTCCGGGCCTTGGAACAGGCCGGCTACATCAAGGGCTACCATGCCCAGCTGGACCCCGCGACGCTCGGCTATACGGTGACGGTCTTTGCCCATGTGGGCCTCAACAGCCAAGCCGAAGCCGATCTCACGGCCTTTGAAAGCCTGGTCAAGGAATGGCCGGAAGTGCGCGAGTGCCACATGCTGGCCGGGGAAACCGATTTCCTGCTGCGCATTGTCGCCAAGGATTGGGACGCCTATCAGCGCTTCGTGACCGAAAAGCTGACGGCGGCGCCAAAGGTCGCCAACGTCAAATCGGCCCTGGCGATCCGCAGCGCCAAAAACCTGCCCGGCGTGCCCATCGCCGTGGACGGCGACAAACCGGCCCAACCGCCGCTGACAGTGCCCGCCTAGCTTCAGTTAAAGAGCGCAGCGAGTTTACGGAAGCTGGCGCTCGCCGAAGCGGCGAAGCCGCGAAGGTGGGGAGGAGTAACAAACTCCACTGTCATACCCGCGAAAGCGGGTATCCATTTTTCATCCTCACAATATGAGTTTGTGGAACTATGGATCCCGGCTCGCACTCCGCTTCGCCGGGATGACAAGCGAGTTATTTAAACTTGACCTTCAGCACTTCGTACGCTTTTCCGCCGCCCGGGGCTGTCACCTCCGCCGTGTCGCCGGGCGATTTGCCGATGAGCGCGCGGCCCAAGGGCGACTGCACGGAAATCTTGTTCTTCTTCAGATCGGCCTCGTAAGGCCCAACCAGTTGATAGGTGATTTCCTCGTCGGTATCGACGTCTGCCACAGTGATCCACGCGCCGAAGCGTACGGTGGTTCCCGACAGCTTGGACAGGTCGATGACGTCGGCGCGGCTGACGACGTCTTCCAACTCGATAATGCGGCCTTCGATGAAGCTCTGCTTCTCGCGCGCGGCATGATACTCGGCGTTTTCCGATAGATCGCCGTGCTCTCTCGCTTCGGCGATCTGCTTGATCACCGCATAGCGCTCGACGGCTTTCAGCTGGTGCAGCTCTTCCTTGAGCGGCGCCAAGCCTTCCGCGGTCATGGGAATTTTTTCAACCACCCCAGCCTCGAGTCAGTAAAGAACAGAACTACCCACGCCGGTATGGCTTGGGTCTCTGACTTCGCGTTGTGTTCGTCTGTTACCGTTTAAAATATGATTGGAGCGGAGCAACATCAAGTGCTCCATCCTTAAGGGCCCCAATGGCGGCCACGGCGGCTTCGGCCCCGGCCAGAGTGGTATAATGGCAGATATTGCGGGTTAGGGCGGTCCGGCGGATGGTAAAGCTGTCTTTCAGGGACTGCGCCCCGTCTGTTGTGTTAACCACCAGCTGAACCTGGCCGGAAATCATCATATCGACGCAGTGGGGCCGCCCTTCGGCGACCTTATTGACGATTTCGACCGGGATTCCCAGGTCAGCAAGGCCCTTTTGCGTGCCGCGGGTGGCGATGACCTTAAAGCCCAGGGCGATCAATTTTTGCGCCAGTTTGGCCGCCGCCGGCTTGTCGCTGTCGCGTAAGGACAGGAAAGCGGTGCCGGTGAGGGGCAGATTCGTGCCCGCGCCGAGTTGGGACTTGGCGTAGGCGCGCGGGAAATCGCGGTCGAGGCCCATGACCTCGCCGGTAGATTTCATTTCCGGGCCCAGGACGATATCGACGCCGGTGAAGCGGTTGAAGGGGAACACGGCTTCCTTCACCGCGACGTGCGTGGCTTTGCCTTTGCTCTCGTAGTCGGCGCCGAGATTGAATTCCTTGAGCTTGGCGCCGGCCATGACGCGCGCGGCGATCTTGGCGACCGTGACGCCGGTGGCTTTGGCGACAAAGGGCACCGTGCGGCTGGCGCGCGGATTGACCTCGAGGATGTAAACCACGCCGGCTTTCACGGCATACTGCACGTTCATGAGGCCGACGACCTTCAGTGCCGTGGCGAGCGCGACAGTCTGGCGTTTGATTTCAGCGACCACATCGTCGGGCAGCGAATAGGGCGGCAGCGAGCAGGCGGAATCGCCCGAGTGAATGCCGGCTTCTTCGATGTGCTCCATGATGCCGGCGATATAGACGTCGGTGCCGTCGGCGATGGCGTCCACATCGACTTCGATGGCGCCCGAGAGATAGCTGTCGATAAGCACCGGATTGTCGCCGGTCACTTTCACGGCCTGCTTGATGTAATTGCGCAGCGCTGCATCGTCGTGGACGATCTGCATGGCGCGGCCGCCCAGCACATAGGACGGCCGGATCACGACCGGATAGCCAATCTTGTTGGCGGCGGCCAGGGCCTCGTCGGTGGTGCGCGCGGTACCATTTGCAGGTTGGCGCAGCTTCAGCTCGGCCAGCAGGAGCTGGAAGCGCTCGCGGTCCTCGGCCAGATCGATGGCGTCGGGCGATGTGCCCAAAATCGGAATGCCGGCGGCTTCCAGATCGTGCGCGAGCTTCAAAGGTGTCTGGCCGCCGAGTTGCACGATCACGCCCAGCACCTTGCCGTTCTTTTGCTCGGTGGTGATCAGCTCGATGACGTCTTCGGGCGTCAGCGGCTCGAAGTAGAGGCGGCTGGAGGTGTCGTAATCGGTCGAGACTGTCTCCGGATTGCAGTTGACCATGATGGTCTCGAAGCCGGCATCTCTCAATGCAAAGGCCGCATGGACGCAGCAGTAGTCGAACTCGATGCCCTGGCCGATGCGGTTGGGACCGCCGCCGAGGATGATGACCTTGGTCTTGTCGGACGGCTCGGACTCGCATTCCGCCGGATTAACGCCGTCGCCTTCGTAGCAGGAATACATATACGGCGTCGGCGAGCGGAACTCGGCGGCGCAGGTATCGATGCGCTTGTAGACCGGGCGCACATCCAGCTTGCGCCGTGCGGCGGAAACCTCGGCGGTTTTCTTTCCAAGCAATTGGCCCAGGCGCTTGTCCGAGAAGCCCATCTTCTTCAGGCGCAGCATCTCCTGGCGGTCGGTGGGCAGGCCCTTGGCGCGGACCTGGTTCTCGGCATCGACAATGGTTTTCAGCTGCGCGAGGAACCACGGATCGAACTTGGTGATGTTGTGGATCTCTTCCAGCGTCAGTCCGGCGCGGATGCCTTGCGCTGCAGTGAGAATGCGCTCGGGCAGGGGCTTGGCGAGCGCGATCTTCAGCTCTTCCTTGTCCATGGTCGGCACGCCGCTGTCGTCGAGCGAGACTTCGTTGAGGCCGGTCAGGCCAATCTCCATGGAGCGCAGGCCCTTCTGGAAACTCTCAGCGAAGGTGCGGCCCACGGACATGGCTTCGCCCACCGACTTCATCGCGGTGCCGAGCGTCGGGTTGGCGTCGGGGAACTTCTCGAAGGTGAAGCGCGGGATTTTGGTGACGACATAGTCAATCGTCGGCTCGAAGGAGGCCGGCGTCGCTTTGGTGATATCGTTGACCAATTCATCGAGCGTATAGCCGACCGCCAGCTTGGCCGCGATCTTGGCGATGGGAAAGCCCGTCGCCTTGGACGCCAGCGCCGAAGAGCGCGACACGCGCGGGTTCATCTCGATGATGACCATGCGCCCGTCGGCGGGGTTGATGGAGAACTGCACGTTGGAGCCGCCGGTATCGACCCCGATCTCGCGCAGGCAGGCGATCGAGGCGTTGCGCATCACTTGATATTCTTTGTCGGTGAGCGTCAGCGCCGGGGCCACGGTGATCGAGTCACCGGTGTGAATGCCCATGGGATCGACGTTTTCGATGGAGCAGATGATGATGCAGTTGTCCGCCTTGTCGCGGACCACTTCCATCTCGAATTCTTTCCAGCCCACAATGGACTCTTCCACCAGCACGGTCTTCACGGGCGACGCCGCCAAACCGGTGCCGACGAAGGTCTCGAATTCCTCGGTGTTGTAGGCGATGCCGCCGCCTTCGCCGCCCAGGGTGAAGGACGGGCGGATAATGGCGGGCAGGCCGATGTGCTTGATGGCTTCGCGCGCCTCCTCGATGCTCTTGACCATCTGGCTGCGCGGGCTTTCCAGGCCGATCTTGGTCATGGCGTCGCGGAACAGCTCGCGGTCTTCGGCCTTCATGATGACGTCGCGTTTGGCGGCGATCATCTCGACGCCGTACTTCTTCAAGACGCCGGTATCGGCCAGCTTCATGGCGGTGTTAAGCGCGGTCTGCCCGCCCATGGTCGGCAGCAGCGCGTCGGGGCGCTCTTTCTCGATGATGCGCTCGACCATGGCCGGCGTGATGGGCTCGATGTAGGTCGCGTCCGCCGTATCGGGATCGGTCATGATCGTGGCGGGGTTCGAGTTCACCAGGATGACGCGATAGCCTTCCTCGCGCAGCGCCTTGCAGGCTTGCGCGCCCGAGTAATCGAACTCGCAGGCCTGGCCGATGACGATGGGCCCGGCGCCGATGATCAGAATGCTTTTGATGTCTGTACGTTTAGGCATGACTCTATTTAGCCTTCTGGTCAGCCATCAGCTTGGTAAAGCGATGGAAGAGGTAGTGACTGTCCTGGGGGCCGGGCGAGGCTTCCGGGTGGTACTGCACCGAGAACACCGGCTTGTCGGTTGCACGCATGCCTTCGATGATGCCGTCGAACAGCGACTTATGGGTTTCGATCACGTTCTTCGGCAAGGTCGCGCGGTCGACGCAGAAGCCGTGGTTCTGCGAGGTGATCTCAACCTTGCCGGTCTCCAGGTCTTTCACCGGCTGATTGGCGCCGCGGTGGCCCATGGGCAGCTTGTAGGTCTTGGCGCCGAAGGCCAGCGACAACAACTGGTGGCCTAAGCAAATCCCAAAAATCGGTTTCCCCGTGGCGATCAGCTCCTTGATCACCGGCACGGCGTAAACGCCTGTGGCCGCCGGATCACCGGGACCGTTGGACAGGAACACGCCGTCGGGCTTGTGGCGCAGAATGTCTTCGGATGTGGCCGTCGCGGGCACCACGGTCACCTTGCAGCCGGCATCGGCCAGGCAGCGCAGGATATTGCGTTTGGCGCCGTAGTCGACGGCGACGACATGGAAGTCGGCTTTGCGGCCATCCTTATCGAGATCGCCGAAGTCCTGGCGCCCTTCGGTCCAGCGCGTCTGCGTCCAGGCGTAGGTCTGGGTGCAGGTGACGTCTTTGGCGAGGTCCATGCCGTTGAGGCCGGGCCAGGCTTTGGCTTCGGCCAGCAGCGCCGCCAGATCGAAATTGCCCGCAGGATCGTGGCAAATCACGCCGTTCGGCGCGCCCTTGTCGCGGATGTGGCGTGTGAGGCGCCGGGTGTCGAGGCCGGCGAGGCCGATCATGTTGTTGGCCTTCAGCCAGGTATCGAGGTGCTGAGTCGAGCGGTAATTGGACGGCTCGGTGATGTCGTCGCGGATGATCAAACCGCGCGCCGCCGGCACATTGCTTTCCAAATCCTGCGGTGTCGTTCCGACGTTGCCGATGTGCGGGAAGGTGAAAGTGATGATCTGCCCGGCGTAGGACGGATCGGTCAGGACCTCTTGATAGCCGGTGATGCTGGTATTGAAGCAGACTTCGCCGACATTCTTACCGGTGGCGCCGATGCCCTTGCCCCAAAACACCGTCCCGTCGCCCAAAACCAATACGGCCGTTGCACCGGCGGGTTTTTGTGTAGCGGGGGCAGCGGTGCTGTTCATCGTCGAGTCTGACCTCTTACTTGACTTTGCCCGCTTTGGGCTTGCATCGTCCCGCGCCGTCCCTCCAAGACCTAAGTCGTGGATTTGACAGCCTGAAACGCGGTTTTTTGTAGTGACTCTTTGCCCGGTTGTGATGTCGCCCGCAGCACCACATTCATGGCTGTGCCGACGTCAAAACTTGGCGGTGTTTAAGCAATCAACCGCTCTAAGTCAAATGTCATTTAAGCTCAATGATTCAAGGCATTAATGGTGCAGCGGAAGGCTTTGCCACGGTCCCGTGAATCGGCTAGTTTGACTCTTTCCACCACTGTCATTTGAGAGAATCCCATGCTGCGGAACCGTCTCAGCGAGGCGATGAAAGACGCTATGCGCTCCAAGAACGAGCGCGTCCTCAATACCGTGCGTTTGATGATGTCGCAGCTCAAAGACCGCGATATCGCCGCGCGCCCGAAGGGCATCACCGCGATTCCCGACGACGAAATCCTGCAGATGTTCAACTCGATGATCAAGCAGCGGCGCGAGAGCATTGAGATGTTCGAGAAGGGCGGTCGTCCGGAATTGGCCAAGGCCGAGCAGGGAGAAATTGAAGTCATTCAAAGCTTCATGCCCAAGCAGATGGACGACGCCGAAGTCGCCGCCGCCGTGAATGACGCCATCGCCGCCTCGGGCGCCGCGTCGGTGAAAGACATGGGCAAGGTGATGGCGGTCTTGAAGGAAAAATACGCCGGCAAGATGGACTTCAGCCGCGTCTCCGCCGTGGTGAAGCAGAGTTTGGGCTAGCGGTACACACCCTGCGTCACCCTGGGCCTTGTGCCCAGGGTCCAGGGTCACGATACTTTGGACGACGTAATTCCTCCCTGGCTGCCCACCGGCCAGTGCTCGGTAATCCTAGGCCCTGGGGTCGCGCGCTAGGACGCGCGCGATATATAATCGCGGCCTTCCGCCGCGGGTCCCAGGGCGACGAAGCGGTTTTTGCATGGCCTTCCCGCCGCAGTTTCTGGATGAAATCCGCACCCGCGTTTCGGTTTCCGCCGTGGTTGGGCGCCGGGCCAAGCTGATCCGGCGCGGCCGCGAGTTTGTCTGCCTTAGTCCCTTCAACAATGAAAAAACCCCGTCGTTTACCATCAACGACGACAAGGGCTTCTATCACTGCTTCTCCACCGGCGAGCACGGCGACATCTTCACGTTTCTGATGAAGACCCAGAACCTGACCTTCCCCGAGGCGGTCGAACGCCTGGCGGAAGAAGCCGGCCTGGAGATGCCGCGCCAGACGCGCGAAGAGGCGCAGCAAGCGGTCGAAGGCGCGCGCGGGCGCGAGGCTGTCGATGCCGCCTGTGTCCTCTACGAACAAGCGCTGCGCGAGCCGGCGGGCAAGCGGGCGTTGGATTATCTGCATGGCCGCGGTTTGACCGATGAGACCATCAAACGCTTCCGCCTGGGCTATGCGCCTAATGGAAATGTTCTGAAAACCAAATTCCTCGCGCGCGGCGTGCCCGAAGATGTGCTGATGGAAACGCGCCTGTTGTCGCCCGGCAAAGACGGCCGCGAGTCCTTCGACTTCTTCCGCGACCGTGTGATGTTCCCGATCTTCGATCTGCGCGGACGGCCGGTTGCGTTTGGTGGCCGCGTCATGGGCGAGGGCGAGCCGAAGTATTTGAACTCCCCCGACACGCCGCTATTTCACAAAGGCCAAATTTTGTATGGCCTCGCCTTAGCCCGCACCGCCGCCGCCGAGAAGCGCGAGATCATCGTCGCCGAAGGCTACATGGATGTGATCGCGCTGGCCCAGGCCGGGTTCACCCATGCCGTTGCGCCGCTCGGCACCGCCATGACCGAAAGCCAGATCGAGCTGTTGTGGCGCATGGCGCCGGAGCCGACCCTCTGTTTCGACGGCGATCGCGCGGGCCGCGCCGCGGCTCTGCGCGCCGCCGAGCGCGCCTTGCCGCTGTTGAAGCCGGGGCTGTCCTTGCGCTTTGCCATGATGCCCGCCGGCAAGGACCCCGACGACATCTGCCGCCGCGACGGCCCTGACGCCATGGCCCGGGTCCTGGCCGAGGCTTCGCCGCTCTCGGATGTAATGTGGCGGCAGATGCTGGGCGAGCATCAGACCGATACGCCCGAACGCCGCGCCGGCCTTGAAAAGGCGGTCATGGCCAAGGCCGGGCTCATCGCCGATGAAACCGTCCAGGCCCAGTACCGCCGCCTGTTCAAAGACCGCCTTTTTGAGCTGTTCCGGCCCCAATCCGGGGCTAAAACCGGCAATCGGGGTGGAAAATCTGGCGGAAAGAGCGGTTTTGGCGGCAGTTTTGGCGGTTCCCGCCCGCCTATACCGCACCGCCCACCTAGTGCTGCCTATATGCGTCGCGACTTCGGCCTGCCCCAGCCCACCCGCGAGCGGATTCTGCTGGCTACGCTCCTCAATCATCCGGGCCTCAGGGACCATGTGGAAGAGCGCCTTGGGGGCATGAGTTTTGCCGATTCGCGGCTTGACTCGTTAAGGCAAACCGCCTTAATGCACATCGCTCAAAACCCCGAGCTTGATTTTGAGGCGTTGCAGGCCCATTTAGCAAAGCTAGGATTTGCCGAGGAGCTCGGAAACCTTTTAAATTCAGACTTCTACATCCATGCGGGCTGGGCGCGCCCGGCGGCATCTATGGGCGAAGCAACGGCCGGTTGGGATCATACGTTTACCCTCTGCCAACGGGCGGAATTGGAAGCGGATCTGAAGCGGGCGCAGGACGAAATGACGGAAAATCCGTCGGACGAGACTTTTGCGGCGTATAAGGCACTACTAGAGCAGGTTCGCCCGGTCGGGGACGAGGACGGCGATGAACCTGGCTTCGAGGAAACAAGTCACCACAAGCGGTAGGACGAAAACAGCACGCGATCCAAGGGGGCCATGGACCGCGAGGGTTTGGGCGTATGTGGTGGTGGAACAAGCTGTTTGGCGATACGGAAGATAAAGGTACGGGGAAGAAAATGGTGACCAAGACGGCCCCGAAAGCGGGCGCGAAAAGCGCGCCTCAGAAAGCGTCAAGCCCTAAGGCTGGCGCTACTAAAGCTGTGTCCGCGAAGCCCGCACCCTTGAAGCCCGCACCCTTGAAGCCCGCACCCTTGAAGCCCGCACCCTTGAAGCCCGCACCCTTGAAACCCGTTGTCTTGAAACCCGGGGTGAAGCCCGCCGCCAAAGCGGCTGCCAAGCCCGCGGCGAAAGCACCCGCTGCCAAACAACCGATTGCAAAGCCGCTCTCTAAAGCCGAAGCGGCCAAAGCCGAAGCTGCGAAAGCAAGTGCGGCGAAAGCTGTCCCGCTGAAAGCGCCGCCGGCTAAAGGCCCGCTCGTGAAAGGCCCACTGGTAAAAGGTCTGGCGGCAAAAATTACAAAACCGATCGAGCAGGGAAAAAAGTCTCCGATGGCTGGTAAAGGTGCGGCGGCTGCGAAAAAAGACGAAACCGGTGAAGGCGGAGCGCCGGCTCCGGCGGCGCCCGGCGATTCACCGTTATTGGATTCAACCAATGCCTCCATCAAAAAGCTCATCGCGAAAGCGAAAGAGCGCGGCTACATCACCTATGATGAGCTGAACGCGGCCCTGCCGTCGGAGGAAATGACCTCCGAGCAGATCGAAGACACCATGTCCATGCTGTCGGAGATGGGCATCAATGTCGTCGAAGGCGAAGAGGCCGAAGAGGCCGAACCCGCGGCCGAGGCTGAAGGCGCCGAGCCCAAAGCCGAAGCGTATAGCGGCGGCAATATCGACGAGGATGACGTCGGCCGCACCGACGACCCCGTGCGCATGTACCTGCGCGAGATGGGTTCGGTCGAACTACTAAGCCGCGAAGGCGAAATCGCCATCGCCAAACGCATCGAAGCCAGCCGCGAAATGATGATCGGCGGCATCTGCGAAAGCCCCATCACCATCCGCTCGCTGTTGTCGTGGCATGACTCGCTGCAGGACGGCAAAATGCTGCTGCGCGACATCATCGACCTCGACGCCACTTACGGCGCCGGCGCGTCCGATACCGCTTCCGATCAGGAACTTGAAGTCGATGTGGTCTCCGAGCCCGCCGACGGCGGCAATGAAGACGCCGCCCCCAAGCCCACCAACGGCCGCGCCGCCGAACATCGCGCGCCGAACCCGTCCGTTGCCGCTCCGGGCGCACCCGGACAGTCCAATGGCCAGCCCGGCCAGCCCGGCATGCCCGGCCAGTCGTCCAGCATGGACGAGAACGACGAAGCCGCCGTCTCGCTGGCGGCCATGGAAGCTTCGCTGATGCCGCAGGTGCTGGAGGCGTTTGAGAAGATCGCCGCCACCTACGGACGCCTGAAGAAATCGCAGGAATCGCGCCTGACCACGCTGCAAGCAGGCGAAGAGATCGACAAGAGCGTGGAGCGCCGCTTCCAGAAGCTGAAGGCCGAGCTGGTCGAGCTGATGGATGCCGTGCACCTCAACAATGCCCGCATCGAAGCGCTTGTAGAACAGCTCAACGACCTGAACAGAAAACTTCTCGGCCTCGAAGGCCAACTGCTGCGTTACGCCTTGAAGTCCCGCGTCAAACGCGAAGAGTTCCTTGAGAACTATTACGGCTCCGAGCTCGACCCCAACTGGCTGAAGCGCGTGCAGAAGCTGGTCACCAAGGGCTGGAAAGATTTCTCGACCAAATACGTCAAGGAAATCGAGACGCTCCGCGCCCAGATTTCGGCGATCTCCGACGAAGCTGGTGTGTCCATCGGCGAGTTCCGCCGCATCGTCAACACCGTGCAGAAAGGCGAACGCGAAGCCTCCCGCGCCAAGAAGGAAATGATCGAGGCCAACCTGCGCCTCGTCATCTCCATCGCCAAGAAATACACGAATAGAGGTCTTCAGTTCCTCGACCTCATCCAGGAAGGCAACATCGGCCTCATGAAGGCGGTCGATAAGTTCGAATACCGCCGCGGCTACAAGTTCTCGACCTACGCCACCTGGTGGATCAGACAGGCCATCACGCGCTCCATCGCCGACCAGGCGCGCACCATCCGTATCCCGGTGCACATGATCGAGACCATCAACAAGCTGGTGCGGACTTCCCGCCAGATGCTGCACGAAATCGGCCGCGAGCCGACGCCGGAAGAGCTGGCCGAAAAGCTGCAGATGCCGCTCGAGAAAGTGCGCAAGGTTTTGAAGATCGCCAAAGAGCCGATTTCCTTGGAGACGCCCATCGGCGACGAGGAAGACAGCCACTTGGGCGATTTCATCGAGGACAAAAACGCCGTGCAGCCGCTGGACGCCGCCATCCACGGCAACCTGCGCGAAACCACCACGCGCGTTCTCGCCAGCCTCACCGCCCGCGAAGAGCGCGTGCTGCGCATGCGCTTCGGCATCGGCATGAACACCGACCACACGCTGGAAGAAGTCGGCCAGCAGTTTTCCGTCACCCGCGAGCGAATACGTCAGATCGAAGCCAAGGCCTTGCGCAAGCTCAAGCACCCAAGCCGGTCGCGAAAGCTGCGCAGCTTCCTCGACAACTGACGCGGATGTCGAGATAAGTTCAAAAGGCCGGTGATGAAACACCGGCCTTTTCGCTTAGCTTTCGTTGGAGAGCGAAGCGAACTTACGAAAGCTAGCGCCTCTTCGAGCTTCGCAAAGCGAAGCGCGGGAGGTTAGTAATTGGGGGACTCCGTTCCCCACCGAAACGGTGGGCCTGTAGCTCAATTTGGTTAGAGCAGGCCGCTCATAACGGTCTGGTTGCAGGTTCAAGTCCTGCCGGGCCCACCAATATTATTTTTCAATTACAATGACTTATGTAAAAACAAAAAAAACGAACCGACAACCAAGCCGTTTCCAGGGATTTCTGCGCATGAGCGTGAATCTCGCCTGGAGGAGAGAGCCTCGATCTGAGAGCTTGTGAGGCCGATTTTTCCGAATATCTCTGTCGGCCAAAATCCCGCCAGACCGTGCTGTGATCGGCGCGAAAAAATCATGCGGTCTTTAGGAACTCAATCACGCGGTGTTGCGTAGCAACAAGCGTTAGAAGCTGAGCGCGCGGCGTTGCTCAACCCCCTAGGGTGTGAACCGAACGAGCAGCCGAACAGGGCTGAAGCGCAACGCCGCTAGGCTACCGCCTTGATCTTCGGTTTGTTGGCGACGTAGCCAATACTGCAGTGATGGGGACAATAGGGCTTGCCCTGTTCAGCCTTCCGGCCGCAGAACTGAAAGTCCGCGTGCTTGGGGTCGCCGCTGGGCCACCGGCAGGTCTGGGCTGTCAGGTCCGCCATGGTGAATATGACGGGTGCCTTCTTCTTTGTCGGGCCGGCCTTTGTGTCCCGCGGGCTTGGCGCCCGCAGGATCGGAGATTGCCGCGGGGTGAGTTCCAAGCGGTGGGCCTTGCCGATGACCGCGTTCTTCGAGATTTTCAGCACGCTGCCAATGGCCGTGGCGGTCAGGCCTTCCGACCACAGCTGCTTCAGGCGCGTGATGCCCTCGGGCGTCCAACTCATGTCGTTATGCTCCGGCGTTAGACCAAAGAAAAAGCTCGGAGCCGAGGCCCCGAGCTCCGTCTCTCGAAATTTGTTGGGTATTTAAGCAACCTTCAAATTCGAGGCGGCGTCTTTGCCGCGCTCATTGACGACGTCGTAAGACACGTTCTGGCCTTCGTTGACCGTGCTGAGGCCGGCGCGTTCGACCGCGCTGATATGCAAGAACACATCCTTGCCGCCGTCGGTCGGCTGAATAAAGCCGAAGCCCTTTTGGGCGTTAAACCATTTTACTGTTCCGTTGGCCATGTTGGCCTCCTTTAGAAAACGCAGGTATGCGCATATTCGGCCTTTGCGGATATCGCAAAGCCTTCTCTTTGAATCCGGCGTCGTCTTGGGGAGAGCCCTCCTCGTCTTGGGGGGGCCATCGTAAAGGCAAGCGTAGAACTCGCCCTCTATATGGGCGTCGCAGCGCGGTAATGCAACCCCACATGAGACAATCGCCGCGCCGTCCGGTGATCAAGCGCTCAGCGGCCCGACCACGGCTGCGCCTGAGCTATCGCCCCGCGTGTAAACTTACATAATATCTAGCATTGAGAATAGGGGAGGGGCCGTCATGAAGTATCAAATCCTGCGTTTTTGTGTCACGTTCAGCCTGGTCACCAGCGTTATCACCCCAGCTTGTCGCCGACGCCCAGGAACCCGCCCACAGATACGATGGCGTAGACAACTTTGTCGGTCCGCGAGACGATCAAATCGTCGACCATTCCGATTTTTTCATTGTTTTCGTTTACGACCGGCGCGCCCACCAGCTTACTGCCGCGATAGCCGCTGGAAACGCTCGTAACGTCGACTTTGTATTTGGCGATGGTCTGCGGCACGCCCTGAGCTTGGACGCCCACGGGGATGAGCGGGATGGCAGCGATTAGTCCGAACGCAAAAAGTAGTTCCTTCGTCATAACATCACCTAAAAGGTTGTTGGAGTGATCGAAGGTATAACGTTCTCCGGAACCGAGAGTTCCGCGGGATGGGCTTATTTGCCGCTTTTCTTGCCCGTGTCGTCGGGCATGTCTCGGGTCTTCTCATCGAGCGTTTCGAGGAGCTTGACTAGATTCGGCGGCAAAGGTTCGGCCGCCACAGCATCAAAGATGTTGTGGAGTTGCTTATCCAGCCATGAATCGAAGGCGGTGTTCATCTTTGAAGAAGACTCCGTACGGGTGGTCTTCGGGGAATTCGCGCCGGCTTTGCTTTTGAGTGGCGGTTTTTCAGTCACAACAGAATATGGCCGATCGACTATGGACCCCTTCCGGGAATCCGCGCCATGTAATATATCGTCAATTGCCGCAAGGGCAGCATTTACGACACCGATATGCATTGTAGCCCGCATTCTGCGGGGGAGCCAATCTTTAGGTCTATGTCCAAGCCCCATTTTCTGACGCGTTAGCCGAGGAAGTCGAACGGGGGGTTTCGGCGGCCTCGTCGTAGCTGATCCCTTTGACAGCCAGCAGGATCAGGTCCTGGCACTCGTTGGCGGGCTCATAACGCTCGCAATGATGCGCATAGCGGAAACGCGCAAGTCCCGCCGTTAGGCGGAACCAAACCATCCCCACAGCGTTCTATGAGGAGAAATGAGGACGTCCCTATTGTGGGCGTCCATTGTCATAAGGAATGAAGCCATGTCGAACACCCTGCGCCGTAATTTGATCCTTTCGTCCGTGATGATCCCGCTGGCCTTAGGTCTCGCGGCTTGCGGCGGCGGTTATGACAACCGGCGCCACGCCGAAGCCATGTATCTCAATGATCGCGGTGAAGCTCTGGAAGATGCTGCTCTGACCTCGAAGGTCGCGGCTTTGATTACCGAAGACCGCAGCCTGCAGGGCTCTGAAATTCACGTGACAACGTCCGGGAATACGGTCCGTCTCACCGGCTATGTGGCGTCACGGAATGACGGCCTGCGCGCCGAAGACCTGGCGCACGACGTGCCGGGCGTGCGCCGCGTCCATAACGATCTGGATATCCGCTAAGCCCCCTGCCTAAGCCGTCGGCGTGGTGTCTTCGGGGACTCGGTAGCCCATCAGCATGCCGCGGTCCTCGAGCTGGCGCAGGATAAACGCTGCCGCTTCCTCGGCCGTCATCTTGGTGGTGTCGATGCGCACCTCGGGCTTCTCCGGCGTCTCATAGGGCGAGCTGATGCCGGTGAAGTTCTTGATCTCGCCGGCGCGCGCCTTTTTGTAAAGGCCCTTAGGATCGCGCTTCTCGGCTTCTTCCAGCGGCGTATCGACGAACACTTCCAGGAACTCGTCGTCCTCCAGCAGGTCGCGGGCTAGCCTGCGCTCGGCCCGGAACGGCGAGATGAAAGAGACGAGCGTGATCAGGCCGGCATCGACCATCAGTTTGGAGACCTCGGCGACGCGCCGGATATTCTCGACGCGGTCGGTATCGGCAAAGCCAAGGTCGCGATTGAGCCCGTGACGCACGTTGTCGCCGTCCAGCATGTAAGTGTGGCGTCCCAGGGCATAAAGCTGTTTTTCCACCAGATTGGCGATGGTCGACTTGCCGGAGCCCGAAAGGCCCGTGAACCACAGCACGCAGGCTTTCTGGCCCTTCAGCGCGGCGCGCACGCTCTTGTCCACGTCCACCGCTTGCCAATGGATGTTTTGCGAACGCCGCAGCGCGAACTGGATCATGCCCGCCGCCACGGTGGCATTGGTCATGCGGTCGATGAGAATGAAGCCGCCGGTATCCTTGTTCTCGGTGTAGGCGTCGAAGGGAATCGGCTGATCGACGCTGAGATTGACGCTCGCGATCTCGTTCAGCTCCAGCGCCTTGGCGGCCAGCTGCTCCAGTGTGTTGACGTGGATCTTATGCTTGATCTCGGTGACCGAGGCCGAGATGACGCGCGCGCCGATCTTCAGCCAATAGGGCCGGCCCGGCAGCAATGGCGCATCGCTCATCCAGACCAGCATGGCGTTGAACTGATCGGCGACACCGGCTAAGGCTTCAGCGCTCGCCAGCAGGTCGCCGCGGCTGATGTCGATTTCGTCCTTGAGTGTGATGGTGACGGATTGGCCGGCGATGGCTTCTTTCAGGTCGCCGTCCTTGGTCACGATGCGCGCGACCCGGCTTTCCCGCGCCGACGGCAACGCCCGGATGCGGTCGCCGGGGCGCACCACGCCGCTCGTGATCTGCCCGGAGAAGCCGCGGAAGTCCAGATCGGGCCGGTTGACCCACTGCACCCACATGCGGAAGGGCGCGCTGCGGACCTGTTCTTCGATCTCCACCGTTTCCAGGTGACGCATCAGCGTCGGGCCCTTGTACCAGGGCGTGTTGGTGCTGGCCTCGGTGATGTTGTCGCCTTTGAGGCCTGAGATCGGTATGGCGAGAATGTTCTCGAAACCGATTTGCTTGGCGAAGGCGCGATAGTCGGCGACGATCTTATCAAAGGTCTCTTGCGAATAGCCCACCAGATCCATCTTATTGATGGCCAGCACGACGTTCTTGATGCCGATCAAGGAGACCAGGAAAGAATGGCGGCGGGTCTGCACCAGTACGCCCTTGCGGGCATCCATCAGGATCACCGCGAGGTCGGCGGTGGAGGCGCCGGTCACCATGTTGCGGGTGTACTGCTCGTGCCCGGGCGTGTCGGCGACGATAAATTTACGTTTGTCGGTCGAGAAGAAGCGGTAGGCAACGTCGATGGTGATGCCCTGTTCACGCTCTGCGGCAAGCCCATCCACCAGCAGCGCGAAGTCGATCTCGCCGCCTTGGGTACCGACTTTCTTGGAATCGCTTTCAAGGGCCGCCAGCTGATCCTCGAAGATCATCTTGGAATCGTACAACAGCCGCCCGATCAGCGTGGACTTGCCGTCGTCGACGCTGCCGCAGGTAATGAAGCGCAAGAGGCCCTTTTGCTGGTGTACCTTGAGGTACTCCAGGATGTCCTTCTCGATGAGGTCCGAAACATCCATCAGAAGTAGCCTTCCTGCTTCTTTTTCTCCATGGACGCCGCGGCGTCATGATCGATGACACGGCCCTGGCGCTCGGAGCTTTTGGTCAGCAGCATTTCCTGAATGATGTCGGGCAAGGTGGCGGCTTCGCTCTCGATGGCGCCGGTCAGCGGATAGCAGCCAAGCGTGCGGAAGCGCACCTTCTTCATCATCGGCTTTTCGCCGGGCAGCAGCGGCATGCGGTCGTCGTCGACCATGATCAGCGTGCCGCCGCGGTTCACTACGGGTCGCTCGGCCGCGTAGTACAGGGGAACAATCGGGATCTTTTCCAGATAGATGTATTGCCACACATCCAACTCGGTCCAGTTGGAGATCGGAAACACGCGGATGCTTTCGCCCTTATGCTTCTTGGCGTTGTACAGGCGCCAAAGCTCGGGGCGCTGTTGCTTGGGGTCCCAGCGGTGCTGCGCCGAGCGGAACGAGAAAATGCGCTCCTTGGCGCGGGATTTCTCCTCGTCGCGGCGGGCCCCGCCGAAGGCGGCGTCGAATTTGTATTTGTCTAAAGCCTGCTTCAGCCCCTCGGTCTTCCACATGTCGGTATGCAGTGCCGAGCCATGGTCGAAGGGATTGATGTTCTTCGCCAGTGCTTCAGGGTTCTTATAAACCAGGAGTTCAAAACCCAGCTCCTTGGCCATGCGCTCGCGCATTTCGTACATGGCTTTGAACTTCCATGTCGTGTCCACATGCAGAAGCGGAAACGGCGGCTTGGACGGATAGAACGCTTTGGCCGCCAAATGCAGCATCACGGCGCTGTCCTTGCCGATGGAATACAGCATCACCGGGTTGTCGCACTCGGCGACAACTTCCCGCATGATGTGGATGCTCTCCGCTTCAAGGCGCTGGAGATTGTTCAAGCCCGGCATCGTTCTTCACTTTTTCGATAAAGCCACGACGAGCGACCCGCGATGCGACGTAGCGCCCGGGGTTCTGTCCTTCTTGCGTCGGATTGATCCCGTCTCACTGTATTATTGCCGCCTTGATGCGCTAACACGACTGGTCCCAAGGCAAAACCCGGTGTGCGCTACGTCTTGCATATGAATCCTTTGCCATTTTACGGCTATAGGAGAAGAAAAATCCCCAAAGCCGCGGGACAGGTACAGAGTCTTGCGCAGGCGCCTAGCGTAGACGTGGGGCGTACATCAGGCCGCCCTCAGTCCAGAGCCGGTTGAGCCCGCGCTCCAGTTTGATGGGGCTGCCCCGGCCCACATTGCGGTCGAAAACCTCGCCGTAATTCCCCACCGTCTTGATGATGTTGTAGGCCCAGTTTTCGGCAAGGCCCAGGGCCGCGCCGTTGCCTGCGACCTCGCCCATAAACTGCTTGGTTTCCACATCGCGGTGGGCCGTCCCGGCGCCGTCGATATTTTGCGAGGTGATGCCGCGCTCCTCCGCCGCGATCATGGCGAAAATGCTCCAGCGCACAATTTCAAAGAACTGGTCGTCGCCCTGGCGCACCAGAGGTGCCAGCGGTTCCTTCGAGATCAGTTCCGGCAGAATGTCGTAGGCCTCGCTGCCGCCGGCCATGGCCGCGCGCGCCGCACCCAGCCATGACACATCGGCTGAATAAGCCGCGCAGGCTCCGGATTTCAGCGCGCGCTCGGCCTGGGCGTTGTCCGGGACGGGAAGGGCGGTGAGGGAGAGGCCGCTGGCTTTGAAGTATTCGGCGACGCTGGTGGCATGGGCTTCGACGGCTTGCACGCAGACTGCTTTGCCGTTCAGCTGCTTGGCGCCGCGGATGCCGCTTTTCTTAGGCACCATGAAGCCTTGGCCGTCATAGAAGGTGATGGGCCCGAACATCAGCCCGTTGGTGGTGGCGCGGGTCAGCGACCAGGTGATCCGGCGCGCGACAATATCGATGGCGTCGGCGTCCTTCAGTTGCTGAACGTTCTGGGCGATGACGAATTTGATTTTGTCGGGTGATCCGAAAATCGCCGCCGCGACCGCCCGGCAGGTGTCCACATCCAGGCCCTGAAAGCCGCCCTTGCCATCGTCGGCGGCAAAGCCGCCGACGGCGGGGAGAATGCCGCAGGTCAAAACCCCCCGGGCCCGGATGCCGTCCAGGCGCCCGGCCGCGGCGGGGCCGGCGCCGAGCAGCCCCAAGGCCAGGACAAGGAAGAGCATTAATCCGGTGGTTTTCGTGGACATCGCTGGGACCTTAAATCCTCCGGCCGAGCCCGTCTAAGTGATTATAAAGCACCGGATTTTGTCGCTTTGCGGGCGAAAACGGGGCCTACGTTCCGGTTTCCGGCGGCAAAGCATTTCGTAATATAGAAATTTCTTCTTTTCCGGGTCGGCGGCGTAGGGAAACTTTGTTTAGAATACCCCGGGACATCAGGGAGACGGAGAAGATTGTTTCTTCGGAAGCCCTTTGGGCCTATGTGTGCCTCGCTCGCGATGGTAACCGAGCCCCGGATGAACCAGGGGCCGGATATCCCAGCGTTTATCTCAGAAATAAGGACAGAGCGTGAGCAGTTTGGATCTTCTTTTCGGCACGCAATCCAGCGCTGCCAAGGGCGGGGATATCCGCAAGGTGACGCTGGTCGGCGCAGGCCCCGGAGACCCGGGTCTTTTGACGCGCAAAGGCTTCGACGCACTGCAGTCGGCCGACGTGGTGTTTTTTGACGAACTGGTGTCGCCGGAGATCATCGATCTGCTTCAGCCCCAGACCCGCTGCATCTATGTCGGCAAGCCGTGCGGGTCGGCAGCGATGTCCCAGAGCGACATTATCGAACAATTGATCCGTGCTGCGCGCGCGGGTTTGCGCGTCGTGCGCCTCAAGGGTGGCGATCCCATGGTCTTTGGCCGCAGCGGCGAGGAAATCGAAGCTTTGCGCGCCGCCAGCATCGAAGTGGATGTGGTGCCCGGCATTACCTCGGCCAGCGGCGCGGCATCCTCGACGCGCATTTCGTTGACTCATCGCGATTACGCCGCGCATGTTTCATTTGTGACCGCCGCGCGCCGCGAAGGCGAGCTGGCCGATATCCGCGGCTTAGCGGGCAAGGGTCGCACGCTGGTTGTCTATATGGGCATCGCGCGGGCGCGGGCCTTGAGCGAAGCGCTGCAGGCCGACGGCGTCGATGCCGCGCTACCGATTGCGATTGTCGAGAACGCCACACGCCCTGATGAACGCGTCATCATCACGACGGTCCGCGAATTGCCCAACACGGTCGCGCGCCAGAACGTGCGCAGCCCGGCGCTGTTTATCGTTGGCGATGTCGTGCGGACTTATGTTCCGGCAGACGCATCCGCCGCATCCGACGCGCGCGCCTGAGGAATACGCAGATGGCGCAAGCCAAGTCCCAAAACAAGATTCTGACCGGCAACCGTCTGCGCAACGGCGAAACCGTCTACTACACCGCCGCCGGCGTGTGGTCGCCGTACGTGGCGGAAGCCAAGGTCGCGACGACACCGGAAGAAGCCGACGCGCTTGCCAAAATCGGCGCTGCCGCCTATGCCGCCAATCTGGTGATCGACGTCAATGTTATCGACGTCACCCCTGGCGGCGCGGCGAACCCGGCCCATATCCGGGAAGTCATCCGGGCCACCGGCCCCACCGTCCGCGCCGATCTCAACAAACCCGTCACGCCGCCGCAAAGGTAGACGCACCCGTGTATATCTACGATAAATTCGACCACACCATCACCCGTGAACGGGTCGCCGAGTTCAGCCAGCAGGTGGCGCGCCGCCTGACCGGCGAGTTGTCGGAAGACCAGTTCCGCCCCTTGCGTCTGATGAACGGGCTTTATCTGCAGCTGCACGCCTACATGCTGCGCGTGGCCATTCCTTACGGCACGCTGTCGTCGAAGCAAGTCCGCAAACTGGCCGATATCGCGAAGAAGTACGACCGCGACTACGGCCATTTCACCACCCGCCAGAATATCCAATACAATTGGATCAAGCTGGAACAGGTGCCGGAGATTC
This sequence comes from Fidelibacterota bacterium, assembly GCA_947475295.1. Classification (GTDB taxonomy): domain Bacteria; phylum Pseudomonadota; class Alphaproteobacteria; order Rhodospirillales; family Rhodospirillaceae; genus SHVO01. Next base: position 49,223 of record CANJLF010000019.1, read on the forward strand.
TCGCCGAACTGGCGAGCGTCGAGATGCACGCCAACCAGACGTCGGGCAACTGCATCCGCAACGTCACGGCCGATCAATTTGCCGGCGTCGCGGGCGATGAGCTCGAAGACCCGCGCATCATTTCGGAAATCATCCGCCAATGGTCGACGTTTCACCCGGAATTCTCGTTCCTGCCGCGCAAGTTCAAGTTTGCCGTGACCGGGGCGGCCAAGGATCGCGCCGCCATCCAGTTTCACGATATCGGAATCCAAGTCGTCAAGAACGATGCCGGCGAAACCGGCTATGCGGTCTATGTCGGCGGCGGCATGGGGCGTACGCCGGTCGTCGCCCCCCTGATCAAGCCCTTTGTCGCGCGCACCGAGCTGCTGTCCTATCTTGAAGCCTGCCTGCGCGTGTACAACCTGCATGGCCGCCGCGACAATATGTATAAGGCGCGCATCAAGATTCTGGTGCGTGACTTGGGTCCGGCGGAATACGCGCGCCAGGTGGAAGAAATGTGGCCGCTGACGCGCGCGGCTGGCGTTGATATCGAACCGGCGGAAGAAGCCCGTATCCGTGCGTTCTTTGCGCCGCCTCCTTACGAAAAAATCGCTGAGCCGGTGGCTTCGTTCGTCGATGCCAGAGCCAAGACCCGCGCTTTTGCCCAATGGGTTCAAACCAACGTGCATACGCACAAAGTTGCTGGCTACGGCGCTGTGACCATTTCCCTGAAGCCCATCGGCGGTATCCCCGGCGATGCCTCCAGCGCGCAGATGCATGCCATCGCCGACCTGGCCGACACATACAGCCTGGGCGAAGTGCGTGTGACACACGTGCAGAACCTTGTCCTGCCCAATGTCAAGCAAGCCGATCTTTTCGCCGTCTGGCAGCGCCTGGGCGAAATCGGCTTCGCCGAAGCCAATATCGGCTTGGTGACCGATATCATCGCTTGCCCGGGCCTCGATTATTGCTCGCTCGCCAACGCGCGTTCGATTCCGGTCGCGCAGCAGCTTAGCGAACGCTTCGCTGACCTCGACCGCCAGCACATCATTGGTCCGCTGCAGATCAAAATCTCGGGCTGCATCAATGCCTGCGGGCATCATCATGCCGGACATATCGGCATCCTCGGCGTCGATAAGGCCGGCCAGGAGTTCTATCAGATCACCCTGGGCGGCGCCGGCGATGAAACCGCCAGCATCGGCACGCTCCTGGGCCCCGGTTTTGCGGGCGAGGACATTGTGGGCGCGGTCGATAAGGTCGTGAATACTTATCTTGAGCTGCGTCAAGCGCCCAGCGAGACCTTCATTGAAGCCTATCGCCGTGTTGGTGCGACGCCCTTCAAGGAGAGCCTCTATGGCCGTCGTTGATCGCAACGGGCCCATCGCCGACAAATGGACGCGGCTCGCTGACGATGCGCCGGTGCCGAGGGCCGCGTCGGTGATCGTGTCATTCGCGCGCCTTAAGAACGAACACAACAGCCTGTTCTCCACAGCGGCCGGTGTCGGCGTCGAAATCGCGGGCGATGTGAATCTGAAGGAACTGGAGCCGTTCCTGCCGCGCCTTGGCGTTATCGTCGTGCGCTTTGCGACCATGCGCGACGGCCGTGTATTCTCCATTGGCCGTCTCTTGCGTGAACAGTACCGCTACAGCGCCGACATGCGCGCTGTCGGCGATTTCATCCCAGACCAAGCGTTGTTCCTGCTGCGTTGCGGGTTCACGTCGTTCGAAGTCGCGGAAAACTTCCCGCTCGCGTCCTTTAAGCAGTCTTTGGCGGCTTACAGTACCTGGTATCAGCGGGCTACCGACCGCGCTACTACGGTGCGGGACCTGCGGCGCGAGAACGCGCCCAGTGGGAGCAAATCATGAGCAGCGCTCTTGCCCGCCGCCTTGAACTTTTGAATAAACGCTACGACGGCGCCGCGCCGCGCGACATTTTGCGCGGCATGATCCATGACGAGTTTCCAGGCCGCGTTGCGTTGGTGTCGTCCTTTGGCGCGGAATCCGCTGCACTCCTGCATTTGATATCAGAGATTGATCGCAGCGCGCCGGTGGTCTTCCTCGACACCGGAAAGCTGTTCGGCGAAACCAAGAAGTACCGCGACCAGCTGATCGATCTGTTGGGCTTGACCGGCGTGCGCTCGGTCAAGCCCGATCCTGTCGCTTTGGCGGCGCGTGATCCCAAGGGAGTTTTGTGGTCGCAGAATCCCGATGCCTGCTGCGCTTTGCGCAAAGTCGAGCCGCTGGAACGGGCGTTAGCCCCGTTCGACGCGTGGTTCACGGGCCGCAAGGCTTTCCAGGCTGCTACGCGCGCGACGCTGCCGGTGTTCGAGATCGAGAACGGACGCATTAAGATCAATCCGATCGTGCGCTGGACCAAGACCGATCTGGATGCCTACTTCACGGCGCACGACCTTCCGCACCATCCGCTTGAGGCCGATGGCTATCTCAGCATCGGGTGCATGCCCTGCACCAGCCGGGTCGAGCCCGGTGAGGATGCGCGCGCCGGCCGTTGGCGCGGCAGCGATAAGGTCGAGTGCGGGATTCATCTACCGGCCGGCCAAACGCCTGCCCGCGCCGAACCATAATCGCAGCACCCGCCCATGACCACTGGCCTGATCCTCAATACGCGCGCCCCGCTCTATCAGGAGCGCTTTCACGATGCCTTCGGCGACTTGCCCTGGGCGATTTTCGATTGCGCGGTCGCGCGGCCCGAGCCGGCGGGCGATATGCACACACCGACGCCGCGCGCTTTCGACGCGCTTATTTTTACCAGCCAGATCGCGATCATGGCTTGGGTGCCCTCAGGGGGCTGGCTGAACAAGAAGGTTTACGCGGTCGGTGAGGGTACGGCGCAGGCCGCCGTCGCGGCTGGCTACACCAACGTCATCCAAACCGGCTTAAATGTCGACGATATGCGGCGCTATCTTGCCACGGCCGATTTTGGGACCGCGTTCTATCCGTCAGCCGATGAGGTCAGCGCCGACCTGTCCCTGGAATTTCCCGGCCGCATCCGCCGCGAGGTGGCCTACAAAATGGTGCCGCGTGCCGACCTGCCGCAACAGATCATAACGCCGGCTCTCAAAGGAACACCCATCGTCGCGCCGTTGTTCTCACGCCGCGCCGCCGATATTCTGTCGGGCCTGCTTGGGAAAGCCGGTATCACGGCGGACAATGCACGGATCACGGCGATAGGCATCAGTGCCAACGTCTTCGCGTCGGATACCGGCCCGTGGCGCCATCGCGTGGCGGCCGAACAGCCGACCCTGGAGGCCCTGGTCGCCAAGACGGGTGAAATGATCGAAAGTTTGAGCGCGTAAGGAGTTCGCCATATGACGACATCGGCTCTGGGGAGCTTTCCGGCGACGCGGATGCGCCGCTTGCGCGCCGCCACATGGCGCCGTCGTCTGGTGCGTGAAACCATCCTGACCGCCGACGATCTGGTGCAGCCGTTGTTCGTGGTCGAAGGCAAAGGTGTTCGCCAGTCCGTACCGACCTTGCCGGGCGTCACGCGGCTATCCATCGACGAAGCGATCAAGGATGCGCAAGCAGCCTATGATTTGGGAATTCCGGCGCTGGCGCTGTTTCCGGTCGTGGATGCGAGCCTGAAGGACGATCAAGGCCGCGAAGCCGTCAATCCGAAGAATCTGCTGTGCCGGGCCGTAACCGCCATCAAGAAGGCCGTGCCGGACATTGGGCTTATCTGCGATGTGGCGCTCGATCCCTATACCGTCCATGGTCACGACGGCATCTTCGACGGCGATGATGTCGTCAACGACGCCACCGTGGATGTCCTCGTCAAGCAAGCGCTGGTTCTGGCCGAAGCCGGCTGCGATGTTGTAGCACCGTCGGACATGATGGACGGGCGTATCGCTGCGGTGCGCCGTGTGCTGGAGGACCGCGGCCTGGTGAACACCATGATCATGGCCTATTCCGCCAAATACGCGTCGGCGTTCTACGGGCCCTTCCGCGATGCGGTTGGTTCCAAAGCCACGCTGGGCCCCAAAGGCAAGCACACCTACCAGATGGATGCCGCTAATACCGACGAAGCCTTGCGCGAAGTCGATCTCGATATCGCCGAGGGCGCCGACATGGTCATGGTGAAGCCGGGCATGCCTTATCTCGATGTGCTCGCGCGCGTGACGGCGCACGTCAACGTGCCAGTGCTGGCCTATCAAGTCAGCGGCGAATACGCCATGCTGATGATTGCTGCGGCCAACGGCGCCTTCGACCAGGCCGCCGTCATGCGGGAGTCGCTGCTGGCGTTCAAGCGCGCCGGCGCCGCCGCCATCTTCACCTACGCCGCCATGGACGTTGCCCGCGCGCTGGCGGGTAAGAGTTGAATGTGAGCGCCTCAGGGCAAGGGGACGGAGAAACCGCGTCGCCCGCGGCTTCGCCCATGGTTTCCGATGCGAAGCCGATGTTTCCTTTGATGCTCGATATTTCGGCTATTCCTATCATGGTCATCGGCGGCGCGGGCGTGCTTCCTCGCGTCATCGCGCTCGATGAACATGCCGCCGCTAACGTTCATGTCTTCGCCGAGGCGCCCGCGCCCGAATTAGTGGCGGTGGCCGGCGCACGTATGCAAAAACGTTGGCCGGAACCTGCCGACTTTGCGCGCATTCACCCCAAGCTGGTCTTTATCGTCGACGTGGATGACGCCCTAGCCGCATCTCTCCATGGCGGGGCCCGCGCGTCCGGGGCGCTGGTGCACGTTCAGGATCGCATCCCGTTTTGCGACTTCCATCTGCCGGCGCGTGTGCGCCGCGGCCACCTCCAGGTGACGGTGTCCACCGACGGCACCGCCGCCGGGCTTTCACGCCATATCCGAGAATATCTCGAAACTTATATCTTTGGCCCGGAATGGGAGGCCCGTGTCGACGAAGTTGCGGCGGCGCGGCGCAAATGGAAGTTAGAAGGCCTGTCGTTCGCCGCCCTGGGCAAGGCGGTCGCCGATCTCGTGACGGCGCGCGGCTGGCTGAAGCGGCCATAAATAGGCAAATCGTCATCGCTCGGCTCTTCACCGGCGCTTGTCCTCTCGCTAGGATAACCTTCCCAGGTTGCCGATCTATTCTCGGTCCCCACTGTGGAAGCGGCGGTGTAGGAGAGGCGCGATGACCACGCAGCCCTACGTCCGGCGGTCCCCGTAATGAGCGAGAGTCTCGAAACCGCACTTGCTTTTGGCGGCGTCCTGGCGGTGTTGGCGCTGGCCTTCGTTCTCATCCAGCGTCTTCGGTCAATCCGCGATATGCGCGTCCTGTCGGCCGATATGAGGTTGGCTGAAAATGTCGCGCGTATCGGCTACTGGAGCCGGCCCATCAATTCCAACCATACGGTGTGGTCCGCCGGCATGTTCGAAATCTTCGGACAGGATGCCAACCGTTTTACCCCGACGATCGAAAGTGTGAACGCGCTTTTCCTGCCGCAGGATTTGGAAGCCATACAAGCCATCACAAATACCGATGTCGCGGGTCACAAAGGCGGCGATATCGAGGCCCGCATTCGCTGCCCGGACGGCAAGATCAAAGACGTCACGGTCGCGATCCGTTACCGCGTCTCAAAGTCCGACAAGATTCTCGGCTTATTCGGCATTGTCGCCGATATCACGGCGCGCAAAGCCGCGGAACGCGCGACCAGTGAGCGCGAAGACCAATTACAGCGTGCCGTATCGGCCATGGGCGCGGCGATTTGGGACTAGGACATTGCCTCCGACCGGCTCTTCGCCGGGCCGCGCTTCGCTGAAATCCTGGGAATCGATCCTGAAAGTTTCAATCCGACGATGACCTTGCACCATCAGCTTTGTCATCCCGACGATTTGCCGTTGGTTCAGGAGTCCTTTCGCGCCCATGTCAGGACCGGCATTCCCTATTCCGTTGAATACCGCATGCGTCACAGCGCCGGGCATTACATCTGGGTTCTCAGCCGCGGCCGTGTCTCCACTTACGTTGAGCAGCGGCCGGTGCGCGTTGTTGGTACGGTCGTTGACGTCACCGAACGGCGTGAAGCGCAAAAGGAACTGCGCCGCAGCCGCGAATCCCTGGAACTTGCCATGCGGGCGTCCCAAGCCGGCCACTTCGACGTTTTAACGGATTCCGGGGATGCCTATTGGTCGCCGCGCGCGCTCGAAATTCTCGGTGTCAAAGACCCGGCGTTCCAGCCGCAGATGCAAACTTTGCCACAGCTAGGGTCAGGACTCATTGATCATAGCCAGAAGATGACGGTTGCGGCGATATAAATGGCTGACATGAAGGTGTGGGCGCATCGGTCGTAACGAGTGTGGATGCGTCGCCAGTCCTTGAGCCTGCCGAACATGTTCTCGATCCAGTGAC